>CAZXIX010000013.1:36687-61547 GCA_964640855.1 uncultured Saprospiraceae bacterium
GGCAAAGACCCATAAATATGGGGCCCCAAAAGGCAGAGGCTTTGGCCAGGGCATCGTAGGAAACGGCTGCCAGAGCAACCCCGACGGCCAGCAGGGTGCTCCACCATCCGACCGCTCCGGCAAAACCGACCCCCAACAGCAGGTAGGTAATACCCAGGTAGGTGGCCAGGCGCAAGGAAATAGCTCCGCTGGGCAGGGGTCGCTCGGGTCGCTCCACCTGATCGAGTTCGTGATCGAAGACATCGTTCAGAACAATGCCGCCGGCGTAGAGAAACAGACTGGAAACGATCAATGCGGCGAGAGATCCGAAGGGATAGGCGCTTTCCCCGGCATAATGGTGCGCGATGGCGAAGCCGGCAAGGATATCCGCCGCGGCGGTGACCATATTGGCCGGACGCATCATGCGGGCGGCGGCCCGGGCGGGATGGCTACCGAATCTTCCTCCCATCAGTTGATAATGAGTTCGGAGGGATCGGTACTGGAAGATACCTTCGGATCCTGCCCGCCGCGCAGGATGGTGTTGCCGAGATATTTTTCTCGCTGGTCCACTCCTTTTTCCTGCAGCCAGTCGCTTTCCTTCATCTGGCCGCTTTGGCCAAAAGCTTTCAGGGCGTTGCTGTACACGACCTGGATGATGTCGGCTTCAGGTACGCCCCGTTCGCGCATCAAAGCGGCTGTTTTGGGTACCGCCAGCGGATCGCTGATCCCCCAGTCGGCTGCCGAATTGACGATGATCCGCTCGGGACCGAATTGTTTGACGATCTCCGTCATCCGTTCGTTACCCATTTTGGTGTGGGGATAGATCGTGAAGGCCGCCCAGTAACCCCGATCCAGGACCTCTTCTACGGTCTCTTCGTTATTGTGATCCACGATAACCATGGAGGGAGGCAGACCATGCTCTTCGCTCACGTCCATGCTGCGGATGGTACCCTTTTTTTTGTCCCGATGCGGGGTATGGATCTGTACGGGCAGATTGGCCTCTTTAGCCAGTTCGAGTTGCAAACGGTAGTATTTGTCCTCCGCTTCGGTCTGGTCGTCGTAGCCGATCTCCCCTACCCCAACAACCCCTTCCTTGCAAACGAAGAGGGGAAGCAGTTCCATGACCCGTTCGGCCAATGGCTCGTTGTTCGCTTCCTTGCTGTTGAGCCCGATGGTGCAGTAATGGCGTATCCCGAATTGGCTGGCCCGGAATCGTTCCCAGCCGACCAGGGCCATGTAGTAATCCTTGAAAGAGCCCAGGGAAGTCCGCGGCTGGCCCAGCCAGAAGGCCGGTTCGATGACGGCCACGACTCCGGCGCGGGCCATGGCTTCGTAATCGTCCGTCGTGCGTGAGATCATGTGCACGTGCGGATCGATGATCATACTGAGTTTCTCTTCCATGATTGTTGAGTGTCAGGTTTAAGATTTCATCTGCCGGCGGCAGGTCGGGCTTTCAGACAGCGGTAGCTTGGAACCATTCCTGCGAAAGGGTTTCCCAGCTTAATTTTCCGGAACGGATGTCTTCCATTTCGGCTTCCAGTTTTTCGGTCATCTCTTTGGGATCCGATTCCGCGCGGCTCAGGATGAGGGCTGCGGCCTGGCGGTCGAGATCCGATCCCGCCACCAGATGCCGGATATCGGCCCGATAATCCGTTTGGGCGGGAAAATGGGCAGTGACCGCCCGCCAGATCTCCGGCGTGATGGACCTGCCGGCAGCCCAGCGCTCATGGGCATAGTCGGATATGATCCGGTCCAGTTCGGGATTGGCCCTTTTTTCCACCCCCTGAATGCGCAGGATCGGCCGTTGGATGAAGGCCGCCTTGAGGACCATCTGGTTCCAGGCACCATCCGATAGATGGTTGGACGGGTAAGGATTTTCAAGGGCTATAGCGTCGAACACGTTGACCATGTTGGTCCGGATGCCCTCTGCGGCTATGGCTTTCCATTTCTGCGGATATGGGAAAAAGGGCAAGCCCTTGAAGATGGCGGCCTGTTCGCCCATATCGGCCGTATCCAGCAAGGTCTGAATGCGTTTTTCGAAAACCTCCGGGGAAAGATCGGGCAGTTCCAGGATCAGGCTGATCCGGGTGAATTGATCCAGGGCAAAGTGACCCAGGCTGGCCTCCCAGTTTTCAAAAGCCTTTCTCGCCTGCTCATCGGAAAACCGGAGAGGACTTTTACCTGTATACCTGGGCACGGCGCTGAAAGCCATGTACAGGTCTCGAAGTTTATCGTCCTGGCTTATTTTTTCGGCTACGGAGGCATACCACTCGAAGGCTTCTTCGCCGGCATTCTCCCGAATGATCGGACGAAAAAAGGAAGTCAGGTCTGGGTTGGTTTTCATATGGGGTATTTTCAGAGATTCTAATTTCCGGGGCCTTTGGTAGAGTTGCGGGATGCCTGAATGATGAGGGCAATCATCAGCCCGGCCAAAATCACAAAGGGAAGCCAGCTCCCTATCTGATAGCCGATCTTGTAGCCGGCTGAGGTAGTGTCGGCCACTTCGGCTTGCCATAGGAAGATACCGTTCATCATAATCACTTCAATTTACCCCGGCTTCTTCCAGGACGACCTGGGCTTGTTCCCAAGCCTCCATGGCCTCTTCCAATTGCGATTTTACATCTTTGTACCTGGCTATCCAATGATCCTTATCAGGAAGAGAGAAAAAGGCAGGATCAGACATTTTTTGCTCGATTTCGGCCACTTTAGCTTCCAATCGCTCCACCGATTTCTCTGCATTACTTACCTGGCGCAACAGCTGTTTTCGTTCTTCGAACGATAGCTCCCGTTTTGGCTTCTCAGATTCGGTAACGCTGGGCGTGGATTTTTCGACCTCCCGCATATTGTCCATTTGCCGCTGCTCGAGGAAATAATTGACATCGCCGAGATGGTTGTAGAGTTGGCGGTCTCGGAACTCCAGGGTCCGGTCTGTCAGACCGCTCAAAAACTCCCGATCGTGAGAGACTACAATCATGGCTCCGTCGTAATCCTGCAGGGCCTGTTTGAGGATGTCCTTGCTGATAATATCCAGGTGATTGGTCGGTTCGTCGAGCACCAGTAGATTGAAGGGTTTCAGCAAAAGGCAGGCCAGGGCAAGACGAGCTCGCTCGCCCCCCGAGAGCACGGAAACTTTTTTGTCCTGATCTTCCTGGGCGAAGAGAAAAGCGCCCAGGATGGCCCGAAGTTTGGTTCGCATTTCGGGTGGAGAATGCATTTCCATGGTCTCCAGCAGGGTGAGCTTGGGTTGCAGGGAATCGGCCTGGTTCTGGGCGTAATAACCGACTTGAAGATTGTGTCCGAATTCCAGATTTCCGGAAGAAGGCGGTAGTTGGTTGACCAGGATCTTGGCCAGTGTGGTTTTACCCTGCCCGTTCTGCCCGACGAAAGCCACCCGTTCGCCACGCTCCAGTTGAAAATCGACTTCCTTCAGCACCTGAAGTCCGTCGTAGCTCTTGGATAAACGGTTGGCCTTGATCACTACCTGGCCGGCCCGGGGGGAGGTTGGAAACTGGATGTTCATAGCCTTGGTGTCCGTCTCTTCGATCTCCACCCGCTCCATCTTATCCAGCTGTTTCTGCATGGACTGGGCCATCTTGGTCTTGGTGGCCTTGGCCATGAATCGGTTTATGGTGCGTTCCTTTTGGGCGATCACCCGCTGCTGGTTTTCGTAAGCCGAACGCTGTTTTTCCATGCGGTCGGCCTTGAGCTCGACGTATTTTTTGTAAGGCGCTTTATAATCGTACAGTTTGCCCAATTCCACCTCGACGGTGCGCTCGGTCGTCCGATCCAGAAATTCTTTATCGTGCGAGATGATGATCACCGCACCGGTATGGTTGCGCAGGAATTTTTCCAGCCACAGGATGGATTCGATATCGAGGTGGTTGGTCGGCTCATCCAGCAGCAGGTAATCCGGTTTTTGAAGGAGCATGCGCGCCAATTCGGCCCGCATTTGCCATCCCCCGCTGAATTCATCGACCAGGCGCTGGAAATCACCGGACCGGAACCCCAATCCTTTCAATACTTTTTCGATATCGGCCTCCATGGTACCGGCACCCAGTGTTTCCAGGCGTTCTCCGATCTCCGTGAATCGCTGGATCAACTCGGCATAGGAATCGCTCTCGTAGTCGGTACGCTCCTCCATTTCCCGATGAAATTCCTCCGATTTCCGTTGAAGCTCCACCACCTCCTCAAAGGCGGAAGCGGCGATCTGGTGAATGGTCTTGCCGAGGGGGATATCGATATCCTGATGCAAAAAAGCGAGAGTCCGGTCTTTGGGGAAACTGACATTCCCCTTTTGGGGGGAAATGTAGCCCGCCAGAATCTTGAGCAGGGTGGATTTTCCGGCTCCGTTTCGACCGACGAGGCCGAGCTTGTCACGATCGTTGACCACCAGGCCGACCTCGTCGAGCAGGATCCGGTCGCCATATTGCATATATATGGAAGAAGCTGTAAGCATATCAAGTGCAAAAATAAGGAAAGCCGCGAAGGTAGGAAGAAAGGGAGACCGCTTGTCTGCCGGAGGCAGAGAAGAACGATAGAACAGGGAAAAATGCCGGGGCGTTTATTTGGCCTTTTCCAGAGTAAAGCCAAAAGTTGAGCCCAGTTCCGGCGTACTTCGTACGTTTACGGTTTGTTTGTGGGCTTCGATGATGTGTTTTACGATCGACAGGCCCAGACCGGAACCGCCCAGGGTTCTTGAACGGCTTTTGTCAACCCGGTAGAACCGGTCGAACACGTGGTTGATGTGCTTTTTGGGAATACCGATACCGTTATCGGCTACTTCGATCAACAGATATTTGTCCATATCGTAAAACCCGACCTTGGTCCGACCTCCTTCCACCCCGTACTTGATCGAGTTATTGATCAGGTTGTTCAGTACCTGATGGATGGATTCCCGGTCAGCGCGTACGGTATAGGAACTGGAGGCCCCTTCCTTAAACTCCAGGAAGATATTTTTTTCGCTGGCTTTGATCTCCAGTTCCTCGAAAACTTCTTCCGTAAGCTTCTTGATGTCAAAAGGCTGCATTTCCAGCATGAGCTCACCTGATTCAAGGCGGGCGATCCCTTCCAGGTCCTCCACGATGGTCTGCAAGCGGTTCAGGTTGCGGACTGCTTTTTTCAGGTAGGGAATGTTGATCTCTTCGTCCTGCAGGTCGTTGTCGATCAGCGTTTCCAGATACCCTTGTATGTTGAAGATGGGGGTCTTGAGTTCGTGGGAAATATCTCCGACGAATTTTCGGCGATATTCCTCCAGGACCTTGTATTTCTCAATTTCCTTGGCTTGATTATCCGCCCACTCCACCACCTCTCGCTCTACTTCATCGATGATGTTGGACGTGACATCAATGGTTTTACTCTTTTCCGCCGGGGCTAATTTGTGTTTATGGATGGTCTTATAGATCACTTTGACTTTGCGGTAGATGTATCTTTTCAGAAAAAAAATATTGATGAAATAGGCGGCGAGAAAAAAGATCGTGATCCAGATCAGATAGCGCAGAAAATCGGCCAGACCCATGGCCAGGGTTTCCACGCTGAGGTACAAGACCAAACCACTGAGCGTGAGCAGCCCGCTGGAATAAATGGCGATCTGTTGAGGCGTAGGATTCTTGATCATGCCTTAAAATTCAAACTTGTACCCGATGCCTTTGATGGTTTTGATGTAGTGGTCTCCCAGTTTTTCGCGCAGTTTTCGGATGTGCACATCGATCGTCCGGTTACCGACGATGACATCGGTACCCCAGACTTTATTGAAGATCTCCTCCCGGGAAAAGACCTTTCCGGGTTTGGAAACCAGAAGCAGCAGCAGTTCAAACTCTTTTTTGGCCAGATCAATGGATTCCTTTCCCTTCACTACGCGCACTTTTTCCTTGTCGATCGTCAGGTCCCCGAGGTTGATGACGGGTGCCTCTGAACTTTCCTCCTTGCGCTCGGATCGCCGCAGGAGGGCTCTCACCCGGCTCACCAATACCCGAGGACGAATGGGTTTGGTAATGTAGTCGTCTCCGCCTACTTCGAGCGCCGCGATATGCGAGTAGTCTTCCTCCCGGGCAGTGAGAAAAGCGATGAGAACCTTGTTGAACTCTTCCTGGCCCCGCAAGGCACGGCATACCTCGACCCCATCCATTTTGGGCATCATAATGTCGAGGATGATCAGTTGGGGCATCTCCCGACGAGCGATCTCCAGGGCTTGTTCGCCATTGGAGGCGGCGAAAACGTTATATCCTTCCTTTTTCAGGTTGTAATCCAGAAACTCCAGGATATCCGGTTCGTCATCTACGATCAGGATCTTGATGTTTTCCATATCGGTTTCTCCATTGACCGCCCGACAAGGGCAATACGATTGTTTTTCATTCAATCCTTTAAGATAGCATCTCTTCGAGCCAGTTCATCCAGCACTTCCGTATACAACTGATTGAGCTTTTCCGGGTCTCTTCTTACGTTCTCTATGGTCCGCTCGAATTGGGCCCGGCTCACGCCGTATTGACGAAAGATCCGCTCGTAGTAATCAACGTACAGACTATCCTTGAGCTCCCCATTTGTCACATCCTGCAAGATAGCATCGGCCACATGGATATCCGTGAGTATCTGGACCATTACCGGATCATCGATGGTGTCTGCCTTTTCTTCGCTGCTGCAGGCTGAGATCATTCCCAAAAGCCCGATCAAAAGGAGCATTCCTCCCTTCCCCATCAGTCAAAATATTGCTTTGGATAATAAAAGCTGACCCTTTCTCCCCGACCGGGTGCCAGGTCGGCCCATTTATCCACCTCGGTGCGGATCTCCACGATCCCGCAAGTGGGCACATTTTGGAGATAATCGCCCGAAAAGGAGTTAGCCAAGGTGGTAAAGGTCGGATTGTGGCCGAACACCCAAAGGCAGTTCCACTCGTCCGGCTGCCGTTGCAGAATCTGAAAAACATCCCCCGGAAAAGCTTCGTACAGCGCGCTTTCCACGACAATATCGGAATTCCCTATTTCCGCTTCCGTGGCAAAAAAACGGGCAGTGGTGATGGCCCGCACGGCCGGACTCGAGATGATCGCGTCGGGCTTACCGCTTTTCCCGACCAGCAATTTAGCCATGAATGGCGCATCCCGCAATCCTCGCTTATTCAGGGGTCTCTCAATATCTCGCAGATCCGGATCTTTCCAACTGGATTTGGCATGGCGGATAAAAAATACGGTTTTCATACGGACAGGATATTCTTTTGAGGAAACCCGAATACAAATAAACCAAAACTTAACGGATTAGGTCGTATACGGTGGAAAACTAGCCGCATGGCGTAAAACGGTGACCACCCCGAAGCCCACGCAAGGCAAATGGCCGAAACCGATTACCTTTGCCGTTTAGAAAAAAATAGTCCATGAACTTTCAGGACAAGGTGGTGTGGATTACCGGTGCTTCTTCCGGCATAGGGGAAGGGCTGGTATATGCCTTTGCCCAACAAAAGGCCAAGCTGGCGATATCAAGCCGAAATCAGGTGGAATTAGAGCGCGTGAAAGACAATTGCCCTCCGGAGGCCGTTATCGAGATCTTCCCTTTGGACATAGCTGACTTCGATCAGGTGCCGCGGGTAGCCGAACAAATCATCGAGCACTTCGGTATTCTGGATATTCTGATCAACAATGCCGGTATCTCCCAGCGGGAGCTCGCTCAGGATACCCTGTTGGATGTAGATCGCAAGCTTATGGAGGTGAACTATCTGGGGACCGTTGCCGTGACCAAGGCTGTTTTGCCTACCTTCATCCGGCAACGGTTCGGGCAGATCGTCGTCATGAGCAGCGTTTTGGGAAAATACGGGGCTCCCCATCGCTCCACCTACAGCGCCAGCAAGCACGCCCTGCACGGTTTTTTTGATTCCCTCCGCCCCGAACTAAAGCGATACCGGGTGGACATCACCCTACTCTGCCCGGGTTACGTCCGCACGAACGTTACGATCAATGCGCTGCGCGGAGACGGTACGCCCAACAGCGTAATGGCGGAGAGTACGGCCGGAGGGGTCGATCCGGTAAAATTCGCGGAGCGAGCCTTGAAAATAATCCACAAACGAAAGCCGGAAGCCTACCTGGGCGGAAAAGAAGCCTTTGCCATCTACATCAAACGGTTTCTGCCGGGGCTGCACCGCCGGATCATGAATCGGATCAAACTGCGCTAATAGTCTACTTGCCCTTTTCTTCCGACAAATCTTCCTCCGCGTCTGCCTGGATAATGGTTTCCATGACCTCCTTGAGCTGTTCCGCGCCAATGCGCTTGGACAAGATCTTTTTGTCCTTGTCGAGGATATACAACTGCGGAGTGGATTTGATGTAATAGGTCTGGGAAAAACGGGTCTGGTTGTAGGGATCGACAACGTGAATCCAGTCGCCAATTCCTTTCTCTTCGATGTAATCCCAACAGCCCGATACTTCGTCGCCAAATTTGAAGCAAACCGCGTAGATCTCTACGCCCTTCTCTTTAAACTCTTCGTAAAAAGCTTTCAGTTCGGGAGTCGACTTTTTGCAGACGCCGCAATCGTACCGCCAGATGTAGAGGATGGTGTATTTGGAATCCATCTCGTGCAGGCGAATTTTGTTTCCTTCCCGGGTTTGCAGTTCCAGATCGGGCGCTGTTTTACCGATCAGCAGAGGTTCCAGGGATTGGGCGTTGTCAATGATCTTCTTCAACTGTTCGGGATCCGTCCAATCGGCTTTTCCGGTGGCATAATACTTGTTGGCCAGATGGACATACAGGGCGTCCATGCCGACTATTTTGGATTTGGCCGATTCGTTCAGGTAGTGGATCAGAAAAAAGCGGAAATTTTCTCCCTTGGGATCCATCCGGGCCAGCACCTGGTCAACCCCCTCAGCGATGGAATCCGGATGCTGAACGCGAAGATTATTGACAAACATATCTACTTTCTCAAAAAGCACCGGCGAACGGAGCAGTCTTTCGTCGGAGAGATCGATGTGATCAAAGAAATGCGCCCGGGTCCAGAGAAATTTTTCCCGGCGAATTTCATCTTCGTCTTCCCCTTCCATTTCCGGTACATCCAAAGGTAAATTGGCCCGGACCAAAGCGGAAGAAAGGCTCCCTTCTGCGGCGGCCACAAATTTACGCTGGTAATCCTGTACGCTTTCGTTCAGGGCATCCAGTTCTTTTTTCAGACGGACATATTCATCGGAATCGGGATCTACCGCTTCCATTTGGGTTTGCAAGCTGGTCGCTTCGGGCCGCTTTTGGGCAAGATAACGCAGGTACGCATTGAAGCGGGTATTGTCGGGCGCATTTGTAAAGGACATGCTGTTGACCAGGTCGTTCAGATCGGCGCGCAGACTGAAGTTTTGCTCCTCTTCATCGATAAGGATCTGAAAGTATTGATTGTCGGGCGGGAGCACCACCAGATAGACGCCTCCTTCCAGGAGCTCGTCGCCCTGAAAAACAAAGGTGCCGTTTGCTCCGACGGCGGCTGTATCCTTGATGTATTGTTTATCGCCAAAATAGTAGGCCAGGTAAGCTTCCGTTTCCTGGAAGCCGTTCAGTTGGACTTCGATTCGATATCCTTCCGCTTGGAAAAGGGAGGCTGAGCTACCCATGTGGGCAGCCAAAACAAAGGAGAGCAAAGCAAAAAAGCGCATGGGATCCGTATATTATTGAAGGGCAAATATCCACAGCCGGGGAGGGATAAACAAACTCTTTCAATTTTATTAACAGCCCCCGGCACGTTGTGAGCTAGTTATCTGATTTCCGGATTTCCTGTTTGAGTGCTTCGAGCCTTTTTTCCGCCTCGGTTATCTGGTCGTTCAGTTTTTGCAAGCGTTCGGTCAGCGCGTTTTTTTGTTCTTCGGTGCGTTGTCTTTCGGCAGCGATCTCGGCGGTGGTGTTTTCCTTGACGGCATTGATCTGTTTCAAAGCTTCCTGCCGGGCTTCATATACTTCCTGGGACGCCCGCTCCCGGGCGGCGGCGATCTCATCCTGGCTTTCCTGACGTACCCGGGTGGCTTCTTCCTGATATTGAGCGACAAGCCGGTCCCTTTCCGCCCGCGATTCTGCTATTTCGGCTTCCAGCATCTCCTGTTGAGTAGCATGCTCCCGGCGGGCGACTTCAAGCTGAGTCTTTAATTCCTGTGTTTCCAGCTCGTATTCCCGTTGGGCGTTTTCGATCTGCCGGGCAAAGTCTTCCTTCGCCGTTCGGATCTCGGCGGCGCCCTGTTCCTGCACGGCGGCCAACTCTTCCGCCTGTTCCCGCTGGATCTGCGCCAGTTGTTGGGAATACAGCTCTTTTTTCTGCACCAGTTTCTCGCGAACTTCCCTGAGTTGTTCGGCGGCTTCTTCCCTCAGGTCAGCCAACTCGGCCGCCGACTCCTCCCGGGCTTTGGCCAGGTCGGTTTCCAGAGCCAAGCGCTCGGCATTCACTTTTTCGCGAAACACCTGCAATTCCCGTGCTTCTTCCTCCTGAATGCGAGATACTTCTTCGACGGAGCTCCGGCGCGCCTCCGCAACATCCAACTCGAGGGATTCTATGGCTTTAGCCGCTTCCTGCTGAGCCTTTGCTATCTCATCCGCAGCATTTTGTTTGATCTCGGCCATCTGTCGGGCTAAATCCTTTTTGGTTTCAGCCAATTGCTGGGCGGAAACGGACGCTTCCCGCTCCTCTTCTGCCAGGATCTCCTTTCGGGTATTCTGGGCTTCCTGCTCGATCCGGTCCAATTCGGCTTTGGCCTTTTGTTGCAGGGCTTTTACTTCCTGCGTATAGACTTTTTCTGCCTCCTGGGCTTTTTTTGTAGCCGCTTCTACCTGGCTCAGGGTATTCTGGCGGGTCCGTTGGATCTCCTCCTCTGCCTTTCGACGGGCTTCCAGCACGGCGGCAGCGGATTTTTCCAGGGCTTGCTCTTCCACTTGCCGGGCTTGCTGGAGTGCGGCCATCAGATCGCTCTCGATCCGCTCCAACTCGGCCGCGGCATTGGCGCGTGCCTGCGCCACTTCCTGGGCGATGCGTTGCTTCTCGGCGTCCGCCTGTTTTCGGGCATTTTCGATTTTCAGCGCCTCTTCCTGCTGAATTTCCTGGATGGTCCGGTTGGATTCTTCCCGGGCCAACATCACCTCCTCGGTCGCTTTCTGGCGCGTAGCCGAGACTTCCTCCATGGCTTTCTGCCGCTCCTCATTCAACTGGCTCTGAAGCTGGGAGATCTCGAGCGCCACTTTTTCTTTGAAGTTGCTCAGCTCCATTGCCTCGGACTCTTTTACCAGGGCCGCTTTCTCCCGGACTTCGGCCACTTCGGAGGCCAGATCGGATTCGATTTCGCCCTTTTTCTCGGCTGCTCTACGACGGGCTTCGGCTACTTCGAAGGCAATTTTTTCTTTTTCGATGACCAGTTGCTCCTGAAGGCGAGCGATCTCATTGGCTACATTTTCCTGCTCCATGAGGAGTTGCTCCCTTAGGGATTGGCGGGTCGTTGATATTTCTTCGAGGCTGCGCTGGCTTTCCAGGCTTGCCCGCTCCCGGGCCTGCTGGATCTTCTGACTGGTAGCGATACGGATGGCTTCCAGCTCGGATTCCGAATTTTGACGAGCGCTTTCCACCTCAGTGGCATAATCCTGTTGGGCCTCCTGGATCTTGGCCTGGGCTGTTTGGATTTCGGAAGCGGCCTTTTCCCGGATCTCAACCACTCGGTCAGCGGCCTGCATTTCCGCCTGACGAATCTCTTCGGCTGCGTTTTGACGGGCCTCAGCCACCTCGGCGGCCAGGCGGGCTTTTTCATTCTCCGAACCTTCGCGGGCCTCTTTTACGGCCTCCATGCTTTTTTGTTCGGCCAGCCGGATCAAAGAATCTGCCTTGCTTCTGGCCAGGGAAACTTCCTGTGCATATTTGGATTTCGCGGCAGCCGCTTCCTGCCGGGCTTGAGCTACCTCCTCCTGCAGTTGTTTTTTGGTGGCCGCCAACCGGGTCATTTCGGCTTGAATTTTCTGCCGCACGCGCTCCTTGGTAGCTACCAATTCCCGCCGGGAAGCCATCAGCTCCGGATCTGCAGCCGCTCCCCGGGTCCTGGCTTCCGGTTCTTCAGTAAACACGGGCTGTTCAGGTTGGGAAGAGGCTATAGCAGGTACATCGGCCGCGAGATCTACGGGGCGCCCCTCGATCACCTCCATAGAGGCCAGGGCCGGCAACCTACCACGATCGAGCCGGGCAATAAAACAGGAGGCTGCAGACCGCAGATCCCCCCGTCGCCCGGATTCGAGTGAGAATTTCCGCATCAGGTTACTCTGGTTGTTCTTGATGAAAACCGTGGCAATCTCCTCTTCAGCCATCCACTCGATGGCTTGCAGGTTCAACTGCAGGGTGTTGACCTGGGAATTGCCTCCCTCATTGTCCGGGCTGGGACGATCAATGAAGCGGAAACTTTTCCGGTTTTGAGTCGTACTGATGAAAATGAGTTCGTCGTCCTGGTTGAGACTTTCTCCTCCTTTCGAGAACACCCGGGCGAGAATGCCCCGCTCGCTGTTCCGAAACTCGATGGAATAGGTGAAATCAGCCCGCACCACCAGGATTTCCGGATGGGTATGCAATACCTGGATGGTACCCGCCTGGACGTCTTTCGCGATCAAAGCGGTACAATCCGCTTGTCCGAATAGAAATGAGGTTGGGAATGTAATTAGTATAAGGAGGAGCTTGTATAGATCTTTCATGCCAGATCTTTTGGTTCATTCATGGTTCTTTACACCGGCTTCCCCCTAGTATAGTGTTTGCACGCAAGATCGGCCATATAATTCAATTTTGAAAGGGGTAAAAATCATCTTCCCTTTGGCAAAACGTGAAGGAAGGCAGAAATGCCCGACCCGACCGGAGGACTATCGGCTTATTGTCGGGCCCGCCTGAACGGCCCGCGGTAAAGACTCCCCCCTCTTTACGGGGTCGGGTTTTCCCGAAAGGAAGCCAGCAGAAAAAGGACGGCCATTCGAATGGCTACCCCGTTTTCCACCTGCCGGAGGATGATGGAATGTTCGCTATCGGCAACGTCCGAGGTAATTTCTACGCCTCGATTGATGGGCCCGGGATGCATGATCAGAATGGGTTTGTCCAATCGGTCGAGCAGCTTGCGGTTGATGCCGAAGTAAAGGGCGTATTCCCGCAGACTGGGGAAGTAGCGAATATCCTGTCTTTCGAGTTGGATGCGGAGAACATTGGCGATATCGCACCAGCGAAGGGAGTCTTCCAGATCGTAACTCACTTCAACCCCCATGGCGGAGATGTGAGTAGGAATCAGAGTGGGAGGGCCACATACCCGTACTTTTGCACCCAGTTTCAACAGGCAGAAGACATTGCTTAGAGCGACTCGGGAATGGAGGATATCGCCAAAAATGGCCACCTTTTTTCCGTTCAGGTCGCCCAGCGCTTCCACCATGGAAAAGGCGTCCAGCAGGGCTTGGGTAGGATGCTCGTGGGTACCGTCGCCGGCGTTAATGATGTTGGCGTCAATGTGACGGGCCAGGAAGTGCGGGGCACCGGGTGCCGGATGCCGGATCACCACCATGTCCACCTTCATGGAGAGGATGTTGTTGACCGTATCCAGTAGCGTTTCGCCTTTTTTTACCGAAGAAGAAGAGGCGGAGAAGTTGACGATATCCGCGGAAAGGCGTTTCTCCGCCAGCTCGAAGGAGATCCGGGTCCGGGTGGAATTCTCGAAGAAAAGATTGGCAATGGTAACATCCCGGAGCGAGGGGACCTTTTTGATGGGGCGGTTGATCACCTCTTTGAACTCCCGTGCGGTCTCAAAGATAAGCCATATGTCCTCGGGGGTCAGGTTTTTTATCCCGAGCAAATGTTTGGTGCTGAGTTGTTGAACGCCTGTTATCATGATCCTTGGGCAGCTTCTTTGGATGGGAAGAGCACCACCTGATCCAGACCATCTTTTTCGTGCCAGACCACCCTCACATAGGCATGCTCCAGTGCATCTACGGTGATTCCGACATAGTCTGCATGTATGGGCAGTACCCGGTTGAAGCGACGATCCACGAGGACCATGAGTTCTACTTCCCGAGGTCTGCCATAGTGGTTGAGTGCGGTGAGGGCAGCCTGAATGGTGCGCCCCGTATAAAGCACATCGTCGATCAGAATGACGTGTTTTCCCTCTACCAGGAAATTCATATCCGTGAAAGAAGCCCGAAGCGGCTTCTGACGGGTCCGGAAGTCATCCCGGTAAAAGGTGATGTCCAATTTGCCGTATTGCAGGGCCAGGTCGGGTGCCAGGTGGCGGAGACGTTGAAAGATCCGGTCCGACAAAAGACTTCCGCGGGGCTGCACCCCTACCAGGCAGATATCCGTGAACTTCGAACATCTTTCGATCAGCTCATAACATAGTCTGTCGATGGTAAGCGCAAAGCGCTCCTCCTGTATGATAATCCTTCCGGAATCCATACCGACAAAATAGGCAAATGAGCCTGGATATTATCGGTTGCCGATTTTTTTTGAAAAAAGAACCCCTTGCGATTAAACCTCGATCGAACTCCGGCATCCAAGGGACAGTCGCGACGCTAATTACAAAACTTTTCATTTTTCAATGCAAACCAAAATGACTCAGGCCATGAAATTTAATCCCGTGAAACTGATCGCCGCCTTGCTATTCATCGGAGCGATCACCTTTAGTTGCGAAAAGACAGAAGACACGCCCGCAAATGCCGACCTGGACGAGGATACGGCGATGGATATTACGACGCTGGAAGACCTTACCGCCAGTGTGGAAGCCGAGATCGACGATACCGAAGAGAATAACTCAGCGCCATGCGTGGACGTCACCATCAGTCCGGACGACGGCAGCTTTCCCCGCACCAAAACCATCGATTTTGGTGACGGATGCGTAGGAAAGAACGGCCGGACCTTCCGGGGCATCATCCAGGTGGTTTACAGCGACACGGTCCGCAATCCCGGCGCTACCCGTACGGTAAGTTTTCAGGACTTCTCCATCGATGACGCTCAGATCACCGGCAGCAAGGTCCTCACCAATGTAAGCGAGGAAGCCGGTCGCTTGACGGCCATCAGCCGCAACGTAGACCTCACCGTCCTGTTCCCGAATGCCGAAAGTGCTTCCTGGAAACTGGATCAGGTATATCAGATCATCGAGGGAGCAGACACCTGGACCCGGCTGGATGACGTCATGGAACTGACCGGAAGCGCCAGTGGCATCGACCGGGAAGGCAATACCTTCACCACAACCATTACCGAGCCCCTTCTGCGCCGCAGAACCTGCCCATGGATCGGTAAAGGAGTCCGCAGCGTAGCCGTAAACGGCGAAAACTTCACCATTGATTATGGCGAAGGCGATTGCAACCGGGTAGCCATTCTGACCAATGAGGACAATGAATCCAAGGAGATCCGGATCCGTTCCTGGTGGAAATAATCCGCCCCCCGAATTAGAATTCCATAAACCAGGCAGGCTTCCCGAAAGGAAGCCTGTTTTTTATTTCCGCTTTTTGGACCAGCTGTCCTTCAGGGTTACTGTCCGATTGAAAATCAAGGCTCCCGGTTGGCTATCGGCATCGACGCAGAAATAGCCTTTCCGCATGAATTGAAACAATTGCCCCGCTTCGGCCTTTTGCAAGCGGGGCTCCAGGTAAACCTCGGTCAGTACTTTCAGGGAATCCGGATTCAGAAATTCGACGAAATCTTTTTCCGGATGGCTATCGGGAGACGGGTCGAGAAAAAGGCGATCGTAGAGGTTCACTTGGGCGGGAATAGCATGTGCTTTACTGACCCAATGGAGGGTTCCTTTGGCTTTGATCCCGGAGGTGTCTTGTCCGCTGCGGCTATCCGGATAATAAGTACAGTAGACTTCTTCGATCTCGCCGGTCTCCTCATGGGCTTTGTATCCCTCGCAATGGAGAATATAGGCTCCCTTCAGCCGGACATTGCGGCCGGGGGCCATGCGAAAATACTTTTTGTTGGGCGCCTCGGTTTTGAAATCTTCTTTTTCGATGTAGATCTCCCGGCTGAAAGGCACCTTTCGCTTGCCTGCATCATCATCTTCCGGATTGTTTTCGATCTCCATTTCCTCTACCTGATCTTCCGGATAGTTGGTGATAACCACTTTGAGAGGATCCAGAACACCCATGACCCGATGGGCGGTGCGGTTGAGTTCTTCCCGTACGGTAAACTCAAGTAGTTCGTATTCAATCACATTATCCCGCTTGGCGATGCCGGCCCGATCGCAGAATTCGCGAATAGCGGCCGCCGGATATCCCCTGCGGCGCATTCCGGCGATGGTGGGCATGCGCGGGTCGTCCCATCCGTCGACATAACCTTCCTCGATCAATCGCCTGAGCTTTCGTTTGCTGGTGATCACGTAGGCAACGTTCATCCGGGCAAATTCGATCTGGCGACTGGGGAAGATCTCCAGTTCCTGGATCAGCCAGTTGTACAGCGGCCGGTGATGTCGAAATTCCAGCGAACAAAGAGAATGGGTGATCTCCTCGAGGGCGTCGCTCTGCCCATGTGCAAAATCGTACATGGGGTAAATGTTCCAGGTATGGCCGGTGCGATGGTGGGGCTCTTTCTTGATGCGGTACAAGACCGGGTCGCGCATGTGCATGTTGGGAGAGCTCATGTCGATCTTGGCCCGTAGCACCCGGGAGCCGTCGGGAAACTCCCCCTCCTTCATGCGCTCGAAAAGGTCCAGGTTTTCCCCGATGCTCCGGCTGCGATACGGACTTTCGGTGCCGGGCTGGGTAGGCGTTCCTTTCTGCTCGGCGATTTCTTGCGGGCTGCTGTCATCCACGTAGGCCAGCCCTTTGGAGATCAGTTTGCGGGCCAATTCGTACAATTCGTCGAAGTAATCCGACGCATAGTACTCCCGGTCCTCCCAGTCGAAACCCAACCATTTGATATCGCGCTTGATCGCTTCTACGTACTGGGTTTCTTCCGTGGAAGGATTGGTATCGTCAAAGCGAAGGTTCGTTTTCCCTCCGTATTTCGAAGCCGTGGTGAAGTTCACATAGATCGCCTTGGCGTGCCCGATATGGAGATAGCCGTTGGGCTCCGGCGGAAACCGGGTATGCACCGTACCTCCGTGTTTGCTCTCGGCGAGGTCTTCTTCGATGAATTGCTCAATAAAATTCCTGGGTTCTCCCAAATTACTTTTCATAATTTTCCTCCAACTGGGGCACCGATCTATTTGTGGCACCCGCATTCACCAATAAAATACAAACCGACGCCGGCTATGGTTTCTACATTCGGTCGGGCATTTCAATCCCAAGCAGGTTCATACCGTTCCGAAGGGTAATACCCACCAGTTTACTCAACTGCAAACGGAAGATCCGGGCCGCATCCGTTTCTGCGCGCAGGATCGAATAGTCGTGCCAAAAACGATGAAAACCTTTGGCCAGATCATAACAGTAATTGGCAATGGTAGAAGGATCCAATTCTTCCGCCGCCTCCCGGATGATGCGATCGTAAGCATGGACCTTCTTTAAGAGATCCCGCTCTCCATCCTCCAGTTTTTCGTAGGCCGCTGCGGCTTTCCAGTCCGGATTGTCCGCATGGCGAAAAACGGATTGGATGCGCACATAGGCATTTTGCACATAGGGGCCGGTCTGCCCTTGCAGATCCACAGATTCTTTGGGGTTAAAGACCATTCTCTTCTTCGGATGCACCTTGATGATAAAAAATTTCAGTGCCCCAAGGCCGATCTGGCGGATGATCTCATCCTGCTCTTCCGGTCGGAGACCATCCAGCGTGTCCCTTTCTTCACTGTTCTTCCGGGCCTCGCGTTCCACTTCATCGATCAGGTCATCGGCATCCACCACCGTACCCTCCCGGGATTTCATTTTTCCGGTGGGCAGGTCTACCATGCCATACGACAAATGATAGAGGCCATCTGCATAAGGCTCGCCCAGCTTTTTGAGGATCTCGAACAAAACCTGGAAATGGTAATTCTGTTCGTCCCCCACCACATAAACCATTCTTTCAACCCCGTAATCGTCGTATCGAATGCGGGCCGTACCCAAGTCCTGCGTCATGTAGACCGAGGTGCCGTCACTGCGAAGGACCAGTTTCTGATCGAGTTTGACGTCCTCCAGGTCGCACCAGACCGAACCGTCCTCTTTGCGATAAAACACCTCTTTTTCCAGGCCCTCCTCGATCAGATCTTTCCCCCACAGATAAGTGTCGGATTCATAATACACTTTATCGAAAGAAACTCCCAGGCGATGATAGGTTTCATCGAAACCCTCATAGACCCAGGCGTTCATTTTTTCCCAGAGGGCGACGGTCTCCGGGTCGCCGGCCTCCCACTGCAGCAACATCTCCCGGGCTTCCTTGCCCAAACGGGAGTATTCATTGAAGTAGGTATTCTTGAAGGACTTGAAGAATGCCGCTTCTTCCTGGTTCGGTTTAGCCTTTTCCCGGTATACGGCCTGGCCTGTTTCACTTACCTGCCATTCCTTGTATTCTTCCTGGAACTTTTTTTCAAACAGCACATAGAACCGGCCGACAAAATGATCCGCTTTGGTATGGCTGCTTTCCGGGGTCGCTCCTTCTCCGAATTTTTCCCAGGCGAGCATGCTTTTGCAAATGGCAATGCCCCGATCGTTGATGATCTGTACTTTGACCACCTCGTAGCCGGCCGCCTCCAGGATCCGGGCGCTGGACCACCCCAGCAAAATATTGCGGATGTGCCCCAGGTGGAGGGGCTTATTGGTATTGGGAGAAGAGTATTCCACCATGACCTTTCGGCCGTTGGCGGGTTGGCGGCCGTAATCCTCCTGCTCGAAGTGGTCGGCGAGAAACCCGATCCAGAAGGCATCGCTGAGGCTCAGGTTCAGAAACCCCTTGATTACATTGAAGTCGATCACCTCTTTCAGATTGGCTTTCAGGTAGCTGCCCAGTTCCTGGCCGATCTCCTCCGGTTTTTTCCGAGCCTGCCGCGTGAAGGGGAAGACCACCAGGGTGAAGTCTCCTTCGAATTCCTTGCGCGTAGGCTGAAATACGAGGCTGTCGGGTTCCACCTCAAAGCCATATGTTGCTTTTAATCCGTCGCTGACCCCTTGGGCCAAGGTATTCAGAATCGACATAACACGATTTTTTTCCGCACCGGGTGCACAAATGTATCAAATTCGAGCCGTGGAAAAATGCCTACTCAGCCGGCTCCTCAAAGAAGCTGAACTGGGTTTTGCCGTAAGAACGAAGCTGAAAAAAGCGGGGATGATCCTCAAAATGGTGATGGGGGTTGTGTTCCAGCACCAACCAACCTCCGGGATGCAGCATACCCCGCTCAAAGATCAGGTCCGGGATCGTGTCCAGGGCCAGTAAGGGATAGGGAGGACCGGCAAAAATGTAGTCGAACTTCCGACTGCAGGCCTGGATGAACCGGAATACATCCTGCTGCTCGATCTGCAGATAAGACTCCACATCGAGTTCGCGGACAATTTTGCGAACGAACCGGACTGCACCCGGGAATTTATCCACGTAGGTGACATCCTCGCATCCTCGTGAAATGAGTTCGTAGCAATGGCTTCCGGTGCCGCCGAACAGATCCAGGGCTGAAATGGCCGTGAAATCCAGCTCGTTGGTCAGGATGTTGAACAAACCTTCTTTGGCAAAATCGGTCGTAGGCCGGGTGGGCCAATTCCTGGCCGGAGGATTGAATCTTCGCCCCTTGAACTTACCGCCGATGATCCGCATGCCTCAGTCGTTTGCCTTGTCCAGGGATAACAGATCAAAGAACCAGTGGGAGGGATATTCGGCGAGTTGAGGTCCGAAGGCCAGTTTTTCGGATTTTTCCCGGAATTCGGGTTGGGCGACAAAGCGGACCAGATTTTTGAACAAGGCCCGATCGGGATCGATCTTGCCGGACAAATGCAGCGTAGTGCGATCCGGTGCCAGACCGGTATGATCGAAAAGCAACAACAAAAAATAGAGGGCGTCATTTTCGCTCTCGAAGGGGAATGAATTGACGTATTTCAGTTCGCTGTTCTCGATGGCTCCCAGCCACACCCTTGAATTCCCCAGATGAGCCCACAGAAAGGGTTGGTCGCTGTCTTCCGATTCGGCCTTGGCTCTTTGCAGAAGGCGAACGGCGAGATGCTCCAACTCCTCCGCCTTGGGCAGATCGGCCAGGCGTTTATCCAACCAGAAAGGCAATACAAAGAGGACGCAGGCATTCATCTCGGGCACCAGAGTTGCCTGCACCTCGTCATCCTTTTCCAAATTCATGAGATGGCTCAGATACTCACGGGCTTTGTCTTCTTCGAATAGGTCTTTCGGGATAAAGGTGAAAGGCGATAGAGCGATCCCGATATTGACCTTTTTGAAATCTTCTTTTAGCACAGCTTCGGCCTCCAGCATGTCCGACCAGCTCTTTTCGTCGAACCTTAAGTCAAAATAATACTCCTTGAGGGCCTGTATCCGGTTTTCCCCGTCTTTAACCATATATGAAAAACTGTCCACTCCTATTAGAATGGACAGTTCACTTTCGGAGAGTCCTTTTTTGGAAAACCCTCTTTCTATGACCTCAACGGTTACTCCCAATTTCCAGCCAGTTTAGGAGAGTTCAGGTCTCCGAATTTAAGTACGCTCTGGGGATTGTAATCCTGGTCGTAACGCGCAAAGCGTGGGTCTGCATATCGGCCCATGAAGGTAGCCCGGCGAGTGCCCACTTCTACCACATTCACGTTGGTTCCCTGGTAGGTGGTGGTATCGGCGGTGATTTCAAAACGAGCGCCGCTTCCGAAGGGGACGTAGGCCAGCGAATCGAGGTTGATGTTGAGGGCCAATACCGTATCGTAGGCAGGACGGTAGGTCGTGTCATAGGTGATCTCTCCGGTGAAGTCCGGGTCATCCGGGTCTCCGATCACTTTGATGATCGCAAAACTGTCGTATTGAAGAACGTAAGAGAGCGTGTCGAAATCAGGTGCGAACTCACCTGTAATATCCCGATAGAATTCCTGAGCGGTACGAATGGTACGCAGCTTGTCCACAACCGCTTGTTCGCGCTTGGTTCGCTCTGCATTAAAGGCAATGGGTTCCCGAATACTCTGGTACAGGACGTAGGCTAGCCCAAGGATGATGAGCACCAGGACAAGGTTGACAGCAATTCTCATTTTTGTTGTTGGTTTTGACGCAATAATACGGTTTTTTCCAGAAGGGGGACCTTTGGCCCTGGGGGCAAAGGCAACCGCTTAGGCAGTCTAAAGATAAGGCTTCTTTGGTTCTCCCAACCGTTCCGGAGAAAAATCCCGAACTTATCCGGGAGCGATCCGAAAGGGCCGTTCGGTTGTTATACCTCCTCTTTCTTAAGGGGATGAAAAACGAAGGTATTTTGGTGTTTCGCCCCAAAAGCTTTTTAAATATGCCGACTGTAATTCTGGGTATTGAGTCCTCTTGCGACGATACAGCAGCCTCCGTTCTGGTGGAGGGCGAGATCCGCAGCAACGTGGTGGCCGGGCAGGAGGTACACCAATTGTACGGGGGTGTCGTGCCGGAATATGCCTCCCGGGCCCACCAGGAGCATATCATCCCGGTCGTAGACGCTGCCTTGAAGAAAGCCTCTGTCTCCAAAGAGGACCTGAGTGCCGTGGCCGTCACCCTGGGGCCCGGTTTGATGGGATCGCTGATCGTGGGTGTTTCCTTTGCCAAGGCGCTGGCCATGAGTCTGAAGATTCCCCTGATCGAAGTTCATCATTTGGAAGCTCATATCTGGGCCCACCTGATCGACCCCCCGCGCCCCAACTTCCCGTTTTTGTGCCTGACCGTTTCGGGGGGGCACACCCAGATCGTCAGGGTAGAGAGCAAGGGCCGAATGACTGTTTTGGGGAAAACCCTGGATGATGCCGCCGGAGAAGCTTTTGACAAAAGTGGCAAACTGATGGGCCTGCCCTATCCGGCGGGTCCCCGGATCGACCGACTGGCCCAGCAGGGGACGGCCCGCTTTACCTTTCCGGAACCACGCATCCCGGGCCTGGATTTCAGTTTCAGCGGCCTCAAGACCTCGATCCTTTATTTTCTGCGGAAGGAGAAAGCAAAAGACCCGGATTTCATTTCCAAAAACCTCAATGACCTGTGTGCCAGCATACAGAAGACGATCGTCAGCATTTTGATGCACAAGCTCATCCAGGCTTCAGAGCAGGAATCGATCCGGGACATTGCCATTGCCGGGGGAGTTTCCGCCAATTCGGCTCTTCGCCAGGCTCTCGAGGCAGCCGGACAGGAACGGGATTGGCAAACCTACATTCCCAAATTGGAATATTGCACAGACAATGCCGCCATGATCGCCATGGCCGGTTATATCAAATATAAAAAAGGGCAATTTTCCTCTCTGGATATTGCCCCAAAAGCCCGTTGGGCTATGTGATCTTGTTGTTTCTCAGCTTAGTAAGGACGGAGTGGCGTTACATTTCGCCTATCAATTTCTTTTTCATCTGCTCGAACTCCTCCTCGGTAATGATGCCTTCTTTTTTAAGGCCGGCCAGTTCTTTCAGACGTTCGACCACGTCTTGCTTGGGTTGCTCGGCCTGTTCCGGCACGATTTCCTCTCCGGAAGCTGTTTTGGGCTCCGCTTCGGGGTCTACGGCACCATCGGCATCCTCCTTCCAGCGTTTGACCACGTTTTTCCCCTTCTCAAATTTTTCTTCGTAGAACTTCTTCAGCCTCGCCGGATCGAAGTCCAGAATGGTTCCGCCCGAGGAGAAATGCTGTTTGAAAACTTCGCCCAGAGCATAGGTGCTGGCACCCGCAAAAACCGAAACCGTAACGCCTCCCAGGTAGGTGCCTACACCGGGAATCAATTTGACGATGCTGCCGGCCCCGATGCGCGCCAGGGTTGAACTCGTGAGGGAGGTTACAATGGCTTTGCCCCGGGTTTCGGAGAAATCGATATCGTATACCTTGCAAAGCTGGCGGATCATGTCCATCTGGATAGCACTCACTGCAAAGATATCGGCCACCAAAACCGGAATGAACCCGGCTCCCATAGACCAGACAACATGATTACGTATAACGGTTTCAGCATGCCTGTTGCGTTCGTTATTCTCACTCATAAAGCTGTTCTTGATTTTCTGTGAGGCTAGATCCCACATTTTTTTTGGCTCAATCACTTTTCTCAGTTTTTGTTAAGTTAAGTCCGGACGGGCAAACGAGCGAATTTTCTCGACTACAAGCCTGTCGATCAGGACCAAGAGCTGCGGATTTCCCTTTATCGGACGGTCAGTCGAACACCTTCGGTCCGGCTGGCGAACTCAGGGGCATACATGCTTTGGATCAGCCCGATACCCATGTTGAAATCACCGGCATGCGCCACCCGGAGCGGATACTCCAGTACGTGCGTCCCCCGAGGGAGGTATTCCATGAAAAAATGGTTGGCCGCATCCCGGATGCTTTCATAATACGACAAGCCGGCCTGATAATGGTAGCCGCTTTCGGTGATAATAGGCTCCAGGCCGGCAGCCCGCTGCATTTTCAAATGGATGAACTCCATGTCCTGTTCGGCCGAAACCCGGATCCGCAACACCAGTTTTTCACCGACCTTTAATTCACTCCCTGCTTTTACTTTTTCCAACACGACGCCTTTGTCCCCGATCCGTTCAACGTACAGTTCGCGCTCCAGTTTAAGGGGGCCGGATGCAGAGGCCTCCACGCGGTCCGCATTTTCGAGGTATTGCCAAAAGAGAGAAGCCCAGGCAACATTCGGGTTCGGGTTTTTGATTTTTACCCGGGTGAAATCTTCGGTCACCGCCCCAGGTTCCCACCGTGCCTTCAGATATCCGACACCGGCCTCGGCCTCCCCTGCGGCTGCGTCCAGTTTATCCTTGTAATCTGTTTTTTTGGCTTTCGGAAAGCTAAAATCCAGTAACTCGGTATTCCCCAGGGCAGAAGTTCCGTTTCCTTTCAACAAAGCCAGAACCGCTGATGCAGTGGCCTTGGTCGTTTCCCAACGATTCACCTGCTTGTTTTTCAACAACCATACCCGCATGCCATCAATCCAAAAGGATTCCTGGTTGGTCTCGCTAAAGAATTCCAGGATCAGGGATTGGGTCTCGATATTCTGCTGGTACCAGTTCCAACCCGCTTCCTGAGCCCAATAGATCCCGTAGGCGCCTTTTTGGATCGATCGCTCCTTCAAGGATTCGATGATCTCGCCAGAAATGTTCAGCTTACCCCAGCGGTGAGCCGCTATAGCGCCCATGACTTGCAAATGGAGGCTCTTCTCCGTCCAGTTGGAGGCGATCTGGCTTAACAAATAGTCTTTGATCTTGCGGGTTTCCGAATCCATATTGTAGGCCGGAAAATAGGTGCGGGTGAATATCCAGTGGATCTGAAGCGCGCCGAGATGGTCTTCTTCCCAGGTGGTTTTCTCCTCGCTGACCCTTTTTTCGAGATCCTGATACCAGTCGCGGGCCCGGTCGTCAATGTAATGGATCATTTGGTCCAGCATCTGCGACTGTTCCGGGTCACCGTAAATGCGGGAAATAGCCAGTCGGTGGAGCCGGCCCATGCCTTCCAGCATGTATTGCGTGATGTACCAGCTGGAGGGGCCATTTGGGAACCATGGAAATCCTCCGTCCGCCATCTGGCGATCCTGGAGCCTGGCCATGACCTCTGCCTGCTCGAGGGCTATTCGATTCAGATCAAACAAGAGCGCAATGCGTTCCTGTTGCTCCTTTTCGGATTGAGCGTCCCGGACCCAGGGGGTCTCGGTCAGCAACACATCCTTTAATTCGCTATTCGTTGCAAGCGGACTTTCCAATTGGCCCTTTCGTTTCCACTCTTCGAAAATGTTTCGGATCCTCGGGTCGCTGTTGGCCAGGTAGGAAGCAATGGTATTGGCAAAATAGCGGTTGAAGATCTGCTCGGTGCATTCGTGGGGGTACTCCATGAGGTAAGGTAAGGACTTGACGGCCAGCCAGCTCGGGTTGGAGGTCAA
>CAZXIX010000014.1:0-59936 GCA_964640855.1 uncultured Saprospiraceae bacterium
ACGGGCAATTTGCTGGCGCTTTAAGAGCTTGATCAACCAATTTGACCCATTACCTAATATTCATATCAAGTGACCCTTTGATAATGTTCCGGGAAGTGAGGCCATTCGGTCTCCTTCCCGGTTCTTTTGGGGAGAATTTCCATTGTGGGCGTTCTTTCGGCCAGGGTGAGTTTGCTCTGACCAGTCTGGGGTGGCGCTTTCGCGCCTGGGAGAGCCGCTTCGCGTCCGGGAGGGCCTCCCGTTGGTCGGCTGGAAGAATGTTACGTTATAAAGGATGCCTTATTTCCCAACCGAGCGGAGTGTGGTAAAGTATTATTCCACGCCTTAGGCGCATACCCCGCGACCAAAGGGAGCGCCCCAGGCCCGAAGGGCTACCCCCAGCCGCAAAGCGGCCTTCCACGCGACCTCTGGGAGCGCTCCCAGCCCGAAGGGCCCTTCCATTTAGATTGATATTTTACCCCAACCTATACTGGTTGATCTTTCGCGACGAAAGGGGACGGTGGATTCTATCTTTTCAATTCGGCTCCTTGATTTCTTTTATGAAAGCCACTGAGGCGATCTTGGAAAAGTCACGGTCTATGTGCAGGACAGGAAGATCAGCGTGGCGGGCAAATGCCGCGATCAGACAATCATTTGACTTTCGAACCGTAATTCCTTTTTTCCGGAGGTCCCGGTACAATTCCGCAGCGGCGATGGCGGCCTCAACAGGGTCCCATTCCAGAATAGGAAAGGCCATCAAACTGTCGCGGACTTTTTCGAAATCGGCGTCCATTCGAATCCCCTGTAATATTTCCTGGACGATCAAAGGGCAGAGGAATGCAGGTACATCATCCCGGATAAGCTGATCGAGGAAGTCCACATTGGGGTGGTCTTTCCCGTTGAAAAAGCCGATCCATACAGAAGTGTCCACCAAACAAGCTTGGGGAGTCATATTTCACGCATTTCGTCCAGTTTTCCAACCCATTGGATTTTACCTCGGAGTTGGAGCATTTGCAGCCGTTTAAGTTTGTTTACCAATTCTTTCAGTGCCAGATGAATGACCTCTTTTTTCGTACGGATTTGGCTTAAATCCATGGCCTGCTTAATTAATTGATCGTCTAAATCGATGCTGGTGCGCATTTTTCAATCGTTTTATGCATACAAAATAAGCGATTTTTGCATTAATAAGTTCCTTTTGGCCACACAATCCTTCATCAATCCATTGTTTCTAATTCCTGGCCTTTGGTGGCCTGATCGTTTGGGAAAAGCCGCTATGCGGCTTGGAGGGGCGCTTACGCGCCTGGAGGGCCTCCCGTTGGTCGGCTGGGGGGATGGTTTTGTGGAATTTTTTGCCTGAAGTACTCTATAAAAGAAAACCCCAGCATGAGAAAAAACAAAAATCGCGGTTACCAACAATTGCGGGTATGGCAGGATGCCCAAAAGCTTTATGAACTGACCTGCTCGGTATATTTGAAGTGGGACTATTCCATGCAACGCGTAGTCAGGAATCAGATCGCTTCTGCTGACTCGGTACATCGAAATATTGCGGAAGGGTATTGTCGGAAAAGCCTGAATGAATACTTACGGTTTCTGGATTATGCTCTTGCTTCCCTTGGAGAAACCGTTTCGGCAAATTTGGTTTACAGAAAGGCCGGTCAATTAATGGAAAGGGATTTCGAGGAAATGGATGTTCTTTGCAATAGGTTGGAGAATAGCCTGATGCGCCTAATTGCCAGTCTGGAAAGAAAGAGGAGGCAGGGCGATTGGGACGATTCTTTCGATGGATAAGAGAATAGGGAGGGGCTGTTTCTTCTTCCGCTCTGCAAGCGTCCTGGGGTGGCGCTTTCGCTCCTGGGAGAGCCGCTTCGCGTCCTGGGGGGCCTCCCGTTGGTCGGCTGGAAAGCCCTGAGGGTTTGGGGAATGTCCCGATCAGTCGCCCAGGGGTGGCGCTTACGCGCTTGGGAGAGCCGCTTCGCGTCCTGGAGGGCCTCCCTGAGGTCGGCTGGAAGAATGTTACGTTATGAAGGATGCCTTATTTCCCAACCGAGCGGAGCGTGGTAAAGTATTATTCCACGCCTTAGGCGCATACCCCGCGACCAAAGGGAGCAGTGCCCCAGGCCCGAAGGGCTACCCCCCAGCCGCAAAGCGGCCTTACACGCGACCTCTGGGAGCGCCCCCAGCCCGCAGGGCCCTTCCAGGCTGCGCAGCAGCCACCCCAGCCGGATCTCGAAAGCGATCCGAAAGTAACCCTTCAGCATAATCTTCCCACGGGAACTTTCGCTTCCCCCTCCTTGTTTGTATATTCGCAGGTCGCATCTAAGCGGCAAGATCATTGACAATAGGGGACGTACTGGAATCGACAGGGAAGTAAACTGGTTAGTAAGCATGCCGGAGCACGGTAGTTCAACTCCGTTAACAACTGACTATTACCCTTTTTTAGATGGCAATACACAGTATGCCATGGCAGCCTAAGATTAGATCTTAGTATGCCTTTGTGCCGTGCGCTTGATGCCTGATACACAGCGTGCCGCACACCATAACCTTCAGGCTTAGTGCTGGGGAGGGTCTCGCCCTCAGCATGACAACTCAGAGGATAAGGGAAGAATCGGAGGGTTTCCAATCCCATCTCTTCCACGAAAATTTAATTGGAAACTAAGCATGTAGAAAGCTCTCTGGTGCTTTCGCTGGACGCGGGTTCAACTCCCGCCGTCTCCACCAAGGACCGGCGGCTTCGGCCGCCAAACAAGGGGAATTAGCCATAATGGTTATTTCCCCTTTCGTATATTTAGAATCATGGAACTTCAACATCCTTCTTTTCCAAGGGTTACGATTAATCCCGAGATGTGTTTTGGAAAGCCTTGCATTCGAGGAATGCGTTTTCCTGTTTCCACCTTATTGGGCTACCTCGCCAGCGGCATGTCCATGGAGGAGATCATCGAAGATTTTCCTTTTCTGGAAAAAGAAGATTTCCTGGAAGCTTTGGGGTTTGCGGCCCAATTTTTAGAAGATAGGGTCGTACCACTTCAGCAAAACCGGGCATGAGATTTCTATTAGATGTCCACTTGGGCAAATCCCTGGCCGATTTGCTTGAAGCGGAAGGGCATAGTTGTCGGTTAGTTGTAAACGCAGGAGAACCTACGTGGAGGGATATTGAAATCCTCGAAGAAGCTAAATTACAGGATGAAGTAGTCCTGACTCACGATCTGGATTTTGGGACCTTACTTTCCTTTACCGGTTTTTCGAAACCTTCCGTAGTGATTTTCCGAGTGGATAAAATCAATTCTAAAGTTTTTGCGGAGCTCATTCTCCATAATTGGTCTCAATTAGAGGAGCCTCTAGGAACGGGGGCCGTAGTGATACTTGAAGCCAATAAGGTAAGAATTCGAAAACTTCCTATTGTCAGACCCTAGATTGCGGGATAAGCTTATGCTGGAGACCGTATTCAATCTCTGCCGTCTCCACCAAGGACCGGCGGCCTCAGCCGCCGCTAAGGGGAATTAGCCATATTGGCTAATTCCCCTTTCGTATATTTAAAATATGGAACTTCAACATCCTTCTTTTCCAAGGATTACGATTAATTCCGAGATGCGTTTATAGAAATTCTCGCACACGGGACAGGTGCTTAACCCTGGCCAGCTTACATCCGCTCCTTCCCCTGCACCTTAAACACCCAGGCATACTCACATGGGCGGTTCGAGGCATCCTGCAGGGAGGCGGGTAGGCTGATACGCGTCATGCCCTCTTCAGCCGACCAATCCAGGGCCTCATCATATCCCAGTAGCGTTATGCTCGTTCCTCCGTCCGGTACGATCTGAGTAAAGGTCAGGTTTTCCCCCGGCCATTCGGTGGCGATCACGTAGAAGGAACTTCCGTCCTTGCTTTGGGTGAAATAAATGGATTCACCTTCCCGGAATTGATCCAATCGCTCCGTGGCATAGATGACTTCTCCATTCACATCCAGCCAGCTACCCATTTCGGCCAGCCGTTCTACGCTGGGCTCCGGGATCACGCCATTGGCCTTCGGGCCCACATTCAGCAGATAGTTTCCTTCTTTGGCGGCTATATCCACCAGGTTGTGGATCAGAGTCTCGGCCGACTTCCAGTTGTCGTCGAAGGTCTTGTAGCCCCAGGTGTCGTTCATCGTCATGCAGGACTCCCAGTCGAAATCACTGGCCTCTTCGAGGATCTCCTGTTCCGGCGTCCCGAAATCGCCGGCATACTGCCGGTCGTCTTTATTCATGCCGGCCATACCCTGACGACCTTTATCTACCCGGTTGTTGATGATCAGCTCGGGTTTCAGATTGCGCAGGTAGTTGTACATATCCACCCCGTATTCGTGGGTCCAGTCGGGGATCCATTCTCCATCGAACCAGATCAGAGCGGGATCGTATTTTTCAACCAATTCCTTTACCTGCGGCTTGAGGTAGTTCTGCACGTAGTTGTCGAAATTGGGATTGGTAGTATCCTGGGTGTTGTAGTTTGGATAAGCTATGGATTGGGCATCGGGATGGTGCCAGTCCATGATGGAGTGGTAGAAGCCCAGTTCAATTCCTTCCGCCTCGCAAGCTTCCTTTAGTTCAGCCAGGATATCCCGGTCGAATTCGGTAGCATCGATGATGTCGTACTCGGTAACCTCCGAATCCCAAAGACAAAAACCGTCGTGATGCTTGGAGGTGATCACCATATACTTCATGCCGGCCTCCCTGGCGATACGCGCCCATTCGCGGGCGTCAAAGTCGACCGGGTTGAAGGCGGCCACATATTCTTCGTAATCGGGAATAGGAATTTGAGCTTTTTCCATGATCCATTCGCCGATCCCCTCGATCGGCTCCCCCTTGTAAGTACCCGCAGGAACGGCATATGCCCCCCAGTGGATGAACATGCCGAAGGTGGCATCGCGCCACCATTCCATGCGCTGATCTTTGTCGGCCTGGGATTCGGTCAGGTAGTCCACGGTTTCTTCTTCGGTTGGAGGGGTATTGTTACAGGCAAAAAGAGATAAAAAAAGAAGAAAGGAGAAAAGGTAGTATGGTCTCATGGCAAGCGGGATGATAATGGGTTCGATGATCCGGAGCGCCCAAGCAACCGCAGGGAAAAATAAGACATCATTCCCATTTGGAACAGGCGCCCACATGCTTTTTAAACTTACGAAAAATCGAGTAATTATCGGTCTTTAGACGACCCTTTCCAGCAGGCTCTGGACAAGTAATTTCGGGCCTGCATCCTCCAGGACAGTCGACAGTCGACCGTCCAACGCCCACTGTCCAGCGTGTAATCAAAAATTACGGCCGTAGATCCGACCCAAAATAGCCACCAGAATAGCTGCCGGACCAACCAACATCAGTACGCCCATGGCTGCTTCCGTGCCACCCAGAATTCTTGTGGTCGGACCCTGTAGAATATCCCTATTGCCACTCAAGCCGCCTAAGAGTAGACGATCACGGAAAGAAGAATCATACGCCGACCGATCAGAACATTGGACCGCATGACAAAGGGAGGTTGATGCCTTTGAATGAATAGGATTGACTAAAATAAGAATAGGCCAAACGAAGTCAGGCAACAAATACCCTAATCCATTTGGCTATTGTGTTCATCTATTGAGCAATTCCCCCCAAAAAACCAGCATAGATCAGTGCCAGATAAGCGTTGAGCAGCAGGTACAAAAATGCCGGAAGGGATTGTACGAGACTGTCCCGGATTTTTAATCGGGTCAGGAATCCGAGCAGCATCAGCAAAGCTAGACCGCCGGAACCGATAAGGCCCAACAGCGGTTGCCACAAACCGATCAACAGTCCAATGCTCCCCAATATCTGTGAAACCCCCGTGAGTTGCCTCTGTGTAGGTGATAATCCAAATCGTTCGAATTCCAATGCCATCTTATTGGAAAAAAGGCACATTGTGCCGTAGTACATAAACGATAAAGAGGAAAAAAGGGTTATGATATTCACTAGCATAGATACGGGAAAGGTAAGGCTTATACCGGATAAAAAAGCCCTGGTTTTCAGGCAGAAAAACGTAAGCATTCCCACCGGGCAAATGTTTGGAACCTATAAATTTTTCTATATTTAAGAGTGTAAGATTCCCACGCTAATCGCCAGGATAACTGAAGTTCTTATGATAATTCTGCTCATTATACTCCAACTATTTGTTGCCCTCAACATCCTTCGAATCTGGTTGGTCACCAATCAGAGAGCCAGCATCTACCGGGGTGGCGATGGCGAGGCAAAAACCTTGCGCCAGGAATTTGAGTACTATGGCCTTCCTGTCTGGTTTATGTATGTAGTGGGAACCCTCAAGGTGGCAGCTGCCATCGGTTTGATCCTCGGCATTTGGATGCCGGATCTGGTTCCTTATGCTGCTGGTGCTTTAATTATCCTTATGATCGGTGCTGTTGCCATGCATATCAAGGTCCATGATAAGGTAAAAACCTACCTGCCCGCACTTCTCATGCTGGTTTTGTCGACAACCATACTATTGATGAGTCTTTAATCGGGCTGAGAAAAATCAAACTCAAGTACCTGATTAACTCAAGTTGCGATAGCAATAAAAACCTCAAATGCTTGATCTTGCCTTGGCCCTGAAGGGAAATCAAGCATTTGAGGGCCCCGACGACCTTAAGGTGTCGGTATCCTGATAGAATCGTCAGGGCTTTGCTCCCTTCAGGGGCGGGGCGGACAAAGGCCGAAAATGGTTCATCGCAACTTACATTGATTAATATTTCAGTCCGATCAAGTCAACTTTCACCCTGACCATTTTCAAAACACAGTCTTTTAGTAGATGGATTTCTCAAAAACAATAAAATACGTACTACGAGCGGTAGGAGCCATATCAACTGAAGCTGGCCATAAAAAACCGCTGCCCAGCTCCAAAAAGCCAGGCAACGGTCTGTCGGTAAGCCGGTTATTCAAACGGCGCTACAAAAGGAGAGGTCTTGTTTTCAACGATGATGGTGTTCATGTCAAACAACATGGTTACCACCATATTGGTAGTATCATTAAAGAAATTATCCATGCCAAAATCACCGGGGATGAAGTCCGGAATTTGTGCTGTCAGGAAATCATCCGTTACATTCGGATTATTGTTTGCTTCATTTTCAGAGATCGGAAATTTGATACCCAGATCGGCCTGGCGGCGGCCTTCTGAAATAAAGATCTCCTGGCGCATCAAGTATACGATAACCAGCAACTCATCGGTAGTGGTAGCTGCATTGATTTGCTCAGCGGTCACGGAGGTCCCAGATACTGTAGCTACAGTAATCGGTCCCGCTTGACGATCCAGTACAAATCCTTCGCGTTCAGGTGCATTTTCGGAGAATTTCACTTTAAAGTCGGCCGTGAGTGGGTAATCATCGCGATTACCACCATCCCGGTTTTCCATGGCGTCACTAAATGTAGCAGTAGGACGATTAGCAATTACGGTAGTTAAAAGCTCATTCAAGGTAGCCTTGGCATCTCCTAAGCTACCGTCGGCACACTGTGCTTCGGCCAGGATAAGATAAGCTTCTTCTCCTTTGAATAAAGAAACAGCGGACTGTTCCAGGCTTGGATTACCTGTGTGAAAGTACTTTGGATCCAGGAAGTCTAGTCTAGGCAAAGGTGCAAATTCATCCCTTGGGGAGTCAAATAGGTAAAACTGAAATTGATTGGTTAAATCATTCACTCCGTCGTACAATGCCTGGTAGTAAACCATCGGATCAGCAGCGATAACCGCCTGCGCAGCAGCTACTGCAGCAGATTGATTACCCAGGCGATAGTTGGCACGGGCTTCGCCAATCTGAGCAGCCAAAACCAGTTCGGGATTATCACTTAAGCTCTGGACTTGTAGGAATTGCTGAATAGCAATCTGAAGGTGCTCAGCATCCGTACGTACAGGTCCCAGTTCTTCTGCCGGTAATCCTACAAAATATTCGCCCATCCAAACGTGTGCTAGCCCCAGGTATAGCCGCAAGGTAGCTTCGTCTTCTGCAGTAGATTCTGCATCATTGGGTAATACATCATTCAAGCCAAACTCAGCTGTAGCGCGCAAACGGTGTAATGCCGATTGTACCCGGTCCACATCAATATCAAAGAAATCGATCTGCGGAATATCGAAGACTTTACTACTCAGGGTACGGTTGTTGAAATAGTTATCCGAAACCAGCTCCGTAAATTCCATCATGGTATTGGTCGTGATCGATACCTGACGGCGTGCCCCATTGACCCAAGAGGCTGCTGCCTGAGGGGTGCTAATGTAAATTTCATCGCTGACATTAGGGTTTTCCACCTCAGCCAGGTTACATCCAGTCAGTAAAAGGAAAATCACACTGAGAAATAATATATGCTTCATGATCATTTTTTATTGGAGATGAATTAAAAGGTTACGCGCAAGGAGCCCAACCACTGGCGTGGTGCTGACATTACGCTATAGTTGATACCACCAGTGGTTGCCGAGCCCTGTCCTTGGGCACCACCCACCTGAGTAGCCTCAGGGTCGAAAGAAGTGCTGGTAATATTGATCGGATTAAGCACGGTAAACCCAATTTGGAAACGACGAGCAAAGCTACCGATCCATTCTTTAGGCAGGTCGTAAGTAAGACCAATCACACGAAATTTCAGGAAATCTGTTTTTTCCACGAACTGGTCGGTGAAGTTTAACCAATTGGCCACTCCATTTTCATCGACTTCTGCTTGAGGTATGCCTTCATTATCAACCCCATAAAAGAAGCGGAACTGACGATCGAAAGAGTGTGCAACAGCACCAGCCTGGTAGTCCGCATTAGCAAATAGGTTGAAATTGCGGTAGCGGACACTTAAATTCAAGTTACCGAACAAGTCAGGCAGGGTGGAACCTAAAATAGCTTGGGGCTCCGTAGCCACCATCACACCATTTTCATCAAAAGTACCACGATTACCACGCAATGTTCCTACAGGCGCTCCTTCAATAACAACGGTCTGTACGGTACGACCACTAAAACCGTTGATGGCGAAAGGCGCTGCTCCACCTGCATCGGTGACTTGATTATCCAGGGTGTTTAAAGCCCCCCCGATACGTACATCCCAATTTTCATTTTTCACCGCTACGATATTGGCTGTTATCTCAAATCCTTTGTTTGAAATTTCTCCAATGTTGACCAGATTAGTAGCAGCTTCCCCATTGGATGGTGGCAGTGGCACTCTGAAAAGAGCATCACGTGTTTCTGCATCATAGTAATTTACCGTCAAGGCAAGGCGATCATTGAAAAAAGAGAAGTCGGCACCTACCTCAAATGTGTAGGTTTTTTCTGGCTTCAAATCAGGGTTGCCAGGCGTATTAAACAAGGCCGCTTGCTCATCGAGGAAACCGGTGAAAGCAATAGTACGATCATTTGCGAATGGGGTTGGGAAGTTACCTGCTACCCCATAGTTGGCGCGGATTTTCAAGTCAGAGATAAAAGATACATTAAAGAAGGGTTCTGAACTCAGGATGTAAGAGGCTCCAACTTTGGGAAAGTACTGTACCCCAATATCATCACCGAAAGCCGAGTTGCCATCACCCCGAATACCGAATTCTAAAAAGTAACGGTTCTTGAATCCAATATTTTCCTGGAAATAAACCCCGTAGTTGGCTACTTCAAAGTAGCGCTCGTCACTATTTCGGATAGCAGCCTGACTGATGACAGTCGCACCATCACGAATATTTTCACCAGAGTATTCGATTTGCTGGTCTTCATTCCGGAAGAATTGTCCGCCAAGCGTAGAGACGAACGAAAAGTCATTCACATTGGCTTGCCACTGACCATTTACTTCGAAAGTCAAGCCAAAGAACTTACGATCATAGTTCTCAATAACCCCTTCTGTAGAGGTCTCCTCACCCGGAGCCGCATCACGTGTATGATTCAGATACTCGTTGGTTACGATCTCTGTTTCTCTTTGTACGCGGTAATCTACCCCTCCTAAAACTTTAAATGTTAGATTATTCAAAGGCTTGTACTCAAAGGATTGGGAGGTTTGAAAGCGGTTGACCACCGTGCTATTGTTTTGCAGACGTTCCGCTTCGTTGGCATAGAATAGCATTTCTGCAAATTCTTCATCCGTCTGCTCATCAATGCGATTGTTGAATCCAGGACCTGTAAACGAGGAAGCACCCGCCTCAGCAAACCACATCCCGGTATACCCACCAGCGTTACCATTCCGTACACGTCCAAAGTCCTGACGAGAATAGCCGAAGGAAGAACGGTAGGTGATATCCCTGGTAATGGCCGCACGTAAACCTGTACGAACATCTACTTTGAAGTTCTCATTCTGGTCGGCAAAGCGCGCCCCTTCATCATTGCTGACGCGTCCTGCAAAGCTGAAACCAAACTTTTCGGAACCACCATCAATGCCAAGGTTATAATTTTGTACAAACCCATTTTGAAACAATAGGTCATCTGTGCGATCGAAAAACAGGAAATCATTTGTTGGCGTCGTTACCCCAAGCTCAGTACCCAATGTGATATTGGTAGGTCCTGAAGTTCCTTTCTTGGTAATGATCTGAATGACACCATTGGCAGCGTCCGAACCGTATAACGTAGTAGCGGCACCACCATTGATGAATTCGATTCTTTCTATATTCTCTACTGGAATATCACTCAGAGCTGAAGTTGCTGCCCCCTGGTGAATATTACCAGACAAATTCATCCCAAGTGCAGCAGCTGTATTCAGGTTGTCTACCCGTACACCATCCACATAGATAATAGGCGTGGAGTTGTTTAATGCCGAAACAATACCGCGTGAGCGAATGGTGGAAGCCGTACCCGGCTGCCCCCCTGTTATGCGGATCTGCACGTTTGGTAACTGTGATTGCAACAACTGGTCGATACGTGTGGCTGGAATTGCCTCTAGCTTGTCACCATCTACGGTAACTACATCGGTAGACAGGCGACGTTTGTTAATATCAATACCTTGCCCGGTAACAATTACCTGATCAAGTTTGATCAAATCTTCTTCCAGTTGAATGGTTAGTTCAGTCGTGTTCGGTTCCATCTGTAGGTATTGGGTCTTATACCCAACGTGGCTCACAGCTAAGGAGATATCATCTCCCAGGATGGAAGGGGTAACGGTTAGATCAAAGTAACCATCTTCATTCGTCACTGCTCCGATTGACGTATTGACTAAAGCTACAGATACACCTGTCAGTGGTTGTAAAGACACTGCATCGGTGACAGTTCCACGATAGTGGATGACTTGACCAGTGGCCAAAAATGGAAAACTCAGTCCAACAAAAAGGACCAAGCGTACTAAGGTCAGCTTCATAATATGTGAGTGTTGGTTGATGAGGTTGAAAATTAGAAGCTGCCCTTTAAGCGGGTGTTAAAGCGACGTCAACATTAAGTTGCCATTTACCCTAAAAATTAAGTGAAAATTAACCGCTCTAACAAGGTATACTCCAATTAAATACAATTAAAATTTAGCCCTGTGTAGCGCAATTTAACAGAATCAATCCATAACCATATAATTAGTGCCCAAGATCAAGGATATCCAATATTTTGTCCTGTTTGTAAATGGGTAAGCCATAAAATTTTAGGTCTATTTGTCAACAAAGATGTACCTGGTAATTTTTTCTATTTTTTAATTTACTTTACCTTATAAAGCAATGTATACAAATAATTAATACCAGCACAGAAATGTCCTTATAGGGGAACGATAAGTAAATGGCAAGGAGGGATGTCAATGGTCCGGACGAGGAATTGGGGAGCCTTCAAGGAGTGCCCCGGGGTGGTCCAGGATTGGCCGGAAAGGGAGCGGCGCCCTGGCGATCTGTACGTGATCGAACTCACAAAATTGATAGCAGAAGCTCGCGAGCAGACAGGGAATTAATTTTCCCGCTTCCTTAGGGACAAAAAGCGCACTCGGCAAGGGCCTTGGAAAACTCCGTAAAGGCCTCCGTTTCGATGTTCCGGAAATCGCCTGGATCATCTATGAGCACGGAGTAAACGATTGCGTACAGGGCGGCCTTCTCGGATTCTCGATACAGGGTTTCGCAAGTTTCTGAAACAGGCTTCTGCGGATCGAGAAGGATCGTGCAACTGTCTTTCATAGCTGGTAAGAGGTAATCATCCAGGATTAATTTCTGTAGGTTGGCTATACTTTTTTGGCGGTTGGGTACAAAGCTGACGATAGGTAGATTTCCGTACCCGTTTACGGGGAGCCCCTGCTGGATAGCCACCAGTTGCTCTCTGAGTTCCTCTTTTTTCTGTTGAACCAGATCAAGCCTGTCAGGCCCACCGGTGCTTTCATCAAATGGGACTAACTTAAACTCGATTCTGGTTTGCAAGGTGAAAAGAGCGGCCAATTGACCGGAAATAGCTTCCTGCAAGCCGGAAGCGGCATTAATTTTCTCCCTTTTCAGCCCATTGGATATGGAATCTCCTATTTCAAGTTCGCGTATCAAGCTTAGACTCTGTTGGTAAGAATGGGCAGCCGCTTTATATAGCGCGAAGGACTTCTCAATCGGGAAGAACTCTGGCTTTACGTCCTCCAATGCATTCGCTTCGTAAACAAACAAATCGCCCAGAAAAACATCGAGCCTGGGAGCTACCCAGTCCTGGGCATTGGGTGTGTAGGGGATCGTCCCGGCCAGTAAACCCAGGTATTCAATGAATTTTTCCTTTTCCTTGGGCTCTTCTGTTTCCAGGTACCGGTGCCAGTGAATCTGGGCCAGCAATGAAATGGCCTCCACATCCTGGAGGTTTTTTCCGACGAGACGATTAATTTGTCCCAGGCAAGGCAGGTTTCCACTCCCCGATTGAATCGATTGATAATAGCATTCCAGGGCTTCCTGGTAGGGCTTGGTGATTTCCTGCTTACTCGTAACGCAGGAGGATATCATCAGACCAAAGATGATCAACAGAGGTAAACGGTTCATTAGGTATTTTTTTGGGTTTAGGAAAAGGATGATCTGGATTGTTCAAGCTCTTCTTTTTCACCTTCCAACTCCTCGATCCGTTCCTGGATTTGTTCTTTTTCGTTCTCCACTACCTCAGGATCTTCATCTTCACCGGGCTCTCTATCCATCATCTTCTGTAGCTTTTCCACTTCTTCTTCGATCTTGGCTCTCTTGTGGTTGATGAGGAAGTCAGCCGTATTCATGATCACAGACTCTTCTCCCAGAAAAGTTTCGAAAGCCAAATTCGTTATTTGGTCATTGATGTTTTGCATTTCCTCCTCGGTAAGTTGCTGAATATCGACCTCCATAGCCTGAACCCGGATCATCAGGTATTTTGGAATGATTGATTTCAGATCGTTGAGCGATATCCCTTCTTTATCCGCAAAGATTTTCAATTCCTTGGCCCATAATTTATAGTTGATCTCCTCATCCCGATTGATCTCACTGAAATGCTCTGCCAAGCTGGGATTCCTCCAGCGTTTGTTCTTTCGGTCATAACCGGAAATGACGATCCGTCCAAATTTGAGTAATTCCAGCTTTTGTTCTGTGTTGTCCAGCCGGGCAATAAGGGCGTCTGTGATCTCTTCTTTAAATTGATCGAAGGCAAAGGGGTTGAATTGGCGGATCCGGCGCAGGTAAAAGTTCTCTAAAGAGGCTCTGTCAACGGAAGCACCGATGGGAATGCGAAGGATACCCTCGGCACGAACCTTTTCGTCCAATTGGGCCATGCCTTCTTGCTTGGCTTCTCGGATCCGCTTTCCCAGACGGATAAACTTTAATAAGGTATCGACGGCGAAACTGGTGGCAAAAAAGGCCGGATTGGCCAAGCCTGCCAGGTTGGCCGCTTTGGGGACCAGATTCGTAACCATCGTTTCGATCTTCCCGAATTTTTCTTGTGTAGTGTCAGACATCTACCAGGGTATAAGGTGTGGAATAATAATACATCTCCTTCCAATGTAACCAATCCGGGCCTAAAATGTAGGAAGACAGTTGAGCAACAGTCAGAAAAGGGATGATTCAAGGGTAATGATATTCATCATTGAAAGGGATAATGGAATGGGTGACTTTCTAAAGAAATAGCTCACCAATAAATAGACCATGAAAACCTTAACGATCCTTTTTTCACTTTCCCTGCTCCTCCTGGGGTCGGGTTGCAGCAATAGTCAAGGCAATGGGACCCAGAAAACGCCTCTGGCAGAGGCCGAGAACACCTCCTTTCAAAAAGCGGTCAAACGATACGGATATGAGTCCGGAATGGTGAAGTACAAAACCAAAGGGAGTCAGGAGACCCTCTATTTTGATAATTGGGGTGCCCTCGAAGCCCGGTATGTAGTCTATCCCAAAGGGATGGAAATGGACAATACCATCACCATCATGAATGAGCAGGGCATCTTCACCTACTACCCGAATAAGGGGACCGGGGTCCGCCTAGAAGTACCTCCGGGCATGCACATGGCCCAGCAGGATCTTGCCGTAGGAGAATCCGACGAATCGGGAACGGTAACTCGCCTTCCGGATGAAGATATTCTCTCTTACCCTTGCGTAGTCTATGAAATGAACAAGATGATGAAAGCCTGGACTCACAAGGGGATCACCCTGAAGTGGGAACAACAGATGGGACCTATGCTCATGAAGACCAAAGCCATTTCATTCGAACCCGATGCCTCCATCGATCCGGCAAAATTTCAATTTCCGGATGGTGTGGACCCCTCCACCTTTCCGGATGCCGAGGAGGTCCTTGAGCAAATGAAAAATCAATAAAGCGTAGGGCGTTTTTATGGAAATTTCCCTTTTACGGACTCTTATGGCTAGTAGATGAAGAAAGTCTGACCGCTTTCATCTATTTGACCTACTTTCAAACTAAACCACCAGTAACTATGTCTGTACCACCACAGCCATTAGCCGACTTGTTCTACCTGGAAATCCACAAAGGGAAAAGGCTTCCTCCTGAAGAGGAGTGGGCCGCACTAGGTCGTTTACTCGACTGGCTGACCGCCGAGCTTACGCGTCAGGAAGCACTCAGTTTCACCACCCCCTTTTCGCGGATGGTCTACGTAGCCCAGAAATACCAACTGCAAAAACCGCTTCCCTATTACCTGCATCAGTTTCGTAAGCTACGGTATGATCCAGACTCTTCGCTTGTGTTGACCGAAAAGCTTGCTTTGGGCCGCAAGGCTCTGCTTCGCTTGAGCGAGGAAGCCACCGGCCAACCGGTACCGGCCGACCTGCAGCCGGACCTGGATCTGCCCTGGCCGGATTTTCTGCGACCTTCCTCGGTTTCTGCTTTTCGGCCCGCTATCCGTGGGGTGGCAGAAGGGATGGAGGAAGACAAGCGCCTGATCTGGTTTCGAGAAGAAGACGAACCCGAAGCGTTGAAAGCCGTTCGCTTCGATTTACCAGACCGGAACCAGGATTTCAATCCGACTATCCTCAGCTTGCGGGACGTTTTCGGTTTCCCGACTACTCTTACTCTGATCGATGTGGAAGTGGACGAGGAGGGCGCTTTCCGACCCGCCGGCTTTGTGTTCGAACCGGATTACCTGGTGGACGTCACAGGAGTAGCCGAGTGCTTCAGCGGCCGGCAAGTCACGCCCGAAAAATACCTGCTCAACAAGTGGCTCCCCAAATTACCCAGCGTCCATTTGCTTCGAGGCATTGCCGCCAACTATTTTCTGGACGAGATCCTGGGGAACGGAGAAACCACCTATCGGCAAGCCTTTGCCCGCATCTTTCAACTGAATCCCCTCGGATTCGCTTTGCTGAGCGACAAGGAAGTCCGGGGATTGCAACAGGAGCTGCAAGGCCACTGGGTAAATCTGAAAGCGGCCATCGCCCAGCAATTTCCGGAGGAAGGCATCCAGCCCGAAGGCAGCCAACTGGAGCCCTCCTTTTACTCCAACCGCTACGGATTACAAGGCCGGCTTGACGTCTTTTTCCGGGGAAGCGGCAGTTCGGCTATCGTGGAACTGAAAAGCGGAAAACCCTTCATGCCCAATATGTACGGGGTAGGGGCCAATCATTTTGTGCAAACACTATTGTATTACCTGCTCATTGAATCCGCCTTTGGGCGGCAGCTGGATCCCAAATGTTATATCCTCTACTCAAGCCAATCCGAAAAGCCCCTTCGCTACGCTCCCGTGATCCGGGCCCGCCAACTCGAAGCCTTGCAGGCCCGAAACCAGATCCTGGCTTTCGAATGGCAGATGATGCGGCTGAAGGAGGGAGATCTGTTGAAAAATACCGATCGCTTCTTCCAGCGACTCCGGCCGGACGCCCTGCCGGAGGTGAGCGGGTTCGCACAGGCCGATCTCGAACGCTTCAGACGCACCTATGATAGTCTGGACCCCCGGGAACGAAAATACCTGGGGGCATTCACCGCCTTTATCGCCCGGGAGCATCAGTTGGCCAAGATCGGACCGACCGCCTATGCCGGCATCAACGGGCAGGCGGCTATCTGGCTCAATCAGCAGGAGGAAAAGGAAGAAAACTACGAGCTCCTCCGTGGCTTGAAGATCGTGGACAACCAGGCAGGAGAGATCGACCCCTTTTTATCTTTTCAACGGACGGAAGCGACCAACCCGCTGGCCAATTTCCGGGTCGGGGATCTCGTGCTGCTCTATCCGGCCTCGGCCTCTTTGGAAAAAGTGCTGCAGCACCAATTGCACAAAGGTCATATTGCTGAAATCGATGGGGAAAAGGTGGTGGTTCGCCTGCGTTCCCGGCAGTTCCAGGCCGATGAGTTCGATCAGATCGGTTTCTGGAATCTGGAACACGATCAATTCGACGGGAATTTCACTAATCAATATCGCGGACTGTTCGCCTTCGGGCAACAGGACCCATCCAAGCGTCAGTTGTTGATGGCCCGACGGCCGCCTCAAAAGCCGGTCGGTATGGCTCAGGAGCCGGACTGTGCGGGGATGACGGATGAGCAGTGCCAAATCCTGAAAGACATGCTGGCTGCGGAGGAGTATTTCCTGCTGTGGGGCCCTCCCGGCACCGGAAAGACCAGCATTATGCTGAAACGCCTGGCGGAACACCTGATGCAGCATTCCGATGAGCACATTCTTTTGCTGGCCTATACGCATCGGGCGGTGGATGAAATCTGCGATGCCATCGAAGCCTTGCCGGAACCCTGGTCCCAGAACTACCTGCGTATCGGGTCCAAGTACAATACCCAGCCTCAATACCGGGAAAAACTGCTGGATGTCCGCATGGAAAATATTCAGAAGCGGCAGGATTTGGTGGATCTGATCCAGGGCAGTCGGATCATCCTGGCGACCGTAGCCTCCATGGCCGGGAAACCGGAGTTGATGCAGATCAAAAACTTCGATCGGGTGATCATCGACGAGGCTTCCCAGATACTGGAGCCTTCGCTGGTTGGCCTGCTGCCGAATTTCCCCAAATTCATACTCATCGGAGATCACAAGCAGTTGCCCGCCGTGGTGGTACAATCGCCCGGCGAATCCCGGGTAGAAGATCCGGATCTGAATGATCTGGGCTTGCACGACACCCGAAACTCCCTTTTTGAGCGCCTTTACCTGACTTGTCAGGAAAAAGGCTGGGACTGGGCCTACGGACAATTGAGTCATCAGGGAAGGATGCATTTCGAGATCATGGCCTTCCCCAACCGGCATTTTTACAACGAAAACCTGAAGGTCTTGCCTCGGGAGGTTCCCGTCCATGTGCGCCAACTGGCAAGCCTGGAAAACGGACATTCGGGGCAACTGCATCCGGGTTGTGGCGCCCGGGTCTATTTCCTGGAAACTCGTTCGGAAGAGGGTTCTTCTTTGAAAACCAATTCCTTCGAAGCAGTCGCCGCGGCTGATTTGATCCGCGACTTCCAATCCCTGTATGGCGACCGGCTTTCCCTGGGGGTGATCACACCCTACCGGGCGCAGATCGCACAGATCCGTAAAGCTATGCTCGAAGGAGGCCTGGATCCAAATGCCTATACCGTGGATACCGTGGAGCGGTACCAGGGAGGTGCCCGGGATATCATTCTGCTTTCCTTGTGCACCAATTCGCCCATCCAATTGGCATCCCTGGTATCTCTATCTACCGAAGGAGTGGACCGCAAACTCAATGTGGCCATGACACGGGCGCGGGAACATCTCGTCATCCTGGGTAATCCGGAGGTATTGAAGCAGGATCCGTTGTATAGGGAGCTAATCGAAAGTTACCGGGGTTAATGTCGCGATGGTTGGGTGGCGTAAAGGTGTGATGGTTATTTTACCCGTGCCCCGGCATCCCAGTCAAGGGATCCCGACAATCTTATGCGTCTGCAAGCTGAGTTTCCATTTAGGGTTTTCCAGGCAATAGCGGAGGGTAAGCCGTGTGTTGCGCTCGATATCCGGGCCGTCCATGGGTTGGAGGTAGAAATGCTCGAAATCGAGTTCTTCGAATTGCTCCGGCAGGGCGCCGGATTGAGGATAAACGAGCTTGAGTTCCTGGCCGCTTTTCTGTACGAGTGCGGCTCCCGCTTTCGGGCTGACGCAGATCCAGTCGATAGAATCCGGAACGGGCTTGGTGCCATTTGTTTCCAGGGCGATCTCAAAGCCTTGTTGGTGAAAGGCGCCTATCAGGGATTGGTCGAGTTGGAGCATAGGTTCTCCGCCGGTACATACCACAAGGGGTTTCCCCTGACCGGGTTTGGGCCAAAGAGAGGCCACTTTTTCGACCAAGGATTCAGCCGTCGGGTAGGAGCCTCCGTTCTCCCCGTCGGTACCCCAAAAGTCGGTATCGCAAAATTGACATATGGCCTTGTGACGATCTTCCTCCCGTCCGCTCCACAAATTGCAACCCGAAAACCGGCAGAATACGGCCGGCCGGCCGCTTTGTCCGCCTTCCCCTTGCAGGGTGTAAAAGATCTCTTTGATTTTGTATGCTGCCATGGGGTGAAATTGTGTGCAAAAATAAGAAATGCCTCGCTTGGGGTAGCTGCTGCGCAGCTTGGAAGGGCCTTTCGGGCTTGGGGCGCTCCTTACAGTCGCGTGGGGTGAACTCGCTTCGCTCGTTCTGGAAGAAGTCTTGTTCACCTTTGTTAGAAGTCTTTCAGCCGAACTCCGGGAGGCCCCCCAAAAACGACTGCAAGGAGTTTCTTACAAGTCCGGAGGGCTACCCCGAGGGGAGCGCAGAGAGCCTCCCCCTGGTTGAGCGTAGCGAAGCTCCCCCAGCGAACCTTACCAGCGAAACGGAATCCAGGTTTAGGATTACCAAGCTTCCGCGTAAGATTACCCCCTCCCACGTAACCTTAGCACCATCTTCGACGTTTCTTTTACTACATTTACTTTTTCGGTCGAGGAAAACTTGTTCATGCAGTTTCTGTACCCCACTTTTCTGTTTGCCCTGGCGGTGGTCGCTATTCCGATCATCATCCACCTCTTTCATTTTCGAAGATTCAAAAGGGTTTATTTTTCGAATGTCCGCTTTTTGAAGGAGGTCAAACAGGAGAGCCGGTCGCGGTCGCGACTCCGGAACCTGCTGGTTCTGCTGGCCCGGATACTGGCCTTCGCCTTTCTGGTTTTCCTTTTTGCCCAACCTTTCATTCCTACCAACGAGGAGGTCAAACAGGGACCGGCTGCCGTTAGCGTTTTCATCGATAATTCCTTTAGCATGAGTTCGCTGAGCCAGGATGTGCCCCTGTTGGACAAAGCCAAGAGGCGTGCCCGGGAGATTGTCGAAGCCTTCCGGCCGGAGGATCAGATCCAGATCCTGACCCACGATTTTGAAGGCAGGCACCAACGCCTGGTCGGTCAGGAAGCTGCCTTGCAATTTATTGAGGAGATCGAAGTGAGTCCGGTGGTGCGTCCGCTTTCCCGGGTGATCACCCGCCAGAGGCAGCTGCTGGAGGAAAGCGGCCAGGAAAATCAGTCCCTGTATGTTATCTCCGATTTTCAGCAAAGCATCGTCGATAACGAAATTCCTCCCTCCGATAGCCTGGTACAGACCTACCTTCTTCCCATGCAAGCGGTGCAGCAAAGCAACATCAGCCTGGATTCGGCCTGGTTTACTGCTCCTTTGCAAATTCTGGGCGGATCTCACGAACTGGTGGTCAAGGTGACCAACCGCTCGGATCAACCGGTCGAGAATATCCGTCTTGCCATGACCTATGCCGGACAGACCAAGCCGGAAGGAAGCTTTACGCTGGGGCCGGGTGCCCCCCAACTGGATACCATTCGGTTCCAGGCGAATCAGACGGGCTGGCAGCGCGCCCGCGTCTCGGTCACCGACTACCCCGTTCAGTTTGATGACGATTATTATTTCACTTTTTTTGTCCCGGAAACCATCCAGATCCTGGTCATTCACCAGGATCTCCCCAATCCCTATTTACAGTCGGCATTCGACGGCATGGGTTATTTCCGGATGACCGAGGCCAACGCCACCAACCTGAACTATACGGAGTTCGGCCGCTATCAATTGATCGTTCTGACGGATCTGGATCAGGTTTCCAGCGGCCTTACAAGCGCCTTGAAGACCTACCAGGGATCCGGCGGCAACATTCTGGTTTTTCCCTCTTCCAACGCCGATCTGGCCTCCTACCAGAATCTGTTGCAGACCCTGGGCGCGGACCCCATTCAAAACTACCAGGCTGCCGTCAAGCAGGTAGGACAGATCAACACGGAGGAGTTTGTTTTCAACGATGTCTTTGAAAAACTGGATCCAAACTTGCGCCTGCCCAGCAGCCGTGGCAGCTTTGGGCTCAATGTGAGTGGATCGGGTCGGGGAGAGGCCCTGCTGTCTTATCGGGATGGCAGTCCGTATCTGATTAAATATCAGTCGGAGCGGGGAAATTTTTACCTCTCTATGGCTCCTCTCGATGATGAGGTCAACGACCTTCCGCGCAATGGGGAGATCTTTGTGCCCATGCTTTACAAAATGGCCATTTCGGGCGGTTTGGAGCCTCAGTTGGCCTACACCATCGGTACGGATGCCCTGGTCGAATTGGATCATGAGGCCACCGAAGGTGAGGTGGTATATAAAATAAGGGGAAAGGAAGGAGAATTCATTCCCGAGCAGCGTACCCTCGTGGGCAAGGCGGTGCTTCGGGTGTATGACCGGCCGCGTAAAGCCGGATTTTTTGAAGTATATCGCACAGAAGAGGAAGTAGAAAAGGAAATCGCATTCAATTTTGACCGCCGGGAATCCAGCCTGCAATATTACTCGGGAGAAGAGCTGAATACGCGTTTCGGAGAGCAGGCCCGGGTGATCGACGTCGCGGAATCCTCTGCCGTAACGGCTACCATCGTTCAGCAAAATCGAGGGATACCGCTCTGGCGCTGGTGTTTGTTTGCGGTACTTTTCTTTTTACTGGCCGAAATCCTTCTGCTTCGATTCTGGAAAGCCTGATCCCAAAGAAGGGAACTCAACGTTCTACCTCGGGCATTTTCCCCTCAAGGGAAACGCATATCCTCGAATTGCTCCCTTTTTATCCGGACCGCCCGGAAGGCATAGACCATCAAGATCAGGAAAGCCAGGATCACCGTCCCGATCGCCAGGCAAATCAAGACATTAATAAACAGGGGCATATTGACCATGAGGTTGAACTCCAGACCGGCGACCAAACCGGCAATCGATAAAATAACCGCCCCCACATAAAGTAAAACCAGGGAAATATTGACGAGTAGCAACTGATGGATCTTTTTTTTGATCACCTTTTGGTCTCCTTCCTTCCAGGCTTCGATCAGACGGGCGATCTCTGCGCTCAGCGCATTGGAGGCGTTGGTGGTGGCCATGATGAAAAAGCCGACACTCGGCAGAAGGGTAATCGGTACGTACCAGTTTTCCATAACAATTTGAGGATTCGGGAATCTGGAAATGCGAGGATTAGCCAGCGATGCTTGCCTCCTCATCGTCAGCGGATGCCTGCTCTCTTCTGCCTTGGCGTAGCCGTTCCAGTTCAGGAAACTCCTGCATAATGGATCCCCGTCAATCGATGCATATCGTAGTTGAATGTACCCAGGTCGTCAAAGTGGAACTTGTTTACATCGTCATGTCCGCAGGCTCGGGCGATCACCTGGATCAGCTCGGTCGTAGCCTGGAAAAACCGTCGCAGTTGTTGGGCGGACTTTTCAATTTCCAGCCGGGCCCGCAGATGATCCTGCATGGTGGCGATCCCGACGGGGCAGTTGTTCGTATTGCAGGCCCTCATACCCAGGCATCCGATGGCTTGGATGGCCGCATTGGAGACGGCAATGGCATCTGCCCCCAGCATAAGCGCTTTGGCAAAATCCTCGGCGATCCGTAAGCCGCCCGTAATAACGAGGGTGACTTCAGAGGCCCCGACATGATCGAGATGGCGTCTTGCCCGAGCCAGGGCGGGTATAGTGGGCACGTTAATGTTGTTTCGGAGCACGGTCGGTGCTGCGCCGGTACCACCGCCCCGCCCGTCGAGGATGATGTAGTCGGCGCCGGCCTCGAGGGCAAAATCAATATCCTTTTCGATGTGGCTGGCGGCGATCTTGAAGCCCACGGGAATGCCCCCGGTAAGCATACGGACTTCGTCGGCCAGATCCCGGAAATCCGCCACTCCTTTCAGATCCGGAAAAGTGGCCGGCGAAATAGCGGTTTGGCCGACCTCCAGGCCTCGTACGGAAGCAATCTCTTTATTCACTTTGTCTCCGGGCAAATGCCCTCCCGTTCCGGTTTTGGCCCCCTGTCCGCCTTTGAAGTGGAAAGCCTGAGCCTTTTTTACCTTATCGAAACTGAACCCAAAGCGGGCCGAGGCCAATTCATAAAAATAACGCGAATTCTCAGCCTGCTCTTCCGGCAACATGCCGCCTTCCCCGCTGCAAATCCCGGTTCCGGCCCTTTCAGCTCCCTTCGACAGAGCAATTTTGGCTTCCCGGCTCAAAGCACCGAAAGACATATCCGAAACGAAAAGAGGAATCTCCAATTCCAACGGCTTCCGGGCTTTGGGGCCGATAATCACCCGGGTGGAAACCTCTTCCTCATCCAGGAGGGGCCTTTTGTGCAGTTGCGCCGGCAAGAATTGGATGTCTTCCCATTTGGGGAGGGTATTTCGGTCCACGCCCATGGCTTCACTGGGACCGTGATGGCCGTATTTACTCAGGCCGTTTCGGGCCAGTTCCCGAATGTAGCCCGTGTAGGGTTCAGTGGATTCGGGATGTGTATCCTGGTAGGTGCCCAGGTATTCGTCCCGCCGGAAGGGTTGGGGATGGACTTCCTCGAAGGCGACGACTTCTGCCCGGTCGGCATACACCTTTCCATCCTTTACGGCAACCCGGAAAGGGTTGAGGACCTCTTCGTTGTTGTAGGCGCTGATCCCCGTTTCGATCCGGTAATCCCAGTTGTGGAGTCCGCAGATCAGGTTGTCCTGCTCATCGACATAACCGTCGGCCAGGATGGCTCCCCGGTGCAGGCAGCGCCCGTACAGGAGTGAAAGTTTATCGTCGTATTGTATCAGAACCAAGTCGGTATTTTCTACCAGGGCATAGGTCGGTTGGCGGTCCTCCAGAGCGTCCCAATCCGCAATGGCGACCGGCTCAAGTAATTCCTGAAAATCCTGCATGTAGGAATATTGATTATGGGCTAAGAAGATTTCTAAAGGTAAGGAAGATGTGGAGTGAAGCAAATCCTTTTCAAGTGATCCATTTTACGCCAACGTAGGACAAATACAATGCGATAAGAAAAACTCCTTCATTGCATTGTAGACCTCTTTCCCGGTTGAGAAAAAAGACCACCAGGATAGAGATGAAGAACAAGTAGGGCATATCCACGATCAGGACAATATCCGGTACTCGGATTTCGGCCAGCAGCGAGGCGACCCCCAGCGGTATGAGGAGGTCAAAAATGTTGCTCCCGATGACGTTTCCAATGGTCAGGCTGGGCTTCCCGCGGATCACTGCCCCAATGGAAATGGCCAATTCCGGCAGGCTACTTCCCAGACCGATCAAAATCGCACCGACGAAAGACTGCCGCACCCCCCAACGTTCAGCCAGTTGAATACCGCTATCCAGGACCAATTCGGACCCCAATATGACCACACCTAGCCCCAACAGGAGTGCAGCCCATTTCCAGCCGGTTTTTCCCGGGAAAAGGGTGGGTTGCCCGGAGGTGGTTTCCCGGCTCTGATTTTCTCTGCGGATCAGGGAAAAAAAGTAGAGGCAAAAGGCCAGGATTAAGATCGCGCCCTCATTCCAGTTGATGGATCCGTCGATGGAGACCAGGAATAAGAGAAGAGTGGCCCCGATCAACTCGATGGCCAGATTCGTAATGCGGTGGGAGGCGATGGTAAGGTAACTGGTCAGTGCGGCCACGCCGATGACCACGCTGATCTGACTGACCGAGCTACCGATGGCATTACCCACGACGATCCCCGAGCTATCGTCTCCCCGCAGATTGTGCAAGGCTCCGTTGACCGTAACGATCAATTCCGGTAGATCAGTACCGAATGCGAGGATTGTCATGCCGATGAAAAGATCGGAGAGGCCCAGGTGGGAGGCCAGGGAAGTCGCATTACGCACGGTAAGTTCCGTCCCCAGCCACAAACAGAAGAGCCCCGCGATCAAAATCAAAAAAGGGATCATAGGAATTCCTTGGAAGGCTCAGCTTTCGGCTTTTTGACCGAGACGTTTTCCAAATATCTTTTCCAGGTCGGCCTGGTACACAACTTCTTTCTCCAGCAGGAGATGGGCAAGTTGGTCGAGTTCTTCGCGATGGCCGCGCAGAATTTCCCGGGCCTTATCGTAAGCATTCTCAACGATCAGGCTGACCTCCTTATCGATCCTTTCCGCGGTAGCTTCGCTGTAGGGCCGCTGCAGTCTTTGTTGGTATTCGCCTGTACTGTCGAAAAAGCTCAGGTTGCCGATCTCTTCATCCAGGCCATAGTAGGCCACCATCATGTAAGCCTGCTTGGTTACCCTCTCCAGATCATCCAGGGCATTGGACGATATTTCTCCGAATACGACATCTTCGGCAGCCCGCCCGCCCAGGGCGACCACCATTTTGTCAATCAGTTCAGAGCGGGTGAAAACATGATGCTCTTCCGGCAAATACCAGGCGGAGCCCAGGGATTTACCTCGGGGAATGATGGAGACTTTCAGCAACTTATCGGCTTTGGGCAAGTACCAACTGGTCGTTGCGTGGCCTGCTTCGTGGTAGGCAATGATCTTCCGCTCTTCCGGAGAAATGATCTGAGCTTTCCGTTCCAGGCCGGCAATCACCCGATCCGTGGCATCGTAGAAATCCTTCATCTCGACCGCATCTTTATTGCGCCGGGCAGCGATGAGAGCGGCCTCGTTGCAGATGTTGGCAATGTCGGCTCCCGAAAATCCGGGTGTTTGGGAAGAAAGGATGTCCAGGTCGATATCCCCTCCTAAAATCAGGGGTTTGGTGTGCACTTCGAAAATGGCCTTGCGCTCGATCTTGGTCGGCAAATTGAGATAGATCTGCCGGTCGAAACGCCCCGGCCGAAGCAGGGCGCGATCCAGGATTTCGGCCCGGTTGGTGGCTGCCATGACGATCACGCCGGTATTGGCTTCAAAGCCATCCATTTCGGCCAAAAGCTGGTTGAGCGTATTTTCCCGTTCGTCGTTGGTCTGCATGCTGATCGCTTTGCCCCGGGTCTGGCCGATGGCGTCAATTTCATCGATGAAGATGATGCTGGGGGAATTTTGCTTGGCTTTTTTGAACAAGTCCCGGACCCGGGAAGCGCCGACCCCGACAAACATTTCTACAAATTCGGATCCGGACATGGAATAAAAGGGAACGTCAGCTTCTCCCGCCACAGCCCTTGCCAATAGCGTTTTACCGGTACCCGGAGGGCCTACCAGGATCACACCCTTGGGGATTTTGGCCCCCAGGCGGGTATATCGCTCGGGGTTTTTCAGGAAATCGACGATCTCCTTCACCTCTACCTTGACCTCTTCCAAACCTGCAACGTCCCTGAAAGTGACCTGCGGCTTTTTCTTTTTAAAAGCCTCCGGCGTAGCTTTTCCGAAGTCCATGATGTTGCGGCCGGCCTGCGTCATATTGCCCCGCATCCGGTTGAGGATAAAGAACCAGATGAACAACAGGATGGCAAAGGGGAGAACCCAGGCGAGAATGTTGCCGAACCAATCTGTTCGCTGCACGTATTCGATCTCGATGCGTTCTTCCGCGGGGATATCTTCCTGAGCATCCTGCAAGACCTGTTCAAATTGCTCTACCGAGCCCAGGGTGAAAACGTAGTGGGGGCCGGGCTGGCTTTTTTCCAGCTTTTCGTGACGGCCCTGACCCAGCTTTTCTTCCCGTATGAAGACCTCTGCCTGCTCCCGGTTTACGACCCGGATCTTTTGAACCTCCTGATCGGCCAGTGGCCCGTTCTGAAATTCCGTCCAGCTGATTTCCTGCGGTTGGCCCATGAAATCCTGAACCAGGAATTGTCCTCCCAGGAATAGCAGAATGACCACCATAACCCACTGGTACCACGAACACCCCCAGTTGGAGGCCTGCGCACTGAAGGGATTTCGGTCGTTTTTATTGGATTGGTCTGCCATATTGTCTTTTTGCTTTCTAATAAGTTACCTAATTCAATCTTAGGATTTGATAAGAAAAATCAACCCATCGGTAGGAAAGGATGATGGAAATCAGCAAGGGATGGGTTTGCCGAACCGCCAAGATCCCCGCCGGATAAAGCATACCCCTTCTATCGGATGGTTTCAGAAAGGGTGTTCCAGAGCTTTTTATTCTCTGGATGAAAGAATAATCGTCTATCTGCCAGCCCGCCCTACGCTAGTGAAATGGCCCTTTCCTTTGAAATGTTTGATCCCGTCCTTTCTGTCCGGCCTCTTACTTCCCGTTCGGATTCCCGGGAGATATGCAGACAGACCGGAGAAAGCTCAGAGCGAGGGATGGTTGACCTTCTATTTTCAGCAGGCCTCGGCGGCATGACGATCATCATAGGAAGATTGAACAGGGTTTATTTACTTCCAGAGAACGGTTTCCCTTAACACGCTGTCCATGAAGAATCTCCTTTTGCCCGCTCAGCTCCGAAGGACCTATTCCGCCGAAGATTTCACGCCGATTATCCAGGAACTTCCCCGGCATCGCAAGGTCCTTATCGGCCAGGACCGGGCGGTGAAAGCCCTGCGTTTCGGTCTGGGCAACCGGGCACCCGGCTTCAACGTATATGTATCCGTACCGGATGGGGACAGCATGTTTCAGGTGATCCGCCATTTCCTGGAAGATCTGGTCGCCCAGGACCCCGTTCCGTCCGACTGGTGCTACGTAAATAATTTCTCTGACCCCTATTGCCCCAATGCCTTGCAGCTACCCCGTGGCAAAGCCCGGGAATTCAGGGAAGACATCGAGCGGTTTATTGAGGAGAGCAAAACCGCTTTGGTGAAAACCTTTGAGAGCGAAGAATACGCTGAAAGCCGAAATGATATCAATCAGCAACTGATGCAGGAGCAACAGGCTCTTTTCGCGGAGATCAATGAAAAGGCCCGGGAAGAGAACTTCGGCATCAAGCACAGCCCGGCGGATATTCTGGTATTTCCTCTTCAGGAAGACGGCGAGCCTCTTACGGACAAGCAATTTCTGGCGATGGATGAGAGCCGGAGGAAAGAAGTGATGAAAAAGCGCAAAGAGATACAGGACATGATCCGTGGGGTCGTTCTTCGTTCGAGGGACCTGGAGAAGCAGGCGATGAAAAAAATCCACGATCTGGAGCGGCGGGCTGCTCTTTTTGCCATTGAGGGTTTGCTGGACGAACTTTTGGTTAAATACGCGAAAGTTGAGGAGGTGCCGGAATACCTGGAAGACCTCAAGAAGGATATTCTGCAGAACATTGCCCTTTTCCTGCAAGACAAATCACCGCAAAAAATGACCGGCCTGCCCCAGGCCCAGAAAGGGCTCCATCAGCGATATGAGGTCAATGTGCTGGTGGAAAATCAAAACCTGGACAAAGCGCCCATCGTCACCGAGCTGAATCCCACTTACAACAACCTGTTTGGGAAGATCGAACGGGAATCGATCATGGGTGCGCTGGTGACCAATTTCACTCTGATCCGGCCGGGCGCGCTTCATCAGGCCAACGGAGGGTATTTGATCCTGCCGATCGAGGATCTGCTCCGCTCTCCCTTTGCCTGGGATACCTTAAAGCGCGCTTTGCGAAACCAGCGCATCGAGATCGAGGACCCGACGGAGAAGCTGGGTTTTATTTCCGCCAAAAGCCTGAAGCCCGAACCCATCCCGCTTCACGTTCAGATCATATTGATCGGCCACCACAGGCTTTTCCGTTTGCTCTACGAATACGACCGGGATTTTCGAAAACTTTTCAAGGTGAAGGCGGCTTACGACCCGGTTATGCCTGTGACGAAGGAAAATATCACCGAAGTCGGTGGATACATCCATGCCATGGCGCGCGAAGAACTGCTGCTTCCGGTACGAAGAGAAGCCCTGGCCCGGCTTATTGAGTATGGCAATCGCCTGGCGGATCACCAGGAGAAGATGACAACCCGGCTGGAAGATCTGGGGGATCTGCTGCGGGAAGCCCACTTTTATGCCCAGGAAGCAGGGGCAGAGAAGATCGGGTCCGATCACGTGAGTCGGGCCATTCGGGAAAAACGGTACCGTTCGGATCTGTATGACGAAAAAATCAAGGAGCTCATTGCCGAACGCGTAATACAGATCGAACTGACCGGTAGGGTGGCAGGCCAGGTAAATGGTCTTTCGGTCCTGGACCTGGGCGATATCCAGTTTGGGCGGCCCAGCAAAATTACAGCCAGCGTGAGTCTGGGGGACAGCGGTGTCATGGATATCGAGCGCGAATCCGAAATGGGTGGGCCCATTCATACCAAGGGGGTATTGATCCTTTCCGGTTTCCTATACGATACCTTTGGTTTTGACCAACCGGTGAGTCTATCGGTAAGGTTGGTTTTTGAGCAGAACTACAGCGGGGTGGATGGCGATAGTGCCTCGGGGGCCGAGTTGTGTGCCATACTTTCTCAACTTTCCGGGATCCCGCTGAAACAAAATGTGGCGGTAACCGGATCGGTCAATCAGAAGGGGGAGATCCAGGCAATCGGAGGGGTCAATGAGAAGATCGAGGGCTTTTACGATGTATGCTTTCAGGCAGGACTTACCGGAGACCAAGGGGTGATCATCCCGGCCAGTAACCAACCCAACCTGATGCTACGGGAGGATATTGTGGAGGCTGTGGAGGACGGAAAGTTTCGGATCTGGGCTGTCCACAGGCTGGAGGAGATGCTTGAGATCCTGACGGACCGCCCGGCGGGGGAAAGGGTAGTGGCAGAGGATGGAAGCTGGCAATTCGAGAAGGGAACGGTGTTCGAAAAGGTGGATTCCCGGCTTCGGGAAATGGCCCGGATCCTAAAGCAGGAAAAGGAAACGACGGCAAACGGCAAACAGAATACGACGGACGGACAACAAGAATGAGAACTTAATCTGATATCCGTCGGTCGCTTACCGTTCGCCGCGTGCCTTTCGTCGTTTAGTTGCACTCCGTGTAGCCGCAGCTTTTACAGATCAGGCAGCCTTCCTTGTAGAGGAGGCCTTCGGGATCCCCGCAATTCGAGCACTTGCTGTCGGCTGCCTGTGTGCCATCGGGAACGAACTGCTTGAGGGCGCGCACCACTCCGTTTTTCCAGGTATTGATGTAATCTTCGGCCACGTTTAGGCCCTCCACCAAATCCACCACATAGGGGATGGGCATGCCATGGCGCAAAACACCGGAGATGAGCTTGGCGTAGTTCCAGTATTCCTTGTTGAACGAACGGCTCAGACCTTCGATGGTCACCCGGTATCCGTCGCGGTCCAGAAACTGAAAATCGTAGCGATTGTGGCCGTCTTCGTCCTGGTTTTTGATCACCCAGCCCTGGGTCACATAATCCGGGAACTTAAAAATATCTTCTGCGCGGCCGGTGAAGATCTCGTAGGGGCGTTCATCGATCTTTCCGATCACGGCGATCCAATCTTCCGAGTTGTTTTTGAATCGAACGACACTGGCCTCCAGGCGCGTAGGCCGCCGAGGCGGCAAGGTCTCTACGATCAAGGGTTCCTTCTTGTTCTTGGAGGAGTCGGAGATCAGAACACCCGAGCGCGAACCGTCGCGGTAAATGGTACATCCCTTGCATCCGGATTCCCAGGCCGTCTGGTAGATCTTTTTCACCATGTCGACCGAGGTATTCTCCGGGACGTTCACCGTAACGCTGATGGAGTGATCGACCCATTTCTGGATGGCTCCCTGCATACGCACTTTCATCACCCAGTCCACATCATTGGCCGTCGCCTGGTGGTAGGGGGATTTTTCGATGATCAGCTGGAGTTCTTCAGAAGGCATGCGCGTGACGGCTTCAACATTGTAGCCGTTCGCTTCGAGCCAGGTGATGAATTTGTGATGGAAAACGTGATACTCTTCCCAGTGGTCCCCTACTTCATCGATGAAGCTGACGACGGCATCCGTATCGTTGGGATTGACCTTTCGACGCCTCTTGTAGTTGATCAGGAAAGCCGGCTCGATACCGGAGGTGGTTTGAGTCATAAGACTGGTGGTACCGGTAGGGGCGATGGTCAGCAAGGCGATGTTTCGCCGACCGTATTGCTGCATTTGTTCGATCAGGTCCGGCTCGGCTTCGCCCATGCGGCGGATCATCGGGTTATCTTTTTCCCGTTCTGCGTCGTAGATGGAGAAGGCGCCCCGGTCGCGGGCCATTTCTACGGAAGAGCGATAGGCGCTCAGGGCGAGGGTACGATGCACTTCCACCGAGAATTCCAGTGCTTCCTCGCTGCCGTAGCGGAGCCCCAGGGCGGCCAGCATATCTCCTTCGGCAGTGATCCCTACGCCGGTACGCCTGCCTTCCACACAGGTTTTCCGGATCTTTTCCCACAATTGATGCTCGGTCTCCTTGATTTCCCGGGATTCCGGATCATTCTCAATTTTGTCCAGGATGGCATCGATCTTTTCGATCTCCAAATCGATGATATCATCCATGATGCGCTGCGCCATTTTGACGTGTTCGCGGAATTTGTCGAAGTTGAAGCGGGCCTTTTCTGTGAAGGGGTCTTCCACGTAACTGTACAGGTTGATGGCCAACAGCCGGCAGCTATCGTAGGGGCATAGCGGGATCTCTCCGCAGGGATTGGTCGATATGGTTCGGTAACCCAGGTCGGCGTAGCAGTCGGGCAGCGATTCCCGAATGATCGTATCCCAGAACAGAACGCCGGGCTCAGCGGACTTCCAGGCGTTGTATATGATCTTGTCCCAGAGTTTCTGGGCATCGATCTCCACCTCATACAAGGGCTCTTCGGAGCCGATGGGAAACTGTTGTTGATAGGGTTTGCCCGCCATGGCTGCCTTCATGAAGGCATCGTCGATCCGGACGGCAATCTTGGCACCCGTGACCTTGCCCTGCTCGAGTTTGGCGTCGATAAAGCTTTCGGCATCCGGATGCCGGCTGGAAACGGTGAGCATCAAGGCCCCCCGGCGACCATCCTGGGCCACCTCCCGGGTGGAATTGGAGTATCGCTCCATAAAAGGCACAATACCTGTGGAAGTCAGGGCGCTGTTCATGACCGGGGTGCCTTTGGGACGCAGATGGGAAAGGTCCTGCCCTACGCCGCCCCGGCGTTTCATCAGCTGCACCTGTTCTTCGTCGCTCTTGACAATGCCCCCGTAGGAGTCCGCACCGGTCCCGATCACAAAGCAATTGGAAAGAGAGGAAACCTGGAACGTATTGCCGATACCTGCCATGGGGCTACCCTGGGGTACAATGTATCGGAAATGCTTCAGGAGCTGGTAGATCTCATCTTCGGATCTGGGGTTGGGATATTTCTGCTCAATGCGGAAGATCTCGGCGGCGATCCGGCGATGCATGTCATCCGGAGTTCTTTCATACAAATTGCCGAAAGAATCCTTGAGAGCATATTTTTTGATCCAGACATTGGCAGCCAGTTCGTCTCCACCAAAATAATCGGTGGATGCCTGGAAAGCTTCCTCAAAGCTGTAGGTGGGACGGGTCCCGTTCGGATGGCTGGTTTTTTTGGAGGTCAGTACATTCATTCTTGTTTAGATTTTTTATCCGGTACAGACTCATAGCGAATAGAGGTTTCCCGAAACAAGCTACCGGAATAGCTTTGGTCAGGCTTTTCGAAACCTTTATTTCGGGGAGGTCTTTAAAGGTACGCCCGGGAGGGAAAGGACTCAAGTCTGACGGAAAATACTTATGCACAAGACTGTGGAAAACAGCATTTATAAATGATAAACAATTTTTTACAAAAAAATTTATTCTTACTTAAATCAACCTGTTACCATGCAGGACCGGGCCGGGTGTACCCGGCCGATCAGGGATCGAAGGCCGAACCGTTTAGGCTGGCTTCTCAAGAAGCCTTCAGGGGGAATTTTTTGAAAATGGTCTGTACGCTTTCCTCAATCAGCTGTGCTCTTTTGTCCAGCTTTTTGGGCAATACCCGGGTGCCGGCTCCTTTCCAGACCAGTTCTGAGGTTTCCCGATCGACGAGATCGATCACCAGCGCTCCCTGCTTGTAAACATCGTAAACCACCTCCTCGGATTTCCACTGGTAATTGCGCTGCCCCTGGTAGAGCGGGGCTTCCTGTATGGTCGTTTCCCGGGTGGCCTCCTCTTCGGTTAGCACGATCCCGATGTTGACCAAAAGATCGGGAGAAGGGGATTGGCGGAGTCCGCGTGCCTCCAGTTCCCGTGAAATTTCGGATTGCAACAGTTCGAGATGGGGCTGATAGGGAACCAGGTCGGTCTGGTTATCGATGTCCACAGCCTGAAAATCATAGGTCAGGCCGGAGTGAAAGTAGGAATCGTCGCGTCCCTGGTAGACTTCCACCGGAGTGGAACAGCTTGTCGGTATTAAAATTACCATTCCAAAAATGCAGTAAACTATGCTTTTCATGCCCCCTTTGAGTTGTTTGCTTCTCCGGTCAGAAAGAAGAAAATGGAAGAAGGACGGATAAGTCCTGGCATGTAATTTACGAATCTCCGAACAGTTGATTGAGGATTTCTGCCAAACGGTAACCGGCCAGGACCAGTTGTTTTTTCGCTACTTCTTGCCCGTGTTTCAGATAATCTTCGGGCGGCGTATCGTTGGGCTGGAGGTAGCGGGGGGATCCGTCGGAATTCATGCCGATCAATGCCCGGTAAGCATGCTCTATGGCCAGATCGTGGCTTTCCAGCGCCCAGGCATCCGGGTCCAGTTCCCGATGGATCGGCAGGGAACTCTTCGGATGCTGGTCTGCAATATCCATGGCGAGGGACCTGATGCGCTGAATCTGCTCCTCGCTAAGGGGTTCCTTAGTCTGGCCGTAGGGTCGAATGTCGCCGTAATCGGAAGTCAACCCGCAGGCATCATCCCAAAGGGCGTGGAGGTTATTCCATCTTCCCGTCAATCTGAACCGGTTGCCACCCAGGTTGCCTTCGGGTTGTTGTGGGGTATACATGGTCGTGCTGTGCAAAGGTTGATGAAGGTCGCCCACGATGTGGACCAGGAAGGCCAGGTGTCTTGCTTTTTCAACATCGGCTGCACGTTCGGAGGCCAGGACGGCCTGCATTTGCCGGATGGCCCATACGGCATTGATTTCGGGCAAGGGAGGCAGCGGAAGTTGATAAGGATTGTAGGGTAGGTTGGTGTAATGCCAGTGATCGTAGGTGCGGACTTCATCTTCCTTCAGGTCGTCCGGCCAGGGGCCGGTGATGATGAAGTGGTTGACCTGAGCATAATCCTCTTCCAGGATGTCGGTCAGTCTATCCACTTCTTCCCGGGCCGATTCGGTCAGGTTGAGATAAGCGATCATCGCAACCACCATATGGCCGGGATCCCACCAGGCGAAACCGGTTTTGGCCACCGGCAAGAGGAAGGTGAGCAGAAGGAGGTATTTTTTCATTTTTTGAATGAGCTTTGAAGGGCTTTCGGGATAGGGAAAACGTTTTTATTTCATCTTTTGGGAGAACAGGAAAAGGTTGGAAACTGTTATCAAAAGGTAAAAAATTGCGGCATTTAATGTTGCTCGCTGGAAAAGCGAATAAGGTAGTCGGTCTGGAATACAGAATTTGTTGTTAAATGTCTATTCTCCGGTTTTCCGGATTCTCAAGGAAGGAGTTTCATGTTGTTATGGATAGGGTTTATTGTCCTGATCGGTATTTTCCTGGCGCTTGATCTGGGGGTTTTCAATCGTAATGTCCACTTCATTTCTTTCCGGGAAGCCCTTGGCTGGACGACCCTTTGGGTTGCCATTTCTTTGTTGTTCAGCCTCTTCATTTACTTCGCCTACGAAAACCAGTGGATAAATTCGAATGGTCTGAACGGCCGCGAGGCTGTGTTAGAATACATCAGCGGATACCTGGTCGAGCTCTCGCTTAGCGTAGATAATATTTTTGTGATCGCCCTCATCTTTCGGTATTTTCAGGTACCCCCCCGCAATCAGCACCGCGTTTTATTCTGGGGGATTTTGGGAGCCGTGGTCTTTCGGGGTATCCTGATCGGGATCGGCGTGATTCTCATTCAACAGTTTTCCTGGATGACTTATGTGTTTGGAGCTTTCCTCTTATTTGCCGCCTTCCGGATGCTGAAGCCGGAGAAAGAAGTCCATCCTGAAAAAAATCCGCTGGTCCGATTTACGCGAAGTTTGTTTCCCGTTACCCAGGACTATGTCGGCGATCATTTTTTCATTCGAAAGATGGGGTACTGGATAGCCACGCCGCTTTTCATTGCCTTGCTGGTAGTGGAGTTGACGGATATCATGTTCGCCTTTGACAGCATACCGGCTATTTTCGCGATCACCCAGGATCCTTTCCTGATCTTCACATCCAACATCTTCGCCATCCTGGGCTTGCGGTCCATGTATTTTCTTCTGGCAGCGGTACTCGACCGGTTTCGTTTTCTCAAGATCAGCCTGGTGGTCATCCTTTTTTATGTGGCCGCCAAGATGTTGCTCCACGAAATTTTCCATCCCCCCAGTTGGGTTTCCCTTCTGGTTATTGCTACCATTCTGGGCGGAGGCGTTATCTTTTCTCTGCTGTTTCCATCCTCCGGAAAAAAGGGAGGCGACCCCAAAGCCCCGAAGGGAGTCCGGTCGGACCGGGACTCTGCCACTTCTGAGGCCCAGGCCATTAAATGAATTTCAGAAGGGGGCAGGGATGGGATTAGCCGGCATCGGGTAACAATTGGCATTGCCGCTCTATCGGGTAATGCTTACATTCATGGCGAATCAAAAAAGCCCATCTGTGAGACCTATTCTGTTTAGTACCGAGTTTTCGGATCATGCGCCCAATTTTTTCCAGTATGCGGTTGCGTTAGGCCGTGCCTTGAATACCAAGATCTACGCCGTTCACGGTTTTGGTAAACCGGATGTGCGCTTGACGGGAGACGATCGGGAAACCAAAAGAAAAAAGGTCGAGGAATCGCTGCGCAAATTTGTGCAGGAGAACCTTCCGGAAGGCGATCCCATCGAGATTGAGCCCCTGGCTGTTTACGGTTACCCCAGTGAGGCGGTGCTGGAGGCTGCCGAAATGGTCGATACCGACCTGCTGGTGATAGGAATGCGGGGCAGTGACAAGCCCATGGAACGCCAGATCGGGTCGACGGCCAAAGAAATAATGCGTAAAGCCTCCGGGAATCTGATGGTCCTGGCCATCCCTTCTACCATTCAGTTTAAGGGTTTCAAAAAAATTTCCTTTTTCACCCGTTTCGAATTCAAAGACCTGCGGGCCCTGGCGGTCATGATCGACCTCTCCAACCATTTCGATAGCCAGTTGGAGATTTTCCATGTGCTGGAAAAGGGAGAAGACCGGGCTGAAGCCGAACGGAATATGGATATTCTTAAGCGCATCCTCAAGCCATTGAATTTTGTTTCATTCACCATCATCGAAGGAGAGCGGAGGAAGGTGCTCAAGGAGCATATGCAACGGGAAGAAGTGGATCTGGTCGGTATGATCTCCCACAAGCAAACTTTCCTAGGGGGGTTGATCGAAGGCGATTTTACCGTAAGCATGATCGGTGAACTATCCGTGCCTTTGCTTGCTTTTCGAACCTAAGGCCGATTGGGGTTGCCTTTTTCCGCCTGCCGAGCCCAATGGCCTGTACACCTCTTGTGGCTGTACCCGGAAAGAAAAGCGATTCTTCACATCATCCTTTACTGCTGCTCTCTCTGGTCCGGCATTCGGATTTGATGGTTGCTTTGATCTTACTGGGAGAGTCGAGGATGTCGTAAAACTCGTCGAGGTACCTGCTTATCTTTTTCCTTTGGCTTTCCGGCAAGTACTCGAAGCCGTCGATCAACTGATAAAAATCGGGACGAAGTTCCTGAAACTTCCCAAAGGCAGCATCGAACTCTTCATCGGTGCTGCAATAGCTCCGGAATACACGCTCCGTTACGGCTTTGATTTCCAGGAATTCGGGCGGAACGGCATAAGGGGCGTCGACCAGGCCGCAATAATCGAAATCATAGGGTACGGCATAGAGCTCTACCGTTCCGTCTTCGAACTCCTCGGCCAGCACCTTGGTATTGTGTTTGCCTTTGATGGACCAGTCCGTATTTCCGATCATATATTGAAAAACAGCCAGCTCGGCTGCATGGAAGGGTTCGGTATTTTCGGGTAATATTCCTCTTTCGCCGAGGTATTGCATGCCCAGGCGCTCGGCCATAGCCTCCCCTTCCTCGATCAGGAAGCCGTAGCTGGTATTGACCTTGTTGTCTCGTCCCGTATCCACGAAGTCGATTTTCACAAAGCAGACCTGAAAGCTGTTTGGTGTGACCAGGTTGTACATGCGATAGGTCAGGTATTCTTTGAGCAGGTATTCTTCGTATCGATCTCCGTCCGAGCATGTGTTCACCAATTTGACCTTATCCAGATTTTTGAGGTTTTCCAACGGAAATTCCCCCTTTTTGAAATTCAGCATGATCGGCGGGTTAGTGCAATTCTTCAGCCGGAAATTGCCCCGGGGCTTGATGCGAATGTTGTGTCGAATCTCGATCTCATCACTGATTTTGACATTCAGCGATGCTTCCTGGTACTCTTCGTCAAATTTCCGGCGAACGAGGTTTTTGAAATCGCTCACCAACTCCATCTTCAGGGGGGTGGAACGATTGAAAAAGGTAAAATCTTCGGGCAGGTAGTCTTTATACTCGGCAGAATCCAGATAACGATCTTCTGTGAGGAGATAGACGCCGGGCTGCGCTTTCAAAGCGGAAAGCAACCAAAAACTGATCCACAGGAGGAGAAAGGGTGTTCGAGTCGACATAGGTGTTGAGGATTTCCTGATTTCAGGGATTTTTACAGGGCGGGATATCGATTTTTGGCCAGGTAGAAGGCTTTTGGAGCTGGTCGAAAAAGGTATCCAGGTATTTAATCATTCGTCGCTTCTGGACATCCGGAAGATAAGGAAAGTCGGTTAGGGTCGCAACCAGTTGTTTGCGTTGCTGAAGCATATCCCGAAAGGTATTCTCAAGCATGGGAATATCCAGGCAGGTGGCCAGCCAACGTCGATCCTGCACCCGCGAAAAACCCTCGGCCGGAGGCACCGCGTAAGGGGCTTCTACGATAGAGGCCACGTCGAAGTCGTAGGGGATAATGAAGGTGTTTATCGGATCTTCGTTGCCTCGTCGAAAGGTTTTCAGGTTTTGGGCTCCGTTCAATGACCAATCCGGATTGCCGATCATAAACTGGAAAAGGGCCACCAGAGCATAGTGGTCCTGATTGACCATGTGGGGCAGAAAAGAAAAAGAGTTTTGGTATTCCATACCCAGACGTTCTCCTACCGCATCCCCTTCTTCGATCACAAAGCCATATTGCATCCTTTCCCACTGTTTCTTTCCTTTGTTCCGAAGGGTCATTTCAATGAGCCGGACCCGGAAGCTGTTGGGCGTGAGTACATTGAGCAGCTTATAAACCAGGAATTCTTTAAACAGCACTTTTTCGTAATTGTCCCCTTTCTTGCAGGGGCTTACCAGTTTCAGCTTTTCCAGGGTTCTGAGATCCTCGTTGATCAGATTTGCCTTTTTCAGATTCAGTTGGATGGGCGGTAAATCGCACATACGGCGTCGGGATTTACCGCGCGGGCGAATGCGGACCTGGTGCCGGGTTTCCAGGCTATCCGAAACGCGGGTGACCAGGAGGGCAGTCTGGTATTCCCCGTCCCAGCGGTTCTCACTGAATTCGTCAAAGTCACTTTCCAGGATTACCTGCAGGGGATTCTCTTGCGCAAAAAGATCTGTCTTTTCTTGTCGATAAGACTCCAAGGTCTGGGGGGAAGCCGGCTTGCCGGTTTGCGAATGGAAGAGTCCTTCCTGGCACCGGCCTGGCCACGATAGGAACAGGAAGGACCATAGCAGTAGGTAACTTACTCGGTGCATGAGTAGAAATGGGTTTTAGGTGGTAAGGTGTTTATCCCGTAAGATAAAAATCCACTGGCTCTTCTGCGGGCAAAATTTAAATTTATCCTCCGGCCCTTTTGTCCAAAGATCCTGTTGAGGGCTGTGGATTCCGATCGGCATACCTGGGTTTGAGTGCCTATGCCGGACAGCATCGAAGGCCCTGCTCTCTTCGAGGGATCTTCCTTCTGGGAAAGGAAAAAGAAGGAAAAATAAGGTGCCAGCGACTGCCACACTCACCCGGCAAAACCAGAGTTTCTGCCGTTAGATCACCTCCAGCATGTACTTGTTCTTCTTCCCGTTTTCTACAAGGAGATACTTTTCGTGCAGCAGGTCTTCGGCTGAGAGGGTGTGATCGGCCGAGCCGATCTTATCCTTGTTGACGCTGATGGCATTCTGTTTGATGGCGCGCATCACTTCGCTGCGGGATTTCAATATGGAAGTAGCGTCTGCCAGCAGATCTACGATATTGATCCCTTTCCGGATCCGGTCGGCGGGGATGCTGAAGGAATCAATTTCACGGGACACCGCTTCGAGAATATTCTTTCCGAGTCCCATCAGGGATTTCTGGCTCATTTTGCGGTTGAACAGCAATTCCGAAACCTGCAGGACGGCCTCGTAAGCTTCGTCGGAATGGATCCGTCGGGTGAGTTCTTCTGCGAGCAATCGCTTTCGTTCGCGCGGATCTTCCTGAAGCTCTTTTTCCATTTGCTCGACCTCTTCCCGGGACTTCAGCGTGAAATAGCGGGTGAACCTGGGCAGATCCGCGTCATCGGCATTGATCCAGAATTGATAAAAGCGATAGGGGGAGGTCATGTCGGGAGAAAGCCAGATGTTGCCCTGCTCGGACTTCCCGAATTTGGACCCGTCGCTCTTGGTCAGCAAGGGGGTGGTGACGGCATAGGCTTTGGCGCCGAGGTTCTTGCGGATGAATTCCGTGCCGGAAGTGATGTTGCCCCACTGATCGGAACCGCCCATCTGGATGACACAATTATGGTCCTGAAATAAGACCTGAAAATCGTAAGCCTGAAGCAATTGGTAACTGAATTCGGTGAAGGAAAGCCCGGATTCTACGCGTTTTTTGACGCTTTCTTTGCTCATCATAACATTGACGGTCAGGGTTTTGCCGACCTCTCTCAGAAAATCCAGAACGTTCATCCGGGCATAGAAGTCCAGGTTGTTAACGATCCGGGCCGCATAGGGCCCCTCAAAATCCAGGTGTTGCTTCATCTGAAGGATCTGCCGCTCGAGATTGGCGTCCAGTTCCTCGTAGGATTTCAGTTCCCGCTCCTTATCTTTCCCGCTGGGATCACCGATGCGGCCGGTAGCGCCTCCCATCAGGACAATCGGATGATGGCCGCTCAATTGGAACAAGCGCAGCAGCATGATCTGCACATAGTTGCCGATGGTGAGCGAAGGAGCGGTGGGGTCGAATCCGATGTAGCCGGTCACTCCACCCGGTTGCAGGACGTCTTCCAGCCCGGGTGTGAAATCGTGCAGCATGTCCCGCCAGCGCAATTCAGCCAAAAAATCTTTCATGATGGGGATCGCGATTTTGAAGGGCCAAAGTTAAGGAAACTGCCCCTTGGAAAAAGGGGCTGGGCTTTATTTAGCGTTGATTCCAGGAACAAGTTTAATTTTACGCCTTCATGAATACGGTTTCCTTCATCGCCCGCCGGGTGGCTGCTGCCGGTCAACCCACTTTTTCACGCCTGATCATCCGGATCGCCATCGTTGCGGTGGCTCTGAGCATCGCGGTGATGATCGTAGCTACCTCCCTGATCGCAGGCTTCAAACGGGAGATCAGCGAGAAGATCTTTGGATTCTGGGGGCACATCCACATTACCGAGACCGTACAGGGGCGGCCGCTCGTCGAATCCCGCCCCATTTCTTCCAATCAGACCTTTTATCCAGGTCTGGAGAAGGTTGAATCCGTTTCCTTCACTTCTTCTGCAGGCCGCTCTTACCAAAGCCGGGGCGGTATCCGCCAGATCCAGGCCTTCGTACTCAAACCGGGGATCATCAAGGCGAAAGAGGAGATCGAAGGGATCATTCTCAAAGGGGTGGGTAGCGACTTCGACTGGAGTTTTCTCGGACAGTACATCAAAGAAGGGAAACCCCTGGCCCAGACGGATTCCAGTGTATCCCGTGAAATTTTGATTTCCCGGCAGACGGCCGACCGGCTTCGGGTGGGACTGGGGGACCGGTTTACCGTTTATTTTGTGCAAAAGGGGGAGCAACTGCGCCGCCGGTTTACCATTTGTGGCATATATAAAACGGGACTGGAGGAATACGACCAGAAATTCGCCCTGGTCGATATGCGCGTTTTGCAACAGTTGCTGGACTGGAGCCCGGATCAGGTTTCGGGCTTCGAGGTTTATCTAAACGAACTGGACGATCTGGAGATCATGGCCGAATACATTTACTTCGAAGAGCTCCCCCCCGATCTGTATGCCGAAACCATACGCGAAAAACTGCCCGAAATTTTCGAATGGCTGGACCTGCAGGATATCAACGAAGCCGTGATCATCGGTCTCATGTTGGTGGTAGCAGTGATCAACATGATTACCGCCTTGCTGATCCTGATCCTGGAGCGTACCAATATGATCGGAACCCTCAAGGCGCTCGGCAGCACCAATTGGACCATCCGGGGAATTTTTCTTTACTATGCCGCCTCCATCATCGGTTTGGGCTTGCTCTGGGGCAACGGCATCGGGCTGGCGCTATGTTTTTTGCAGGACCGCTTCGGTTTGATCAAGCTGGATGAGGCCAACTACTACCTGTCGGAAGCGCCCATTTTTGTTTCGCCCTACACCTTGATCCTTCTCAACCTGGGCACTTTGGTCCTGACATTGGCCTTTCTGATCTTACCGTCCTGGCTGGTGACGCGGATTGAGCCGGTGAAAGCTATTCGGTTTAAGTAATTTAGGGTCTGAAAGGGGAAGCTTAGGGTCTCCTGCGGCAAAATTTTTTTGAAGGTTCCCCAAAACGCTTCTAATCCAGGTCTTCAGCTTTTGAAAACCAGGTATCGCAGCCAATAAGCAGTTCAGAAAATGACCTATGAATCAGCCATCCAGGAACTTCAGGAAATCGTAGATGCCCTTCAGGATCAACGTATTTCCATTGATGAGATGGAAGAAAAAATTGCCCGGGCAACGGATTTGATCCGCTTTTGCCGAACCAAGTTACGGACCACGGAAGCGTCGGTCGACCAATTATTGAAGGAGGAAGAATAGCCTCCGCATGGGGGTTAAAAAAACAACTTGGCATCTGTATTTTTAGCGCCCGAAAACGAAAAACAGATGACAGAACCATCCAAGTCGACGCTTTGGAAAGCCTACCCCATACCGCTGGTATTCGCGGCCGTCAAGCTTTTGATCCATCTGCTGACGAATACCAACTACGGACTGCACCGCGACGAATATCTCTATCTCGAACTGGGGCGGCACCTGTACTGGGGATACATGGAAGTTCCGCCTTTCATATCGTGGGTGGCATGGATCATCAATTCGTTGGGGGCAGACATTTGGGTAGTGCGTCTGTTCCCCACGCTGGCGGGAGTTTTGACCATTTTTCTGATCGGCTGGCAGGTGAAGCGCCTGGGGGGATCGCAGTGGGCTCAAGCCCTGGCTTGCCTGGGATTTCTGGTAGCACCGGCCTTTTTGCGCGGCAACACCTTGTTTCAGCCCGTATCCTTCAACCAGTTTTTCTGGTTTCTCAGCTGTATCCTTTTTGTAGAACTGGCGCGCACGGAGAACAAGCGGATCTGGTATGCTATCGGTCTGGTTGCCGGCTTGGGCATTTTGACCAAATACTCCATCGCTTTCCTTTATCTGGGATTGTTGGTCGGCATATTGGCCACCGCCCAACGAAAATGGCTTAAGACCTCAGAGCCCTACCGGGCCCTCGCCATTGCCTTTCTGATCGCCAGTCCCAATTTGATCTGGCAACTCCAGCATCGCATGCCCATTCTGGCGCACATGCAGGAACTGGCTCGCACCCAATTGGTAAATGTGGAGCCGGGCGGCTTCCTGTTCATGCAGATACTGATGCTTTTCGGGGGCATCGTCCTGGTTCTGGCCGGGTTGGTTTTTCTTTTTCGAAACCCGGAAATGGAGCCCTTCCGGTTTCTGGGCATAGCAGCCCTGACAACGGTCCTGATCATTGCCCTCCTCAGTGGAAAGCCCTACTATACCTTGGGGGCCTATTCCATTCTCCTGGTTTTCGGTGGTTTGGGACTGGATCATTGGATCCGGCGGCCGGCCGCCAAATGGGCCGTTTCAGTGGGAATTTCGATCGGCACCCTGGTCCTTTTGCCTTACGCCCTTCTGGTTTTGCCGCTCGAACAGATGCGGGATTATTCCGCTTTTATGAGCGAGCGTTTCGGGCTGAAAGCTCCCCTTCGTTGGGAAGACGGGAACTATTATGAGATCCCTCAGGATTATGCCGATATGGTCGGCTGGGAGGAGATGGTCCAGAACCTGGCCCGTTTTTACCACAGTCTGCGAGAAGTCGATCATCCCTATCTTTTGTTGCAGGGTGGCAGTTACGGACATGCCGGGGCGATCAACTACTTCCGCAAAAAGTATGACCTACCGGAAGCCGTCAGTTTCAGCGGAAGTTACCGCATGTGGGCGCCGGATGAGATGGAAGATATTGTAACCTCTATCCTGGTCGATGACCGAAAACACGAAAGTTTCGAGTTTTTCAACCGGATGATCCTGGTGGACAGTACCTCCCACCCGCTGGCACGAGATCCCGGTTACATTTATTACCGGTTTCAGCCTAAGGTAAATCTGGAGCGAGCCTGGAGAGAAGTTGCCCGGGAACAGAAAGCCGAATTTAATTTTTAGGGAAAAGTGGACTCTAGGGTTAAACCTTGGCAATTTGAATCCGTCAAACAGACATTCAATCACCATTCCTTAAAACCGGAAACATGAAAATCAGACTTTTTTTCAGTGCCTTGTTCCTGCTTGCCTTATCGGGCGCACTCATGGGCCAGCGCGGCCAGATGGGGGAACGGATGAAAGCGGAGCTGAATTTGGATGAGACCCAGGAATCCGCCTGGGATGCCATCAACGAGAAGTATATGACCTCTTTTCAGGAACTGCGCGAGGATGCATCCTTGTCTCAAGAGGAAAAAAGAAATCAAATGATGGCTCTTCGCTCAGACTGGCAAAATGAGATCCAGGGTATCCTGGACGAAGATCAGCTGGCCACCTGGAACCGTATGCAGGAAGAAGGTCAGGCCCGGCGCATGGAAAGATCCAGTGAGCGGCAGGAAAAAGCCCGGGAAATGGCGGCCGAACTGTCTGAGAAAGCCAAAACGGAACTCGATCTAACCGATGAGCAGATCATGCAGTGGGAAGCCCTGAATAAAACCTACGGAGAAAAGCAAAAAGCCGTTCTCCAGGACGAATCCTTGTCTAAGGAAGAAAAACAAGGTCGGATGGCTGCTATCCAGGCCGAGAAAAAAGAGGAATTGGCTCAGATCCTGAATGAGGAGCAGATGGAAAAATGGGATGCCATTAAAGAAGAAGAAAAGGCCAAATACCAGGATCGGAGTAGAAATCGCTATCAGAAAGGAGGGCAATGATCCCGTTCTGATGGGTGTATAGAAAAGCCGGAAGGCAGGATTTTGAATGGAAACGCTCCCGGCGCATTCGAAATCCTGCATCCTGCTGTATCTTATTTAGGCCTTTTCCTATCCGGTAATCCTCCACAGCCGCAGGCTGTTCATCCCCGCTGAAAGGGTCAGGCCTACCAGGAGTCCGATCCAGATGCCGGCCGGCCCCAGGTCAAAATAAAAACCGGCGAGCCAGCAGACGGGCATCCCTACCAGGATGTAGGCAATGAAGGTAAAGAGCGCCGGCCGTTTCACATCCTGAAGTCCTCGCAAGGCACCTAATGCCGTTACCTGTACGCCATCCGACACCTGAAAAAGGGCCGCGAAGACAAGAAGGGAAGCGGCCAACCGGATCACTTCTTCCTCCTGTATGTAGACGTAGGGCAGCCCATGTCGAAACAAGAACAAAATGAGGCCTGTGCCCACCATGAAAACAGCCGACATGGCTATGGCCGTAAACCCGGCTGAACGAACCTTTGCCCTGCTCCTCTCTCCACTCAATTGTCCGACCCGGATGGTGGCTGCTGCCGAGAAGCCGGTAGTAATCATGAAGGTGATCGTAATTATGTTTAAGGAGATCTGGTGAGCCGCCTGGGCGACTTCACTGATCATGCCCATCATCAGCGTAGAACCCGAGAAAATAGCCACTTCAAACAGCATTTGCAGGGAGGTGATCACTCCCAGGGATAGGATTATCCGGATCTCTTGCCTGGATAGGCGAGGCCGAAGCAAATCCAGGACCGGCTTGCGAAAGGCGGGTTGGCTCCAGATCAGCCCCAACCAAACGATGACCATCAGGACCCGGGCGATCAGGGAGCTGAGTCCCGCCCCCGTAACCCCCAGGGCCGGGAATCCGGCTTTACCGAAGATCAGAAAGTAATTCAGCAGGATATTGGCCCCATTCCCGATCAGCAGGGCATTCATGCTGATGATCGTTTTTCCCATCCCGTCGGTGAGGAAACGAAACGCCTGGAAGATCATGTAGGGGAAAATCGAGTAGACAGAAAGCCTCAGATAAGGTATCGCCAGCTCGACGACCTCCGGTTCCTGTCCCAGCCGGTACAACTGGCTCATTAAGGATTCGGCAAGGATCAGGACAATCAGCGCATAAATCAGGTTGACCAGGAGGCTGTTGGCCAGGCTGGAACTGATCTTGTCCGCATCCTTTTTGCCAAAGGCTTCGGATACCAGCGGCGGCAGGGCGAAGCTGATACCCAGGCCCACCACGAAAAAGATGGAAAAAATGGCAATCCCCAGGGAAATGGCGGCCAACTCCTGGGTACCCAGCTGCCCCACCATGATGTTATCGGCGACTAAAACCAACACCTGACCGACTTGCCCGACGATGAGCGGCAGGGAAAGAGCGAAGGTTTCCTTGATGTCGATGCGGTAGCGGACGAGAAGGCTCATTGGGTTTACCGTAGGGCGGGCTGAAGGTAGGGAATATTCCAACAGAGGATCATTCGAACAGCGAACAATGGAATAATGAAACGGGATCGGCTGCTTCAGCTTAGGTGAGAAAGAGTTCTTTCGGCGCGTATTAGCCTTTCACGAACTATACGTGCCGTAGCGTTTTAGTACAGGTGATTGAAATCGCCAGGCGGATATCCCTGCGGCGATTAAATGCGAACGAAGACCTTGCCTTGTCAGCACAAGATCCGCGATCGGATTGTCTCTCAGAAAAAGATGGGTAAAGGGGGGAAGATCCGAGACCTCGGAGGGGATTTCCTTGAGTCCCAGATGGGAAAGATCCAATATGGGAAGTTCCAATTCTTTTGCTCTTTCTATTCGCTCCAAGGCGATTTCCAGAGACAGGGGGTTGAGACAATTAAGAGTGAACCATGAAAGAATTAAAAATAAAGAATTTGAAATAGAAATATTCACCCAAACAACGTCCCTTCCCGTCCCGGTGGAACCACCCCAATGTGCCTGTAGGCTTTCTCGGTGGCTTCCCGCCCGCGGGGCGTACGCTGGATGTAGCCCTCCATGATCAGGAAAGGTTCGTGGACCTCTTCTATCGTACCCGGCTCTTCGCCAACGGCGGTGGAGATGGTGGTCAGGCCTACCGGTCCGCCTTTGAATTTGTGAATGATGGTACTCAGGATCTTGTTGTCCATCTCATCGAGTCCGCCTTCGTCGACGTTCAGGGCCTCCAGGCCGAAATTGGCGATGGCCTGATCGATCTTTCCATCTCCCTTGATCTGGGCGAAATCCCGGATCCGGCGAAGCAAGGCATTGGCGATTCGAGGGGTACCGCGACTGCGGCGGGCGATTTCCAGGGCTCCGGGCTTATCGATGGGAATGTCCAGGATGCCGGCCGAGCGAAAGATGATCTTCTCCAGCACGGCCACATCGTAATAGTCCAGGTGGCAATTGATGCCGAAACGGGCCCGCATGGGCGAGGTGAGCAGTCCCATGCGTGTGGTGGCGCCTACCAGCGTAAAGGGATTCAAGCTAATCTGTATGCTGCGGGCGTTGGGACCGGAATCGATCATGATGTCGATCCGGTAGTCTTCCATAGCCGAGTAGAGGTATTCTTCCACGACCGTGTTCAAACGGTGGATCTCATCGATGAAGAGCACGTCACCTTCCTCCAGGTTGGTCAATAGGCCGGCCAGATCCCCGGGTTTTTCCAATACTGGCCCGGAGGTCATCTTCAGGTTGGCGTCCAGCTCATGGGCGATGATGTGAGAAAGGGTGGTCTTCCCCAGGCCGGGCGGGCCGTGCAGCAATACGTGATCCAGGGCTTCTCCCCGCTGAAGCGCCGCCGCAATGAATACCTTCAGGTTTTCCACGATCTTGGGCTGCCCCGAAAAGTCATGCAAAGCTTTGGGCCGCAAGTTCTTTTCCACCTGAATTTCCTCGAAGGTCCTTTCTTCTCCTGTAGGATCGAGTAGTGGGTTGTTCATGATTTAGTGTTTCAAAGCAGGTTTTTGCAGCCAGTTTTCAGCGGCTTCGCCGCGTTTACAAGTAGTTATACAAACACCTTCCAGCTACTAATTCTTTCATTCTTCATTCCTTCATTCTCTCCAGGCAGGTGATCTCCGCTATCAGATCCTCCGCCATGCAGACGGAAGCCATTTCGTCGGTCGGTTTGAAGTCCAGGCGAACCTTCATCCCGTCTTTAGGCTGAAAGTCGGGTTCCCGGCTGTAGATGGGAAGCAATTTCCGCCCATCCTCCAGTTGGATCAGGAAGGTACAACCGTCCAGGCCCTGCATGTCCACATAGGTCCCGGTTTGGGAGCAAGGGGAGGTGGATCCATTGGATTGTTGCGTTTTGCAGGCCGCCAGAAAAGATAAACACAAGACGAAAAGACTAATAATCCTGGTTTTCATACGGACAATTTTCGGGTGGAGAAAAACGGATGGAATCGGCAAGGCTGTCGGCCTCTGAAGTCCCTATTTTTCGTTTACTTTGGGGCGTTTTAATGCCTGGCCACCTTCCGGCCTTCTAAACAAAATACAGAAATACGATGAGCGGAACAAAGATCGAAATTAAAGACGGTAAACTGGTCGTGCCCTCTGACCCGGTTGTACCTTTTATCGAAGGCGATGGTATCGGACCGGATATCTGGGCGGCCTCGGTCCGGGTCCTGGATGCGGCGGTGGAGAAAGCCTATGGTGGAGAGCGCAAGATCGAATGGAAAGAGGTCCTGGCCGGGCAAAAAGCTTTCGACCAGACCGGGGAATGGCTACCCCAGGCTACCTTGGATGCCATTGACGAATACCTGGTGGCCATAAAAGGACCTTTGACCACGCCCGTAGGGGGCGGCATTCGCTCGCTGAATGTGGCGCTTCGCCAGAAACTCGACCTGTATGCCTGCGTGCGCCCGGTTCGCTATTTCACCGGCGTTCCCTCCCCGGTTCGCCAACCCGAAAAGGTGGATATGGTCATTTTCCGCGAGAATACCGAAGATATCTATGCCGGGATCGAATACCTGAACGGTTCGGAGGAAGTAGAAAAGCTGAAGAAATTCCTGCAGGAAGAACTGGGCGTTACCCAGATCCGGTTCCCTGACACGGTTTCCCTGGGCATCAAGCCGGTTTCCGTAGAGGGTACCGAGCGACTCGTCCGGTCGGCGATCAAATACGCCCTGGAAACCGGCCTGCCTTCCGTGACCCTGGTGCACAAGGGCAACATTATGAAATACACCGAGGGCAAATTCAAGGAGTGGGGGTACGAATGTGCTGAGCGCGAATTCGGCGACAAGGTCTTTACCTGGGCTCAGTACGATAAAATAGCTTCAGAAGAAGGCCGGGAGGCAGCCAACAAGGCGCAGGAAAAAGCCCTTGCCGGGGGAGCATTATTGGTCAAGGACGTCATAGCCGACGCCTTTCTGCAACAGATCCTCACACGCCCGAACGAATACTCCGTTATTGCTACCCTGAACCTGAACGGCGACTACATCTCCGATGCCCTGGCCGCAGAGGTCGGCGGAATCGGCATCGCCCCGGGCGCCAACATCAATTACGAGACGGGAAAGGCCATTTTCGAGGCTACGCATGGCACCGCTCCCAAATATGCCGGCCTGGACAAGGTGAATCCAAGTTCGGTCATCCTTTCCGGAGAGATGATGCTGCGGTACATGGGTTGGAAAGAAGCCGCCGACCTGGTCATCAAAGGGGTGGAAGGAGCGATCTCCAAAAAGCAGGTGACTTATGATTTTCATCGATTGATGGAGGGTGCGACTCTGCTGAAGACCTCGGAGTACGGAGATGAGATCATCCGGAATATGTAACCGACTTCTGGTTTTACCTAAGAAAAAAGGCTGCACCGAGACCCGGCGCAGCCTTTTTTTGTCGACAAGGAGCGATCAGGCGGAAAACGAGGTTCCGCACCCGCAGGTTTCCTTGGCGTTGGGATTATTAAAAGTGAATCCGCGGTTATTCAACCCCTCCAGCCAATCGATCTCAATACCGAGCAAATAAATGGCATGGGCTTTTTGCAAGAATACCTTCAAACCGCTGATCTCAAAAACCTGATCGTTTTCCTTTTGCACATCAAATCCCAGGATATAGGAAAAACCGGAGCATCCGCCTCCTTTGACGCCCACGCGCAATCCGTGATCGTCCGGTACATTCTGTTCTTGTTTGATCCGGGCCAGTTGCTTGACGGCTCCTTCCGTCAGGGAAATGGGCTGTGTATCGGTTGTTGTTTCTATCATGATCACTTACTTTTCTTAGCTAATGACAAAGCTAAACATTTTGCAAACGTCTGGAAAGGACTTTGGGTTTGATCCTTTTTTGCGGGAACGGTCATTTTTACTCTTTTGGGTCGGCACTTTGGTGATTTCCAGAAGCTTTTTCCCGGGTTCTGGGCATGTGGGTCGGGGTATTTTCCGGCACAAGAGCAGGAAAGCAGGAAACCCATTTCTCCCGGCAACCGGAAATCCTTTACTTTGCCCCGATATAGAATCAGCCTATGCCAGTTTGGGTAGAGATACTGTTGCAGATTTTGGTCGCCACCATTCCGGCTTTGGTGGTCTTCTTTACGGTATACCATTTGATGAAACAGTTCTTCGACGCGCAACGCCAGGCGCGGCAATACGACCTGCAGAAAAGCAGTCAAAGCCAGGGATTGCCTCTCAAGATGCAGGCCTACGAACGGCTTTCCCTTTTTTGCGAACGCATTACTTTGCCGAATTTGCTGCTGCGCACCCGCAAGAACGGCATGACCGTCTCCGAATTCCGGCTGGCCTTGCTTCTGGCCATTCAGCAGGAATATGAGCACAACGTCACCCAGCAGGTCTACGTTTCGAGCCAGCTCTGGGAGATCATCAAACTGGCCAAGGACTTTTCGCTGGACGTGATCAGCACGGCATCCGAAGGTCTTCCCTCCCAGGGGGATGCCCGGGAGCTTGCCGATGCAATCATCCGGAAATTGCAGGAACAGAAGACCGACCCTCTCCAGCAGGCCCAACTGGCCATCAAAAAAGAAGCGGCACTGTATCTGGGATGAGGGGCAAGGGATAAAGCCCGGAGACAGGCGTAGGTGAGATGCCTTTAAGGACACGGCCTTTCGGCCCCCGTCTGGAGGAATTCATTTTTCCGAAAAAAGAAACCCGCGCAATTTCCATTTGTTACCTTAGCAAGAACGTCGTTCTGCTCAATTAAAAATAGAGCATTCTAATATGGATAAGATCGCATTGCAGGTGGTGGCCTTGGCCAATAGTTCATCCCAGCCCAGCAGTTTTGTCGTTGTCTTGAAAGAAGAGGAAGGTCTGCGAAGGCTCCCGGTTGTCATTGGCGGTTTCGAGGCCCAATCCATTGCTTTGGCCGTGGAAGGTATCAAGCCGGCCCGGCCGCTTACTCACGATCTGTTTAGGAATACCCTCGACGATCTGGGCGTCAAGCTCCAGGAAGTGGTTATTTCGGATTTGAAGGAGGGGATTTTCTACGGCACACTCATTTGCATGCAACCCGACGGGGAATCCCTGGAGGTGGATGCCCGAACCTCCGATGCCATTGCTTTGGCGGTCCGCTTTGGGTGCCCCATCTACACCTATCCCAATATTATGGATCAGGCCGGTATGGTTTGGGAAGAAGAAGGTGGAGAGGAAGGCCCGGTGGTCAAGAAACCCTCAGAAGACATACCCATAGCAAATATGTCGGCGGATCAATTGGATCAACAACTCCAGGAGGCCCTCGGGAAGGAGGATTACGAAAAAGCGGCTGAGATCCGGGACGAGATCAAAAAGCGGAAAGGTGCCGGGAATTGACAATCCGTGCTTGCGGTAGTAAGGGGTATTTGTACCTTTAAGGTGATCAGCGCATATCCCTATGTTCGAAGCTCCTACCTACCTGGAAAGACGTAGCCAACTCCTCGAATCCGTAACCACGGGATACATTCTTTTTCTGGGTCACAGGGAGAGTCCCAAAAACTATACCGGCAATCCCTACGTCTTCCGGCAGGATAGCTCGTTCCTTTATTTCACCGGCCTGGATATCCCGCAATTGGCTTTGTTGATCGATGCCGAAGAAGGCACTGAAACGCTTTATGGACCAGTCTTTTCTCTGGATGACGAGATCTGGATGGGACCTCAGCCATCCTTGATCGAACTCTGCGAGCGATCCGGGATCTCCAACTCCGAACCCATTGCCAACCTGTCGGAAAAGCTGGATGCCATTCAGCAGGAAGGTCGCCCTCTGCACTATCTGCCTCCCTTTCGCGGGGAGTCCATCCTTTTTCTGCAACGGGCTCTGCTCAAGGACGAAAAGGATATTCGCAACGGGGCTTCCGAAGATCTGATCCGGGCCGTGGTAGCCCAGCAGGAGATCAAGTCGGAGCGGGAGATCGAGGAAATGGATCGGGCAGTCCGCACCACCGGCCGCATGCACCGGGCCGCCATGCAGTCGGCCCGAAAGGGCATGCTGGAAGCCGAACTGGCCGGCCTCGTCGAAGGCCTGGCCGTGGCAGGAGGAGGTGATCTGGCCTATCCGGTGATCCTGACGGTACACGGAGAGGTCTTGCACAATCATCACCATCACAACCGGCTGGAGGCCGGGCAGTTGGTGCTGGGAGATTTCGGTGCCGAGACGGCCCATCATTATGCCGGGGACATCACGCGGACCTTTCCCGTCAGCCCGACTTTCTCTCCCCGTCAAAAAGACATTTACCAGATTGTACTGGATGCTCAGTTGGGTGCCATCGAAGCGCTCCGACCCGGGGTTCCCTACCGGGATGTCCATCTGAAGGCATGCCGGATTTTGGCCGATGGCTTGATCCAATTGGGACTCATGACCGGAAAAGCGGAGGATGCCGTGGAAGCGGGTGCCCATGCGCTCTTTTTTCCGCACGGCCTGGGCCACATGATCGGCTTGGATGTGCACGACATGGAAGGCCTGGGCGAGGATCTGGTGGGCTACGACGATGAGATAGGACGAAGCCAGCAATTCGGTCTGAAATCGCTCCGGCTGGGCAAAAGACTGAAGGAAGGTTTCGTACTTACGGTCGAACCAGGGCTTTATTTCATTCCCGCCTTGATTGAGAAATGGGAAGGAGAGGGCTTGCACAAGGATTTCATCGCTTACGATAAACTCCCGGACTACCACGATTTTTCCGGAATCCGGATTGAGGACAACCTGGCCATTACCTCCGGCGGATCCCGGCTGTTGGGGGAGCCCATCCCCAAAACCATCGAAGAGGTGGAGGAGATGCGACAGAAGAACCTGGATTAAATGGGTTTTTCCACTTGTCCGTCCTGCTTTTCTACCTTTTTGATCTTTCTGACCCACTTCTGAAAGACGGCTTGCAGTTCATGGTCCGGAAAAGACCATTTGACCAGATCGATATGGCCTTTTCCTTGGAGGCGAAGCCATTCTGTTTTTTCGGGGAAATGTTTCTTGCGGGCCTCTATCCACGGCTGGATAGCCGAATCCTGCACCACGGGGTCATCCTGGCTTTGGATCAGCAGGACTTCCAGGTTAGGGGCTCGCTCTACGAATCGAATGGGGTTGATCGTGTTGGGAGAGGAATCGGTTTGTCCCCGTTTCAATGCCAAGCGAACCATGCGGGGCATCTTTTCCAGGTCGAGGGGCGGGGCGATCACCATTAAGCCGGCGAAGCGGGAGGGATCCCAGTTGGCCGCCCTTCCGATTTCGGGATCCGTTGCCAGGAGGGTTGCCAGGTGGCCTCCGGAGGAAACCCCGCCTACGATCCATTTCGGCTCGCTACCGAATTGCTCGTCCAGTAATTTCAGAATGGAAACCAGATCTTCCCGGATGTGCATACCGTGGTGCCAGGGGAGTCGGCGCACGGAGGGCAGGACGCAATCCAGATCTTCCCGAATAAAGGCATACCCATGATGCCGGAAGCGTTCCGGTCGGCCGAAAGTCCAGGCTCCTCCGTGGAAGAACAGCACCTTCAGGTTCGGATGGCCTGAGTCTGCCTCCTGGATCAGGACGTATTGCCAAAGCGTATTGCCGTAATGCCTGCGGCGCTCATGCAGGGAGGGGGCACCCAGAGACCGACCTGCCCGCCAGTATTCTTGCAGAGCCCAGAGCTCTTTGGCCCATTTTTCGCTGTAATCCGGAATGGTCATAGATTTTAGACGATCAAAATCCGAAGCCCACATGGCAGGATGCTTTCAATACGCTAACTTTATCCATCTGTATGAAAGGTCAAATGAGAGGAATTGTTCTTCTGATATGGGTTGGACTCTCCTGCGTCCAGGCGTCAGGGCAGTCGGGCGTCTCGATCTGGAGGTCGAAGATCCCGGTGGCGGAACGCCTCATTCAGCAGGAGCAATTCGATCCGGCCCTCCGTTTGCTCGAAGAGATCCATGCCGAGGCCCGAAAGGCGGAAGACTGTTACTGGGAGGGCTGGTCTGCCCTTTGGCTGGGGGAAGCCCATTATCAGTTGAGCCACAAGCAGGAGGCGATCGATATCAGCTTGGCCGGAAAGGAAAAAATTGATCAATGCCTGAATCCGGATACCATCGCTTATTACGTGCAGCTTTGCCAGAATATAGGCGTCTTTTACTCCTCCATCGGGGATTACGCACGCCAGATGGAATATTACCGGCTGGCCTTTGATCAGGCCCTGAAAACCCATGGTTGGGAAAGCGAGCGCATGGCCGACGCCTATTTTAATCTGGGAGCAGCCTTCGGACGACGCGAATATTGGGAGCAGTGCATCGCTTACCTCGATACTTCCGTGCAGATCTCGCGTGCCATATCCTATCGGGGTGGGGAAGCCAGCGCCCTGCATAATCTGGCCTTCGCCTATTCCAAAAAGCGAAATTTTCGCAAAGCCATTGACCTGCAAGAAGAAGCTCTCCGGCTTACCGAGCTGAAAGAGGAGAAGATCAAAGGTTACAAAAATCTGGGGCAGTGGTATGTTTCCCTCGACGATCCGGAGCATGCCTTCGAATACCTGGATATTGCCCTGGAATATTGTTACGAAGTATATCCGCCCGACTCGGACAACTCCATTGACATTTTGCAGGATATGGCCGTCGCCCATTGGGTTTTCGGCAATGAACAAGAAGCCAAAGACCTGGTCAACCGGGCCCTGGCTTACATGGAAGGATCTTCAGGAAAAGATCTGAACCTCAAGCAAACGCTGAACTACAAGGCGCGTATCTGGTCGCAAACCGGCGACCCGGAAGAAGCTATGCGCGCGATCGAAAAGGCTACCCGGCTAAAAACGAGTGCCCTTTCGCTGGAGGCGCGAGCCTATCTGATCAAAGGCACGCTGCTGGGCGAAGCCGGACAGGTGGATGAAGGGATTCGTCTGGTACACCAGGCTCTGCAAACCATAACGCCGGGTTTTAGCGGAAATAACCCTTTTCGGAATAATCCTCATCTGGATCAAATACAGAATTACGATGCTACCCTGGAGATCCTTGAGGCCAAGGGTGCCCTGATCTACGAAAAAGGAGTCAATCAGCTCACCGACAACCGCCTGCTTCAAGATGCCCTCAAGGTGTACATACTGGCCGATTCGCTTACCTCCAAAATGCATCTGCTTTTTCAGGATACGCGCACCAAATCCAACCTGCGATCGGGAACCCTGGAACTGTATAACGGGGCTATCCAAACGTGCGAAAAACTCTATCGGCGCACCCGAAGAGAGGTATATTTGAATCTCGCTTTTCAATTCGCCGAGAAGAATAAATTCCAACTGGTGGCCGAAAGCCTGAACAGCCTGTACGCGCGGGATTTCACAGGCGTGCCGCTGGAACTGATCAAACGAGAACGCGACCTGATCAGCGAGATCGAGTTCTTCTCAAACGTAGCGCGCTGGGGGGAGGTGGTCGATCGGGAAGACGACCAATTGGCGATTTCGCTGGCCGGCAAACGAAAAGAACTGGACTCGATCTGGGCCACCCTGAAAAAAGATTTTGCCCAATATTACAATATGCGGCAGTCGCTCGACTTTTCGGACATTGACCAAGTCCGGGAGCATGTCATCGGCGAGAGTGAGATCGGACTGGAGTATTTTCTGGGAAAAGAGTATATCTACGCCTTCCTGCTGAGCAAGGAGGGAAAGGAACTGATCAGCTGGCCCAAACCGGAAAACCTGGATCAGCTGGTCCTGGATTTCAGGGCATCCATTCTGAACCAGGAGGATTCCTACTGGTCGCTGGGGCATGACCTGTATAGGATCTTGCTCCAACCCATCGAAAAAGAGATCCTGGGCAGAAACCTGTGCCTGATCACGGATGGCGTCCTCAGTTTTCTGCCTTTTGAAACCCTGCTGACGCAACCCGTGGGTCCTCCCTTCGGAAGGATACGCGACAAGCCTTTTCTCATTCAACAGGTGAATGTGAGGTATCTGCTTTCCGGACAAGTAGGCTTATTGGCAGAGATGCAAACCCGGGATTCCTTCCGTCAAAAAGGGGAGATCCTGGCCATGGCTCCGGGTTTTGAAAAAGTGGATCTGACTCAAGATGCGGGTCCCCTGATGCCGCTCGAAGGGGCCCAGCAGGAAGTCCAACTGCTTTCCGAACGCTTTCACGGGGAATTCTTCCTTGGAAAAGAAGCCACGAAAAAAGCCTTTCTGGAGCACGCCTCTCATTTTTCCGTTTTGCACATAGCCACGCATACCTTGATCGATGACGAACTGCCCGCGTTTTCCCGATTGGTTTTCGCCGGGACGGGGGGTGCCCCCGATGAATACGAACTACGCAATCATGAGATCTACGGTCTGACCCTGAATGCAGATCTGGTCATACTGAGCGCATGCAATACGGGCATGGGCCTTGTCCGCGAAGGCGAAGGAGCTTACAGCCTGGGCAGGGCTTTCGCCTTTGCCGGTTCGCCGAATTTGATCATGACCCTGTGGCCGGTCAAGGACAAGATCACGGCCCATCTTATGCAATTGTTTTATGACAACCTCGAGCGTGGGATGAACAAACCGGATGCTTTGAACGAGGCGAAGCGGACTTACCTGGCAGAGTATTCCAGTGAGTTATTGGTGCATCCTTATTTTTGGGGAGGCGTGCTTTACTCCGGAGACGACGACCTGCTGGAGCTGAAAGAAAAATACGCTTATTGGCCCAGAGCGGTATGGGCCGGAATCATGATTGCGGCTCTTTTGGTAGGGATCGGGCTTACTGTCCGTCCATTTCTTTTTTCAAATTGACGGCCTGGTTGTGGTAATCCCCCGGTTCGCGGATCAGCTCTGAGAGGTTTTCCCGGCAGGCTTCTTTTTTCCCTTCTGCCAGATAAGCCAAAGCCAGATACCAGGTGGACGCCCGTTGCAGAGGAACACTATCTTCCCGATTCTGGGTTGCTTTGCCCAGCGGCTTGATGGCCTCTGCGGACTTTCTGCTTCCCAGCAGTGAAATACCGTAGTACAGATTGAGAATGGAGGAATCTTTATTGTAGGATTCCAAAGCTTCTTCAAAAAGCGGAATGGCTGCATCGTATTCTCCGCTTTCGTATTTCAGCAAAGCCGCCTGAACGGCATCGATCTGCCCCAGTGGAGATCGGGATATATCGGATTGCGCCAGGGCGGAAGGCAGGGAGTCGAAGTGACTGTAGGCCAGTCTTTGATCTCGCTGCAACCACCAATTGCCGGCCAGGATCAGCAGGCAGAGTGAGGCCGCCACCCCCAGAATAAAAGGCAATCGGACAATACCTGGCTTCCTGCCGGAACCGGATTGCCGTTCAATTTTTTGATCCAATCGATTGAGAATAGCCTCGAACCGATCCGGATCTCCCAGTTGGCGGGCTCCTTCAATCGCTTTTCTGGAAAATTCATCCAGCTCTCCGGTTTCTTCCGGATGGCGGAGTCGTTCAAAAAACGATTTTCGATCCATTGTTTCTTTTGGGGGTTTCTGATCCATTTTCCTTGGTTAATGCTGGGAACGCAGTCGTTCTGCAAGCACATTTTTCAGGTTTCGCTTTCCATTCTGGATGTGACTCTTGATCTCTTTTACCGAATAAGAGGTCTCCAGTTCGATCTGTTTGTAGGAAAGTCCTTTCAAATAAAAAAGTACGATGCATTCGCGTTGCGGTCCATTTAAGTCCTGAAGCGCCACGCTTAGCGCCTCCAGTTTAGTTTCCCTATCTATAGGATCAGAATCCGGTCCGGATTCCATAAAAATTTCCTCGTTAATTTCTGAAATAGGCGTATTTCCTTCCCAGAAACGTCCTTTCAGCAGTTTGAGGCAGTGGTTTCGGGTCACCTGGTAAAGCCAGGATTCGAAATTCTGTATGTCGTATTGGTCAATTTTGAGGACAACCTGCTCGAAAATGTCCATCGTGGCATCCTCACTCAGCGTTTCATCCTTCAGATAGTAGAAGCAAAGACCTGTAATGCGATGCAAATGCTTGCGGAACAATGCCCCCAGCAATGCCTTGTTGCCTGTCCTTCTGAACAAGGACAGGATCTCGTTATCAGGTGCGTTTTGCAGGCTAATTTTATTCAGGCGCACGAATCGAACACATTATTGGCTAACAATCTTTCCTTTTCCCAGCGATCTAATCGCGAAGATAGGGTTTATCCTTTAGCCTTACCGGCTTAAAGGATGGATTTGCGGCAGCGCAAACAAGCCTAAAAAGTAGCAAAAAGCTGGTGAGGGGAAGGTCCGCCCGGGCATTTTATTCCGCTTCCGGATGCAAAGGCTCTGTTTTCGGCCGTTTACCGGGCAAAAAGGGGGCTAAAATTCCCGCTGCGCGCCCTTGCATTTGCTCATGGGGATACAGGCCTCTGTTCCCGGGCTGGGGCCGTCCCTTTGGTTTTTCCGGACGAGAACCGACCTGGCGGACTCAGGATTGCTGCCGGGAATAGATGGATCAATCTCCGGCCGATTTCCGGGTAAAAAAGACAAATCCGTTCCTGGATTCTATTTTTTCCAGGTTGTCCATGGCTTCCAGTTCTTCGGCCCGGTTGATGCGGGTAATGATGATTACCGGATCGTCTACGTCGCCATACAGGAGCTCGTCGGAGCATTTCTGAAATTCCTCATACAAGCCTTCGCTGGAAAAGCAGTATTGGCCCCGCCGGGTAGGAGTGCCGTAAAAGAGGTGAGCGTAGGTTTTGTACCCATAGGCCATGGCCCGGATGGGCTGGCCTTCCCGCTCTTTGAAAAACTCCAGGGCCGCCCGCTGGGAATAAGCCTCTATCCGCCCGATGAAAAAGAAAAGGGTCAGCATGAGGAAAATGGGCATACCTCCAAAAAGGAGCAGCATGCTCGGGCCCTTTCGGTTCCTTTTTCGTAATTGATGACTGCCCAGGAGAAGTCCCAGCAGCAAAAATCCGGGTAGCATTTCCCAGCCTGTCCAGCGGACGTCGGCTTCCAGGTTGGCATGAGCGAAGGGATCGTCAAACAGAGGGGCTATCATCTGGGGGTTCTGACCGATCCAGGGCAGGGCGAAAATGGCCAGCATGTACAGTCCACCTACGGCATACAAACCAAACTGAAGCCCGCGCGGGAAGGATATCTTGTCCCCCAACCAGGAATCGATAACCGTGGCGGCCAGAAAGGTCAGCGGGAAATAGCAGAGCGAAGAGTAATGGACGATCTTGGATTGCACGACACTGAACAGGATCAGGACTACCCAGAAAAGGATCTTCATCCACAGGCGGAAGTCTTGTTGGGTCGGGCTTTCCTCCTGAGGCATTTTGAAGAAGGCGCGGATCGCGAACAGGGAGGCCGGGAATACGCCAACCAGCAAGACCACAAAATGATAACCCGGAAACCCCTTGTGCCCCGCATCCGGCGTGCTGAACAAGCGGTATTGGTATTTGATGAATTCGACAGAGAACTCCGGTCCGTTTTTCAGGGTTTCCCATCCAAACCAGGCCGTCATGACCAGGAAGGCCACCAGGCTGAAGAACACAAATTCCGGGATGTGAACGTACATGCGGAACCGTTTCCAGACCCAGTAAACGAACATGACCAGTCCGGCGACCAGATAGGCGACGTGGCCTTTGGTGAGAATCCCCATGCCGATCAACAGGCCGCCGACCAACAAATAGAACCACTTGTTGCGGTGGAGATCGATCCCGTTCGTGCCGTTGCGCTTCCAGACCGAAAGGATGAAAAAATAGAGCCCCAGGAAGATGAACAGGTTGAACCAGGGGTCGATGATGCCCGATTTGAAATAAAGAAAGGGAAGTACGGAGGCGCCGTAAACACCGGCCCAGATCAATCCTCTGCGGTGGGAGTAAAGCCGGCGGCCGATCAGGTAGAGTAGGGGAAGGGTCAACACCCCGCAAAGCGCGTTCGGAAAACGGGCAGCAAATTCGTTGACGCCAAACAGGTGCATGGCGCCCGCCTGCAACCAGAAAAAGAAGGGCGGCTTTTGGTAAAAAGGCTCAAAATTCACGTAAACCCGGCTGTATTCTCCCAGGAACAGCATTTCCCGGCTGATTTCTGCAAAATTGATCTCGTCCCAATCAAAAAGGTGAACACCGCCATTGAAAGGAATATAGAAAAGAGCAGCGCCCAAAGCGAAATAAAGAGCGGTCCGGGTGGCAGATTTGGAAAGCATCAGGAAAGGGTTCTGTGAGCGGAGTTTCCGTAAGCGGGCAAATTAAGGGTAGTATCAGAAAGAAACCAACGCTTTTCACTTTTCTTCGCAGAATAACGGGATCATGGCATCACAGGGGAGTGTTCTCTGGTTTTCGAATAATCCCGCCCCGATACCCTGACGAAGCGAATCAGACTGATTGCATGGGGGTGATATTTCTCCCGCTTGTCAGGATCTCCGCTTCGCTTCGACCCGATACCTACTTAACCACTTAACCACTCAACCGATACCAAATACCTGATACCCGCTTTCTCGCGGCCTTAGCGTCCTTCGCGGTAAAAAGGGAAAGCCCGCCTTTCACCGCCAAGCGCACGAAGAAGACGCCAGGAACGCCAAGAGCCAGTGGCAAAAAATAACCCCTGACTTCCAGAGGAGAGATGTTTAAGCGTTTAAAGGAGAAAATTTCCGCTAATTGTCAACTTTTAACTGCTACCCTGATACCCACTTAACCACATTCCTACCGCGCCCTTTCATTCCCTAAAGGGAAATCCGCCCGCAGTTCCGAAAAACCAGAATTCTGATACCCAGATACCCGATACCAAATTCCCGATACCCTGTACGTCCCTGATATAGGTTGACCGGTAAAGCGTCAACTTATGAAGG
>CAZXIX010000015.1:0-57083 GCA_964640855.1 uncultured Saprospiraceae bacterium
CTAATTTTCAGTGGCTTGTAGCTGGAAGTATTGTTTATCAGGGGCAACTAAATAATATGGAATCACGGGGCATGAGTTGCGTGGCTGCGGTGTCCTCTGTTGCGGGGATGGATGGTCGGGTCAGTTGGATGGTATTCTTTTGGCATTGGGTAACGATCAGACCGGATATGAATGGACTCAAGATGGCGAATGTGAACAACAACCAAAATGCCTTTCGCTGCCATTTGGACAACGCGGCATCGTCATGGAGTTTATGGTATTCAATCAGGAAATTGATTCCTTTGACGGTCGCGTATGCCCTTATTTTGAGTCTGATTTTTTTGTGGTTCCCAACATCATGTAAAAATCTTTTGCAAGACTTTTTATCCTCCGCATCCTGATGGGGCGTACCGCGCTGGGTTGTAGAATTTAGTTGTTCATTCAATTCCTGAATCGCCTTGTGATTCTCCGTGTTGGATATTTTTACATATCCGCTTTCAATCAACTCAATCAGAGATCGGCGGATGACCCCCAAATCTTCGCCGCTTTTTCCCAAAAAATCATTCAGGATGGTTTCTTCGGTTGATTGACCATTGTTGACCAAATGTTCTAATATCCTGATCCGTAAGTCTTTTTCCATTTAGTTTTTCCATTAAAATACCCATCCCTGACCCACTAATCACATAACTCCCCCCAAGCCCCAGGCCCAGCCTGCTACAAAATACAACTCCCGCCCATCCGGCAGCACGAGCATACCGCGCCCCAGTTTCAAACTATGGCCTGCGAGCTTTTCATGATTTAAATTCCTGAGGAGGGGCTAAGGATTACCCAATTCACTCCCTACTCCGGCAGCTTCTTCAGCCAGCCCATGCAGCGGTGGAAGATATCGGGTTTCACATACATCATGGGGCAGCCGCCGGGGATGACCGCCAGCCCCAGCTCTTTCGCCGTTTTAAAGGCCTCGGGGCTGTAACTGCCGGGCCCAAATCCTGTGTGCATCCACACCTGCGCGATCCCCTTTTCGGCGCATTCCTTTATCGCCTGCTCGGAGGCATGGGCCGGCGTACACACCACCGCCCCCTCCACCGCTTCGGGGATGGACTTCACATCCGGATAGCAGGGCACCTCGCGGATCTGATCCGCTTTCGGGTTGACAGCAAAAACCCGGTAGCCGTTCTTTTTCAGTTTTTCGTAAATGGCATTGGCCGGCTGGCTGCCCTGGCTGGAATAACCCAGCACAGCAATGCTTTTGGATTGCAGAAAGGACTCGATCCTGGGTTTGTATTTCGCGTTCATCATCGTGGAGTTGGTCCTGTATAATTTACGTTTTTTCAAGCTCAAAAGGGAGGCTTCCGGGGGCACCTTCCGGTTTCCGGACCCCATTTCCTTTCATGCCCTGGCAAACTTTCTCCGGCTTGGGGATGAAACCGGCCGAACATCGTTTTCGGCTATCCGTTGCAGAGACGATTGATTCACGAGAAAATATAAACAATTGTTATGCAAAGAGTTAAAGACAAAATAGCCCTGGTGACGGGTGGAGCCAACGGTATTGGCAAAGCCATTGCGAAAGCATTGCTGAAAGAAGGCGCCCAGGTTGCCATCACAGATATTGATGCGGAAAACGGGAAAAAAATAGCTCAGGAGATCTCTTCCAACGGAGCGGTAAAGTTTTACCAGCAGGACGTTACCCGGGAAGAACAGTGGAAAAAGGTGCTGGAAAAGGTTCAATCCGACCTCGGCCCTGTCGATATCCTGCTCAACAATGCCGGAATCTACATCATCGCACCGGTAGCCGAGACCAGCATGGAGCAATTCGATAAACTGATGGCTGTAAACGTGAAAGGCGTTTTTCTGGGTATGAAGTACCTGGCCCCGCACATGGCGCAAAACGGAGGCGGATCCATCATCAATATGTCGTCAGTAGCCGGCTTGAAAGGGCTGGCCGGGCACGCTTTGTACGGAGCTTCCAAAGGGGCCGTCCGGATCATGAACAAGGATGTTGCCGCCGAGTACGCCCAGCAAAAGGTACGCGTAAACTCCATTCACCCGGGATACATCGACACCGGCATGGCAGACTACGGGGCCGAAATAACCGGATCCTCCAAAGAGGATTTGGGTAAGATGCACCCTATGGGTCATATGGGCCAACCGGAAGACGTAGCCCATGCCGTGGTTTTTCTGGCTTCGGAGGAATCGAAGTTCATGACCGGCTCGGAAATCACCATTGACGGTGGCCTGGATAATTGTTTAATCATGTAAGGACCAAAAAAGCAAGGGCTTTCTACAAAAAGGAGAGCCCCTTTTTAGTTGGGGTAGGTCCGGGATTCAGGTTTATGGTTTTATTTAGAAGGACTCTGCTATCAAATCGCACTTTCTACACTAAGCCCACCGAGATATTGGGAAAAGGCGATGGAAATGCCTTTCTTACTTGAGGTAATCATTGGCTTTACTATCTCCATGTTCAGTTCCCAAAAGGTTTGAAGACTTTTACCCGAACGAAAAATCCGACCCTTTTCCGTAAAGCCATTCTCCTGGTCACCCTTCTGCTGATCAGCCTTTGGGCTTTCGGCCAATCGCTGGATAGCTTGCGGATCACCGGACGCTACGAAGAGGCTCCATTGGAGGAGATCCTGACCGATCTCAACCGGAGGTATGCTTTCGAACTGTACTTGCCGACCGACAGCACGCTGCTGACGCCTGCGAGAACGATCGCCTTTGAGCAGGAACCGCTCGGCCGGGCCCTGACGCGCTTGCTGGAGGGAACCTCCTTGGGTTTTCTAAAATATCGCACTTACCTCATCGTGATCGCCCGCAAGGACAGACTGGAGCAATTCTATACACCGGTCTTTTTTGAAGCTCTTTCTGAAAATCAGAGTCCGGCACCCGGAGAAAAGGAGAACGAGAATACAAGCTTTGGGATCGGATCTCCGGAATCGATTAGTCCCCGTGGCAGAGCTACGCTCAGGGGTACGATTTCAGATAGCGAGAATGGGGAGCCGATCCTGGGCTCTACGGTTTATTTCCCTCAACTGGAAGTAGGTACCAGTACCGACGCAGAAGGCCGCTTTTCGATTGATCTGCCCATCGGCAGGCACGAAATGACGGTCTCTTACCTGGGCTATACGACCCTATCGGCTCCGCTGGTTGCTTTTAATGATGGCGAAATAAAGGTATCGCTGGAACGGGTCAGTATCGCGCTGGAGGAGGTCGTGGTAGAAGCCGAAGCCGCCGACGCCAACGTCAGCTCTTCGACCATTGGGCTCACTCGCCTGGAGACGGAAGAGATCCGAAAATTACCCAGTTTTATGGGTGAGGTGGATGTACTGAAAAGCCTTCTCCAGCAACCGGGGGTAAGTTCGGTGGGGGAGGGCGCTGCCGGTTTCAACGTCCGCGGGGGCAACGTCGATCAAAACCTGGTGCTGATGGACGAGATGTTCATGTTCAATCCTACCCATGCCCTGGGATTTTTCAGCGCCTTCAATCCGGACCTGGTCAACAGCGTAGAGCTTTACAAGGGATATATGCCGGCGCAATTCGGCGGCCGGCTTGCCTCGGTACTCGATGTGCAGATGCGCGACGGGAGTACCGAAAAATTCAAAATGAAAGGAGGGATCGGCATCATCGCCAGCCGACTCAGTGCCGAGGGGCCGATCATCAAGGATAAGAGCAGCTTCATAGCCGGGGTGCGAGCCACCTATTCGGACTGGGTATTGCAACTCACCAACGTACCCGAGGTAAAAAGAAGCTCGGCTTTCTTTTACGACGCCAACTTGCGCTATGCCCATCGCTTCAATGACAACAACCAACTCACCCTGTCTCTGTATGCCACGCAGGACAAAACCGTTTTCAACGACGAATTCGGTTTCGATTACAGTACTTACGGCGGGCAGCTGACCTACAAAAAGGTGCTGCACCCCAACTGGATCTCCACGCTTTCCGCCACCCTCAGTCAATACAGTGCGACGGGCCGGGAATTGCGCGACAGCATCACTTCCGCCCAGTTGGAGACCCGCTATCGGTACGTGAAGATCAAAGAGGTGATCAACTTCAGTCCCAATAACGACTGGTTGGTCCTGGGAGGAGTCTCGGGTATTTTCTACCGGAATTCCCCGGGCGAGAGAACTCCTTTCGAGAGTCTGTCGACCGTTGCGCCGGTCGTGCTGGAAGACGAGCAAGCCCTGGAAACCGCCCTTTTTGCCAACACCCGCTGGAAGGCATCTTCGCGCTTCTCCATCACCGCCGGCCTGCGCCTGGTCTATTATCTGGCGCTGGGTCCCCGGACCTATTTCAACTACCAGGATCCGGAAGCGCCAACGGAAGAAACCATCACCGGAGAAACGACGGCCCGAAATGGGGAGAAGCTGGCTTCTTATTCCAGCCTGGAGCCCAGGCTGGGCATCCGCTACTCCCTCAATACCCAAATTTCGCTGAAGGCCGGTTACAGCCGTACCGCCCAATTCATCAGTCAGCTGGCCAATCTGAACACCCCGACTCCGGTCAGCATCTGGCAACTGAGCAACCAGTACATCCCTCCCCAGCGAGCCCACGGTTTCTCGCTGGGGTACTTTCAGAATCTGCGAGACAATCTGTGGGAAACCAGCCTGGAGGGCTACTTCCGGTACATCGATCAGCTTACCGATTTCAAGGACTTCGCGGAGCTTACGGGTAACCCGAATATTGAAACCGAGTTGCTTTACGGCACAGGCCGGGCTTATGGCCTTGAGCTCAGCCTCCGCAAGACGCGGGGTACGATCAACGGCTGGGTCAGCTATACCTACTCCCGAAGCGAACAACGCGTCGAGGAGATCAACGATGGCGACTGGTATCCGGCCTATTTTGACCAGCCTCATCAACTGTCGGTAGTGGCCAACTGGGAGCCTACGGGCCGGATCAGCCTGGTGGTCAACTTCAACTACAATACCGGTCGCCCCATCACCGCCCCGGTAGGCCGCAATACGGTAGCCGGCAGGTATCCGGTCCTTGAGTTTTCCGACCGCAACCAGGTACGTATTCCCGACTATCACCGGCTCGATGTAGCCTTCACGGTGGATGGCAGTTATCGCAAGGATCGACGGGTTAAAACCAGCTGGACCTTTTCCGTCTATAATGTCTATGGGCGGCGAAACCCCTACTCCGTGTTTTTCCGTCCCAACGGCAACCAGTTGCCGACCACCACCCGACTGGCCGTGCTGGGCAGTCCCCTACCTTCTTTAACCCTGAATCTGTCCTTTCAATGAGAAGAAGTTCTCCATATCTGTTTCGGATCTTCTTATCCATGGCATTGCTGCTCCTGGCACCGGCTTGCTTTGACGAAATCCAGTTGGAATTACCGGAAGATGGGGAGAGGAAGCTGGTCATTGAAGGCTTTGTCGATCAGGGAGAAGGCGTTCTGGAAGTTTTCATCACCGTTGGCCTCAATGCAGCCATCAAAGATCAGGTTGGAAATATCGAGCTCTTGCCCGTAGAAGAAGCATTTCTCATTTACAATGGAGTTCCCTTTCCGCAGTATGCCCTGAACAACAATGAGGTGACGCGTCTTCCCCGGGATCTCTTCGAATCCGAAGCGCCCGGGGAGGGGCCACCGGTCTTTCAGCTTTTCGTAGCCTTGCCCGACGGCCGTACGTACCGCTCTGCCCCGGAAACCTTGCCTCCCTTGGCGGAAATGGAAAAGATCGATATCGGGCAGTATCGACAGGAGGTCCGCAACGAAGGGGGTAATATTCTTGAAAGGGATTTTCTGGAGATCAGGATTACGACGCCCCTGTGCAGCGGTAGTGCTGAAAAGTCCTTTCTGCGCTGGACAATGGACGGCGTTTATCGATACATAGAGGCACCTCCACCGGTCAGTAACCAATTCGATCCCCAGCAAACCTGCTATGTCGAAGACGATCTGAGCCAGAATCAGATCCTGCTTTTCAACGGGCGCGAAACCACGGAGGATACCTTGAGGCGCTTCCCGGCTTTGAGAGATATTCCGCTGAATCACTTTTTCTCCAGCGGTTATTACCTTACGGTTTACCAACAAACGCTTAGTGCGGAAGCCTTCCGGTATTGGGATCAGCTTCGTCAAAATGCCACCCTGGGTGGGGGGCTTTTTGAACCGACGCCCGGCTCCGTAACGGGTAACGTCCGGAACGTGGACGATCCCGACGAGGCCGTACTGGGTTTCTTCTACGCCACCCGTACCGATACACTACGTCGGCTCATCCGGCCGGGGGAAGTAGGGAACCCCACTTCGTTCTGTGACAACCCGAATAACTGGGAAGTTGCCTTTTGCAGCGAATGCACCAACCTTTCGGGAAGCAGCCTGGAGCAACCCGATTACTGGGAGGAGTGAACGAGGGAGATGAGGGGGAAAGGGGTATGATCCATCAGATAAAAACAGGTGTCGGCATGAGACGCATTTTTTTCACTTTTGCGATTTGCTTCAGCTTGGCATTCCTCTCTGCGGAAGCCCAAACCACCGCCTTATTGCATACCAATCAGCCCTTTTACGTCAGTGGTGAGGTGATCTGGTATAAACTATACCTGCCGGAAACATTTCCTGCCGGGCCCAAAGTAGTGACGGTCTCGCTATTGGATCGCTCCGGGAAGGTCCTTCATCAATCGTATTTGCGACGGGAGGAAGGGGAAGCTGTGGTCGGACATTACCGGATCCCCTTCAATTGGACCTCCGACATTTACCGGCTGGTATTCAGCGCCACAAAGGAGACCGATCACGAGCCGATCATTCTGGTCGAAACCTTTTTGGCGATCTACGATGATTTGGGGGATGGAAACGAAAAAGATCGGGAAGCAGAGGAAGGGGAGGCGGCGTATCCGCTTCAAAGGATGGATGTGAGCGAGCTTAAGATTGAGGTTATACCGGACCAGGCCTTTTACGAGGCCCGATCTTTGGCCCGGTTGAGGGTCAAAATCACGAGTCCGGAGGGTAAACCCTTACCGGCTGTGTTTTCCGTCTCGGTACGGGATCAATCTTTGTACGGCATAGATCATCCGCTGTTTAAGACGATCCACAAAGGGGAGATTTTGCGGGATACGGCTATGCTGGAGGAAGACATTAGCTTACGGGGTACGCTTTTGGATACCACGGGGCAGGAACCTTTGCCCTTTGGGAATATCGGTGCTTTTGTGTCCGGCGAGAACCAATTTGTTTACAACAAGGCCGATCAGTCGGCTCGCTTTACCCTGGACCTGCCGGACATTTATGGGCCTTGCCCCATCCGTGTAGGAGGTTTCTTTCCGGAAGATCTGTTGGTGGAGCTGGACCGGCAGGTGGGCAACCAGGCTTTTCCCTCGGGTGGACCTCCTTACCCGCCGGGCGTTTTACGTTATCTGGATTGGAGTCGGAAGCGAAAGTTGATCTACCAGCTCTATGGACGCCTCGAGCAGAACTTTACTGCTTCGCTGCCTGAGGCAGCCAGGGAGACCGAAGAACCCGACAGTCGGATCGTGCTGGACGATTACCAAGCCTTCCCCGATATTCCCGGTATGGTGAAGGAACTGCTGATTCCCATTCGATTTCGAAAGCAGAAAGGCGGCGTTCGGGAAGCCCGGGTGTTCGACCCCACCCAAACCCCCCGGCGATACCATACCAGCGAGCCTCTTTTTATCGTCGATGGCATGTTGACCCGTAATTCTGTATTCATCGGGGGGCTCGATATCACCAAGATCGAACGCTTTGACCTGTATTATAAGTTTGAAAGGGGCTTGCGGTTGTTTGGCCCCATGGCACGTTACGGGCTGGTTCTGATCGAATCCCGCAACCGGGATATTGAGTTGCCGGAATCGGACCGGAAGAATTATTTCCGGATCCACGGTTTTCAGGCTGAGATCGAGTATCCGATCCAACTGGAGGCTGCGGGGGAGGAGGAAGTTCGCTTGGATCCATCGCTATTCTGGGCCCCGGATATACGTACCAATGAGCAGGGAGAGGCGGAGCTTAGCATTCCCCTGCCCGACGATCGCAGCCGGTTTCGGGTGGAGGTCGTAGCACAAGGGGAAGATGGGCAACGTGGGGTGGGGGAAGCTTTTTTTGAGGTGGGGAGGGGGGAGTAGAATGGTCGGACGACTCCCAGTCGTCGGACCACTGCATTCACTTCAAGTCACCGGACTACTTAAAACTTAAACATAATAATCCTCGTCGTCTCCCCACTTGCGCTTGAGCCGTTCCAATTCTTTCAATTCCAGCCGGTCCTCTTCGGAAAGATCTTCCGGGGGAGGCAGATTGGACCGGTTTTGACGGTAAAGTTTATCCAGTTCTTTCTGATATTCCCTTTCCTGCCACTCCTCCCCACTGACGCCGGAGAAAGGAATGCCGAAAATAGGTATGTACATAATGGCCAGGACCATAGGGAAGATGAGGATGGGTAAGCGGAGCCAAAATCCGGCCTTCGGATTTCCTATTTGGAAACTCATCACCATCAGGATGAGGGACACAAAAGCAAAGATGATCGCCAGTATATAGAAAGCCATCTTGGCCTCTACCTTCTTTCGGGCTTTTTCTTCCAGCTGTTCGTGCATGATCAGGTAGTTGAGGGCATGAGAAGGAATTTCATCAATTCGATGCAATCCTCCAAATTGCATCGATTTCAGCCTCAAATTTATCGACACCTGCCTGGGTTGGATTCCGGTTTTCGGGAATTTGCCCGGAGGAGTTGAGGCCGATAAGCCGGTGGATATCGGTTCCAAGGGGTTTAGGGTGTACCGTTACAATTCGTACCCAAGTGCAAGAAATTCAATTTTACACATTGATCTTACCTATGTTAATTACCTGAGCGGGACCCGGGGCGCGGAAAATCCCTCAGATCTTCGCCGGATCTGATACTATTTCCGGGCAGAAAAGATGATGAAACCCGGTTTTCCCGTGCCTTTAGGTAGGGGATGTGCGTCTTGCATGCGTATGAATATCGCCTTCTTTTGGATTAGCGTTTTTCCCTTAACTTCCCAATTAGAAAGACACAACCAACTTCTCACCGGCATGAAAATTTTACGCTACATCCTTCTCGGTCTCCTGGCCTTGATCATCGTCTTGGTAGCGGCATTCTTCATCTTGAAACAAAACCCTAAACCGGATATCATCTACTTGAACCGGGTAGAAAGAACGGAGCAGGAAATCGACCAAATAGCCCGCGAGCGGGTCAATCAGATGAGCACAAAAGAGAAGGTGCACATGATGTCTCCTCATCTGAAAAGCGTCACCAAATTCATCCTGGAAATCGTGGCCGACGGCATGAAATACAACCAACATGCGTACCTGGCCGGCGGCAACGAACGCCTGGATATTCCCACGATACGATTTTACGATGGTCCCCGGGGTATGGTCAGCGGTGAGGCGACCTGTTTCCCCGTATCCATGGCCCGGGCGGCGGCTTTCGACAGGGATTTAGAGTATAGAATCGGCGAAGCCATCGGAGAAGAGATCCGCGCCAACGCGGGGAATTATTTTGGCGGGGTTTGTATCAACCTGTTGCGCCATCCGGCCGGTGGGCGGGCCCAGGAAACCTATGGCGAAGACTCCTATTTGCTCGGTCAAATGGGGGCATCCCTGATGAAAGGCGTGCAATCCCAAAATGTGATGGCCTGCATCAAACACTATGCCCTCAACAATCAGGAAAATGCCCGTTTCACGATCAATGTAAAAGCCGAGGAAAGGGTACTTCGGGAAGTCTATTTGCCGCATTTCAAGGAATGCGTGGATCAGAGGGCTGCCAGCTTGATGGGGGCCTACAATCTGTTTCGAGGCGATCAGGCTTGTGAAAGCGAGCATCTTTTGACCACCATTCTGCGGGACGATTGGGGCTTCCGGGGCTTCACCATCAGCGATTTTGTATATGGCATTCGCAACACCGAAAAGGCGGCCCAGGCAGGCCTGGATGTGGAAATGCCCTGCATAGAAGATTACGGGAATAAATTGCTCGAAGCGGTGCGATCCGGCCGCGTTTCCGAAGAGGTCATCGACGAAAGCGCTTTCCGGGTGGCCCGTACTGTTCTGGATTTTGAAACCCGGCCCGATCCCAGACCCGCTTACCCGAAAGAACTGATCGGAAGCCCGGAACACATTACTCTGGCTCGGGAAGCCGCTGAAAAGTCGATGGTGCTGATGCAAAATCGAAAGCAGGTTCTTCCCCTGGATCCGGGCCGGGTGAAAAAAGTCTTGCTCGTCGGCAAGCTGGCCGATTATGAAAACATTGGCGATCACGGTTCCAGCCAGGTGCGCCCCGCCTATGTCATAACCCCTCTGGAGGGTTTTGAAAATGAGTACGGATCGGAGGTGAATTTCACTTACACGGATGGGGAGGACATCGAAGGCACAAAAGAGTTGGCCCGGCAGTCGGACGCGGTGATCTTCGTAGTGGGTTACAGTCACGATGATGAAGGAGAGTACATCGACATGGGCGGTAATCCGGTGGGAGGCGATAGGGCGAGTATCCGTATCCATGAGCAGGAAAGCCGGCTGCTGCAGGAGGTAGGTCCGGCCAATGAAAATTCGGTGGCCATCCTGATCGGCGGAAGTGCCATTGTGGTAGAGGAATGGAAGGACAAAATAAACGCGATCGTCCATGCCTTTTATCCGGGTATGGAAGGCGGGACGGCCATTGCCCGGACTGTCTTCGGCGACAATAATCCAGGTGGAAAATTACCTTTTACCGTTGCGAAAGATGAGAGTCACTACCCGGCTTTCGACCGTTTCGCCGAGGAGGTGACCTACGACCGTTACCACGGCTACATTAAGCTGGACCATGAGGGTATCGAACCCGCCTTTCCTTTCGGCCATGGCTTGTCTTACACGACTTTCTCCATGGATAGCCTGGAGGTATTCGTTGATTCGAGCAGCTTACAGGTTTCGGTACGGGTAGAAAATACAGGCAGCCGGGCAGGGGATGAGGTGGTGCAGTTGTACATCGGTTTTGAGAACTCCCAAGTGGAAAGGGAGCACAAGCTGCTCAAAGGTTTCGAGCGCATTCGGTTGGAACCCGAGAAAGCACAACGCGTTACGCTCTCCTGCCCGTTAGACAGGCTGCGCTGGTACGATCCGGAAGCCCGGGATTGGGAGCTGGAGAAAATGGAATACGCCGTTTACGTGGGCTCCAGTAGCGATGAGGCGGATTGTTTGGTTTTTTCATTTGCGATAGAGTGACCGGACTGATTGACTCTGTTGCGGATACCCCCTCGTCAAACCTCACCCCTTCGGGGTTTCGATCTGTGCTACCGCTACCCACTGCTGGTTCCAATTGCCAAAGGGAAACTTTTTGAAGACCCTTTCGTAACCCGGTCCTTCGTGGTTTCCTGCGGAACGGGAAGCCGGGTATTTTTTATTTCGGCCGTGCATGATGGTATAATTGAGCACATTTCCGGTTTCGTCTTTGACAACTTCAGTCACAACCGCCACGTGCATGATCTTGCCGTTGGTGCCGTCGTGCACGAATTTTCCGGGATTGGTCAGCTTTTCGATGGTGAGGTTGTTATACGTCTCCTCGGTTCGTCCGTAAAACATCACGGAGCCGGGGCGGATGAGGTTGCGGTCGGCCATGCCGTCTTGCACGATGTGGAAGTTGCCGTTGCGATGGTACCAGTCGGCTATCTGCCGGCTGTTTCGGTCCAAGTTGAAAGAAGGATAAACAAACTTTTCCGGATCGCCTAGTTCCGATATTTTCTTTTGGATCCGGTCTTTGATCTTGTGGTAAATCCCGGAGCAGTCTTGGCCCAGGCTGCTGACATAGGCTAACTGCTGCGCTTCCAGATCGTGAGCGATCAGGTCGAGTACTACGGCCATTCTATCCTCGTCGAAAAAACGACCGGGGAGCCGACCTGTGGTAGTGGTTACCGGCTGGGGCTCTCTGGGTTCCAGCGGAGCTATTTCACCAACGGATGACTCGCCAGAAGTCTCTGGCGTCAGGGTAGTGGTATCCGGGCCCGCAGCCAGGGTATCCGGATTCGGAGAGGGGGTGACGGTCGTTTCCTCACCGGCCTTTTCTGAGGTGGAGTTCCCCTCACTACGAGAACAAGCGGACAGTAAAAGCAGGGACAGGAAAACGGGCAGGGCGGGTACCAGGGCAATGGGTTTCAGGTTCATATTGGTAAATCTAAGTGAATATTGGTTTCAGGTCTAATAACAATTTTAAAGATACCACAAATCTCTCCAGACAATCAAAGAACCTTTCCTGCAAAGTTCTGAGCGCAAACCCATGATCCGTTAAGGAATACTTGGAATGTAGGGCTTCCCGGGATGGTCAGGGAAGGGTGGAGTGGTTAAGTGGGTATCGGGAATTGGGTATCTGGTATCGGGTCGGAGCGCAGCGGAGGTCCTGACAAGCGGATGGAAATATCACCATCATGCAGTCCGTATGATTCGCTTCGTCAGGGGATCGGGTAAAAAATGGAATGTCCTATTTGTACCTGATACCTGATACCTGATCAACTGGTACCGGTTTTTCCTTTTGCCCGTAGAGTAGGTGCACCCTTTTATTGTCCTGAGCCTACGGGAATATTAGATCTGTATTTCGTACCCAAAAATCGCACATCGGAGGCTTAAGGGGGACGTCTCATTCGGGGTTGTCTGCATTTCGATGCATGCGACGGTAACTTTTATCATTTCGTTTCCGAAGGGCGAGGTTTAACTTATCAGGATGAACCGGACGATATATACCTGGCTGGGTATTTTGCAGGCCTTGGTGGGTTTGGGGGCCATACCCGCAGGCCTGGCCTTGATTGCCGATCCAACGGGCTCCAGCATAAGCCTGCCCATTGAGGTGCTGGAGGGTACCCCCTTCCCGGATTTCCTCATCCCGGGCGTGTTCTTGTTTTTGGGAAATGGCGTTTTTCATTTGGCCGGGGCTTTGCTTTCTTTTCGAAAGAGTTTGTACGTTCCTACGGTGGGCATGCTGCTCGGTCTGTTCCTCTCCCTTTGGATCGTTATTCAAATTTATTTCATCGGGGGCATCCACTTCCTGCAAACTTTTTATCTGTTTATCGGGGTCGTTGAATTGACTTTGAGTTATCGGTTGTATAGGAAAAACAGGATTTAGGAAACCCAGATTCGAAGAAAGCAGTCGGATATACCCTCCTCCCTACACACACAAAGTGGTCTGACGACTTTGAGTCGTCTGACCACTCTGGTTGATAATATTAGTATTTTTTGATAATAAGGTGAATTCAGAAGCTACCGGGTAATTCCGAGTTACCCGGTAACTTTTCTGAGCAACACCTTCCTTAGTCCAGAGACCCTTTCAAAATGCCGGTCGAACGTGATCAACTGAGCGCCAAATTCAACAGCATGAGCGCTGATCCAGAGGTCGTTAATGGGAATGGGTTTCCCTTCTGATTTTAGTTGCTGCTTGAGTTCGGCGAAGATCTCGGCGGTATTTTGAGTTACGTCCACTACTCGTGTGGTCGGCTTCGCCAGAAATTGGCTCAGGGTCGCTCTGTTTTTACTTTCTGATTTACCTCCCTTGAAACCGGCCATAAGTTCTCCCAGGACAACCACGGACATAAATACTTCTTGGGCTCGGGAAAGGATATCAAATACTTCTGTATTCCCTCTCAAAAGATTGCTGTAGGCATTGGTATCCAGGAGGACCTTGTTCATTCCCAATCGGTTGGATCCACTTTTTCGAACTCTGCCGTCTGGTTTTGGAAGGCGTCGAATTCTTCCTGACTCCATATGCCCAGAAATTCCTCAAAATCCGGGCTATGATCCTGACCGGCTGGAGGCAGACCCAGTGCCTGTGCCAGAAGACGCTTGATGGTTTTATTTAGGCTCAAGCCGCTCTCTTTGGCCTTTTGCTCGATCCGTTTGGCCAAGCGATCGTCCAGGTTGTGTATGGTGATGGACTTCATTGGGTTAGCACCTTTTTTAAACCATTACAAGATAGAACAAAATTTGGTTCATTTTTGGGGGGAGTATTGAACCAATTGGATTCTTAGTGGTCCGACGACTCTCAGTCGTCTGACCACTCTTTTTGATAATATTAATATTTTTTGATAATAAGTTGAAGTCAGAAGCTACCGGGTAAATCCGAGCTATCCGCTAACCATTCTTGGGTCAAGACCCCGCCCCATCCAACAGCAGGTAATTCAGATTCATCCCGCCGCTGACTACATCCAATCGAAGATTTTGCACTCCTGCTTCCAATTCCACGCCTCCGGCCGTAGTACTTTGCCACTGCTGATCCCCGCCGGTATCCGGCAGACGGATCACACCGGTGAGCGGGGTACCATTGGCGGAGATCTGGACTTCGCCTCCTGACCCGGCATGCCGGATCCCCAGTTCATACTGCCCGGCTTCTTCTACCCGGACGGTGTATTGCATCCACTCCCCATCCTCCGTATAGCTTACCCGGTACCCATGGGTTGTTTCATCCTGACAGGTCTCAATATCCACCCCGTCGTTTCGATATCTGCGGCCGAGATTCCAGGCCTGACCACCGGGCCGGGTCGTGATGTTTTGCGATTCGTTGTCGTGGTAGGCGATCCCCTCCCGGCCCATATCATAATCCGCAACATAAATGACAGATGTACCTTCTGCCAGGATCACGTGATCCCGGTAGGGCAGGATTTCCTCCGAATGGGGCTGACGCAGCATGGCGTCCACTACCCCCGGATGATAAAGATTGTTCTCCAGTTTCATATTCTCGGCCAATTGCATCAAAGCCTCGTAGGCTTCTTCCTCACTGGGTTTCGGGCCTTCCTCCTTCCAGTAATCCAGGATCTTCTGATAGCCCTCGGGCCGGACCACCTGATAGGGGTTGTTGAAGCCCTGTTTTTTCCAGGGCCACCAGCACCAGCCCATGTTGTTGCGTTCGAACAAGGCAATGGCCTCGGTAAACCACTGGTTGGAATTCTCGCCGGTTTCGCCCAGCCAAATGGGTACCCCGCGTTCTTCCCGCATATCCAACATGTGCTGGATGGATTCCTGGGTATTGGGGTTCCAGTATTTGTGAAAACTGATCACGAGATTGTCGTCCCAAAGCTCGGGCAGGTTCCGGTAGTTGTTGCCCCAGCAGTTTCCCTCGATGATGATCAAATGATTGGGATCCACCTCCCGGATGGCAGTGGTGATCCGTTGTTGCAGATCCCAGAGCGGGGCGTTCATTTCTTCCGAACAGCCGTTGGGGTCACCTTCCAGGTCCTGAAACCCCCAGTTGGGCTCGTTGATGAGGTCATAGCCGGCGATCATAGGTTCATCGGCATAGCGCTCGGCCAGTTTTCGCCAAAGCGCAATGGTTTTTTCCCGATTGGCTTCGCTTTCCCAGAGAGAGGGTTTGGTCGGGTCGTAATCGCTGATGTCCGCATTTTTACCCTGTCCGCCCGGTGCGGCATGCAGATCCAGGATCAGATACACATCGTTGACCTTACACCACTCCAGGAGTTCGTCCGTCATTTCAAAGCCCTTGTCTATCCAGCTGATCTCTTCCGGTACCGGCTCTTCCTCAATGGGCGGGGTGAAAAGCTGGTAATGCATGGGGAGCCGGATGAGGTTGAATCCAAAGGATGCCAGGGAATCCACATCCACCTTTCGCATGTAATTGGCCAGCCAGGCTTCATAGAATTCTTCTTTTTTTTCTTTGCCCACCAGTGCTTCCAGGCGGGCTTCCAGGCTGTGCTGCGGGCCGCTGGTGCCGAGCATATAACCTTCCTGCAAGTACCAGCCGCCCAGGCCCCAACCGCGGAAGAGGACTTCATTCCCCTCACCATCCACGATGCGGGTGCCTTCTGCGTGCAGGAATCCCTCTTCGGGAGTCTCCCTGTCCGGGCCAGAGGTACAGGAAAAGGTAAACAGGAGCAGGGTGAAATAGAGGAACAGAAGGTTTTTCATAGATTTTTGTGTTTGGGTTGGCCGGAAATATAGGTTCGCCGGGAACGCTCCAAAAGGTAGTGAAAAATGCGCCTGTAGGGCCCTGATTACCCAAGGAATCCGAATTGATCCTATTTTGGAGAAAAACCGGCGCAAAATGAAAAGGTGGCTCATTTTCTTCTGCATTCCAGCCTCTATCCTTCTCTTCGCTTTTCAAGTGGTATTTTCCCAGGAAGTGACCTTTCTCCCCACCGACTGGGAAGACCCCGCCATTTTCGAAAAAGGCCAGACCGCTCCCCATGCCTTTCACCTTCCTTTCGCTTCTCCTGGGCGCGCCTTGGAGAACGATCCCGCCCAATGTGAAAATTTTCAGCTGCTGAACGGAAACTGGGCCTTCTTATGGGTCGATACGCCCGAACAGGTGCCCGAAGGATTCTGGCAGCCGGATTATGACGTTTCGGAATGGGATGATATCCCGGTACCCTCCAACTGGCAAATGGAAGGGTATGGGTACCCCAAGTTTCGAAATATTGCCATGTCGTTCGAGAGCGATCCGCCGTATGTCCCTGACTATTTCAATCCGGTGGGTTGTTACAAACGCAGCTTCACCCTCCCCTCCGACTGGACAGAAAAGGAGGTTTTTCTTCGCTTCGAAGGGGTAAAGTCCGCTGCCTATGTCTGGGTGAACGGCCAAAGGGTCGGCTACAACCAGGGCGGCTTTGAGCCCGCTGAATTCAATCTGACGCCCTTCATCCAGGCCGGAGAGAATGACCTATCCGTGCAGGTTCTACGCTATTGCGACGGCTCTTATCTGGAGAACCAGGATATGTGGCGACTTTCCGGGATCTTTCGGGACGTCAAGCTTTATGCCCAGCCCAAGACCCGGATCCACGATCACTATGTCGTAACGGACCTGGATGCGGATTACCAGGATGCCGATCTGGTAGTCGAACTGGATATTCAAAATTCGGGTGTCGGAAATAGCCGGATTCGATTGGAAATGGATCTGCTGGATACGGGGAACGAGTCCGTTTTGCCGGGAAAAGTCCAATCAGAGGTGCAGGATGTGGCAGCAGGGGGTTCAGAAAAGATCCGTCTATCCGCCCGGGTCTCCAATCCCCAAAAATGGTCGGCCGAATTTCCTCACCTGTATACGCTCCTTGTCCAATTGCTGGATGAAGAGGAAAACACCCTGGAGGCTTTTACCCAAAAGGTGGGATTCCGGGAAGTGGAGTACCGGGATCATATTCTTACCGTAAACGGCGTTCCCGTTAAGCTCAACGGTATCAACAGCCATATGCATCATCCCGAAAAAGGACAGGCGGTACCGCTGGATGTTTTGCGGCAAGACCTGCTTATCATGAAGCGCTTCAACATCAATTGCGTTCGCACCAGCCACTATCCGCCTACGCCTGAATACCTGGACATGGCCGATGCATTGGGTATGTACATCGTAGATGAGGTAGGAGATGAGGCCCACGGCAATACGGAGCTTTCCGAGGACCCAGCCTGGACCGAGATGTACAAAGACCGAAGTCGAAAGCTGGTCTATCGCGACCGAAACCATCCTTCCGTCCTCTTCTGGAGTGCCGGCAATGAGTCGGGCAGCGGCCAAAACATCCGGGCCGTAATCGAAACCGGTAAAAGCATCGACCCCAGCCGCCCGGCCTGGATGTACGGTGGCAACCGATTCTACATACCCTTCGAAGATCTGGTGGGCCCCCGCTACTGGATACCTCTTTACGTGAGAAATCTGGCAGCCGGGAAAGTCCTTCCGGAAGAGGACCAACGCGCTTCCTTTATGGACGAGTACATTGCGGCTACCGGCAACAGCCTGGGCGGCATGGACGAATACTGGGAACTCATCCGCGCTTTCCCCAGATTGACCGGCGGCGCCCTATGGGATTACATCAGCCCGGGGATCAAGACTCCGCGTTGGGTCTTGCCGGATCTTTCTCCGGCCGGGAACGATGGGCAGATCATGGGTCGACCTGTTTTTACCGAAGGCAAAAACGGCAGAGGCCTGACCTTATCCGGGCACGACGACTGGGTAGAATTCTACCGGGACCCCAGCCTGGACATCACCGGAAAAGGGCTCTCCATCGGATTTTGGGTAAAGCCCGCCCGGATCCCCCAAACCAATACCTTTCTGGCCAAGGGGAAATACCAGTACGGCATTCGCATGCAAGACCCGGATACGCTGGAATTTTACATCCATACCAGGGATCGGCAGAGCTATCCCAAAAGGACCGAACGCATATCGGCTAAAACCCAAGTGGGAGAGGGTTTTTACGGCAGCTGGCATCAGCTTGCCGGTACCTACGACGGCAAATCCTTAAAGCTATACCTGGACGAGCAACGGGTGGCCGAAACGCCATTCGAAGGCGAAATGCTTTCCACGCCCTTCCCCTTATGCCTGGGCCGGGAGTCGGAAACCCAGGATCAGGGGGAATACGAAGGACGGATGTCGAGTATGACCATCGATGAGATCCGGATTTTCGACCGGGCGGTCTCGCTTTCCGACCTTTTTGCTCATGCCCGGGAGTCGGTGCTTGCTCTGGATTTTGAGGAAGATAGGAGAGAAGGTGAATTCTATGCCGTGGGTTTGGGCGGCAGGACCTACGGCGTGGTTTGGCCGGATCGGCGCATCCAACCGGAACTGCATCAGATGAAGAAATCTGCTCAACCGGTTCGGTTCGAGCTATTGGATCCGGAAAGCGGCCGGGTAAAGATCACCAACCATCATCATTTCAAAAACCTGCGTGATTTGGCCGGCCATTGGGCCTTGCGGGTAGAAGGCAAGGATGTTCAGCATGGGGAGTTTTCCGTGAATCTTCCGGCCGGCGCTTCTCAGGAGGTGGTGATTCCTTATGATCCTCCAACCCGGGATGGCGAGCGGATCCTTCTGCTTTCCTTTACTTTACAATCCGACCTGAGTTGGGCGGATGCGGGCCATGAGGTTGCCTGGGAGCAATTCGAGTTGCCTTCCGAACCTTTACCCCGGCCGGAAAAAGCGTCCGGAAAGGAGGCCCGGGCCGAGGAGGGCGAAAGGGAGATCCGGATCAGCGGAGAGAATTTTACATACATTCTGGATAAAACCACCGGAGGGCTGACTTCCCTGCGTTATGCGGATACCGAATACCTGGAAGGCGGTCCGGAATTTCAGGTCTGGCGTGCCCCCCTGGCAAATGATATCGATCCCTGGGGTGCTTACCGGTATTACAGTGAGTTGAATACGGAGGGCTACGGCCGTTCGATTGATAACCAGCTACGAACGATGGGGCTACGTGAGATGCGGATCGAAGTGGATGAAGTCGAGCTGGTTGAGGCAAAAGGCCCTGAGGTTGTCATCCGCCTAAAGGCCTGGTCCCTCTCTTCCTACCCGGCCCGGGTGAACATGGAGTGGGGAACTCCCTTCTCGGGCTTCGAACGGCAGGAAACCTGGATCATCCATGGCGATGGCACCCTTGAACTCCGGCAAAAGATCATCCCCTACGGTCAGATGCCCGAAATGCTTCCGAAGATGGGGTTGCAGTTTCGACTGCCCAAATCGTTCCGCGAAGTAGAATGGTACGGAAGAGGCCCCATAGAGACCTATCCCGACCGAAAAACAGGAGCCAAGGTCGGCCAGTATCAATCTAATGCGGATGAGATGTTCGAGCCTTACCTGTTCCCTCAGGATTATGGCAACCGTACGGATGTCCGATGGCTTCGTGTGCACGACGGATCGGGCAAGTGTTTGACCCTCCGGGCAGACGAGCGGCTGAATTTCAGCCTGCACAAATTCACGACCGATAATCTTTCCCGGGCCGTCTATACCTATCAGTTGGAGGAGGCTCCGCACACCCTGCTGAACCTGGATTACCAGGTTTCGGGCGTAGGTGGAACAGCCAACCGGCAACTACAACCTTATCGCGTAAAGGCAAAGGAGTTGAATAATCGATTGGTGATCAAGCCCTTTTGATCCGTAAAGCAGGTTGGGTAATCTGGATTCGGGTAAAAGAAATCCGTATCCTGAAATAGGATAGGCTTTATTTAGAAGCCAAACCCGGCCCCGCTATGAAAAGCAGCAAGGATTATATATCCTGGCAGGTGTTCTTTGTGTCCTGGCAATGTTTTACGAGCCCTCTCAGCCAGGAAAACGTTAGGCTCACTTCGGGGAATGATTACTCCTTTACGATCTTTTTGACAAAACCAAGCTGGTCTTCCGATATCGCTTTCAGGAAGTATGCCCCGGCCGGAAGTTGACTCAGATCCAGCTCCTTTTGATCACCTGCCGGAACGCGATCCGTTTGATGCAGGATCATCTTGCCGTCCAGGCTGAAAACCTGTATTGCATCCAGCATTTTTCCCGTCTTGTTTTCCAGGGTCAGAAAGGTATCAAAGGGATTGGGCCTGAGTTCCAAAAGCTCTGAATCCGGACTGATCCGCTCGGTCACATTGACTGCGGTGGCAGGGGCATAGACATCGAAATTATCGATGTGGTAAGTGTCGCTGGTACGTGTGTTCGGGGCAAAAAGGAAAACGAACTGGTTGACACCAAAATTGGAAACGAAATTATCCGGTCTATCGAGAAACTGAAATTCCAGCCTTTCCCATCCATTCTGTTGGGTTGTAAAAGCTTGGAAGCGACTGTGGCGGCCCGTAGGATAATTATCCGGCTGCGCAGAATTGGCATTTTCCAATTGCAACAGGATTTGGGTTCCGACCGGTGCATCGGTGTACACATCCAGGTAGAACTTCCTTTTGCCCTCGGTATAGAGAGATGCGCTGCCCAGGTCCGAGCTACGCAGGTCGTAAACCAGAACGTCAAATTGGCTACCGACGTTCCGGCTGTATTCTCCCACTCGTTCGGAGGCGTTGATCTCATTCGAAGGATCCGGGTTCAGGGCTTCTTCGTCCAGGTTTCCATCCGAAAAATTGAAAGTGACCAAAGGGGGATCATCAAAGTTTTCGAAGGTGATTATCCTGGCCAAAGGGGGCTCTACGAAAACATTGACGGACAGGATTTCGGTTTCGCAGGGTCCCTCGACTTCGACCTGTATATCTCCGCCGGTGTCGCCCCAATCCACGGTGATCTGGTTGGTTCCCTGACCCGAAACGATGGTAGCACCATCGGGAACGGTCCAGGAGTAGGTACTGCCGTCCGGAGCGTTCGAAAGGGTATAGCGGGCACTTTCTTCCCGGTTTCTCACAGTCCGGGCTCCGCTCAGGCTGGGTAAAAATCCGTCGTAGACGCGAACGTACTCCACCTCCATCGTTTGCGGGAATTGAGTAAAGGCATTGGGAGATCCCGGCCAGTTTCCGCCTACGGCAACGTTCAGGAGAAAATGGAAATCCTGATCGAAAGGCCAGGGGTCGGGGGCCAGATCGACGGGTCTTTTGGTGGCGTACAAATAGTCGTCTACATACCAGCGGATCTCTCCGGCTTTCCATTCGACGGCGAATTCGTGAAACCCGTCGTTGAACGTACCCTCGTTCAGGGTGAAAGCTTCTCCGGTAAAACGGTTGTTCGGCCAGGGCGGACCAAAGTGGATGGTACCGTGTGCCACCTCCGGCTCACTGCCGATCAACTCCATGATATCGATCTCCCCGCTTTGGGGCCATCCGCCGTACACCTCATCGGTAGGAAGCATCCAAAAGGCAGGCCAGAGGCCCTGCCCGGTAGGAAGCTTAATGGAGGCCTCGAAGCGGCCATAGGTGCGATCAAACTTGCCCTTGCTATTGATCCGGGAGGAGGTGTATTCGCGACCACCTACCGTCTCTTTTTTGGCGATGATCTTCAGCTTTCCATCCTCAACTACCGTGTTGGCCGCTTGATACCACTGGAGTTCGTTATTCCCCCAACCGCAGAGGTTCTCTCCCAGACTACAGCCGTCTCCGGTCTGGTGGCTCCATTTGGTCAGATCAAGGGAAGACCCCTCAAACTCATCTGCCCAGATCAAAGTCGGACATTGAGCCGCCAGGAAGGTTGCCAGGGAAAAAAAAGCAAGGGGCAATAGAATGCGGGAAATTCGTTGGGTATTCATAATCGAGTCATTGAGCGCCGTTAAACTCCCCTTAATTTAGGGAAATCTCAACAAGCTGTAGCCGATGATTCAGGAAAAATGGTGGTGTCTTACGGGGATTTCCAAATTTTTGGCGTTTTGACGCTTATCTTGCAAAACGATTAAGGGATATTGCGGAGCGACTTCAACCATTCTGTTCGGGAGGTCTTTTATTTTTCGTATTTCTGCATCGTTTTTTATCCAATGAAGGATATCGATTTACTTCTGGTCAAAAAGAAAATTTGGGTATGGGTTTGAGAAAGGCAACTTTTTGGGGGCTTCTTCTTGCAATTTCAGTCGGCGTATTTTCCTGTACGCCCGAGAGGAAAGCAAGCATCCTAGTATTTAGCAAAACAGAGGGCTTTCGGCATGAATCCATCGAGGCCGGGATCGCTGCCCTGAAAAAGATGGCAGCGGAAAAAGGTTTCGACGCCACCTTTACGGAAGACTCAGAGGCATTTAATCCGGCAAATCTCGTGCAATATCAGGCAGTCGTATTTTTGAATACCACCGGCGATGTGCTGGATGCCGGGCAACAGGATGCCTTCGAACGCTTCATCCAGGCGGGAGGAGGCTATGTAGGCATCCACTCAGCCACCGATACCGAGTACGACTGGCCCTGGTATGGTCGTCTTGCCGGAGCCTATTTCAAAAACCATCCCAACGATCCGAATGTACGAACCGCCACCATGGTCGTGCATAAGAGGAACTGGGCGACCGAAGGCATGCCCGACGAATTCGGGAAAACCGACGAATTTTACAATTTCCGAAACATCTCGCCCGATATTCAGGTGGTACTGACCGTGGATGAAGACTCCTACGAAGGAGGCGAGAACGGGGATTTCCACCCGATGAGCTGGTTCCAGGAATACGACGGCGGCCGGGCCTTTTACACCGCTATGGGCCATACCAGCGAGACCTTTTCCGAGCCTGTTTTCCTGAACCACCTTTGGGCGGGTATTCAATATGCCGTGGGCCGGGATGAGCTGATCACGCTGGACTATTCGCGGGCCCGCCCGGAAGAGAACCGCTTTACCAAAGTGGTGCTGGCAGACAATTTGAACGAACCGATGGAACTGACCTTGCTGGATGAGGACCGCATTCTCTTTATCCAGCGAAACGGGGAGCTTAGGATGTATAAAAACAGCACCCAGGAACTGAAAACCATTGCCAACATCTCAGTCAGCACTTCCTATGAGGGCGAAGAAAACTCCAGGGCCGAAGACGGTCTTTTGGGGCTGAACAAGGATCCCGACTTTGCTGAGAATCAATGGATCTATCTCTATTATGCCTCCCCGGAAAAACCAGTCAACCTACTCTCGCGCTTCGAAATGGACGGAGACGAATTGATCATGGAGTCCGAGAAGGTGATCCTGGAAGTCCCCGTACAGCGAAAAGAGTGCTGCCACACCGGAGGCTCCATCGCCTGGGATAAGGAAGGGAATCTTTACCTGTCTACCGGGGACAATACCAATCCGCACGAATCCGATGGATACAGCCCCACGGACGAACGGCCGGCCCGAGGCCCGTGGGATGCCCAGAAATCTTCTGCCAACACCAATGACCTTAGGGGAAAAATTCTTCGGATTAAGCCTCAGCCGGATGGATCCTATGCCATTCCCGAAGGTAATCTCTTTGCCGAAGGAACGCCCGATACTCGTCCGGAGATCTATACCATGGGGCATCGCAATCCCTACCGGATCTCCCTGGATCACAAGACCGGCTACCTCTACTGGGGAGATGTGGGGCCTGACGCCTCCCTTCCCGATCCCGATCGAGGCCCTGCCGGGCATGATGAGATTGGTCAGGCGCGCGAGGCCGGCAATTTCGGCTGGCCTCATTTCGTAGGAGACAATAAAGCCTACCACAGATACGATTTCGCCAAACAGGTATCCCTGGAGCCGTGGGATCCCGATGCTCCCCTCAATACCTCACCCAATAATACCGGTCTGGAAAAATTACCGCCGGCAAAAGAAGCCTTCATCTGGTACCCCTACGCCCCCTCGGAGGAATTTCCGCTGATGGGCACAGGCGGTCGGAATGCCATGGCCGGGCCGGTTTACTACGCCGAGGACTTTCAAAAGGCCGACCGGGCTTTCCCCGACTACTACGACGGTAAGTTGTTCATTTACGACTGGATGAGAGGCTGGATCATGGCAGTGGGCATGGATGAAGAAGGAAATTTCAGATCCATGGAGCGATTTATGCCCAGTTACCAATTCAGTAACCCCATGGACATGGCTTTTGCTGAAAACGGGGATCTGTATATGCTGGAATACGGAACGGCCTGGTTTTCCCAAAATGAAGACGCCCGGTTGATACGCATCGAGTACAACGCCGGAAACCGAAAGCCGCAGATCGAACTGGCAGCCGATAAAAGAGGCGGTACCGTTCCCCTGGCCTTGAATCTGAGTGCAGAGGGTACGGAAGATCCGGATGGCGACGAACTGGAATACATCTGGTACATCCAATCCGAGAATGGCTTTAAAAAGATATTGAAAACCCCCGCTATCTCACTGACGCTGGATGAGCCGGGCGTATACCAGGCTTCCCTGACCGTGAAGGATGGCGAAGGAGGAGTCAGCAAAGAGAGTCTGGAGTTCGTGGCCGGGAATGAGGTGCCCGAGCTCCGTTGGGAATTGGCTCAGGGCAATCGATCCTTTTACATGCCCGGAGCGCCCATCCATTACGAGGTCAAGTTGACCGATCGCGAAGACGGGGCCCTGGGCAGCGGGATCTCGTCGGAACGGGTAGCTGTAAACATTGATTATTTCCCCAGCGGTTTTGATAAGATCGAAATTGCCGCCGGGCATCGCTCGGCCGACGATGTGACCCTGGTGGCAAAAGGAAAAGAATTAATTGGCGGAAGCGATTGCTTGTCTTGTCATAAGGTGAACGAAAAATCGATCGGACCTTCTTACCAACAAATCGCCCAGCGATATCAGGATGAGCCGGGGGCCGTGGAGCAATTGGCGGGCAAGATCATCCACGGCGGAGGCGGTGTCTGGGGCGAGACCGCCATGGCGGGACATCCGACTTTGACCGTCGAACAAGCATCTGAAATGGTAAAGTATATTCTGAGCCTGGCGAAGGAATCCCCGGATAAGACCATGCCGGTGAAGGGCACCTATGCCGCTGAAGTGCCGGAAGGAGATCCGGGTAAGGGTGTTTATGTGTTTAGGGCAGCCTACGAAGACAACGGTGCACAAGGATTGCCTTCCCTTCGCTCGGAAGAAACACTCATCTTGCGCAACGCGAATTTGAGCCCACATGCTTTTGACTTATACGATAAAGTCCTGCAAGCTACCTATGGAGGCAACGAGTTGGGCTTAATTCAGGAAGGAGGGGCCTACATGGGGTTGAAAGAAGTCGATCTGGCCAATCTGCAATCCGTAGTCGTATTGGCAAACGCTCCGGTGAGCGACATGATCACCACCATCGGCGGGCGGGTGGAACTGCGTCTGGATAGTCCGACCGGTCCCCTTCTGGGCACATCCGAATGGTTGGAACCGGATCCGAATGCCGGGTTTATGCCTTCTCCCTTGCCGATACCCGTCTCCTTACCGGAAGACTTTGACGGGGAAATGCACGATGTCTATCTGGTTTTCGAGAATGAGCAGGCAGAACAAGGCATACTGATGATCGTAGTCGGAACGCAATTTATGCTGAATACTGCGGAACTGAATATGTAACCGGGCCCTGTCCGGTTGTTCTGAACAGATTCCGGGATCCAGCATTCCGGGATCTGTTTTTTCGAAGCAGAGTTCGTCAGGCATCTCCCCTTTTCTTTCCTAATCGATGATGGCTTGATAGACCAGGGTTTTCAATTTTCCGTGATCATCCACACCCTCCGCGGGTATCAATTGGGTGAAATAGGTCACGACCAATTCTTCTTTGGGGTCTACCCAGTAGACAGAGTGATAAGCTCCTCCCCAGCTGAAGGTGCCGACCGAGCCGGGCACGCCTCCCGCACCCAGGTCTTCCAGGATGGAAAAGCCCAGGCCAAAGCCGGTTCCGTTTTCCCAGGGAACGGAGAGGTGGGCAATATGATCAACGGTCATCAACTCTACCGTTTTGCGGGAAAGCACGCGTTTTCCGTCCAGTTCCCCACCGTTGAGCATCATCTGCAGGAAACGGGCGTAGTCCATGGCCGTGCTGAGATAACCGGCACCCCCGGAAAAGCTTCTACGGGGCCCATCCAGGTAGGCTCCTTGCCCGACCATGCCCCCCGGGTCCGGGGCTTTTTCCAAACCTTCGTCTGTGCTGGAATACACGACGGCCAGACGTTCGCTTTTGGACCTTGGCAAGTAGAAATGGGTGTCGTTCATCCCCAGCGGCTCCAATAGGCGGGACCGAAGAAAAACATCCAGGGATTCACCGGATACAACTTCGATAAGGGCACCCAGAATATCGGTGTTATAACCGTAAACAAAGCGTTCGCCCGGTTGGGCTTCCATGGGCAGGGAAGCCATTCGCCTGACGGTGGCCTGTATGGGTTCATCCCGATGCGCGAAGTACCACCCCTGTATGTCGGCTTCTTCCCAGAGGTCGGAGGCTACCCCGCCTCCGTACCCGATACCTGCCGTGTGGGTCAGAAGATCCCGGATGGTTATCGCGCGATTGGCCTTCACGATATCGTAGCCTCCGTCTTTTCTCTCTACGGCCACCGTCGTTTCCCGGAATTCGGGCATGTACTTGCCTACCGGATCACTGATCAGCAGTTTGCCTTCCTCCTGGAGGATCATAACCCCTACGCTTACGATCGCCTTGGTTTGAGAGGCGATGCGAAAGATGGTATTCTTCTGCATCGGAATTCCGTTTTCCATGTCCTGCTGCCCAAAGGCTTGGAGATAGGCGATCTTTCCCTTTCGGGCTACCAGGGCTACCGAGCCGGATAACTTACCCTGGTCGGCATACTCCTGAAGCGTGTTCGACAGCCTTTCCAGCCTTTCAGAGGATAGGCCCACTTCCTCCGGTTGAACGGTCTGAAGGTCCTGGGCAATTAAAACTGGATTCAACAGGCACACCATAAGAAGTGCCTGGAGCATGAGAGGAAGTGAAATGTTCATAATCTCAGTAGGGTTAATTCAGCTTGTGAACGATTGAAGAACTTTTGTCCCGATACCTGATACCCTGACGAAGCGAATTATAGTTTTTCCAGGATGCTGATATTTTCTCCGCTGGTCAGGATCTCCACTACCTTAATGGCCTGTGAAGTAGAAATCACCCATTTGCCCAGGTCGGTATTCCATGTTGCTCAGCCAGGGTCTAATAAGGTGACGGCCCCATGCAGGTCCAGCCGCCGTCTACGGTGATCGTCTGGCCGGTTATGTGTCTGGCCTCGTCGGAGACCAGGAATAAGGCTGCATGGGCTACATCTTCCACCGTGCCTGTGCGTCCGAGCGGGGTGATGCGCGACCAGGTCTTTTCGTATTCCGCATCCTCGAGGGTCCTTTCTGTGGAAGTAGCTCCCGGGGCCAGGGCGTTGACGTTGATGCTGAATTCGGACAATTCAGAAACCAGGGATCGGGCCAATTGTGCCAGGGCTGCCTTGGTCATGCCGTAGGCTACCAGGTTGCGGTGCGCTTGCTGACCGGCCGCAGAGGACATCAACAGCAGACTTCCTCCTTGAGCTTGATCTTTCATTTGGCGGGCGGCGGCCTGGGCCAGAAAAAAAGACCCGGCCAGGTTCACTTGCATCAGACGGGAAAAACTTTCCGGACTGAAAGACAGGAATTCGCCGAATAGGGTGATACCTGCATTGGCAATGGCAATATCCAGGCGTCTGAAACGGGAGATCGCTGTATCGATCATTTGCCGGATAACCTGGGGGTCACTGGCGTCGCCGGTCACGGGAATGCAGGGCTCGCCCAGATTCCGGGCAGCCATTGCCGCTAGTTCGGCGTCCAGGTCGTTCAGGATGACGCGGACGCCGGAGACGATCAATTTTTTGCAGATCTCCAATCCGATGCCTTGTCCTGCCCCGGTCACGATGGCCACCTTTGGCTCCAAATCCATCTTCATGTCAGTGGGAGTCTTTGGGTACGGCGCTGCCGGAGCCGCCCCGCAAGAAGTCCAGGTCTGCGCCCAGGTGCGCCCCCTGCACATGTTGCTGATAAAGCTGAACGTAACCGCGGTCCGCCCATTCCGTCGCGTCGGTTCTTCGGGCTTTGCGGGCAGCGATCTCTTCGTCGGAGACATGAAGGTGGAGCAGGCGTTGGGCTACGTCCAGGGTGATCTCGTCTCCATTCTGTACAATCGCCAGGGTTCCGCCCTCTGCCGCTTCGGGGGAGACGTGCAGGACGACCGTTCCGAAGCCCGTTCCGCTCATCCTGCCGTCGGAGATCCGGACCATATCGGTAACCCCTTTTTCCAAAAGCTTGGGGGGCAATCCCATGTTGCCCACCTCCGGCATGCCCGGATATCCTTTGGGGCCGACGTTCTTCAAGACGAGGATGCTGTTCTCATCGACCTCCAGTTCGGGGTCGTCAATGCGGGCCTTGTAGTCGTCAATATTTTCGAATACCACGGCTTTGCCGGTATGCTGCATGAGGTCAGGCGTGGCGGCAGAGGGTTTGAGAACAGCCCCGTTCTCGGTCAGGTTTCCTTTCAGAATGTAGACTCCGGATTGGGTGTTGAAGGGAGCATCCATGGTGGAAATGGTGTGCTCATCGTAACAAATCGCTTCGGTGAAATTCTCCTCCACGGTTTTGCCGTTAACGGTCATGCAATCGGTATGCAGATGGGGAAGCAATTGTTTGATCACTACGGGTAAGCCGCCGGCGTAGTAAAAGTCCTCCATGAAATACTCCCCGGAAGGTTGCAGGTTGGCCAGCAAGGGAATGTTGGCCGATTGCCGGTCAAAATCGTCGATATGCAGATCCACTCCGATCCGGCCGGCGATGGCCAGCAGATGGATCACGAAATTGGTGGAGCCTCCGATAGCGGCATTGACCCGAATGGCATTTTCAAAGGCTTTCCGGGTCAGGACATCGGAGAGTTTTCGGTTTTCCTGGACCATACGGACGACTTCGGAACCCGAGCGTTGAGCCAGGATCTTGCGGGCCGCGTCCACGGCGGGTATGGCCGCGTTTCCGGGGAGCGAAATGCCCAGGGCTTCCACCATGCAGGCCATGGTAGAGGCCGTTCCCATCACGGCGCAATGTCCGTCGCTTCGGCACATACCTGCTTCGGCGATGGTCATTTCCTCCTCGGTGATATCCCCGGCCCGTTGCGCTTCGCTGAAGCGCCAGACATCCGATGTGCTGATGCTCTTCCCCCAGTGGCGACCCGTCAGCATGGGGCCACCGGATACGACAATCGTGGGCAGATCGACGCTGCAGGCGCCCATGACCAGGGAAGGAGTGGTCTTGTCGCAGCCGCAAAGCAGCACCACGCCGTCGAGCGGGTTGGCCCGGATGCTTTCCTCTACGTCCATGGAAGCCAGGTTGCGATAGAGCATGGCCGTGGGTTTGATCAGGGTTTCGCCCAGGGACATGACCGGAAATTCGACCGGGAATCCGCCGGCTTCGTACACGCCTCGCTTCACGTGCTCGGCCAGTTCCCGGAAGTGAGAGTTGCAGGGCGTAAGCTCAGACCAGGTGTTGCAGATGCCAATGACGGGGCGGCCGTCAAATTCGTGGGAGTCGATGCCGCTTTTGCGCATCCAGGCGCGGTAGATAAAGCCGTCCTTGCCTTTCCGGCCGAACCAGGCCCGGCTTCGCATAGGGTTTTTTTCCATAATGAGTTGCAGGTAGTAGGTACTGCATGTTACGGAATTTTCGACTGCAGAAAGACCTGTAGAAAGGATAATTCTTTTATTCCTCTCTTGCTAATCAAAATACCTGAATACTATTAAAGGAGGCAAGTCGGAGAAACTCGATGCTACCGGCTACTCATTTCAATTCCAGCAAGTACCGTAACCCTTTTTCAAGTTGCTTGAGTTCGGATCTTGACACCTGGCCTACTACCTTACATTCCCTTTGGACCGGATCCAGACAACGCAACTGTCCGATTAATGCCCAGCTTTCCCGTTCCGTGCTCTTTATGGGAATACCAACAGGCCAATCCGTTTGCTTCGTGGTGCAGGGTATAACTATGATGGTGCTGTTCAGTCGGTTGATCCGGGTGGAACTGATCACAATGACCGGTCGCGATCCTTTTTGTTCATGTCCCTTGGTCGGGTTTAGATCTACCCAAAGAATACTCCCTCGTTTAATCACTTCCGTATTCATCCTCTATTCGCTCTTTACCTACATAGTCCTCGATTTGCATCGGTGGAGTGCCCCCTTTCTGGTGCGCTTTTTCCCATGCCTGGTAAAAGGCTTCAGCTTCTTCGTCATAAGGAGATATGATAATCTTGCCATCCTCAAATTCAATGTATACTTTGTTGGGGTAGCCCAGGTAGGCCAACATTTTTTTTATGAAGACTAGTCCAACGCTGTTGCCGGTTTTTCGCAACGGTTTAACCAGCGGCTTCAGATTTAATGCTTTCATTGAGTACTTACTTTCTGTAAGCACAAATATAAGGTTGTTTGGGTAGACTCAGCAAAGCGAGGCAAAACTAAAATCAGGGCTTGAAGTAGGTGGCGATCACCCGGGTGAGCATTTGTTTTTCTTCAAGGGTCAAGTCTTTTATTTTTTCTTTGATCCGTTTTGGGTGGACCGTACCCATATGCTCTACCAGTGCCCAGGAAGGCTTTTCGAGACCACTAATGGGGATATGAAAAGGTAATCCAAAGCTTTTTGAACTGCAGGGGATGACCATATGAGGACCTCTTCGGTTTAACACATCAGGGCTGATGATGATACAGGGTCTTTTTTTACCGATGGTACTTTTTCCCTTGGGATTAAGATCAACCAAATGGATTTCGTAGCGCTTTACCACTCCGGAAGATTTTCGTCTGATAATTCGTGGATAGGTTGAAAGGCTTCGTCCGGAGCATTTTCAATAGCCTCGGCCCAGCCCTCTCGACTGCCCGCCTTTTTCCAGAACTCCAATTCTTCCTTGTTATCGATCAATTCATTATATCTTTCGAGGCTGATCATGACTACCGCTTTGTCGTTGGGCCTATTGATAAGAAGAGTTTCAAGCCGGTCGGTGACCAACCCAAAATAGTACTTTGATTTCGCCAGGAAACTTTTGGTGGATACCAATTGCATGGTTTAGGTTTTACTAAAACGTACACAAATCTACCTATTTTCGTTTCATTAGATTGCCATTATCTATTTGAATACACCGAAATCATACCTTTTTAAAACCAAGCTCCTGGGAATTCCATTGTTCAGGTAGCTTTCATAATCAAACATAAAACTCACCTATGGATCTCCAAGACAAAGTCGCATACATCACCGGAGGCAGCAAAGGCATCGGCCTCGGAATCGCCGAATCCCTTGTAAAAGAAGGCATGAAAGTAGCCATCACCAGCCGGACCGAATCCGAAGTACAGGCGGCTGCCCAGCGCCTGAACCAAATGGAGCCGGACAGTGCCATGGGGCTGGTTTCAGACGTCCGCGACCTGGCCTCTGAGCACTCTTCGGTTGAGGCGGTTCTAAACCAATGGGGTCACATCGATGCCGTGATCGCCAATGCCGGCCTGGGCCATTTCGCCTCCATCGAGGATATGACTACAGAGCAGTGGCAGCAAACCATTGATATCAATCTCACCGGTGTATTCAACACAGTAAAAGCCACCCTGGACCCTTTGAAGACAAGCCAGGGTTATCTGTTCACCATCGCCAGCCTGGCGGGGACCAACTTTTTCCCGACCGGGGCTGCGTACAACGCCAGCAAATTCGGGCTGGTCGGATTTACCCAGGCGGTGATGCTGGATGTGCGCCATCACGGGATCAAGGTGAGCACCATTATGCCGGGCTCCGTAGCTACCTATTTCAATAACCATACCCCCTCCGAAGCGGACGCCTGGAAGATTCAGCCGGAGGATCTGGGCCAGATGGTCGTTGATCTGCTGCAGATGCATCCTCGCACTCTTCCCAGCAAGGTGGAGGTCAGGCCGAGTATGCCGCCGAAGCGGTAGGCGAGTTGGCGCCAGGTGAATTGAGTTGCGTTTCTTTTCTGTATCTAAAGAGGAGTTTGGCTTTTGGAGCTTGTTGAAATATGTCTTACTATTATGGCCCAAGTTCGCAAGAGGAAATTCGGGTTTGCCTGAAAAGGCTCGTATTGCCTTTCGGCGCGAAACGCTCATGGAAAACAAGCAAAAAACACAATGACCAGACTCGGTTCTATGGCCTTTTGGGTCTTTTGTACTTTGGGGCTTGCTGCCCAGTCCGATTTTAATTTCCCCGTTCGGGCAGAAGTCGAGAACGGGATCATTGAAGGGAACTACAACACCCAAAATGGGATTCAGGCTTACCTGGGCATCCCCTTCGCTCTGCCACCGGTAGGCGATCTCCGCTGGAAAGCTCCCCAGCCTCTGGATGACTGGGAAGGCGTGAAGAAAACCAAGGATTTCGGCCCGCGGACCATCCAGGGATTCGTTTTCGGGGATATGAATTTCCGATCTGACGGGCTCAGTGAAGATTGCTTGTACCTGAATGTCTGGACCCCGGCCAAGAGAAATACTCAAGGCCTGCCGGTGCTGGTCTATTTCTACGGCGGTGGATTCGTAGCGGGAGACGGCTCTGAACCGCGCTACGATGGGGAAAGCATGGCGAAAAAGGGGATTGTAACAGTCACCGTAAATTATCGCCTCAACATATTTGGTTTTTTCGCCCATCCGGAATTGAGTGCCGAATCGCCTTACGGAGCTTCCGGAAACTATGGCCTTCTGGATCAACAGGCTGCTTTACAGTGGGTGCAGAACAACATAACCGCTTTTGGCGGCGATCCCGACAAGGTGACCATAGCCGGCGAATCCGCCGGATCCATCTCGGTGAGCTATCAGATGGCCTCTCCTTTATCCAAAGATCTGATCGCCGGAGCCATTGGGGAAAGCGGTGCCGGCATCCATCCGACCCTGGCACCGGTGCCGCTCGAAGAAGGGGAGAAGATCGGTGCCGATTTCGCCCATCAGTTTGGCTATGCCAGCCTAAAGGAACTCCGTGCTCTTAGCACCCGCGATGTGTACGAGATCTATACCGAGTCGCAACGGTTCGGATTTCCGGTAGTTATCGACGGCTACTTTTTACCCAGAACATTGCCGGAAATTTTCGAGTCCGGCAAACAAGCTCAGATTCCCTTGCTTGTAGGGTGGAATTCCGCCGAAATACCGGGCATGGCTTTCATGCAGGGGCTACCCTACAGCCGCGAAAATCTGAGGGCCAAAGTCAAAGAACGTTTTCCGGAAGATTATGAGGAGGTATTAAAACTGTATCCGCACGAAACTGCAGAAGAAATAGAGTGGGCCGCTACCCATTTGGCTTCCGATGGTTTCATCGCTTACAGTACCTGGAAGTGGTTTGATCTGCATCGCAAAAACAGCGATCAGCCGGCATATCGATACCTTTACAGCAAGATCCGCCCGCCACTGGTGGATCCCAACAAGGTTCCCGGATTAGCCGGCGGCACGGTTGAAAGGGAAGAGGATACGCCGCCCATCCCAGAGCCGATAGGTGCCCCACATGCCTGCGAGATCGAGTATTGCATGGGCAATTTACATTTGGTGGATGATTATGCCTGGACCCAAAACGATTATAAGGTTTCCGAAACCATGCAAAATTTCTTTGCGAACTTCATCCAAACAGGAGATCCCAATGGTGAGAATCTGCCGGAATGGAGCGCTGCCAAAGCTGATGATACGACTCCCCCGGTGATGATTATCGATGTGGAGAGCGGCCAGAAAGAAATCCAATCGGATGCCCGATATGAGTTCCTGGATTCCTGGTATGGGAATAATTTGAGATAATCCAAAAAACGATAACTATGCTTTTCTCCTTTCTTTTTTTGATGGTTTTTTCCATGGGGAATGCTTCCCCGATCTCCGATCCGGGTAACAATGGAACCCTTACGCAGGAAAAATTCGGTGGCCTCGCTTTGTACACCGTCCGCGATCAGATGGCCAAAGATCCGAAGGGAACGCTCAAGCAGGTGGCGGAAATCGGTTATGCGGGCATTGAAGCCGCCGGCTATGATGACGGAAAATTCTATGGGATGACTCCCGCTGAATTCAAAGCCTATCTGGATGAGGTCGGATTGGAGCCGGTCAGCACCCATATGGGTAGCGTTACACCGGACAATGCGGATCAGCTGATTGCCGATGCAAAGGCAGTCGGGTTCAGGTTTTTCGTCATTCCGGTACCGCCCATGGGCCACTTCGGATTCGACCGGGAAGCCCAGAAAATGACCATGAGCGATGAGGTGGAGGAGATCACCAACATTCTCAGTACCATTGGAGAAAAATGCAGCGCCGCCGGCCTGCAATTGCTGTACCACAATCATAACTTCGAGTTTGAAGAGAACGCCAATGGGATAGTGCCCATGGATTACTTTATTGAAAACACCGATCCCGAGCATGTCAATTTCCAGTTGGATCTGTATTGGGCTACGAATGCCGGTGTAGACCCCATCGACTATTTCAAGAAGGCACCCGGAAGATTCAAGTCCTGGCACGTCAAAGACATGGACGATCAGGGTCGTTTCGCCCCTGTCGGAACCGGAAAGATCGACTTTGGCCGTATCCTGAAGGAAAAGAAATTATCCGGAATGGAGTATTACTTCGTGGAACAGGACAGGACCTTCGATCAAGAGCCGATGGAAGCCATTGCGATCAGCCATAAGGGGTTGAAGAAAATTGGGTTTAAGTAGTCTGCAAGTGGTTTTGCAAGTGGTTTTGCAGGTGGTTTGCAAGTGGTCCACAAGTAGTTGGCAAATGGTTGGCAACTTGTAAACGCGGCGACAGCCGCGGCCAGCAACTTGTTAACGCGGCGATAGCCGCTTCCTGGGGCTTGTCAATTCAAAATACTAGATACTTCCTAAACATGAAGCCCATCTTCTTCTTCCTGTTCAGCCTGTTTTGTACTGTGACCTTTTCCCAGAAACGATTGGGCATATTTGATAACCATACCGACATCGGCAATGGCAAGCATCAGGGATATGCTCATTACGATGCTGATAATCAGACCTACACCCTGGCAGGAGCGGGTGCTAATATGTGGGACGGTTCGGACGAATTTCACTACCTGTGGACCACCCTGCAGGGCGATTTCATCCTGAGAGCTGAAGTAAAGTTCCTGGGTGTGGGCGTAGACCCCCATCGAAAAGCAGGTTGGATCGTAAAGAACGACCTGAAGCCCAATACGCCGCATGTGAACGCCACAACGCACGGCGATGGCCTGACCGCCCTCCAGTACCGGCCGAGTAGGAATGGAGAAACCCGCGAAGTTATTTCCTCCGATTCTTTTCCGGAAGTCATCCAGCTGGAGCGCCGGGGCAACCGGTTCATTCTGTCCACGGCCGGGTTCGGAGATGAATTTACCGTCGTGGAATTGGATTCCATGGAACTGGATCAGGAAGTCTACGTCGGCCTGTACGTGTGCTCGCACAATCCGGATGTGTTGGAGACGGCTGTCTTCCGCAATGTCCGGATCGTACGCCCGGTGGGTCCCGATCATGTACCCTATCAGGATTATCTGGGCAGCCACCTGGAGGTAATGCATGTGGAGACCGGACACCGCAAGATCTTGTACAGCTCCGCCCATTCCATCCAGGCTCCCAACTGGACCGTCGATGGGGAGAAGTTGATCTACAATTCGAAAGGACTCCTTTACAACTATGAACTTTCCACCGGAGAGATCTCGGTCCTCCATACCGGTTTTGCCGATCGGAACAACAACGATCACGTATTGACCTTTGATGGGCAAACCCTGGGGATCAGCCATCACAATCCGGAAGACGACGGTCATTCTACCTTGTATTATTTACCGGTAGGAGGCAGTGACGAACCCCAGGTCGTAACCCGGCCAGGCAGAGGAGCTTCTTACTTTCACGGCTGGTCGCCGAACGGGCAAGCCATGCTTTTCACCGGAAATCGAAACGGGCAATATGACATTTACTCAGTCGATATCAAGACCCGGGAGGAGACCCAATTGACGGACCAACCCACCCTGGATGACGGGCCCGAGTTCAGCCCGGATGGAAAACACATCTTCTTCAATTCCGTTCGGACCGGGACCATGCAACTCTGGCGCATGAATGCCGATGGCAGTAAACCTACACAACTGACCTTTGACGACTACAACGACTGGTTCCCCCATGTCAGCCCCGACCAGAAGTGGATCGCTTTTATCTCCTTCCCCAAGGACATCAATCCCAGCGATCATCCCTTTTACAAACACTGCCTCCTGCGGATCATGCCCTACGAGGGGGGAACGCCCAGGGTCATTGGCTATATATACGGAGGGCAGGGCACGATCAATGTGCCGAGCTGGTCGCCGGACAGCAAACACATTGCCTTTGTTACGAATACGGGGATGTAGTAAACACCAGAGCAGAGAGCCGAGGAGTAGTTCTATTTTGCCATGAGTAGCCTGCGCAAACCGGGAGCCACGGCTAAGATCACCCCGTGCTCCCCTGTTTCGAGGAAAGCCAGCTTTTCCATGATTTGCTCCTTCGCATCGGTTCCGTTTTCCAAATGTTGAATAGCCGCCCTTGCCACGACAGATAGCTCGCGGGAGATGTTTTCCACTTCTTGAAGCTTTTCCGAAGATTGATAATAGGAGGCTAATGATTGGTGATTGGCCTCCCAGATTTTCAATTGGGTGATGATCTCATCTTTCACCTCCTGGTCCTTCGGGCCAGCCAGATACTTATCCACCTGCTGATTGAAATCTCGGGCCGGCCAGCTTTCCGGTCGTACGGCATCCACGATCCGGTCTAGCGGAAAATCCGGTAAGTAGAGCTTTTCCCGCTCGAACAAGTCGGGCATACGGCCGTGGTATTTCACTTCTTCCAGGAAGTCGGTCAGGTTGGTCAGGGATTCCAGGCCTTCAGCAGGGATCATGATTTTTAGCTTTTCCGTATACTGGATGTCATGGTGAGAACCTTGCTCGGTAAGTTGATCCGATAGCGTTTTCAAACGGCGGTACATATCAGGCACGTCCACGCTCAGGCTGGCCGGTGACCAAAGTTTTTCGGCAATGGCTGCTGCTCGAGGCCAGATCCGGGACTCCACATTGGCATGGTCAACGAATTCGGACCATTGGCAGGCTTCTCCGCCCAAAATCCGACTCTCTTCTTCTTCCGTCAGGGGTCTCATAACCTCAATCCTGGGCATCCGGGTACCAGGCTGGTCTGAGCCACCGGTTTTATGCCCCCGGGTAGGGAAGTTCAGCAAAGCCAGGGAAACGCTTCCCCTCAGACTGTCCCCGTCCAAATCGGCTTTGAAATCCATTTCTCCAGCGGGTCCCTCCAGGGTAAATTGAAGCTTGTTGTTTTCGATCTTTCCGTTTTTAAAGGGAGTGCGGTCCTCACCCAAAGCAAAAAAGCCGAATACCTCCTCTGGGTCCCGATCGAAAATGACCAATTCCGTTTGGATCTCGGTACCGGCAAAATCCATGACCAAATGGTACATCTTCCAGTGTGTCGTATCGGGCTCCAGGTCGATAGCCCCGGCCAGAACCAATGGATCTGCAGCATAGTGTTTTTCGGCAGGAAGGATGTGGTCTAGATAAAGACCGTAAGATAAGAGGCCGGTCCCACCGTTCTGTACCGCTTCGAACAGGGCTCTGTGGCTGGTCCAAGCCTGTATGACCACTTCCTCGCTTAAGTCGGGGTGGAAGATCTCATTCCAGCCTAACATTCGCTTGCCATGCTTTTTCAGGATCTTCTCCATCCTACGGTTGAAGTAAGCCTGCAAGGCATGAGCATCTTTCAGCTGATTTTCGCTCATGAACTGCTGGATATCCGGATTGGCTTCCCAGTGTTGGGGATTCACCTCGTCCCCACCGATATGGAAATAGGGATCGGGGAACAGGGCGGCCATTTCCTCAACAAACCGATCGAGGAAATCGTAAACTTCCTCCTTCGTGGGATCTATGGGCGGGGCGAAAAGCTCTCCGTCCTGGCGACCGAAGGTCAGGGGGTATGACACCGAACTTAACTCCGGATAAGCGATCTGCCAGCTTTTGGAGTGTCCTGGCATATCGAACTCGGGCACCACCCGAATACCTCGATCTGCCGCAAATCGAATCACTTCCCGGATATCCTCCTGTGTGTAGTAAAGTCCATTGGAACCGTCCTCATGTAGTTTCGGGAAAACCTTGCTTTCCACCCGAAAGCCCTGATCGTCCGACAGATGCCAGTGAAAAACGTTCATCTTGACCGTGGCCATGGCGTCCAAAGTGCGTAGGATTACGTCCTTGGGGATCCAATGGCGGGAAACATCGATCATAATGCCTCGCCAGGAAAACCGGGGCTTGTCCGAGATTGATACGTGGGGCAGGGTCCAACTGTCGTCCTTTTGTTCCAAAAGTTGGATAAGGGTCTCCAGACCATGGAGAATGCCCAAGGAAGAAGGTGCTTTCAGTAAGATCCGGTTTCGTTCAATAGTTAGGACATAAGACTCGGTTTCCGAGGATGAGGGGACCGGTCCTGTGGCTCCTTCGAGGCAGTCTATGTGGAATTCAATACCGTTCTCAGCACGGATGTTGGCTCGCGTTTTGTTTTGCAGGCGTTCCAGAAAACGGTCGACCGCCTTTTCCAGCCGTTCATTCTGTTCGTTTGGGTAATTTATGTTAAGGCCTCTTGCCAGATTCAACTGGCCATTTCCCAATTTCAAGGCAGCTGGTAAGGGCATGAGCTGTATGGCGGCCCGGTCCTTCTCACTGATCGGAGGAGGTTGGTATAGAAAAAAGCGATAGTATAAATAGCCGCAAGCCCCCAAGAGTAGGATGAATGCTAAAAAACCGATAAGTATTTTTTTGATCATATCAGGGTGGAGTGGAGATCTTATGAAAAACGGGAAAAACCGAACAACAAGCCCCTTTGGCCAACCTGTTTTTAGACTTTACACGGCCTTTTGGGCTTTCCACGATGAAAAATCAGGATTTTCTTTCCAGCAGAACAAGATATCAGATCCCGGAAGTCAGATTTCAGCCTGGAGTATTTAAATTCCCTTACAATCCATGAAAAGTGTGGCTTACCAACATTTAGGTTGCATGTAGAAGTCTACTATCTGGAACTTCTTATCAATCCAAGGCACAATGAACACCTCCAACATAAAGAAACTATACTTATTGACGGGTCTTTTCCTGCTGGTTTTAACCGCTTCAGCCCAGCACCAGCAAATGCTGTTGAATGAGCCCGTTGATCTGAGCCCGGATTTCCAAAATTACCGGAATACCTACTTCTTTACGGACAGCCTCATCGACTTCGATCCCCGAACCGGGGAGGGGCGATTGCGCTGGGAACGCATGCGATATACGCCCGCCCATGCCTTCAACTACACCCAACACGGCTACCGCTCCACACAGCAGAATGAGTTTCCGGCCTCCGAATACGAGGAAGATCCCGACCTTCCCTTTTCCCTTCAATTCATCGACAGCCGGACGATCCGCTTGCAAATGCAGACCGGTACGGTCGCTGGCGAGGAGGAACCTTCCCTGATGCTTGTCAAAGAACCTGTGAATAAGCGGCAGGACTGGACTTACAGCCGGATCGCCAACGGGCATCGATACCAAAGCCCGCACGCTACGGTTATCGTCCGGGAAAGGCCCTGGGCCGTCGAGCTATATGATGCGGAGGGCAAACTGCTGACCAAAACCCGCCACAGCAGCGACAATAAGGGGTTCTGCGCCAACATGCCCTTCGCCTTCGTTCGCCGGGCGGCGGATTACACCCGGAGCGTGGGAGCTGTGTTCGAGCTGTCGCCCAACGAGAAGATCTTCGGCCTGGGGGAGTCTTTCACGGGGCTCGACAAATACGGGCAAAAAGTGAACCTGTACACCTGCGATCCGAACGGTGTGGAAACGCCGGGCATGTACAAACCGGTTCCCTTCTTCCTAAGCAGTCGGGGATACGGCATGTTCATGCACACCTCCTCGCCCGTCACCTGCGATTTCGGAAATACCTACGGAGCTACCAACAAACTGCTGATCGGAGATGAGTCCCTGGACCTGTTCCTTTTCGTGGGGCAACCCAAAGAGGTGTTGGATGCCTATACCGACCTGACGGGCAAACCGCCCATGCCGCCTTTGTGGTCCTTTGGCCTTTGGATGAGCCGGATCACCTACTTTTCGGAAGCGGACGGCAGACAGGTGGCAGCCAAATTGCGGAAAAATAAAATACCCTCCGATGTCCTGCACTTTGATACCGGCTGGTTTGAAACGGACTGGCGCTGCGATTACGAATTTGCCCCCAACCGCTTCGACGATCCGGTAAAGATGATCGCCGATCTGAAAGCGGACGGGTTTCGGACTTGCTTGTGGCAATTGCCCTATTTCGTGCCCAAAAACAAACTCTTCCCCGAGATCACGCAAAAGGGGCTCCATGTGAAAAACGACAAGGGCAACATTCCCTACGAAGATGTAGTGCTGGATTTCACCAAGCCGGAAACGATCGCATGGTATGAGGATAAGATCGGGGGCTTGCTCAAAATGGGCGTTGCTGCGATCAAGGTGGATTTTGGCGAGGCGGCTCCCTATCAAGGGATCTACGCCAACGGCCGGACTGGCTTTTACGAGCACAATCTGTATCCCCTGCGCTACAACAAGATCGTATCCGACCTGACAAAAGAGATCAACGATGAGCGGATCATCTGGGCCCGGAGCGCCTGGGCGGGAAGCCAAAGGTATCCGCTGCATTGGGGCGGCGATGCCGAAACGTCGGACATGGGCATGGAGGCCCAGCTGCGCGGTGGCTTGTCGCTGGGTTTATCGGGTTTCACCTTCTGGAGCCACGATATTGGCGGCTTTACCCGTCGGACCCCCGAGGGACTTTATCGCAGGTGGTTGCCTTTCGGAGCGCTTTCTTCCCATACGCGCTGTCACGGTCAGCCTCCGAAAGAGCCTTGGGATTACGGCAAGGAGTTTGAGGACTATTTCCGGAAAGTGATCGAAATGAAATACCGTCTGATGCCTTACGTGTATGCCCAATCGAAAAGGGCAGCGGAGAAAGGCCTTCCTATGGTCCGGGCCCTGTTTATTGAATATCCGGACGACCCGGGAGCCTGGACGGTTGATAATGCCTACCTCTTTGGCTCAGATATCCTGGTGGCCCCGCTTTTTGAGGAAGGACAAAAGGAGCGGGCGGTGTACCTGCCCGGCGGGGAGTGGGTGGATTATCAGACCGGAGAAACCTATGGACGGGGTTGGCATACGATTGCGGCCGGAGATATAGAAGCCATCATCCTGGTGCGTTCCGGAGCGGTATTGCCGGAAATAGCCGTCGCCCAATCGACGGATGAGATGGACTGGAGCAGAATTGCCCTGAAGATCTATGGAGAGGGGCCCGAAGCGACCGGATATGTGTGCCTACCGGAAGATAATGTGTTGCGCGAACTGAAAGCGGTCAGGCAAGGTCGAACATGGCAATTGGAGGAAGATGACCTGCCAGGGGATATCACCTTTGAGTTGTCCGTGAGGCAGTAATCCGGGGATGGAATCCTGCATGTGATCCCTACCTCGATCCTTGTGTGGTTGGTTGAGGAGTGAATCCGCCGTCAAAAACACTTTTCGCAGGTAGCTGACCCAAACGTAGCAGGTCTTTCCCCCTTCCTTGTTTGATTTTCGTAAGCAATGGTTTGGAGGATGTTCGTCTTTGACCGGAAATGATCTGAAATTTGGATCAAACAGAAATGAAAAATCCTGCATTAGGGCCTTGGAAAAACGCTACCTCCGAAAAGAAAGCTGTAAGTCTCCGCCATCGGGCTGGGTTGTATGGGCATGAGTTTGGCCTATGGCCCACCCAAGGAGCGGCAAGAGGTGATCCCACTTTTGCTTGCTGCCGTAGAGGAAGGAACCACCTTTTTCGATACAGCGGAGGTGTACGGACCCTATACCCATGACGAACTCGGGTCCTTCTGTTTCCGGGCGCCCGACTCCGTCCACACCGACCGATGAGAGGGTTTCGGGGGAGATCCGGCAGGAAGGAATCCACCCTCAATCCACCGGTTCTACATGTACCAGGACATCGGCGACCTCCGGTAGCTCCTGCTGGATCTTGTCTTTCAGCCGATGGGCCAGGGCATGGCCGGCCCGGACGCTGAGGTCGCCGCTCACCTCGATGTGCAGGTCGACAAAATAGAACATGCCCGATTTGCGCACGAGGCATTTTTCAGTATCCTCTATGCCGGGGATTTCGTTGGCCAGCTTTCGTATTTCTTCGATCAGGTCCTCATGCAGGTGTTCGTCCATGACCTCCCCGAGGGCGGGCCGGAAGATCAGGTAGGCGTTGTAGGCAATGAATCCCGCGGCCACCAGGGCCGCCCAGTCATCGGCATTTTCGTATCCCTCCCCCAGGATCAAAGCCAGGCTTATGCCCAGAAAGGCTACCAGGGAGGTGATCGCATCGCTTCGGTGGTGCCAGGCATCCGCTTGCAGAGCTGTGCTTCGGGTCTCTTTTCCCACCCGGCTGACCATCCGAAAGAATATCTCTTTGACCAGGATAATTCCCCCCAACACATAGAGGGTGAAAGGTTCCGGGCTCAGGTGGGGCGTCCGGATGTTGCGGATGCTTTCCACCACAATAAAGGCAGCGGAGACCAGCAAAAACCCAACGACGACGAAGGTGATCAGGGGTTCTATCTTGCCGTGCCCGTAGGGATGGTTCTCATCGGCGGGTTTGGCCGATATCCGAAGGCCCAATAAAACGAGGAGAGAGGAAAATACATCGGTGGTCGATTCGATGGCATCGGCGATCAGGGCAAAAGAATTCCCCAGGTAACCTACAATGCCTTTGGTGAAAGCCAGCACCAGGTTGGCAAACATGCTAAAGCGTGCTGTGCCGATGGCTCTTTTCCAATTGTCTTTGTGATTTCCCAATTTTCCTTTTGCGATCCTACAATTTACGAATGACAATCAGTAGGTGGAAAGACCCGACCCGGTTTTTAGCGCTTTTCTAATTACGGCTAAAATATTCCTGAAGGATCAGGCCCATAAAAAGGGGCACATACTCCACGGGCAAAAGGGTAGTACCGGTAACGGTTGATCAGGCATCAGGTACAAATAGGATATTCAATTTTTTTCCCACCCGTACATCCGGTTGATCATCAAGGAAAGGCTTTAACTAACTCCAGGCTTAGGGTCCAGGGTGTGGGATTGGGCCCGTGGTGGAAATAAGGAGGTAGCTGTACCGACAATCCATTTTGTGGACAAGTCCTATTTGTCACTAAACCCATCGCACCCTTAGCGCCTTCGTAGCGTTCTTCGCGGTTTATTAGGTGAGGTTCCCCATTCACCGCAAAGTACGCAAAGGAGCCGCCAAGTACCCAAAGAAGAAATGATCAACCCTAAGTTCGCTTGTCAGTACAGGTAGACTTTAGCCAAAAGTATGGAGGGCTATTGCACTCGGCTCCCAGGCCTGGTTCGCATTTGGCAACCCGAGATTCGCGATTCAGGCCGGCGCCTCTCCGCCGGCAGGGTACTCGCGCATGGGGACCATATTGACCGACCAGGCTTTCACCACGGGGTCGATGATCCGCCAGGACTCCTCGGCTTCGTCGTGGCGAATGAAAAGCGCCGGCCGGTTGTTGAGCATCTCAATGATCAGGTTGGCGTAGGCGCTGTGTTTTGGTTTGGGGGAAAGCATTTCCAGGGTATCCTCGACCAGCCCACCGTCGGGCCCCTGCAGGTTGATGTCGAGCCGAACGTAGGGCTCCATGAGTCCGATCCGTAGGACGTTGTAGCTGGGATCGGCCATGCTCGTACCGAAAAATCCACGGATATCCTTGAAGTGGATGGCTATTTCGGCCTCATTCCGGGCCAGTGCCTTACCCGAACGCAGCAGGAACTGCGAACCGTACCATCGTGAACTGGGTACTTCCAATTTTACCGAAGCATAGGTTTCCGTATTGCGCGAGGGATCCACACCGGGTTCGTTCACATAGGAAGGAATCGCCCGCCCCTCGATGCTGCCGGCGGTGTAGCGCGCCCGGACCGTGCCCGTCAGTATGGAGTCCGGGGTGGGGGTGGCGATCATCCGGATGGCTTCCACCCGGTTGCCGCGAAAGGAGGGTTCGTCGAACCGGGCCGGTTCTTCCATCAGCACCAGGCTGAGTGCCTCCAGCAAGTGGTTCTGGATCATATCTTTCAGAGCGCCGGCCCGATCGTAGTATCCGGCGCGCCCTTCGAGGGCCAGTTGTTCGAGCCAGCTGATCTCGATCCGGTTAACGTGCTGGGCATTGAGAAGGGGTTCGAAAATGCGGTTGGTAAAACGCAGGATGAGGATCCGACGTACCAGTTCGTCGCTCAGAAAATGATCGATGCGGAAAATGGTGGGAAGAGGGAGTACCGTTCGAAGGGTTTCGTTGAGATGTTGAGCGGAGGCCAGATCTACACCAAACGGCTTCTCAATGGCTACGGCATCCTGAGCTGTCAGATTAGCGCCTCCCAGGGCGATGAAAGCCTTATCCAGCAGAGCCGTGGGCAAGGCCAGGTAAACCAGCGTAGGAGGATGTGGATCGCCTATCAGCGTATGTACATCCGAAGCGTCGGTGACATCCGCCTGTCGGTATTCCAGCATGTCGACCACCCGTTTGCGAGCCGCGAGAGAAACATTGCCGCTGAATTCCTCCAGCGCATCGGCCATGCGCTCTTTGTATTCCTCGGTCGACCAATCTTCCAGGGCTGATCCCAGAATGTGAAAATCAGAGGGAAGCTGGCCGTCTTCCGCTACCTGGGCAATAGCCGGCAGCCAGAGTCGTGAGGTAAGATCACCGGAAGCTCCGAAGAGGATGATGCGTTGGATCATGTCGGGAATATGGGTTTTAAGAGGTTTTGAAGCAGCAATCTCCGCGGCGGGAAATCACCCGGAATATATGGATTTTCGCGAATCGATTGGAGTGGCCCCGGGAATATCGGTATCCGGGAAGCGGTGAGCGATCCAGGCATGAGTTGTAAATTGCGAAGGACAGGTTTAACTTGAGTTCGGTATTCCGACCCTTATAAAAACCAAACATGCGGTACCTCCTTAAGCCCTGGATACTCATCCCGATCCTCATCCTGGCAATATTGGTCCTGGGAATCTGGGTTTTCCTGCCCTGGTGGGCCATCCGATATGTCGAAAAACACGACCGGGAGTGGATCAATCGGGACATCACCATCGAGCGTCTGTCATTGAACCCGTTCACAACTACCGCCACCGTCCGGGAGGTCCGGGTTACCGAAATAGACAGTTCCCAAACTTTTGCGCATTTCGACCGCCTCCGCGTCAATCTGGCTCCCTGGCCCTTGTTCCGAAATCGGGTACACGTGCAGGAACTGACCCTCGATAGTCTGTACGGGCGGATCATCCAGGACGGAAGCCGGTTCAATTTCAGTGATCTTTTGGAATTGGGGGGGAGCGAAACAGGCGGATCCGAGCCCGATACAAAGACGAAGTCCGAATGGACGTACGAGCTGCATGGCATTCAACTCAACAGCGCCACCCTATCCTATGAAGACCGGCTGATCGGTAGCCGCCTGGTTTTCGACTCTCTGAATGCCCGGGTCGATTCCTTCTCCTCGGAAGATGACCGCATCCAGGCAATGTTTGATTTGCATCAGAACCAGGGCGGACGATTGGAGGGCGAGGCAGTCTACCGGTTAGACAACGGGGACTACCGGGCGAAGGTCCGCCTGGATAGTATCCTTCTGCATCCCTTCACTCCCTATGTCACAAAAGGCATCCGGTTGAGTTATTTCAACGGGATCTTCGATGCCGATTTCCGGTTGAGCGGAAATGCCAACCAGGCTGATTACATAGCTACCTCCGGACAGTTCGATCTGCTGCGGTTCCAGATGGCGGACCCGGATCAGGATACCCTCGTATCCTTGGGGCAGGTACATATCGGGATCGATACCATGGATACACGGGCAGAGCTCTTTGATTTCCGAAATGTCTTGCTGAAGGATACTTACACGAAATTTGAATATTTGCGCAACGGAGACAACTTCAGCAAACTGTTGGTGCTGAACCCGGCATCCGACTCCCTAGCTGCCCGGGAAGCCTCTGGTGCCGAGGAGCAACCCGTTGAGATCAACACCTCCAACTATTACGCCAGCCCTTTTGAATATCTGGCCCTATACGTATATGACCTGACCCGCGATTACATCTTCAAAAGCTATACGGCCGATTCGGTGGCCGTTCACAACTTCAATCTGAAGTTTTACGACTATACCCTGGAAGACCCCTTTTACATGGACGTCAGTCAAATGACGATTTCCGCCGGGAAGATTGCGCGCGAAGATCAGTACGCTGATTTCGCTTTTCAGGGCATCCTCAACCGGACCGGGATCCTGGGCGGTGATGTATTGGTGAGCCGGGAGGGCGCCGAGAATATGGAGGTCGACTTCGAATTGAAGGGATTGTTCCTCAACGGGCTGAGTCCCTATTCCCGCTTTTACACTGCACATCCTTTCCTCGAAGGAGCCGTTACCTTTACCAGTCAAAACCAGATTCAGGACTATTTTCTCAAAAGCACCAATCGGCTCTTCATCGAACAGGTGCGGGTCGGCGACAAGCAAAAGACGCGCTCGGGCTATTCCTTGCCCATGAAACTGGCCGTGGTCATCCTTCGGGATCTGGATGGGAATATCGACCTGGAAGTACCCATAGAGGGGCCGCTCAACGATCCCGACTACAAGATCGGCAAGGTCATCTGGCAGGTCATCAAAAACATCTTCACCAAAGCAGCCACGGCTCCCTTCCGCTTGCTGGCCAACGCGCTCAAGGTAAATGAGGATGACCTGAAGAACATTTATTTTGACAACGGGCAAGACTATCTGGCCAAAGAGCAGTACAAGGCTCTCGACGCCATAGCGAAGGTCTTGAACAAAAAAGAGGAACTCGGGATCGAGATGCTCCATCTCTACAACCGGGAATACGAGCTGGATGCCCTGGCCTTGCTGAAGGCCAAGAAAAGTTATCTTCTCTCCGGCGGTGAGGAAATGCCGGATTCTCTGATACGGGATCGGATAAAGGAAATCCCCAACACAGACAGCCTGTTTCTGGATTACCTCCGAAGCTTCGAGGTTTTCGATTCCACGATCTCCGTTCCGGAAAATGTGCGGCGCTATCTGGGCGAAGAGAAGTTGAAGCTGGAACTTGCGGAAATCATTCAAAAGCAGAAGGACCTGGTTCAGGCCTACCTGGAGGAGGAGAAAGGGATAGCGCCAGGTAGGTACCAGATCAAGGATCTCTCGGAGGAAGAAGTATCTATCAACCAGCCCCGTCCGCGATTTACCGTTCAGTTTGAGGTAGAGGATGAAATGGCAACGTCAGCGGTGGAAGAAGAGCCTGCCGGCGGCGGCTGAGCCCGTATGGCATCTGCTTAAGCTTCCGGCACCCAGGCTCAGGAAAGGAAAACGATGTTTCCCGGATGAGTGGTCAATCGGATCTTGGTCTTTGTGACTTTGACGATCTCGTCCAGGCGCTTGAACTCCCGTTCTTCGATGAGGAACACATAGGGATTGGAATCATCGAAAAAGCTTTCCAGAAAAAGGTCATCCGGGTCGGGTTGGTATGCCCGATCGCTTTGAAGAGCAGACCAGTAACCTTCCATCATGCGCCGGTATTGATGCTTGATCAATCTCCGAAAAAGATAGGGAAAGATGAGGTGCCTTTCGGTTACCTCCGATATACTCCCGGCGGGGATGCCCTTACTGGATTCGTCTTCGGACCAGATGTTCATTTTTTGCCGCTGGGCATTTTTCATGGCGTGCATAAGTACATCGCGGAGAGCCGCCTCCAGGGTGAAAAAGAAATAGGGGTAAACCAAGCCTACCGATACCAATTTGTAATTAAAGGACTTTTTCAGGATTTTCTCGAGGGCGCTTGCTGTCAGGCGGGATCCATTCCGGATGTGGGTTCGCCCGGCAAATACCCAGGCAATGGGTCGCCCTTTGCGGTCCATATCGTTTACGACCACATAGCCTTCGAGCGCATCGGTATGCTTTTTCTTGTGGACCGAAGTTTTGGTGCCCTTATTAATGGTCAATTCACTGATGTATCGTCCACCCCAGCCGGAGCGCCGCCACTGAATGGAATTCAGGTCAACGTCGAATTGCTCCAGCAGCGTGTGGGTAGCCAGATCGCCGTAGGCCGCGGGTTGTCTGAGGTTCCTGAACACAGGTTTCTCGGCTTTAGGCGATTTCTCCCGAGGAATTTCCTTCGGTCTGGGAAGCGGCGAGGGGGCATAGTGGGTCTCCAGCGAATCGATTCCCTGCAGCCGAAGCTGCACAATCCCTTCCCCCTCCTGCCGATTTCGTTCGAAGGCAGCCCGGTGCTCGGATACGATTTTGTCCCAAGTCTTTGGGTTGCCGGCCTTGAACATGAGGGAGTCCCCGTCCGGCGAATAGCCGACCACATGGAAGTGGCCTTTAATGAGGTAGTAGTCCATGTCAGGTTTTAGGTTTTATTCACGTTGAGGGCAGATAAAAACAGGGGGATAAAAGTAAGCAAGTAATCGGTTAAAAAATCCATACGGGTTGAAACCGAGGATTGCCGGATAGGGATTTAGGAACCTGGAGCCCTTTCATTACGGCAGAATTCGCATATATTTCCAGAGAATATCCATTGATGAACTATGGGGAAAGGATTTAGGATCGTAATTCGCTTGATGCTGCTTGTCGGGTCGGCCCTTTTCGTTCTGGGAATGGGCGCGCAGGAAACGAGCGATCCGTTTTTGCGACCCGAGGAGATCAAAAACCGGATGACGGCAGTCGAAAGGTCCACCTCCTTGTCGGACAGCCTGAAGACTTTTATCCGGGACCAGTATAATCAGGCGCTGGCAGACATTGAGCTGACGGCGGGCTACCGCGAAACGATAGAGCGATTAAAAAAAGATCTGACAGAGGCCCCGAAACGCCTACGCCGGATCAATGCCGAGTTGGCACGGAAGAAATCCAGTGACCCTGCTCCCAACCAGGATCTCCCACAACTCAGCAATCCGGATGAATTGGAGAGACTGTACGGAACCATACTGGCATCCCGCAGAGAGGCCGAGTCGGAGCTTGAAAGATTGAACCAGCAATTGGAGGAGGAGTACGGAAAGCCTTCCCGGATCCGGGAAAAGATCATCAGTATCCGCACCTTGATGGACGATTTGAAATCCGAGAGCCAGACTCTGCTGGAGGATGTAGGGGCCCCTCTGGCCCGGGAGGCCATCGAAGTAGCCGCTGCAGCCAAAGACGCCGCCCTAAAAGCAGAGATCGAACGCCTGGATCAGGAACTGCTCGGCAACCGGGCCCGGATTCAATTGCTCAGAGTGCAGAAAGAAGATGCCGTTTTTACCCTGGAGCAGATCGACCAGCAATTGAGAACCGTTCGGGAGGCTCTGGAACAGGCTCGTCTGGAGGTATTCGAAAGAGTGCGTTTGGAAAATGAGGCCGTTCTGGAGCAGGATTCCGTCGTACCCGTTCTTTCTTATGTAGCCGGGAAAAACCTGGAATTGATCGAGCAGTACAAGTCGCAGCTTTTCCTGTACGATTCCATCCAGGTTCAGGAGGAATATTTCAAGCCTATGATAGAGAATCTATCGCGGGTAGTACAGAACACTCAGCTTCGATTGGACCTGAAACAGGCTAATGTGCCTTTGGGAAATATCATACGGAAGGAGCGGCAGGAATTTCCGAAGCCGGAATTTTTTGCCAGTCAGCGCAGAAGGGTAAACGAGGCCTTATCCTTCATTGGATTGAGGTTGATCAATGCAGAAGCCATTCGCAATGAACTGTTGGATAAGGATGCTTTTCTACGAGACCGGATGACAGAAGCTAAAATGGATTCTCTGGGACCGGAAGATGAACAACGTTTCCTGGAACTGGCCGAACAATACGAAACGCTGCTCGATCAGAATATTACCAACGATGTTTCTCTGGAAAGGAACCTGAACGAACTGGATAAGGTATTTCAGGAGTTGGAGGATAAGACCGAGGAATACGATCAGTTTTTGGAGGAACGCTTACTCTGGGTTCGCAGTGCGCCCCCCGTTCAATGGAGCGATTTCAAAGAAATCCCTGAGGTAATCGGATATTTTTCCGATCCGGAAAACTGGGCGCTTGTGCTGCAGGCCGGCTGGCGAGGCATTCAGAATTTTCCCTGGAAACTGACCTATATTTTTCTGGCTCTGGCCCTTTTATTTTCGCGAGGAACCATTCACAAGGGTTTGGTGGCCTCGGGGAAGCATGTCGGCAAAATTAACAACGATCACGTTTTCTATACCCTGGAGGCGATTTTTCTGACTCTCCTGCTGGCTTTACCTTTTCCTCTTCTTTTTGGATTCGTAAGCGATATCCTCTACAGCGGGAGCCATGGGGAATCATTCGTCCTGGGCTTTGCCCTGGCCATGTTCCGGCTGGGCCTGTCGGGTTTCTTTTTCCTCGCGATTCTGAGTTTGTTCTTACCGGACGGGGTCGTGGATAAGCATTTCCGATGGGAGAAAAAGCGGCGTACCGAAACCCTTCAGGTGATCCGTCGATTCGCTCTTGTCGCTCTGCCTTTCCTTTTCCTGACCGCCTTCAGCATGAATGCCCGGCCCGCTGATTTCAGTGGAGTACTCGGACTGTTTTTTTTTACTTGTTATGCGCTTTCCATCCTCTATCTGGCCTACTCCTTTTTTCATCCGAACCGGGGCCTGATGCAGTATTTTTATGCCAACCGGAAGGATTCTTTCTGGTGGCGCAGGAGGTGGTTTTGGTTTGTACTTGCCACGCTGGCTCCGGTCTTGCTGACGTTGCTTGCCTGGTATGGGTTTGTCCATACGACGGCCGATCTGTATTATTCCCTGAAGTATACCGTCTGGCTGCTGGTCGGCATTTGGTTGCTTTCTTCCCTGGCCAGCCGCAGTATGCTGGTCCTGCGCCGCAAGCTCATGTACGAAGCCGTCAAGAAAAAGCAGGAAAGCGAGCGGCAGGCGGCCCTGGAATCCCACAGCGACATAGAACCCACCACGGTGCCGATCGAATCGGATACCAGCGAGATTGACAAGGTAACGGCCATGGATAACGACACCCGGCAGCTTTTCAATGCCGCCATGGTATTGCTGGTCGTTATCGGTCTGGCCTGGATCTGGGAAGACGTTTTTCCCGCTTTACGGGTCCTGGACGGCATTGCTGTATGGAGCCAGACTTCTATGGTGGAAGGGGTAGAAACCGCCTATTCCATCTCCGTGGTGGATTTGTTGAAAGCCTTGGTGTCCGGATTTCTGGCCTTTATTCTGGCCAAGAACCTACCTTCCCTGATCAACATACTTTTGTTGAAACAGGGGGGCTTGGGCTCGGGTACGCGCTATGCCGTTGCCACCTTGCTCCAATACGCCATCATTGCGATCGGAACCCTGATCGTTTTCAGAAGTCTGGGCGTGACGGGCGAACAATTGGGCTGGGCAGCGGCTGCTTTGGGGGTGGGCATCGGCTTCGGCCTGCAAGAGATCGTGGCCAATTTCATCTCGGGCATCATTGTCCTTTTTGAACAACCCGTGCGGGTGGGTGATGTCGTGACGATCGGAAATGCGACCGGCGTGGTTTCCCGCATAGACATCCGCGCCACCACCATTCGGGATTGGGAAAACAAGGAATTGCTGGTCCCCAACCGGGAACTGATCACCGGGCAAGTCCTCAACTGGACCTTGTCGGATACCATCACAAGGGTAGAAATTGTGGTCGGCATTGCCTACGGAAGCGATGTCCAAAAAGCGCTGGACATCCTCATCCAGACAGCCCAGGAAAACCCCCGCATACTGGAACAACCCGCGCCTTTCGTCCATTTTGAGCAATTTAGTGAAAACAGCCTGAAACTGACCTTGCGCGCCTTTGTGCCGGCCATGGGAGAACGCCTCTCAGCCGTTACGGAGATGAACAAAGTGATCGATCGACGTTTCCTGGAAGAGGGAATCGTGATCGCCTACCCACAAATGGACATTCATCTCAAAAGGGAGAACGGAGCCGGAAGACCAGCGGTGCTGAAGCCTTCTTCAGAGGATATCGGGCACTCCAAGTAGGACCTGGGCTGCTTCTTTGGGTTTCCGGATTTGACGATCCTGCCAATGTCGTGCATATTGTCGGATATGCCGTGAAGAAATAAGGTGTATACTATTAATTTTGAGGTATTCAAAAGGAAGCTTTCTTCATCACCAGAGGCATTGCACTCCGTCGCCTTCCTAATCCCTTCCAGGCTAATCCTGGATGCGAATGACCGAACTTTCCAGTTGAGGGCGAGGGCTACCTTTCTGTATTCAAAGACTTGGACGAATATCTTTTTTACGGGGTTTCTTTGGGCTGCCAAGAATCCTTGAAATAGCTTTTTAAAAATCGATCATCAAATGAAAAAACTACTAGTAACGGGATCCTCCGGCTTGATCGGATCGGAAGTATGCAAGCACTTCGATCAGTTGGGGTGGGAGATCCACGGCGTTGATAATAATCAGCGAGAAGCGTTTTTCGGTCCCCAGGGCAATACCCGCTGGAATCAAAATCGCCTCCAAAGCACACTGAAGCATTTTATTCACCACGAGGTTGACATCCGGGATCGGGAAGGAATCCTGAATCTGGTCGCCGAAGTTCGCCCCGACGCCATCGTACACACAGCGGCCCAGCCCAGCCACGACCGAGCTGCAACCATTCCTTTTGAGGACTTTGATACCAATGCCGTAGGCACGTTCAACCTGCTGGAAGCTACCCGCCGCTACAGCACGGAAATTCCCTTCGTTCACCTTTCAACGAACAAGGTTTACGGTGATGCCCCCAACGAGATCAAGATGGTGGAGCTCGACAAGCGTTGGGATTATGCAGACCCTACCTATGAGCACGGTATCCCGGAAACCTTCCGGATCGACCAAACCAAGCATTCCCTGTTCGGATCCTCCAAAGTAGCCGCCGACGTTTCCGTACAAGAATATGGCCGGTATTTCAACATGCCTACGACCGTTCTTCGGGGAGGCTGCCTTACCGGCCCCAACCACAGCGGTGTAGAACTACACGGCTTCCTGAGTTACCTCGTCAAGTGCAATCTGGAAGAGCGCGAGTATACTATCTTCGGGTACAAGGGCAAGCAGGTCCGGGACAACATCCACTCCTATGACGTGGCCCGTTTCATCGAGGAATTCATCAACGCCCCCCGGATCGCCGAAGTGTATAACCTCGGAGGCGGAAAGGACAATACGACTTCCATTCTGGAGGCTTTCGATACCATTTCCGAGATCAGCGGCAAGCCGATGCGTTACAAATACTCCGATCAGAACCGCATCGGGGATCACATCTGCTACTACAGCGACCTCAGAAAGATGAAGGCTCATTATCCCAATTGGGATATTACCAAGCCGCTCCGCACAGTTTTCGAGGAAATCTACCAGGCCTGGACCGAGCGTGTGGGTGCTCAAAAGGTCTGAGAAGACAGACAGAGCCCGCGGAATCGGATGACCGATATCCCTAAAGGAAGAAACCCGATTTACCACTCGAGTAAATCGGGTTCTTTTTTGTCGGATACAGGGTAAATCAACCCTTCATGCCCGTTAATACCATAGAATGACGATAATCAACAGGCTGTAGTAGGGTTAGACTGGGGTTTGGTTTGGGCTTGGAATATGCCCGAATCCCCGGAGCCGGTAGTGTATAGGTTTCTCTTCGTCCTCACCCATCTGCCGGCAGGAGTAATTCCTTCTCCAGAAGTATTTCGCTGATGCGGGCTATTTGATCGAAGGGAATTCCGGAGCGAATGGCTATGTCCAGGAGGCTGTGTTCGCCATCCGCAAAGTTCAACACCCACAGCATAGCCATTTGCATGTCCTTTTGGTCGCTCTGGCCGCCGATGGCTTCATAAAGTCCGCGTTTGCCGAGTTGGGGTTCTCCTTTGGGGGATTGGTTGAGATAGACTCTGTTTTGTTCCAACAATTTGACGATCCGGAGGTAGAGCTGATAGGATCCTTCGAGTTGTTCGGGCTTGATCAGATCGAGATTATCCCCCGAAGTGTGATATTCCGGATACTGGCCGAATTGAGATCGGGTCAGATTGCCGACGGGCAGGTTGAAGCCCGGAGAACAGAACTGTCGTTCGTCGTAGCCATAAGGGAAGAAGTCCAGTATCTCGTGCGGACCTTCGATCTCCTCAAAAACGTAGTGGATGGCCCGGTCGATCTCTGCATTGCCCCTGCGGCTTTTCTTGTAGTGAAAATGGCCGGCATCCCCGAGCAAGGTAGCCACGATCCCGTGTTGGATGCGCGAGACCTTATCTTCATTCCGGGCCAGCCAGGTTATGGAACCGATGGTACCCGGGATGAAAAGGAAGCGATAGGAGTAGCGGTTCTTTTGCTGCATCAAATGCTGAGCCAGGAAAGTCAGCACCCCGATCCCGGAAAGATTGTCGTTGGCCAGGGAAGGATGACACACATGGGCTGTCATCAGGAATTCCTCCTCCGTTTCTCCGGGGATGTAAAGCTCCCCGTAGGTGAGATGGCCATCCTTCAGATCGGAGTCGATGAAGACCTCGTATTCCCCTTCGGAAAGTTGTTCGCGCTGGCGGTGCGGCAGACAAAAGCCCCAATTCTCATTGTAGTAAGAGGTACGATAGGGGATGAGGTCCGGTTTGTCCGGCAGGGAGAAGAGGTGGGTATTCAGCTCTTCCAGATCGACCTTCCTGTGGATGGGGGCACTGTAATTAAGAACGTGCAGGTTGTGATCGGCAAAGTCGACGATCTTTTTCCCGTCGGGGCCTTTGATCCAGGCTTCCCGGATGTTCCATTCTTTCGGGATGGTCCAATCCAGAACGGGTGTCCCCGTCGGGACTTCATGGATTTCCAGGGGAATGTGTTCCTGAAGGATGCGGAGCGTTTCCCGAACGCCGTTTCCGGTGATGCTTCGGCAGATCGGGTAGAGTCTTTCTGCCAGGGAGTAGATGAGTTCCCCTTTGAGATCGGGCTTAGATACTGTCATACTTGAATTGTTCTTGATACCAGGCAACGGTTTTCCGGATCCCTTCGGAAAGGGAAATTTCGGGCTCCCAGCCGATTTGTTGAAAGGTGGTCTGCACGTCGGCCGTTACGATGACTTCCGCTTTCCGGTCGGATTTGTCGCCAAAGGAAGGTTTTGATCCCGGGCTGACCGTTTCGAAAATAGACTCCACGACTTCTGCCACGGAGGCCAGTTTTCCGGTACCGAGCTGGATGCATTCACCCTCTATGCCGGGGGCTGTCATACAGGCGATCAGGCCATTGACCAGATCGGAAACATAGATCCAGTCGGCCTCTCTCGAGCCGCTGGTAAAGCGGGGCGAATTACCGTTGAGGAGGGAGAGGATCGTGTAGGGAACCAGCTTTTTTTCGTCTTTCTGATTGGGGCCGTATACCATGAAGGGCCTGGCCCAGACTACCGGCAGGTGAAAGAGCATATGGAACATTTGCGCGTATTGCCGCGCTGCAATTTTGGAGGCACCGTAAGGCGATGGAGGAACAAATAAAGGGTCGACATCGGAGCCTTCCTCCAGGGAACCCAGCAGGATTACCCTTTTGACCGGCTGTTTGCTCAAGGCCATCATCAGGTTCAGACTACCCCTCAGATTTACCTCGAAGGTGGGCAGGACCTCCTCCAGGGACCGTGCCCCTTTTACCCGACCGGATAAATTGAGTATGTAGTCGGGTTTGATTTCGGAAACCAGGGAGTAGACTGCTTCCCGGTCTGTGATATCAAGTGGGCGAAGATCTATTTTCTGTTCCCCTGTTGAGGGTTTTGACCAATACGTTCCCGTTACCCGGGCTTCCCTATTGATCAACTCCCTGACGAGATGGCTCCCAATGAAACTGGAAGCACCGATGACCAATACCTTTGATCCAGCGATCCCTTTTCTTCTTTCTTCCATTTTCTCTTTGCCTTTTTAGCTACAGTATGAAAAATAAAAACCCCAGGTCTGCCTTTTGTAAATTATAACCTGGGGTTTAAAGCTTATTCCTCTAATAAAGAAAAAATCCCGGTTCAGGCAAGTACAGGACGCTGCGGATGTCCCGCCATGTAGCGTTCCTGAATTTCTGCCGGGACATGGCCCAGGTCCGTAATTCGGAGGTAATCGTTCATAGGTGTGCCGGTGCAAGCCGAATCCTGATTGGCCGCCCCCCGATCATTTACCAGATCGGACAGGTTGACGGTGCGGAAATCGATACTGAATCGGGTCTTGCCGGTTTGATTCGGTACGGAAGAGTGCAGGTGTGCAGCCGAAAAGATCATCAGGCCGCCGGGTTCGGTAACGACGCGGACCTGCGGATTGAGTTCAACTTCCTGCTCGGGTTTGGGTTGCTTCCGGGTATCTTTTTGGATGTGGTTGGCGGCTTCCTTCCGGCTTTTACCCGACCAATCCTGGTAATCGTAATCCCGGGAGCTGTTTTGGATAGGCTCGGTGAAGTAGCGGGGGTGGAAAGCCATAACGTTTCCGGATTCTACCGGGAAGATGGGCAGCCACCAGTTCAATTGGCACATGGGAGCCGAATACCAGGTATCCCGGTGGGGGTGAAAAGCATAAGCGATTCCGGAAGTCAGGTAACCGTCGCTGGTGGAAGTACGCATCCGGGGGACATCAAAATAGGTTTGTTCCGGATCGCATCCCCGTTCGCGCAGCAATGCCTGCAGAAAAGCCTTGGACTCGGGATGGTGGATGAACTTGGGCTTTAACTCTTTCAACACGTGGGCAAATTCTTCTACATCCATTTCGTGTTGAGCCTCCTGAGGTTCCAATCCCTTGAAGGCCTCTTTGGCAAGCTGACCTGCAAATTCAACGAAAGCCTTGGTGGTTTCGGTAGGTGAATAGACGAACAGGTCTCCCTGTTAAAGGAGTTCTCTCCTTTTGTCGTCGGCGATTTTTCGATCAAAGAATACGTTGAGCATGATGAAGGACGTGTGTGATGATTAAAGTGGAACGAACGATGTTGATTTTATGAGACTCCCTTACGAAAAAAGATCCGGTCTTTCCGGTGGCCTGTTCCCGCCCGGGATACAAATTAAACACAACAATAATAAGGAGATAGCGGATTACAATCTGCTTCCATTCTGCCACTTTCCTGCCTAAAGAAAAGAAGGGGATTTTTCCCCATTCCAAGCCAACCTATCTCTGAGTATGTACCGTTTTGATCTTATAAAAAAATTGGTAATGGGTCAAATTAGTTGAATTCGTATATTTGGGTTAAAAAGATGAAGCA
>CAZXIX010000016.1:0-41597 GCA_964640855.1 uncultured Saprospiraceae bacterium
TTCTTTTTACAACCCCGAATGGCCTAAAAAGGGCTTTTTCAGGGACGACTAATTAATGATTACTGTGTTATAAGGAAATCAGGAAATTATTTCAAGAAATATGTAGATAAACTATCTCCTGTGAGTAAGTGGGTAATTGTTCCTAAACTAGTGACAGGGAAAGAAATTCCTTCAGATTCACAGGCCATCGAATATATACATGATTTATATAGTAAAAGAAATGACTTCGTACATCCAAAATCCAGACTCCTCCAAGAACAACCCGATTGGCCAAATGAGCTAGCTAAAGATATCGGAGATGTGTTTAGCTCTGTTCAAAAAGGCCTGGCGGCAATTAAACAAGCTACACAAGAACTCCATAAGCTGGATCAGTCTTTTGACTATTTGGAGGAATATAAGTGGCTGTGGGAAAAAGGGGCAAATGTTCCTAAGTTCTCTGATTTTGAAGGCTTTATTAAGACTTTCGGGGCAAAAATTTGATTTGTAATAGACAAGATTTGATCTGACAGTCCGCTATTTCGGCCTGGCTAACCTCTGCCTGGCATATTTCTTTCTACCTCAACCAAATACCTACTCCCACCCCAATACATACCCATACCGATAGCGGTCTTCCTTCAGCAGATATTCCTCATGCGGGTAGGCGCCCCAGCTGTTGTCGCCGCCCAAACCGCGTTGAGCCAGATCGATATGCAGGGTGATGTCCTCATCGTAGCTCAAATCCGTCGGGTGCTGCTGCTTTTTGGTCAGCCCGGGATCCAGGGCCTCCGCCCGGATGGGGAGCGCGCTGAAACTCAGCGGCTGCAGGCCCTTCACGGTAATTCCGTCTCCCGAGCCATTCGATAATTTGATCCAGCGGGTATCGGTCCGGTTCCCGTATTCCTGCGGGCGTATGTAAGGCATTTTCAGCTCGGAAACCTCGGCCTCCCAAATCCCCAGGAAGGTGGCCGTATTCCGATCCGCATAATTTTCCTCCGGCCCGCGGCCGTAGTATTCCAGCCGGCCGAAGGCTCCCGGTACCCTCATCCGCATACCGAAACGGGGCAGCTCCGGCAGGTCCTTGCCCCTCAAATCGATCTCGGCCTCGACCTGTATGGACCCATTCGGCCGAACCCGGTAATCGAGGGTGTAGCCAACGCCGATATCCGTCAACAAATAAACAACCCGGATGGGGGCACCGGAATCCGTGGGTTCGCCTATCTCGACCGATTGAATCTGTTGGTTGACGTGGGCCGTGCGCCAGACGCCCAGCCGCTCCGGCATGCGGTTCCCGAAATCATTGTCCGTGGGCGCTCGCCAGAAGTAGGGCTCGGGTAACCCGCTTAATGCGAATGCTCCTTTGGCGTAGCGGGTAAACTTCCCGGCTTGCTTGTCAAAAACCGCCCGCACATCCCCCGCTTCAAAAACGATCTCGTTTTCAGAGTCGGAAACACTCAAGGTGCCGGCGGGAATCTCCCGATCGAAATTCGGATCGGTCAACTGAAATTGTTCCCGGGCTATTTCGTGGCCGGCCGGAACGATCTCCGTTCCCTCTCCGGTATAGGCATAAACATGGAGGAGGTATTCTTTGTCGTTGTCCAAGGCCGGAAGATCCACAGACATCGTTTTGGATTCATGCGGACCGGCCTGGATCGAAAAGCTTTCTACGGTTTTCCGGGTCCCGTTTTCCAACAGCTCATATTGGAATGCAACATCCTGCAGTGAGGTGAAATCAAATTGATTTTGGACCGTAAGCATGCCCCGGGCAGGATCAAAATCGAACCGGATATTCTGGTGCACCTTTTTGACTTCTGTCAGCCCCGGATGAGGTGTCCGGTTGGAGGAAACCAGCCCGTTGGCGCAGAAGTTTTCGTCGTGCTGCAGGTGAAGCCCTCCGAGATCTCCGCCATAGGCCCAATAGGTGCCGTTCTCATCTTCCGTTTTCAATCCTTGGTCCACCCAATCCCAGATGAAGCCCCCCTGCATGTGCGGGCTGCTGTGGATGATGTCCCAGTAAGCCTGGAAGTTGCCGTTGCTGTTGCCCATGGCGTGGGAGTACTCGCACATGATGAATGGGCGGGTTTTGTCCTTTGCCGCTGCATAGGATCGCATGTACGACAGGGGAGGGTACATCGGGCTGACGATATCGGTATTCCGGTTCTCTGCGGCTTGCTCGAACAGCACCAGCCGGGTAGGGTCGTAGGCTTTGATCCAGTCGTAGCCCTCGTAAAAGACCGGCCCGTTGCCGCACTCGTTTCCCATGGACCAGATGAGGACCGAAGGGTGGTTCTTGTCCCGCATGACCGCCCGCCGGATCCGGTCCAGGTGAGCCGGTGCCCATTCTTCCCGGTAGGCGGGATGGGCGCTTTGATCGAAAGGCCCCTGGTTGGTTGCGCCCATGCCATGGCTTTCGATATTGGCCTCGCTGACCAGGTAAAGGCCATACTGGTCGCAGAGCTTGTACCACAAGGGACTTTGGGGATAATGGCTGGTTCGGACCGCATTGATGTTGTGCTTCTTCATCAGCCGAATGTCTTTCATCATGGTCTCCCGGCTGGGTACGTGCCCCAGGACGTCGTCGTGGATGTGCAGGTTCACGCCTTTGACCGTGATGGCGACCCCGTTGACCAAAAGTTGGGCGTTTTTGATCTCCACCGACCGGAATCCGACCTGCTCGCTGGTCACCATCGTCACTTCCTCCCGGGCATCCTTGAGGGTCAATACACAGTCGTAGAGATGGGGCGTTTCGGCGTTCCAGGGTTGTACTTTTTCGATCGTGCTTTGAAATCGAATCGGATCGTCGGTCCGGGAAAAGGTTTGTTCCTCCGCATAGACCGGCTCATCACTTCCCGCCGGGATCAGTTCCAAAAGCAAGCTCCCCTCTCGGCTGACATTGTTTTCTCCGAAAGCTCTTAAATCAATAGCAGCATCGAAAACCCCGTTCACATAATTCGCATCCAGACCTGCCTGCAGGAAGAAGTCCCAGATGGCAACCTGGGGCAGGGCATAGAGATACACATCCTGCTCCAGGCCGCTCAGCCGCCAAAAGTCCTGGTCTTCGAGGTAGCTGCCGTCGTGCCAGCGGAATACCTGTATGGCAATCTGGTTCTCGCCCTTTTTCAGAAGGGAAGTGATGTTAAATTCGGAGGGGGTCTTGGCCACTTTGGTCATTCCGGCCTCCCGGCCATTGATAAAAACCCGGGCATAACCGGAAACGGACGACAGGTTCAGGATCACGGTTTTGCCGTCCCAATCCCCGGGTAGGTCAAAGGACCTGCGGTAAGTACCCACCGGATTGTCGTCGCCGGCGATGAAAGGAGGGTTTTTCGGAAAAGGATAGATGATGTTGGTGTAAATCGGAATGCCGAATCCGGCGATCTCCCAGTTGGAAGGCACCTCGATGTCGTGCCAATCCGAATCATCCAGATCGGGTTCATAAAAGTTTTGGGGCCGGTCGGCCGGCTTTTTGACGAAGTGGAATTTCCAGGTCCCGTTCAGGGATTGGAAAAAGGGAGAGCGTTGGAAATCATCCCGGATGGCATCTTCTTTGTTGTCGTAGGCTATAAAATCGGCATGCCCCGGTTCCTTGTTGCGTTCAAATACGGCCGGATTTTCCCATTCGTTTTTATCGTTTTGAGAAATGGCCAGCGAGGAGGTGAGGCAGAGAAGGACAAAAGCGCTAATGGGTTTCATCATGCGGGTAGGGAGTTTGAGGAATTTCGGGGGAGGTGAAGAAAGAAGGGAAATTATTGAAAACTCATCAATTCTGAGGCAAGCCGGGAGAAAGAAAAGCTGCCTGGAAAAAGGAATCCCGCTTGGAGGCCAGGGAGTCTTTTCGAAGAAAAGCCGGTCCTCCAAAGGGAGCACCGGCTGGTGACCGATCCCGAAAACCCGAGGGAGGGCATTCAAGGATTTACCTGCTTCATGGTAATAAGGTCTACCACCTTCTTCCGCCGGAGTATTCCATGGCTTCTCCTTTTCCGAATCCGTAGCTGAAACCGAGCGTGACGAATCGACCTCTTAACCGGCGGTTGTAGATGTTGAAATTAGGCTGTGCCACGGTGCTCTCAAATATGCGGGATGCAAATATGTCCCGGATGCTGAAATTGACCACTCCTTTGCCTTTCAGGATTTTTTTGCGGATCCCCATGTCGGCGAATACCATGCCCGATATTTCACTCTGCACGGTTTGCAGTCTGGATTGGAACAAACCGGAGACCTCCAGGTCAATATCCAGGGGTAATTTGAACTTGGTGACCACCCGGCCCGACCATTGATCGTTGTTGAAGTCGAAGGAGATAGATTGAAAGCTTCCCTGCCGGTTGAAATAGTTGTAGTTGATGTCCCCGGATACCGTAAACCAATTTCCGGGGCTGTACTTGGCATTGAATTCCACCCCGGTCGTCCGGTTGGTGCCGATATTTTCGGGGCGAACGGTGGTGACGTTGTCCTCGAAAGTCGATATGCGTTCGACCACGTCGGTGGTATATCGATAATAGACACCCAGGTTCATGGACGCTTCTCCGAGGATCAGAATACCGGTCATCTCGTAAGAGTCGGTGAATTCGGGTAATAGATTGGGGTTGCCGGTACGGATGCTGAAATTATTCCGGATGTTGAAGAAGGGGTTCAAGTCCCAGAGGCGGGGGCGAAAGATGCGCCGGGAATAGCCGGCTTGCAGGGAAAAGGCCTCGGAAATTTTGAACGAGGTATGAGCGCTGGGGAACAGGTTGACAAAATTTTGCCGGTTCGCTTCCCCGGTATTGATGAGCAGGGTGTTCAGGTCGGTGTGTTCGACCCGCAAGCCTACCTTTATGCCCCATTTTTTTCCCTCGTAGGCTCCAGTGGCGTAGGCGCCCAAAACCTTCTGGTCGTACTCGAAAAGATTGGTAAAATCCGGGTTGACGATCCAGTCCCCATTGATCAGGTCGCTGACGGAGTAGTCGTTGCTGACGTTGTTGAGGACGTACAAGGCTCCCGTCTCCAGGGTCCAGTCATCCGAGATGGGACGGGTATAGTCCAGCTTGAAGGTGTATTCCGCCTCCTGGAAAGCGGATTCGGTCCGTTGTTTGCCATCGGTATCGCTGCCCGACAAGGTGGTATTGGTAAATTCGGAGGACAGGTCTTTCCCGAAAAAGTTGCCCAGGGTGCTGAAAAGAAGGGTATGCTCTTCGTTGTCCTTGAATTCTCTCTTGTACTGAAGCTCGTACTGGTATTTGGGGTTCGTCGCTTCGGTGATTTCTTCCCTTTGCCATTCGGAAACGAGCAAGTCTTCGGCATCGAGGAGCTGGAAATTGGTCCTTGAGGGCTGATCTTCGATCTCGTAGGCAAAGAAACCGGAGAGCGTCAGCACATTGTAGTCGTCGATGTGATAATCCGTACCCAGGATGACGTTGTAGAAGTTCTCATTCCGAAACTCCCTGCCCTGGGAAATCACCTGATTGTTGGTGGTCAGGTCCCGGTTGACGTTTTGGATATCGTTGGGCAGCTCCCGGTAGCCCACGCCGAACTGGCTGAACAGATTGAATTTTTCGGTACGCCGATTCAGGCTGAGGCCCAGGCTGTGGTTGTGGGGAATTCCCGTATTCAGGCTGATGGATCCATTGAGGCCCTCGCGCTCTTCTTTTTTCAGCACGATATTGATGATGCCGGCGGTTCCTTCGGCTTCGTATTTGGCAGAGGGGTTAGTGATCACCTCTACTTTCTCGACCATATCGGCTGTAATGGTTCCCAATATATTGCCTTCGCCGCTGGTCAACACGGAGGGTTTCCCGTTGATCAGGATCTGAACGCCGGCGCTTCCCCTGAGGCTGATCTGGCCTTCGATGCTAACCGTTACGGAGGGGACGTTATTCAGGACCTCCAACACGCTTGCTCCGGCCGAGGTCAGGTCTTGCCCTACATTGAATACCTTTTTATCCAGTTGGAACTCGGTCTGGGACTTTTCTGCCCTTACCACCACTTCGTCCAGCATCTGGGCGTTTTCGGATATGCCGATGACCCCCAGAGCGATCTGAGCGTTCTCTACGGAAAAATCCTCGATGGTGAGGGTCTCATACCCCAGAAAGGAAATTTGGATGTAAAATTCGCCTGGCTTAACCTCCAGCTTAAAAGTACCATCCGGCAGGGTGGTCGTACCGTTGATCATTTCCCGGTTCTCCTTCCCATAGACGCCTACCGTGGCAAACTCCACCGGATCTTTCGCTCCGGTGGTGACCACCTGACCGCGTATCTGAATACCCGAGTCCTGGGCGGACAGCAGGGGTACACACAGGAGAAAACAGCTCATCCACCAAACGATCTTACTATTCCTGAATACCATTTTCATTTTTTAGCCTTGATTTAGTGCAAAAGTGAGGGTGGATGGGGCCTCGATCCAAATAGAAATCACGAACGACAGAAGGAGGTTCACGAACGACAGATCTTTCTGAGAAATGATTTTTTGTGTCGATGGCAAGGAGGGATATGCCGTTGGTGGGTTTCCTTTTCCCGCTTCCTTGTTGCAGGTATTATATTTGAAAGATGATGGCAAAAAAGTGGGAAGGGATAAAGGAGTTGGGTTTCCAGGTCGTGCTGAACGCCCTGGTCTTCCTGTTCTATTCCTTCGATCAGGAAAATCCCCGGGTCAGCATGCCGGATCTGGTTTTCTTCCTGAATTATGCGTTGGCAGCACTGATCATCAATTACCTGCTGTTGCCCTGGCTTTTCTACCGAAAAAAATACCTGCCCTTCGCGCTGTCTGTTCTGCTGGTGATCACGGGGGTTATTCTTCTGGAGGAATTGGTCCTGGAGAAGCTGTACTTTCCTACCACGCGGGGGGCCGGCTTTCCGGGTGTCTTTTTTACCCTGGTCCAGATCATGCCCGTCATCACCATCCTGGTGGGGTTCAAGTTTGCCTGGGATGCCCTGCGGAAACAACGCGAGGTCGAAGAGTTGAAAAGTGCTGTGGTGGAAAGCGAGTTGCAGTTTCTCAAGTCCCAGATCAATCCGCATTTCCTGTTCAACAACCTGAATAACCTCTACAGCTATGCCATAGAGCAGTCGCCCAAAACGCCGGAGATCATTCTGGAGTTATCCGGCTTTCTTCGCTACATGCTCTACGAATGCACCGAAAAATACGTGCCACTGACCCAGGAGATCACCCAGTTGGAAAACTTCGTCAATCTCAATGAACTGCAGATCGAAGAACGGGGGCAGGTCATGTTCGCTCAGGAAAACATCCAGCCGGGCTACCGGATCGCACCCCTCATCCTGATCGTTTTCATCGAGAACGCCTTCAAACACAGCATGGTCAGCCAATCCGAGAATATATACATCGACATTTGCATTGGCATGAACGATGCAGGCCAGTTAAGCTTGAAATGCAAAAACTCTTTTCAGCCCCGCTCCAATACCGAAAGCCTTTCCCAGGGCATCGGCCTGGAGAATGTGAAAAAGCGGCTGCAATTGCTGTACCCGGATGCCTACCAGCTGGTCATCAGCAAAAGGGAAGAGCGCTTTGAAGTCGTTCTGACCATGGACCTCCGAAAATCGGCCTGAGCATGAAATGCCTCATCATCGAAGATCAACCTCCCGCCCAGCGGATACTCAAAAAGTACATCGAGGATATGGGCACCCTTACGCTTGCGGGCACCTATTCCAACGCCCTCAAGGCGATGGAACATCTCAAGGCCGAACCCGTTGACCTGATCTTCCTGGACATCCACCTGCCCAACATATCCGGGATCGATTTTCTGAAGTCCGTGCCTCATCCGCCGGCGGTGATCATGACCACCGCTTTTCCGGATTATGCCCTGGAGGGGTATGAGCTCAACGTGGTGGATTACCTGCTAAAACCCTTTTCTTTCCCCCGTTTTGTAAAGGCGGTTTCCAAGGTGCCCCTCCGAAAGATCCCTGATGCCGGGGCCACTGGTCCGGACGAAATCTTCCTGAAGTCGGGATACGAATACATCAAGATATCGGTATCAAAAATTCTGTACATCCAATCGGATGCAGCCTACACGGAGGTGCACCTTTCCGGCAAAAAATATTTATCGCCCGAGCCCCTCAAATACTGGGTGGATCTTCTGGACAGCCGGAAATTCGTACAGGTACACAAGTCGTACGTTGTTCATACCGCCTGGATCCGGAAGGTATCCGGAAACCGGATCTTTCTGGAGGGCGATATCCGGATTCCCATCGGGAGAGCTTTTAAGGAGGCATTTACGGATCGATTTTTGAAGTAAAAATTACCTGAATGCCTACATTTAAGAACAGTGGATTTTCAGCAAGGCAAGTTTGCTTTGCGTCCTTATTATCTTACTAACCCAAAGCCTATTTCATGCTTTTTCGTCCTTTACTCTTTTCGACCGGCCTGCTCACCCTGTTTTCGCTGAGCCTCATGGCCCAATCCAACACCGGCAAGGTGGTGATCAATGCCGATCTGGGGAAAGACTCCATCAGCCGGCACATTTACGGTCATTTTTCCGAACATCTAGGCCGTTGCATATACGGCGGTTTCTATGTGGGGGAAGACAGCGAGATACCCAATGTGGCCGGCGTTCGGCAAGACGTTGTAGACGCGCTCAAGGATCTGAAGATCCCCAACCTGCGCTGGCCGGGCGGCTGCTTCGCCGATACCTACCATTGGAAGGACGGGATCGGCCCCAAATCGGAAAGACCGGCCATCGTGAATACCTGGTGGGGGGGCGTCACCGAAGACAACAGCTTCGGCACGCATGACTTTTTGAATATGTGCGAACTGCTGGAAGCCGAGCCCTATCTCTCGGCCAATGTAGGGAGTGGCACCGTACAGGAACTGGCCGAATGGATGCAATACGTCAATCACGGGGGGACCAGCCCGATGGCCGATCTGCGCCGGGAAAATGGTCGGGAAGAACCCTGGAATGTGAAATACTGGGGTGTCGGGAATGAGGCCTGGGGCTGCGGGGGACACATGACCGCAGAATACTACGCCAACATATACCGGCAATACGCCACTTTCATGTCCGACTGGAACAATACCGGCGGAATATACCGGATCGCCTCCGGAGCAAGTGGCAGCGATTACAAATGGACCGAAGTGCTCATGCGGGATATTCCCCACCGGATGATGGACGCCGTCGCCCTGCATCATTACTCCGTTATTGATTGGAGCAACAAAGGCTCCGCTACGGATTTTACCGAAGGCCAGTACTTCTCCACCATGGAAAAAGCACTGCTGATGGAAGAGCTCATCCAAAAGCATGTCACCGTCATGGACAAGTACGATCCGGAAAAGGAGGTGGACCTTTTTGTGGATGAATGGGGAGGATGGTATGATGTCGAGCCAGGCACGAACCCCGGTTTCCTCTTCCAGCAGAATACCATGCGCGATGCGATGGTGGCCGCCACCACGCTCAATACCTTCAATAACCACTGCGACCGGGTCAAAATGGCCAATATCGCCCAGACCGTCAACGTGCTGCAAGCCGTGATCCTGACCGATGAGGAAAAAATGCTCCTTACGCCGACCTATCACGTCATGCGGATGTACAATGTGCACCAGGATGCGCTTATGCTTCCGACCGCAGTAGAGAACGTCAATTATGAATATGAGGGGAAAAGCCTTCCCGCGCTATCGGTCTCCGCCTCAAAGGATAACAATGGGGTGATCCATGTGTCAATAGCCAATATCGATGCCAACGCACCCAAAACGGTCACCCTGGAAATGCGCGGCGCGGACATCTCCTCTGTAGAAGGGGAAATTCTGAGGTCTGCCCGCGTACAGGACCACAATACTTTTGAGGAACCGGACAAGGTGCAGCCCACCGCTTATCGGCAGATGGAGCGTAATGGCAATAGCTTGGAACTGGAAGTCCCTCCCTTTTCTATGGTGGTGCTGGAGATCCGGTAATAGGACCAAGGTATAGGAATCATCGGAAGGTATACAAGTAGTTTGCAGGTGGTTTACAAGTTGTTCGCATATGGCTGGAGAGTCTAGTTGCCGTACCGGATTTTTGTCTGCCCTCAATGGCTCATTCCTAACCAAAGGAACTGATGCTCCTGTCTTGTACGGAGCGAGGAAGAATTACCTACTATTTGCAAACGTCCGAAGGGCTGTGCTTTCCACTTGCCAGCACGGCGCCAAGCCGCTGCAGACTACAACACTGGTAGAACGTAAAGGCCATTTCAAATGATGAAACTCCTATTGACCCACCTTTTTTACTTCGTTTTTCTAAGCGGGCTGATCGCTCAGGAGGAGCAAGCGCTTTACGAGGGCCCGATCCCCAATGCGCGGGATGTGCCCGATCCGGAGCGGGTGGAAGAACGAGGCCCCGACAACCGGATCATTTTCCATACGGCTGTGCCCAGCTTGACGGTGTTCAAACCTCCGCATCCGAACGGCCAGGCGGTCATTGTTTGTCCGGGCGGCGGTTACACCGTCACCGCTTTTGACAAGGAAGGGGTGCTGGTGGCCCAATCCCTGATCCGGGACAGCATTACCGCTTTTGTTTTGAAATACCGCATCCCGCAGGACCGGACCAATGTAGATCGATCGCTGGCTCCCTTGCAGGATGCCCAGCAAGCGATCCGGCAGGTACGCAAAAAGGCTGAAGAATATGGCGTGGACCCGTTCCGGATCGGGATCATGGGCTTTTCGGCGGGCGGTCACCTGGCGTCTTCAGCAGCTACTCATTTTGATCGAATGGCCGACCCGAACGAGACCGATACCACTTCGGTACGGCCCGATTTCGCGATCCTCATTTATCCGGTCATCAGTTTTACGGATGCCCTGACCCACATGGGTTCGCGCAACAATCTGATCGGTACAGAACCCGGGCAGGCCGATATCCTGTACTGGTCGAATGAAAAACAGGTAGGGCCTGATTCGCCGCCCGCGTTCCTGGTACATGCCGGGGATGATGAGGCCGTCCCGGTGGGCAATAGCCTGGCCTACTACCAGGCCTGCCTGGAGAACGGCGTCCCGGCGGAGATGCATATTTACCCGGCAGGGGGCCATGGCTTCGGGCTTTACAATACGACGACTCCCGACTCCTGGATGGATCGCCTGAAGAACTGGTTGCGGACGCTTTAAAATGGTATTTAGGCTTACTATTTTTGAAATCGCTGCCGTACAAACTTGTATTCTTATGCCACGGGATAGAGGTATTCGGTAAGGGTTGAGGTGCCCGTTACCCGATTTCTGATCCCCCATTCCAGCCGACTCCTTTGTTCCTTTCAGGAGTAGCTTTGCTCTCAAATGATCCCGGGGGTTCGTACCTAGTTGGCTTGGTCGAGGATCGAAAGTAATTGCCGATTGATATAGTATTTGTTCCTGCCCATCTTTTTCACCTGGAGCAAACCGAGTTCCTCCAGATCCCCCAGAATCCGGTCTGCCGTTCTGCGGTCTATGTTAAATGCCCGGGCGAGGGCGCTCTGGGTCGTGTAAGGCCAAAGGAAAAGATGGTTTATCAGATCCTGAGAATAGTCAGTTGGCATCTCCCGGCGCATTTCTAGTTTAAAATGTCGCATGGCTTCCTTGATCCTTTTAATGGAATCAATGGTCTCTAAAGCTGTATAGCGTGCTGCGTTCAGCATAAACTGAATCCAATCCTCCCAGTTTTCTTCCTTATCCACTTTCCGCAGATACTCATAGTACTTTGATTTATTCCGATTGATGTACCGGCTCATGTAAAGGATAGGAAGGTCGAGGACCCCTTCCTGCATTAGGTAGAGCAGATTGATTATCCGCCCCGTCCGGCCATTTCCGTCGTGAAAAGGGTGTATAGCCTCAAATTGGTAATGGCTGATAGCCATTTTGATCAAGGGGTCAACATCATGCTCGATTGTCCCATTTATGTAGGCTTCCAGGTTGTCTAGTAAGTCCATGATCTCTTTATGATCTTGCGGCGGTCGGTGGACGACTTCTCCCGTTGCCTCATTTTTGAGTACCGTACCCGGAATGCGTCTTACCTCTTCGGAGGTATTGCGCAGTACTTGCTGAATACGGACCATCATGTTTATTGAAATGAATCCTGGCTTGGTCATTTCCATTCCGGCTTCCATTGCCTCTACATAGCGTCTCACCTCTTTTGCCTCTGGTGTACGCTCCAATTCCGGCCGGTATATCTCTTCCATGGTGGTGATGATATTCTCAATCTCCGAAGATCCCTTTGCTTCCTGCATCACCAGCGTTTCCAATAAAACCCGTTGGTTGGGTATCGTTGATGCAACCCCCTTCATCTCCGCGATGGCAGCTCTGGCTTCCGTTACAGCTTCCCACAATTTTGGGGATAGATCCGATTTGTCGATTGGCGGGGGTAATTTTTTCATGTACAATGGTCTGCCATAATAGGCACATATCTTATCCGAAATGTACAAAGAATGATTGATTTATGTACGTATCGCAATTGATGTGTACCTAAGTCTCTTAAAATCGATCGGTTCGCTAGCCTTTTAGCTGAGGAATGGACTTACGTTTTAAACGATACTCGTACGCTTTTGAAAGCCGGAGTTTGTGGATTCCGGATCTGGCCGTTTTTGGCTACATTTTGCATAAAAGACTATGGAAGGCCATTACCCAACAGATGAAATTCCCAGGTTTAAGGCTGCTGAAATGATCCGATTCACCACAGCGGTCCTTCATGAATCCGGTCTTTCCATGCAAAAGGCAGGCTGCGTGGCAGAAACCCTGGTCGAAGGCGACCTGATGGGACATCGAACCCATGGCCTGGCTCTCTTGCCGGCCTACCTGAAGGAACTGAAGACCGGGCAAATGACCGCTGGGGGTGAACCCGAAATCTTGAGGGACCGGGGTGCTACCCTGGCATGGGACGGACGTTACCTTCCCGGGCCCTGGCTGGTACACCGGGCTATCGACGAGGCTTTGGCGCGCATCAGCGAGCATCCGGTGATGAGCGTGACCATAGGGCAAAGCCATCATATCGGTGCCCTGGCTACGTACCTGGAGCGCGCTACGGATCGCGGTCTGCTCATCTGGCTTTCCTGTTCGGATCCCATCAACGAAACCGTGGCCCCTTTTGGAGGATTGGGCGCCGTGTACAGTCCCAACCCGATCGCTGCGGGGATACCCACAGAAGGAGAGCCTATCCTTTTTGATATCAGCCTGTCTGCCACCGCCAACGGGGTAGTGCATCAACACCGGCAAGCGGGGGGCCGCCTGCCGCATCCCTGGTTGTTGGATCCGCAGGGATGGCCTACCGACGAGCCGGAAACCTTTTATGCGGATCCGCCATCGACCATTTTGCCGTTGGGCGGGCTGGACACCGGCTACAAAGGTTTTGCGCTGGGTATTTTCGTGGAAGCGCTGACCAACGGTTTAACGGGTTTTGGCCGCTCCACGGAGCCCGGCCGCTGGGGGAGCACCGTTTTTTTACAGCTCATCGATCCCGAGGCTTTCGGCGGGACAGCCTACCTGAAAGCGGAAATGAGCCGGTTCAGGGAAAGGTGCCTGGCCAGCCCGGTCCGGCCGGGAGATCCGCCCGTCCGGCTGCCGGGGAGCCGGGCGCTGGCTTTGCGGCGGGAGCAAAAAAAGCGTGGTGTTCTTTTTTCGTCTTCCCTTGTTTTCAGGCTAAAGGCTTGTGCCATGGAAAATGGCATTTCTATGCCTGGTCCACTTTAGTTGATGGGATAATCTGATCAGGTTAAAATGGTCAATCCAAAAGACCAGCCTGTTTTCCAAGGGCATTCGATATCACCGGGCGAAAAAGATATGGAATATGGTCTTCCGCTTGGTATGATTTAGATTTGAGGAAAAACCTTTCCTGCTTATCCACAAAATAAGGCCATGCACACTAAAACCTTTCACCACGTTAATTATCTCTGGGATGAAGCCAAAGCAGCGGAGTTGGAAGGGGATGAGATCGCTTTGTTCCTGTATCGCTCCAACGTCCTGGGAGCCGACCTGCGCATCACCAATTTCGGCGGCGGCAACACCAGTTGCAAAACCATGGAAAAGGACCCCTTGACCCAGGAACCCGTAGAAGTGATGTGGGTGAAAGGGTCAGGCGGCGATATCGGGACCCTCACACGCAAGGGGATTGCCGGGCTTTATACGGACCGGCTCCGTTCCCTGAAGTCGGTGTACCGGGGTCTGGAGCATGAAGATGAAATGGTGGCACTTTTCAATCACTGCATCTTCGATCTGGATAGCCGGGCGCCCTCGATCGACACCCCCTTGCACGGTCTCCTTCCTTTCAAACACATCGATCACCTGCATCCCGATGCACTGATCGCCGTTGCAGCTGCCAGGGATAGTCAAGCCATCACCCGGGAGATCTGGGGCGACAGCATGGGCTGGGTACCCTGGCAGCGCCCCGGTTTTGATCTGGGGCTGCAACTCGAAAAATGTCTGGAGGAAAACCCCGGCATCCGCGGGATCGTGCTCGGCGGACACGGGCTGTTCACCTGGGGAGACACGTCCTACGAGTGCTACATGAACAGCCTGGAAGTGATCGAGCAGGCTTCCGTTTACATCGAAGAGCGTCTGGGGAAGAACGGCCCGGTTTTCGGCGGGCAGAAGATCAAATCCCTCGAGCAGAAGAAGCGACAGGCCCAGGCAGCCCAAATGGCACCCTTGTTGCGGGGCCTTTGTTCCAGCGAAAAACGCATGGTCGGTCACTTCACCGACGACGAGCGGGTATTGGAATTCATCAACAGCTACGATCTGGCCAAACTCGCTCCTCTGGGCACCTCTTGCCCGGATCACTTCCTGCGCACCAAGATCCAGCCCCTGGTGCTGGACCTGAGCCCGGAGGCCGATCTGTCGGACGGAGAAAAAATAAAAGCGGAGCTCACCCCTGCCTTCGAACAATACCGGAAGGAGTATGCGGAATATTACGATGCTTGCAAGCATCCGAACAGCCCGCCCATGCGCGATCCCAACCCGGTTGTGATCCTGTATCCGGGCGTTGGCATGTTCACCTTTGCCAAGAACAAACAGACCGCAAGGGTAGCCAGCGAATTCTACATCAACGCCATCAACGTGATGCGGGGAGCGGAAGCCATCTCCGAATACACCGCCCTTTCGCGACAGGAGGCATTCAACATCGAATACTGGCTGCTGGAAGAAGCCAAGCTGAAGCGGCAGCCGCCGGAAAAGCCTCTGTCCCGTCGGATCGCGTTGGTTACCGGAGCCGGTGGCGGGATCGGTAAAGCCATTGCCGACAAGCTGGCGGCCGAAGGTGCCAATGTGGTTCTGACGGATATCTCAGAAGAACGTCTGCAGGAGGCCCACCAATCCTATGGCCACGATGTCTCCGCCTATTCCGTCTGCGATGTGGCCCAAGCGGAAGATGTGGCCCGGGCCTTCGATAAAGCCTGCCTCGAATTCGGGGGCGTGGATATCATCGTGCATTCGGCCGGTTTGGCCATTTCCAAACCCTTGGAAGAACATACCGAAAAGGATTGGGACCTTTTGCAAAATGTAATGGTAAAAGGCCAGTTTCTGCTTTCGAGGAAAGGAGCGAAGGTCATGCGGCGGCAAGGTCTTTCCGGGGATATTGTCAATATCGCTTCCAAGAATGGCCTCGTAGCCGGCCCGAACAATATTGCCTATGGTACCGCCAAAGCAGCTCAACAACATATGACGCGCCTGCTGGCTGCCGAACTCGCCGGGGACAAGATCCGGGTCAATACCGTGAACCCTGACGGCGTGATTATCGGCAGCAAGATCTGGGAAGGCGAATGGGCCGAGGGTCGGGCTAAAGCCTATGGTATCTCAGTTGAGGAACTGCCTGCCCACTATGCCAAGCGAAACCTGCTTCAGGAGATCATCCGGCCGGAGGATATTGCCCGTGCGGTGTTCAGCCTGGTCGCCCTACTGGATAAAAGCACCGGCAATACCCTCAACGTGGATGGGGGCATGGCCAACGCTTTTGTGCGATGATTCCCCTCCGCATCAGGCTTCATTCTCCATCAAAAAAGGCTCTTAAAATGAAAAGGATCCAATCGGTAAGCCTGCTCACCCTTTTTCTGTGTATGGCTCTTTCTGCCTTTTCCCAGGAGGTTCGCAAGGATCTCTTACAACAAGCCTGGAAGGCCCAATGGATCACCGGTCCCGGAGAGCCGGTCAACCGGTGGACGGCCACTTCCGATGGATCGCTTCGGGAATATGGGGTGTTCAAGTTTCGCAAACAAATTGACCTGGAGGAAAAGCCGGCCTCTTTCATCGTTCACGTCTCTGCCGACCACCGCTACAAATTATTCGTGAATGACAATCCCGTTTCCCACGGGCCCGCCCGGGGAGACCTGTACTTCTGGAATTTCGAAACAGTCGATCTGGCTCCCTACATGCGCGAGGGAAGAAATACAGTAGCTGCCGTAGTCTGGAACGACGGTCCTCAAAAACCCCAGGCCCAGATCACTTACCTGACAGCTTTTATTCTTCAGGGAGATACGGAAAAAGAGGAGGTTTTGAACACCAACGACAGTTGGAAGACCATACGGGATGAAAGCTACCGACCCCTGCCGGTCCGGGTCACGGGATACTACGTCGCCGGTCCGGGCGAGTTAGTGGACATGAATAGGCATGTCACGGATTGGACGCAGACCGGCCTGGATGAAAGCAACTGGAGCGCGGCCCGGGTGCTCGGAGCAGGAGTCCCCAAGGAAGCTGCTGTCAATCATTCCGGCTGGATGCTGGTGCCTTCGCCTCTCCCCCAGATGGAAATGACGGTCCAGCGGTTGCAAGCGGTCAGGCGTTCAGCGAATATCCAGATTCCGGACGATTTTCCTGCTGTAAAAACTTCTTTTACTATTCCCGCCAATACGAACGTCACGATCCTGCTCGATCAGGGTTTCCTAACCAATGCTTACCCCACATTGGAGTTCAGCGGAGGGCGAAATGCAGGGATCTCCTTGTCTTATGCCGAGGGTCTGTACGATGCGGAGGGGGTGGATCTGAGCGGTTCCTGGATACCGGAAATGCCCAAGGGAAACCGGAACGAGATCGAGGGTAAGACCTTGATCGGCAAAAAGGACAGCGTCATTTCCAACGGCAACTCCGGCCAGATGTACACCCCTCTTTGGTGGCGGACCTACCGCTACCTTCAGCTCCGGATCCAAACCCGGGATGAGTCCCTGGTCATTGAAGACATCTACGGCACGTTTACAGGCTATCCTTTCGTCAACCAGGCGAGCCTGATGAATGCCAGTCCGGAAATGGAAAAAATGCTGGATATCGGTTGGCGAACGGCCCGCCTTTGTGCCTTCGAAACCTACATGGATTGCCCCTACTACGAGCAGTTGCAATACATCGGCGACACCCGTATTCAGGCGCTGGTCTCCCTTTACAATACCGGAGACGATCGCCTGGTCCGTTACGGGCTGGAACTGATGGATCACTCCCGGATCGCCGAAGGGATTACCCTGAGCCGCTATCCGACCGACCTGCACCAGCGCATCCCGACCTTCTCTCTCTGGTGGATCGGCATGATCCACGATTATTATTGGTACGGTCCGGATACCGAATTCGTTAAAAGTCTTCTTCCGGGTACCCGGCAGGTGCTGACCTTTTTCCATAGGTATCAGTCGGAAGACGGGAGCTTGAAGGATGTGCCCTACTGGATATTCTCGGACTGGGGGAACGATCGGGAAGAATGGAATTTCGGTATGGCCCCGGTCGGGGAAAAGGGAGAATCGGCCATCCTGGATATGCAATTATTGTGGACCTACCAATTGGCTGCCGAATTGGAACAGGATCTCGGGCTTCGGGAACTGGCGGAAATCTACCGCAACAGGGCCGGGCAACTCCGGGAGGCGATCCGAAAAAAGTACTGGGACCCGGAAAAAGGTCTGTTTGCCGATACTGAAGAGAAGAACTCCTTCTGCCAGCATGTCAATTCGCTTGCCATCTTGAATGGGATGGTCACCGCTGAGGAGGCGGTAAAAGTGGCTGATCAGCTATTGAAAGATAAAAGCCTGGCTCCGGCCTCCATTTATTTCAAATATTACCTGCATCAGGCTTTGGTAAAAGCCGGGATGGGGGACGATTACCTGGATTGGCTGGATATCTGGCGGGAGAACATGGAACTCGGGCTGACCACCTGGGCGGAGGATTCTCCGGTCACTTCCGCCCGATCCGACTGCCATGCCTGGGGCTCCAGTCCGAATATCGAATTCTACCGGACGATCCTGGGAATAGACAGCGATGCACCGGGCTTTTCCCGTGTCAAGATCGAACCCCACCTGGGAGATTTGGAGCGGATCGGCGGGGAAATACCCCATCCGAAGGGTCAGATTAAGGTGGCTTACGAGATCCGGGCTGATGGCCTGGAGGCGGAAATTTCACTTCCGCCAAATACTGGAGGCATTTTTATTTGGAAAGGGGAAACCCATGAATTGAAAAGCGGGGAGAATAAGCTGAGCTTTTGAGAAACAGAAAAGCTTTACCAAAAGAAACCGGAATCATGAAACGATTATTTTTCTTCCTATTGGCAGGGCACCTTTGGCTGGCTCCTGTTTTTTCACAGGAAATCATTGAGCTGGGATCCCTACCGGCTCCTGAGGGTCTGGTCTGGGAAAATCCCGAACAGCAGGGAGTGAATGGTGACCTTGCCATCCCCATCGTCTCCAATGTGTCGAAACCCACCCTCACGGCCTACTTGCCCGATCCTGACAAGGCTACCGGTACGGCCCTGATCATCGCCCCGGGCGGTGGTTTTCATTTTTTGGCCATTGAACACGAAGGAACGGACGTAGCCGAATGGTGTGTCGAACAAGGGATTGCGGCCTTCGTATTGCGATATCGTTTGGTGCCGACGGGCGAAAATCCTGTAGCGGAATTCACCCAAAAATTTCAGTCGGATCAGGAGAAACTGGACCGGGATATGGCTCCCTTCATTGCGCTGGCAAAAGCCGATGGGCTGGCTGCGATCGAGTATGTCAGAACCCATGCGCAGGATATGGGTATCCAATCCGACCAGATAGGTATAGTGGGCTTTTCCGCTGGAGGAACCGTTGCGGCTGCGGCGGCTTACGAACATACCTCTTCGACCAACCGACCGGATTTCGCCGCTCCCATTTATGCGGCCTTGCATGTGGTGGATACCGAAAAAATGCCTGCTGATCCCATGCCTTTGTTCCTGGCCGTTGCCAGCGATGACTCCTTCGGTTTCCAGACCCTATCTGTAAATGTATACCAGCAATGGAATGCCGCCGGAGAGCCGATCGAAGTCCATATTTACCAGTCGGGTGGACACGGATTTGGCATGCGGAAGCAAAATCTGACCAGTGATCACTGGATTGAGGCCTTCAAGGCATGGATGAAGCTGAATGGTATGTTATAAATCTCAGAAACATATTTAAAAACGAATCTACTTTTTTTGAAATGGAAAGTCTTTTGCTTTTTTCTTTCCCCCGGTTGTTTATCCTCCTGCTGGGATTTTGCTTTCCCTTTTCTTCTTTCACCCAGCCGGTGGTTACCGATCTGAAAGTCAATTATCAAACCACCCCCCTGGGTATCGACACCGAAAAACCCCTCTTCAGTTGGCGGATGGAAGCCGAGGGCTCCGAAAGGGGGCAGTTCCAGCAGGCTTATCAAATCCAGGTCGTGGATGAAAGCGATCGGGAAGTCTGGAATACCGGCCGAATGGATACGGCTGTTTCCGTAGGGATACGCTATGCCGGTACCGAACTAACAGCAACCACCCGTTATTCCTGGACGGTCACCGTTTGGGATCAGGATGGAGAGGCAACAAGCGCCTCCTCCTGGTTCGAGACCGGCCTGATGAACCCGGACCCAAGACTATCTGCCTGGGACGGTGCCACCTGGATCGGAGGTTCGGATGAGGATATGGTCCTGCAATCCCATTACCTATCCGTATTCCGCCTGGAATACACCCTCCAACTGGATGAAGAATCCCAAACTACCAAAGCCGCTTTTCTCTTTGGCGCCAATGACCAGCGACTGATGGATCCCAACCTCAACCTGAATGGGATGCGGGTTGGGCCTGACGAAAGTTACATCGCCCTGGAGTTGGATGTTACCAATCTCGAAGCAGATAAGGGCCAGGCAAAGTTGAATATCTATCGGGTGGGCTTTGCCCCTGAGGATCAATCCGAAGTTCCCTTTAAGACGTTTGAGATCTCCAAATCCCTGCTCCATCAGAGTAACGTGTACCAACCGCATCGGTTTTTCCTGGAATCCGTATTCGGGGTGATAGACATCTACCTGGACGAGCTGTCGCCCGGGAACAAGATCACGCAGGTGCAGCAAGAAGGTGGATTCGGACGAGCTGGCGTCAACCTCAACCCCTACGGTCGGGGACAGGATTTTATTTGTTTCCCCCTGTTAGGGGATATCGGTTTTCAGATGTCTTCGGGACAAAAAGCTCGCTTCAGTGAGGTCCGGATCCGGCACTATCGGCAGCCTTCCAACGTGATCTTCTCAGAGGATCTTTCCCGTCCGGCTTCCTTTGGCGGGATATTTTCGGAAAAGGTTTCGGTGACGGATGAGACCTATGCGATATCTGGTGGGAAAACGGGACAACTGATCCTGGCCAACCCCAGCCGAAATGCGGCTCCCATGCTGCGGACCGAATTCAGGCTCGAGGACAAGCCCATTCGGAAAGCTCGCCTATACGCCACCGCCCGCGGGATCTATGAGCTTTATCTGAATGGCCAACGGATAGGGGAGGACTATTTCAATCCGGGTTTGACCCACTACAACAAAACACACCTGTACCAGACCTATGATGTGACGGAGCAGTTGGAGCAGGGAGCTCATAATGCCTTGGGCGCCTGGATGAGTGAAGGCTGGTGGAGCGGCAACGTAACCTTCAGCGGGCAGAACTGGAATTTTTTCGGTGATCGGCAATCCCTGCTGGCCAAATTGGTCATCACCTATGAAGATGGGACGGAAAATGTTGTAACATCCGATCCGTCGAACTGGAAGCTATTTACCGAAGGCCCTATTCGCTACGGAAGTTTCTTCCAGGGGGAGTTGTATGACGCCCGTAAGGAAAGGGCCATCGAAGGTTGGTCTTCCGCGAAATTTGATGATTCCGAATGGAAGCCGGCAGTGACAGTTCCCTTGGAAGGTACCAGTGTGACTGGCACCTATGCCAGCCATATGGGCGGCAGGATTGTCAACCTGAAGTACGACGAACAGCAGATCCTCGGCCAGATCGGCCAACTGGTAAGCCATGTGGAAACGCTGACCGCAAAAAGCAGGGAAGAGGTCCGCCCCGGAGTGTTTGTGTATGATATGGGACAAAACATGGTCGGGGTACCCCGGTTGACGATTACCAACGGGCAGGCTGGCGATACTGTGCGCATACGCTACGCGGAAGTACGCTATCCAGACTTACCGGAATACGGCGATCAGGTCGGGATGATCATGATCGAGAATATACGGGGGGCGCTCACCCAGGACTTGTACATTCTCAAAGGCGGAGACGAGATCATTGAGCCCCGTTTTACCTTTCATGGCTATCGCTTCATGGAGATCACCGGGCTGGAGGAGCCCCTTCCGGCAGAAGCCGTGCAGGGAAAGGTGTTGAGCTCCGTGTCCGGCCTTGCTTCCTCTTACGAAACCTCCAACGCCTTGGTCAATCGCCTCTGGAAGAACATCACCTGGTCCTTGCGGGGTAATTTCCTGTCCATCCCTACCGATACGCCCGCCCGCAACGAGCGGATGGGGTGGAACGGCGATATCAACGTATTTGCCCGGGCGGCTACCTGGTTGGCCGATGCCAATCAATTCCTGAAAAGGCACCTTCGGGCCATGCGCGATATGCAGGCGGAAAATGGCCGCTTTTCGGATGTAGCTCCCATCGGGAACGGCTTCGGCGGTACGCTCTGGGGCAGCGCCGGTATCGTAATCCCCTGGGAAGTCTATCAGCAGTACGGAGATAAAAGCCTGCTGGAGGAACACTACCCGGCCATGAAAAAATATGTGGCTTTCCTCGCCTCACGCCAGAATGAGGACGGTGTTTTGGTGGAAGGCCCCCTGGGCGACTGGCTCAGCCCGGAGAATAGCAGGAATGATAATACGCTCCTCTGGACCGCCTACCAGGTCTATAACCTGGACATCCTGCAAAAAGTGGCTACTATATTGGGCAAGGAAAAGGATGCGGAGAGCTTCCGAAAGCAGTACGAAGACAGAAAAGCCTTTTTCAACCGGCTTTACGTAAGCGAAGAAACGCACAAGACGGTCATGTCGGGCACCGCCGTGGGCGGCTTCGGTCCACCTCCCGAAAATCCCCCGAAAAAGGGAGATCTGATGGATACCCAGGCTTCTTACGCCATTCCGCTGGCACTGGATGTTTTCACGGAAGAACACCGGGAAGCTGCCGTCGATCATCTGGCAGCTTCAATCACCCGCAAAAACGTGGACGATCTGGGGGTGGAAAGGCCGCCCTACTCTCTGATGACCGGCTTCATCGGTACGGCCTCCATAGGCGAAGCCCTTTCCGAGAACGGCCTGGATGGCATCGCCTACCGGCTGTTGCAGACCGAAAGCTATCCTTCCTGGTTATACCCCGTCGTCAACGGAGCGACCACCATCTGGGAGCGGCTCAACTCCTACACGATCGAAGATGGATTTGGGGGGAATAACAGCATGAACTCTTTCAACCACTACGCTTTCGGAGCCATCGCCGCCTGGATGTACAATTATTCGCTGGGCATACAACGAAGCCCCGGCCATCCCGCCTTGAAGCAGTTCATACTGGAGCCCACTCCCGACCCGACCGGCAAGATGACCTATGCCCAGGGGCACTATGACTCCATGTATGGCAGAATCGTGAGTGAATGGCATAAGGAAGGTAGCGGGACTCGATTTCGGTTCATCGTGCCGGCAAACACCAGGGCGACCCTTTTCCTCCAGGCCGGAGATATCGATCGGATCACCGAGGGTGGGGATCCGGTAGAAGGCCGGCCGGGAATGGTTTTCCAGGGCAAGCAAGGAGAGAAAATGCTCTTTGAAATTTCCTCCGGGGAATACGAGTTTTTTGTAGAAGAATAAGTGAACAGCATGAAAATGGATACATCTCGCCTCCAGGAACTTAACCAGGAGCTCCTCAAAGAGCAACAGGAGCATTTCGGATTTTTGAAATTGCAACTCGCCAAAAGGGATATTGACCCGGACCATCTGTTGAAAAAACTACAGCAGTTCCAGGTAGCTATTCCCAGTTGGGCGCTGGGCACCGGTGGCACCCGTTTCGGGCGCTTTTCCATCGGAGGAGAACCCGGCAGCCTGGAAGATAAGATCGATGATGTGGGTGTATTGCACGCTCTGACCCGGTCAGCCGGGGCCATTTCCCTGCATATTCCCTGGGACATTCCCCGGGATGTGGAGGCCATCAAACAAAGGGCCGAATCCTATGATCTGGTATTTGATGCCGTCAACTCCAATACCTTTCAGGATCAGCCGGACCAACTTCTTAGCTATAAGTTCGGTTCTTTATGCCATACTGACCCGGGCGTTCGTCGGCAAGCGGTCGAACACAACCTGGAGGTGGTCGAGATCGGGAAAGCCATCGGCTCCCGGTCGCTGACGGTCTGGCTGGCCGACGGCTCTAATTTTCCCGGTCAACATAATTTCAGGAAGGCTTTTCAACGTACGCAGGAATCCCTGCGGCAGATCTATCAGGCCATGCCGGACCCCTGGCGGCTATTCATTGAATACAAACCCTTCGAGCCCTATTTCTACTCCATGGTCATTCCGGATTGGGGTACCTCCCTTTCCCTGGCCGAGGGTTGTGGAGAAAATGCTTTCGTCCTGGTTGACCTCGGTCATCACTTGCCCAATACCAACATCGAACAGATCGTGGCCATTCTGATGATGAAAGGGAAACTAGGCGGCTTTCATTTCAACGACAGTAAATACGGGGACGATGACCTGTCGGTGGGCGCCATCAAACCCTACCAATTGTTCCTGATCTTTAACGAACTGGTGTACGGTATGGCCAATAATGAAGTCGGGAACCCCGACCTGGCATGGATGATCGATGCCAGCCATAATACCAAGGATCCGCTGGAAGACCTGATCCAGAGCCTGGAGGCCATTCGCCTGGCCTATGCCCAGGCCCTTATCGTGGATCAGCCAGCCCTGGAGGAAGCCCGGGAGGCCAATGATGTGGCCGGTGCCCAGGAAATCCTGCAGGAAGCCTTCCGGACCGATCTGCGCCCCTTGCTGCAAGAAGCCCGGCGAAGGTCTGGCGGGGCGCTGGACCCCCTGGGGGCATACCGCAAACTTCAGATCCGGGAAAAATGGATCGAAAAACGAGGCACCAAGGTCCAGGCTACCGGATTGTAATGGTGAAAGAATGAACGAATCTGCTACTTGGAGCCACATAGCAGCCACATAGCAGCCACTTAGCAATGAAAACCACCGCCATTTTCGACATCGGTAAAACCAATAAGAAGTTTTTCCTCTTCGATGAGAACCTGGTGGAGGTATTCAGCCGGTACGAGCGTTTCGAGGAGTTGGAAGACGAAGATGGATTCCCTTGCGACGATGTGGCAGCGATCACACAATGGGTAGTTGCTTCCTTTGAAGAGGCTTTACAACAACCAGAATTTGATATTCAGGCAGTCAATTTTTCAGCTTACGGGGCCAGCTTCGTGCATCTCGACGATAAAGGAAAGGTCATAGAGCTCCTGTACAATTACCTAAAACCGTTTCCCCAGGACCTGCTCGATTCCTTTCATCAAAGGTACGGGAGTCCTCTACAGATCGCCACCAAAACGGCTTCCCCGCCCCTGGGTATGCTCAACTCCGGCCTGCAGCTGTATTGGCTGAAACATAAACGACCGAACATTTACTCCAGGGTCCGCTGGTCCATTCCCCTCCCTCAATATCTCAGCTATGTGTTGACCGGTCAGCCGGTCAGCGATTTCACCAGCATCGGCTGTCATACCGCTCTTTGGGATTATCAGAGGAAGACCTATCACACCTGGGTAAGTGCAGAAGGGATAGACCGGAAACTGCCGCCCATTTCGCCTGCTCAGGTCGGGATGCGGCGCATGATCAATGGAAAGGAAGTGCAGGTGGGTATCGGTTTGCACGACAGCTCCGCAGCCCTGATACCTTACCTGCTTATGAGCGAGGAGCCCTTCCTGTTGCTGTCAACCGGAACCTGGAATATCGCCCTAAACCCTTTCGACCCGGAACCGCTGACGGAAATCGAGCTGAAAAGAGATTGCCTGAACTACATGACCATGGCCGGGGAGCCGGTGAAGGCATCCCGGTTGTTCCTGGGCAACGAGTACAAGGTCTGGGCAGAGCGTCTGGCCAGCCATTTTGGCGTTCCGGTAGAAACTCATAAAACGGTCCATCCCGATCCGGATATACTCGAAAGCATGAAATCTTATCCCTGTCCTGCCTTTCAGTGGGAGGGCTTGCCGGAAAGGACCGGTGCTTTTAAAGCAACGCAACTGGAGCCATTCCCGGATTATGCGACCGCCTATCATAAACTGATGCAGGAACTCGTCGGCGCCCAGGTGGATTCCCTGAAATTGGCGCTTGGTCGCAGCGGGGTGAAAAAAGCTTATGTCGATGGAGGTTTTGCCGAAAATCCCCTTTTTATTCACCTACTGAAGAAGGCCTTGCCCGAGATCGATTGGATCGTCACCGACGCTCCCTTCGGTTCGGCCATAGGAGCCGCAGTGGTCTTTCGGGCACCTTCGGAAGCTGCCGGTATCCTCCGGCAAAATTTCAGGATTCGCCCCTCCGGCAAGGCTGCCGGTCAAATCCATTAATATGAACTTCGACTACCTGTCACCCAAAGAAAAAGTAGCCGAGATCCTTCGCAGGATCTACCACTACGGTATGACTACGACCTCCGGCGGGAATGTTTCCATGCGCGACGAATCCGGGAACATCTGGATAACGCCCAGTGCAGTGGATAAAGGCAGCCTGACCAGCAGGGATATCGTTTTCGTGACGGGCAGGGGCGAGGTTCAAGGCTTGCATCCTCCCTCTTCCGAACTGCCTTTCCATCGGGCCATTTATCGAGCGCGGCCGGATATCCGGGCCATCGTTCATGCGCACCCACCCATATTGGTGGCTTTCAGCTTGATCCAAAAATTACCTAATACCCGGATCATTCCACAGGCTTTTCAGGTATGCGGAAAGGTGGGGTTTGCTCCTTACCAATTGCCAGGTAGTGAAGCATTGGGGGATTCCATCGCCCGTGAATTCGAGCAGGGGGCGGATTCGGTGATCATGGAAAACCATGGTACGGTCGTAGGGGGGGAGAGTTTGTTGGAGGCTTTCGCTCGCTTCGAAATCCTGGAATTTTGTGCCCAGACCGAAGCACAGGCCACCTCCATCGGTGAGGTCCACAATCTGTCCGAGGAGCAGGTCAGCGCTTTTGTTCGAGTGAAACCGGACGAGTTTTCCGAGTTTGATTGGGAGGAGCCCAGCGAACGGGAACTGGTCGAACGCGCTCACATGGTAAAGATCCTTCAGCGGGCCTATCGGCAAAAACTGGTCACCAGTACCTTCGGAACGCTTTCGAGCCGTTTGGGAGAGGATGATTTTCTGATCACACCTACCGGCCGGGATCGATTTTACATGCAGCGGGAGGATCTGGTACGCATCAAAAATGGTCGAAAAGAAGCCGGGAAAGTGCCTAGCCGTTCCGCCAGGGTCCATAGGCGGATCTACCGGGATCATCCGGAAATCCATTGCATCTTTTTTGCTCAACCCCCCTGCGCGTCGGCTTATGCAGTGGCCCGGCAACAGATCGACACACGGACCATACCCGAGAGCTACATCCTGCTTCGGGAAATGCCCCTGCTGCCCTTTGGCGATCAATATGAGGAGGGAAAAGCCCTGTCGGCGGCTTTGACGAAAGAAACCCCCATTCTCCTGATCGAAAACGATTCCATACTGGTGACCGGCGACTCCATCCTGACCACTTTCGATCGGCTGGAGGTAGCGGAATTCAGTGCCCGCTCCCTGACCCAGGCCCGGCTGATGGGCGTCCTGCATCCGATCAGCGCGCCGCAAATTGACGAACTCAAAGAAAAATTCAACTTGTAAATGGCCGAATACTTTAATCCGAAATATCCGGATATCGATTTTCTGCGGGATAAAGCCCGGCGGCGAATTCCCCGTTTTGCTTTCGAGTACCTGGACGGCGGCTGCAATTCCGAGATCAATCTGCGCAGGAACACGGCCGAGATCCGTGAAGTACAACTCAGGCCCTATTATTTAAGGGATTATCAGGATATCCATACCGAAACGGAGTTATTTGGCAAGACCTACGCAGCCCCGTTCGGAATCGCCCCGATCGGGCTGCAGGGGCTCATGTGGCCTCGAGCCTCCGAGATCCTGGCCAAGGCGGCTTTCGATCACCATATTCCCTTCATCTTAAGCACGGTGGCTACCGCCAGCATCGAAAAGGTCGGCGAGATCACGGAGGGAAATGCGTGGTTTCAATTGTACCATCCGATCGAGGAGTCCCTGCGGGACGATCTGCTCAAACGTGCCGAGGCGGCGGGGTACCCGGTACTGGTCATCTTATCGGATGTGCCTTCCTTTGGCTACCGGTCCAAGGAGATCCGGAATGGACTGGCCATTCCCCCGCGGATGACCTTTCAAAATCTAGTCCAGATCCTGGGCAGCCCTCATTGGGCGCTCCAGACCCTGTTTGCCGGGCAGCCTGAATTCAAGACCCTCAAACCCTATATTCCCAAAGGCATGAGCCTCCGCCACCTGGGCCTTTTCATGAACAAGACTTTCTCCGGCCGCCTCAATGAGGACAAAGTGAAAGCGCTCCGCGATCGTTGGAAAGGCAAACTGGTCCTCAAAGGGGTAGCTACGGAGGAGGATACCGAAAAGGCCATCGCCCTTGGGGTGGACGGGATCATCGTGTCGAATCACGGCGGCCGGCAGTTGGATGCGGGGGAATCTACCGTTCATGCCGTGAACCGCATCGCGAAACAATATAAAGGAAAGATCCGGATCCTGATGGACAGTGGGATCCGAACGGGGCCGGACATCGCCAGCGCCCTGGCCTCGGGAGCGGAATTCACCTTCCTGGGTCGGTCCTTTATGTACGGGGTAGCCGCACTGGGAAAGCGGGGCGGCGACCATACCATCACGCTTTTGAAAAGGCAATTCCAGCAGGTTATGGAGCAGCTATGCTGTGAGCGGGTGGAAGACCTTCCGGACCATTTAGTTGAGGGTTGAGGGTTGAGGGTTTAGAGTGAGGGTTATAGTCTGGCATCTGATTTCTGACATCTGACATCAAAAGAAATGAACGACCCACAGCAGGTAATCGAAACCCATACGGAAGAATTCGAACGGCAACCTGTGCCTCAGTCCCATTGGAAAAGCTGGAAAAGCTTCCTGGGTATGTACGCCGGCGAGCACGCTGCGGGAACCGACTTTGTGATCGGCCCCTTATTTCTGACCACGGGTGTCAGCGCCTTTGATCTCATCGTTGGGCTTTTGGTCGGGAACTTTCTGGCCGTGCTGTCCTGGCGATTCCTGACCGCCGAAATTGCCACGAAATACCGCCTGACCTTGTATTACCAGCTGGAAAAGATCTGTGGCAAGAACCTGGTGATCTTCTATAACCTGGCCAATGGGATCCTTTTCTGCTTCCTGGCCGGAGCCATGATCACGGTATCGGCCACAGCCGTAGGGGTGCCCTTCGATATGGAAATGCCCAAGCTGACTGATACCCTGCCCAATAGTGCCACCTACGTCGTCATCGTGCTGGCTGTAGGGGCCGTGATCTCGATCATCGCTGCCCGGGGTTACTCCTCGGTGGCTAAAGCGGCCAACTGGATGGCTCCCTTTATCGTACTGGCCTTCCTGGCCTGCGGTGTGGTGGCTTTACAACAATTGGAAGTGAGTAGTTTCCAGGAGTTCTGGGCGATTTGGGGAAGTGGATCCGAACCCTTCCCGGGGCAGATCCAATACACTTTCTGGCATGTGGTGATCTGGTCCTGGTTTTGCAATGCGGCCATGCACATAGGCATGTCGGATCTATCGGTCTTTCGGTATGCCCGCTCGGCAACGGCTGGCTGGACGACGGCTGCCGGCATGTACGTAGGGCATTATATGGCCTGGATCGCTGCGGCGCTGTTGTATACGGTGTATCTGAGAACTCCCGAAGCGCAGACCTTTCTGGCAGCGGGAGAAGCGCCGCCCGTCGCCCCCGGACCGCTGGCCTACAACGCCATCGGGATCTTTGGTATCGTGGCCGTCATCATCGCCGGCTGGACCACCGCCAACCCTACGATTTATCGGGCCGGGCTCGCTTTTCAAGCCATCGTTCCACGGGCCAACACCTTTTGGATCACCATCCTGGCGGGTACCGTTGCGACGATAGCCGGCCTGTTTCCCGCTTTTGCCATGAAGCTGCTGGATTTTGTGGCCGTGTACGGTTTTATCCTGGCGCCGGTGGGGGCGATCATCGTGTTTGAGCACTTCTTCGGAGATCGGGTCGGGATCGTCAAGAACTATGCCGAACAGGCCGGCATTTCCTTCAACTGGACCGTTTTGGCTGCTTGGCTGCTCAGCGCCGGGTCTTTCTACCTGCTGGCGCAGAGCCAGGGATATTTCCTCCCCTTTATGACCTTGCCCGCCTGGCTGGTATGCGGCCTGCTCTTTTTGATCTTGGCACGCCGGCACAAGCTCCATCCGGCTCGCAGAACAGAGTACCTTCTATCTTAGGTTCTCTTCAAAAAAGCGGATCGTTCTTTCCCAGGCCAGTTTGGCTGCCTACTCATCGTAGCGTCCGGTGGTATCATTGTGAAAGCCATGGTTGCAGCCTTCGTACATGAAGGCCTCGTATTCCTTATTATTGGCTTTGAGCGCTTCCTCGTAGGCCGGCCAGCCGGCATTGACCCGCTTGTCGAGTTCGGCATAGTGTAGCTGAAGGGGCGCTTGTATCCTGGGTACATCTTCGGCTGCCGGCTGCCCGCCGTAGAAAGGTACTGCAGCTGCCAGGTCCGGGATGCGTACGGCCATCATGTTGGAGATCCAGCCACCAAAGCAGAAACCGACCACGCCCACCTTTCCGGTACAACGCTCATGATCCCGGAGGTACTCGAAAGCGGCGATAAAATCCTCCAGCATTTCGCCCCGGTCGCGCTGCCGTTGAAGGGCCCTTCCGTCGTCATCATTCCCCGGATAGCCGCCCAGGGGGGTCAAGGCATCCGGCGCCAGCGAGATAAATCCTGCCAAAGCCGCCCGCCTCCCTACATCGGCTATATGCGGATTGAGACCCCGGTTTTCATGGACCACCACAATGCCGGGAAGCTTTTCAGGTCCGTCCTTGGGCATGGAAAGTTGCCCGTCGATCTCACCGCCCCCCTTGGGCGAAGGGTAGGTGATCGTTGTCGTTTCCAGGCGGGGATCATTCGGCTTGATCTGTATCTTATCCCGATAGTTGGGCATGACTACCTTCAGCAAGGCCGGCACGGTAAGGCCACCTACCGCATACAAAGACAAGCGGTCCATAAACTGCCGCCGGTCGATCCGGTTGTGTGCGTAGTCATCATACAGGTCAAAAACCTCCTGTTTGATATCTTCTTTTCTGATTTCTTTCATATCCGATGGGTTTTATGCAAATAAGATAGGCAAAGGTTGGGGGAGTTCACGAATTTCCTTCCCGTAAGGCTTGTGCTAGATTAGCTTCTGATCGATTAAAACAGGTTATGCTCGTTGCTTCGCTACTGATCTTCATTTTGGGTTTGGTCCGGGTGTTCCTTGCATTCCTCCGGCCCCATCTTCCAGGGAGGCAACGCGATTCCTGGTCGCAGGCCGATTCCATATTGCAAGAAGTTAAACCACCCATTTTTCCGGGCTTAACGGTTCCGATTACGACTTTGGGTGCAATTCCGGACGGGGAAACGGATTGTCTCCCCGCTATCCATCGAGCCATCAGCCATGTGCACGAAAAAGGCGGGGGCAGGGTTTTGATTCCCGGGGGGAACTTTTACGTTGCGGGTCCCATCCATCTCAGAAGCCACGTTGAGCTTCATCTGACCGAAGGGGCGGAGCTTCGGTTCAGTACTGCTCCTGAAGATTACCTTCCTGAGGTCTTCACTCGTTGGGAAGGGGTGGAGCTGATGAACTATTCCCCCTTGATCTATGCTTTCGGTCAGGAAAACGTAGCCATCACGGGTAGGGGTACGGTCGATGGGCAGGCGGCTAACGAAAACTGGTGGAAATGGGCCGGCCGGGAACGATGGGGATGGAAGGAAGGCATGCCCAGCCAACAGGACGCCCGAAACCGCCCGGAACTTTTCCGGATGAACACGGCCGAAATCCCTGCCCGGGAAAGGCAATTCGGAGAAGGTCATTATCTCCGGCCCAATTTCATCCAGTTCTATCGCTGTCGTAATATTCTGCTCGACGGACTAACCATTCGAAACAGCCCCATGTGGGCTATCCACCCGGTTTTAAGCGAGAATATTACCGTGCAACGGGTGAAGGTGATCAGCCATGGCCCCAACAGCGACGGTTGCAATCCGGAATCTTGTCGAAATGTCCTGATCCAGGATTGCTATTTCGATACCGGGGATGACTGCATCGCTCTGAAATCGGGCCGCAACCAGGATGGAAGAAATATCGGAAGAGCCATCGAAAAGGTGATCGTTCGCCGTTGCGAAATGAAAGATGGCCACGGGGGTATTGCCATCGGCAGCGAAATCTCGGGCGGAGCGCGAAATATTTTTGTGGAAAAATGCCGGATGGGCAGTCCCAACCTGGAACAGGCTATTCGGATCAAGACCAATAAAGCCCGGGGCGGGATCATTGAAAACCTCTTTTTTAGGGACCTTGAAGTAAGGGAAGTCAAAGAATCCATCGTCAAGATTAATATGCACTATACGTATCACGGGGCTCCTGGACGGGACCTGCCTGTTGTCCGTGGTATTCATCTGGAAAATGTCATAACCCGAAGAAGCAAACGGGTTCTTTGGATCCGGGGATACGATGAAAACAACCCGGTAAGTCGTATGTCCATCCGGAATTGCCAGTTCTACGGGGTGGAGCAGGGAAACGACATCCGCCATGTGGTCGATCTCGATCTGGAAAATGTAAAACTGAACGGGGAGCCCTTTCGCGTAGGCTGATACACTTATCTTAAGGCAAAAGAAAACAGCACCTTATGGCAACCACTACCGAACTCAACCTTCAGGCCAAGCCCTTTCTGGATGAAAATTTTTTGCTGGAGTACCCGGCTTCCGAGCAGCTGTATCACGAGTACGCGCGGGAAATGCCCATCCTGGACTACCACAACCATCTTCCGCCCGAACAGATTGCCAACAACCATCAATTTGCCAATCTCACCCAAATCTGGCTCCGGGGCGACCATTACAAATGGCGGGCCATGCGCACCCTGGGGGTCGACGAGCGATACATCACTGGAGAGGCATCGGATGAGGAAAAATTCAAACAGTGGGCGGCTACCGTTCCCTATACGATGCGGAATCCCTTGTATCATTGGACCCACCTGGAGTTGAGACGTTATTTCGGCATCGATGAGTTGCTGCATCCCGAATCCGCCCAAGAGATCTACGAACAGTGCAATGCCCTGCTTCAGGACCCGGCTTTTCGCGTGCATGGGCTGCTGGAAAAGATGAATGTGGAAGTGGTTTGCACGACAGACGATCCGACCGATTCTTTGAGCTACCACCGGCAAGCATCCGAACAGGATATGCCCTTCCGGATGCTACCGGCCTTCCGGCCGGATAAAGCGATTCTCATCCAGGCGGAAGGTTTTCCAGCCTACCTGGAAAAGTTAGGAAAGGTGGTGGATTCAGAGATCCGTTCCCTCAGCGATCTGCTGGGTGCCATTGGGGCCCGGGCCGACTTTTTCCACGAAATGGGATGCCGGCTTTCGGATCACGGACTCGAGAGGGTGTATGCAGCCCATTTCACGGAACGGGAAGTGGATGCCATTTTGCAAAGGCGCTTGATAGGGGATCCCATAACCATAGGGGAGGCCGAAAAGTATATGTCCGCCGTGCTTTACCACCTGGGCAAGATTTACCACGAAAAAGGCTGGACGCATCAATACCACCTGGGCGCCCTCCGCAACAACAGCAGCCGGATGATGCGCACCCTGGGACCCGATACCGGTTTTGACAGCATTGGGGATTTCAGCCAGGCAAATGCCCTGGCTCGCTTCCTCGACCGCCTCGATGCAGAAAACAAGCTTCCCAAAACCATCCTGTACAATCTGAATTCCGGCGATAACGAGCTAATGGCCACCATGATCGGCAATTTCAACGACGGCTCCATTCGCGGCAAAATGCAGTTCGGCTCCGCCTGGTGGTACCACGATCAGAAAGACGGCATGGAGAAACAGATGAATACGCTGTCCAACATGGGCTTGCTCAGCTGCTTCGTCGGTATGTTGACGGATAGCCGGAGCTTCCTGTCCTTTCCCCGGCATGAATATTTCCGGCGCATTCTTTGCAATCTGATCGGCCGGGATGTGCATCACGGAGAACTCCCCCACGATATGGAATGGCTGGGTGCTATGGTGCAGGATATCTGCTACCGAAATGCGAAAGCCTATTTTGGTTTTTAGTAACGGGTGTTGACTAAAATCGTTATCCCCATCTCAGGATTTCAGGACGGTCAGCCAATGAAGCAATGGGTATGGCACACTGGCCAGGGAGGAAGCCCCTAAGACGGTAGGGTATCTTGAAAGGGATCTTTTCTTCCCGAGGGTGCCTTCTGTGATGCGAGATGGTGGGGAAGAGGAGTTCGTCTTCCAAGTACGGCAAGTTGGCGGAAGAATAGATGGAATGCTTTCCGGAAGTGGATTTTATGCCTGGCCATTCAGGGTAAGGCCTGTTTGTCTTCGTATGTTTGATGACATGCGCCTCTTCTGTTTTCAGCCCGTAAAGCTCTGTTGCCTGCAGAAAATAGATGGGCAATTTTAATGGCTAGCCTGACAGAATGAGCCTTACCCTGCAAGCCTTTTTGGCCATACTTCCCATTTTCGTGGCCGCCCTTCTCCTGGTCGGTTTTCGTTGGCCTGCCCGCAGGACCATGCCCGTAGTTTTCGGGCTTACGGCCCTGATCGGTATCCTTTTTTGGCAAATGGAAGTACTCGATGTAATAGCCTCCAGCATCCAGGGTCTATTCATAACCTTTGATATTCTATACATTGTCTTCGGAGCTATCCTGCTGCTGAATACCATAAAATATTCCGGCGGGATAGAGACCATTCGGACCGGCTTTTCGGATCTAAGCGCCGATCGTCGCGTGCAGGTAGTGATCGTCGTCTGGCTTTTCGGTTCTTTCATCGAGGGGGCTGCCGGTTTTGGCACGCCCGCCGCCATCACCGCCCCTTTGCTATTGGCTATGGGCTTTCCGGCCATGGCGGCCGTCATGCTCGGCATGATGGTACAAAGCACGGCCGTAACTTTTGGCGCGGTAGGCACTCCCGTATTGGTCGGGGTAAAGGGAGGCCTGGAAAACTCCGGCGTCACCGAGATCATGTCGCAAAACAACATGGGCATTCTGGATTTCCTGCAACTGGTTACCTCCAATGTAGTGGTTTTGCATGCCCTGGTCGGCACGGTGATGCCCTTGTTCATGTGCGTGATGATGACCCGCTTTTTTGGCGCCCATAAATCCTGGAAGGAAGGCCTGGCGATCCTTCCCTTCGCTCTATTCGGCGGGATCGCTTTTACCTTGCCCTATGCACTGACCGGCATTTTCCTGGGGCCGGAATTCCCGAGTTTGATCGGAGCCCTGATCGGTATGTTGGTGGTCACTTTTGCCGCTCAGAAAAAGTTTCTGGTCCCCAAAAAGTCCTGGGATTTTCCTCCCGACCACCAATGGCCGGCCAGTTGGATGGGAAGTATTCAGGTGGATGAAAAAGCGGATAGCGGAGAACGCAAAATTCCCGTATTCCAGGCCCTGGCGCCCTACCTGATATTGGCGATACTGCTGGTGCTATCCCGGATCCCCCAGTTGCCTTTCAAGGAAATCCTGACTTCCGTGCAATTGGAGTGGGCCCACATTTTCGGGACCGAGATCAGCGGAAGCAGTTCACCCCTTTACCTGCCCGGGACTATATTCCTGGTCGTGGTTGGTTTTACCTATTTTTTGAATCGAATGGACCCGCCGAAAATCCGGAAAGCCTTGAACGATTCCTGGCGTATGATACTCGGCGCCGGTTTTGTGTTGATCTTTACCGTACCCATGGTGAGGATTTACATCAACTCCGGCATGAACGGGGCCGATCTGGAAAGCATGCCTCTGGCCATGGCTTCCTGGGTGGCCGGCCGGGCGGGATACAGCTGGCCGTTTTTTGCACCCACCATAGGCGGACTGGGGGCATTCATTGCCGGAAGCAATACCGTCAGCAATCTCATGTTCAGTCTTTTTCAGTACGGGGTCGCCGATAAGCTGGCTATCTCCGGGATATTTGTCGTCAGCTTGCAGGCGGTAGGCGCCGCAGCGGGAAACATGGTGGCCATTCACAATGTGGTTGCCGCCTCCGCTACGGTGGGCTTGCTCGGCCAGGAGGGGAATATCATTCGAAAAACGATCATCCCTACGGTATATTATTTATTGTTGACAGGCCTTCTGGGTTGGGTCGCCATCTACCTCCTGGGCTATACCGACCCTTTGATCAACGGCCATTAGCAGCGAAAAAAAAAGATCATGGAGCCTTACCAACGCGAGTTAAACCCCCATCCCCGTATTCTCATGGGGCCGGGCCCCAGCGATGCCCATCCCCGGGTCCTGAAAGCCATGGCCACGCCCTTGATCGGGCACCTGGACCCTGAGTTCCTGGAGATCATGGACGAGATCAAGTTCATGGTGCAGAAGACCTACCAGACCCAAAACCAGCTGACCTTTGTGGTTTCTGCTCCGGGCAGCGCCGGCATGGAAACCTGCCTGGTAAACCTCCTGGAACCCGGCGACGAAGCCCTGATCTGTGTACACGGCGTTTTCGGCAATCGCATGGCCGACATCGTAGAGCGCTGCGGAGCCAAGCTGATTCGCGTAGATGCTCCCTGGGGATCCCCCATCGACCCCCAGCAGGTCGAAGACGCTCTGCGTAGCTGCCGACCCAAACTGGTTGCCATAGTGCATGCTGAGACCTCTACCGGTGTGTTGCAGCCTCTCGAAGAGATCAGCAGGCTGACCCATGAAGCAGGCGCCCTATTGGTGGTCGATGCCGTTACTTCCTACACCGGTACTCCCTTGAAAGTGGACGAATGGGGGATCGATGCCATATACTCAGGTTCTCAGAAATGCCTGAGCGCTCCTCCCGGTTTGTCGCCGGTGAGCTTCAGTGCGCGTGCCGTTGAAGCTCTGGATAAGCGAAAGACCAAGGTGCAAAGCTGGTTCCTGGATCTTACCCTGGTTAAGAACTATTGGGCAGGCGCGAAAAGGGCCTATCACCACACCGCGCCCGTGTCTGCCATGTATGCCATGCGTGAAGCCCTTCGCCTGGTCTTGGAAGAAGGGCTGGAAGCCCGTTTCGAAAGGCATCGCCGGAACCATCTGTTACTGAAGGAAGGCCTGGAACCTTTGGGGTTTGAATTTTTGGTAGAAGAGCCCTATCGATTGCCCATGTTGAACGCCGTAAAGCTTCCTGCCGGTCTCGACGATGCCGCTACCCGTTCCCGCTTGCTTCAGGAATACAACATAGAGGTCGGCGGCGGACTGGGTGATTTTGCCGGCAAGATCTGGCGAATTGGCTTGATGGGCCACAGCTCCACACCCAACCACGTCCATCAGTTGGTCGGGGCGCTGGAAGAAATATTGTGAAATCAATCTGTCTGGAAAAATACCGATCTATGTGGATTTCCCGCTTTGTCCGGATCCTGATCGTTTGTTTCGCCTCCTTTACGGCCCAGGCGGATCCGCTCAATTGTAAAATGGACGAATACCTGGCCCAGGAAGGTCTCACCGCCGAGGTGGATGAAGATACGCTGGTGGTATATTGGCAAGGGGAGGATGACGTGGAATGGCGGACCCGATTCTACCTGCAGTCCGGAGCACCCATCATCCGGGACATTTCCATTCGGCAGCAAGGGGATATCTGGCAGGTGGCGAGCCGGGATCTTAGGCCGGAGTTCCGCGTGGTTTCCGGCATCCGACGGGTCACCCAGCAGCAAACCGAGCCTTTGGAGGGCCTGGGCATGCCTCTGACCGAAGAGCTGCTCAACGAGATCAAATGGGATGCCTTTTGGGATGCTCCGCTCTACGTAAGCGACGAACCACCCCGATCCCATCAATCCTCGATTCCGGCCGAGGAAACCTTCGCCAATCACCCCGGCATGCCGAGAAAAGCGGAGGAAATTACCCGTGCCATAGCCGTATACCAGGTTGTTGGTTGTGAAGTCCGCACCAACGGGGCGAGAATAGAAGTGATATTTCAGGGGGTGGAGGCAGGGATCTTTCAGGGGTACTTGCAATACGATTTCTTCAAAGGGTCCAATTTGATCCGGCAGATGTTGGTCGCCCGTACCGATCATCCATCGGCCGCCTTTAAATACGATGCCGGCCTGCAGGGACTTCCGGTATCCTCCGACTCCCGACTGGTGTGGCGAGACCTTTCCAACCGCTGGCAGGAATACCGTTTGGGAGGGCCCGCGAATGCTGTGCCAGTCATCCTGAAAAGCTCCAATCGCTTGATTGCCGCAGAGCTGCAAAGATTCAGTATGGCTGCTTTTCCACCGCCACATAGTTTTTATTGGGCCCGGGAGTCCGAGCAAAATCTGGGCTATAGCTGGTACCGAAGGGATAAGGACGATTCTTTTTCCTTCGGCATTCGACAAGCCGAACTGGAGGAAGATCCGGAGTTCTATCACAATTTCGCCTTGTACAGCGCCCGCCCGGGCACCTGGCAGCGCATGCCGGTCTTTTTTCAGTTGAGTCCGAAAACGGGTAAGGAGGCCGTAGACCGGGCGCTCGACTACACCCACGGCGACCGATTCAAAGGCTTACCGGGTTACAAGGTCATGGGGCACCATTATCACGTGGGCATGGTAAGGCGGCTCAAAGAGCTGGGGGGCTTCGACCAGCGCCTCAATGACATCGAGACCACAAAGGGAATAGGGATCGATATTTTTTCGATTATCGACGGGGTGCGGGGCCCGGCGCGCCACGACAAGGGAGAAGCTTACCTGGATGCTCTCGCGGAATATTACGAGGCCGCCCGGCATCAGTCGGACAGGGGCTTTCTCGTGATGCCCAACGACGAGAACAGCACGGATAGCCGGCCGCCCTTCATCGGCGGACACTACGATATTATCATCTCCAAGCCCTTATTCTGGCGACCTCGCCGGGAAGAAGGATGGCCGCTGGCCGAGCCCCATCCCGAATACGGTACCGTTTTTAACCTGGAGGAACCAATGGATCTCCTGGGCATGACCGAGCAAGCGGATGCCATCCTTTCCATGCCGCATCCGAATTCCAAGCGCTCAACGGGCTACCCGGAAGCCATCAAAGATGCCCCTCAGTTTACCCACGAAAATTATTTCAGCCTGGGCTACCGCTGGGGCATGGGGATCGACGCATCATCGATCCGCCTGGGTGAATTTCGCTTTTTGAAGCTCTGGGACGAAACCAACAATTGGATGGTTGCGCAGGGCCGGCCGGTAAAATTTGCGCTGGCGATCTCGGAAGCCCGATCCGATCTCGGGCATCGGGGGAAGCCTCCTTACGATGACGCCTACGGCATGTCTCCCGTCAATTATTTACAACTGGATACCGTTCCCACCGTCGATGACATGAGCTCCATCGTGAACGTCCTGAAAAACGGCGATTACTTCATCACTTCCGGTGAAGTGCTGATCCCTTATTTCCGGCTGGAAGGGGAGGGCGCAGAACGAACGGTGATAGCCGAAGTGGAATGGACCTTTCCGCTGGATTTCGTGGAGATCGTCTGGGGAGACGGAGAAACGGTGGATCGAAAAGTTATCTCCACCACCGATCTTCCCCCTTTCGGAAGCAAGCGTTTTGAAATTCCCCTTGACGTTAAGGGAAAAAAATGGATTCGCTTCGCGGCCTGGGACATCGCCACCAACGGAGCTTTGGTGCAACCGCTGGAACCCTGAGGCAGGTACTTTCAAAGGGGCGGCCGGATGATACTTCAAACCATCAGGATTTATGAGGAAAATTGCGTTTTTCCATCTCGTATTATGGCTGGCCTTATCCTGTGAGAACCCGGCCGAGCCCGTTTATCTGGGGCAGGGTATCCTGGCCGGGGAGGTAAGCACTCACTCGGTGATCCTTCAGTCCAGACTGACTCAGAGCGACACCTTGATCCAGGGAGATCTGCCAGGGCAGGAAGGGACCGGTTACTTCGAATGGGCCCGGGATTCCACTTTCAACGATCCTCAGCGAACACCCCTGCTTCGGGCGAGGGCTCAAGATGACTATATTCTTAAGGTAGAGGTAGACGGTCTGCAGCCGGGGATGCGCTATTATTACCGTCTTCACTATGGGACTACGGATGCTCCCGACCGGCTAAGCCCCGTAGGAACCTTTCGCACGCTTCCGGGGGCGACAAGCAATGAAAAGGTTTCCCTGATCGTCGTGACTGGTATGAACTATTACCGATTCCACTACGGAAATTACGACCGGGACGAAGCCTATGCCGGGCCTGACAAGTCGCTTGGATATCCTGCTCTGGAGGCCATTCGGAAAAGGGAACCGGATTATTTCATAGGTACCGGCGACAATGTCTATTTCGATCATCCGGATGAGCGGAGTATGCAGCGCGCCCGGGAGGAGGGAAAGAATCCTCATCCGGGAGGTTATGAGGGCAAGGCCGTTTCCGATGAGGCAGGGATATGCCGAAAATACCACGAGCAGTTCCGGCAGCCCCGGTTTGTCCAATTGTTTCGGGAAGTAGCTACCTATTGGGAAAAGGATGATCACGAATACCGGTTTAACGATGCAGACCCCCACCGGGATTTTCCCATTTCGCATGAATTAGGTATCCGCAGCTTCCGCGAACAATTACCGGTGGTGCCTCCGGGGGATAGTCTCTCGCCGACCTATCGAACGCACCGCATGAATGCCGATCTGCAGATCTGGCTGCTGGAGGGGCGCGATTACCGGAGCGATAATACGATGCCGGATGGTCCGGATAAAACCATCTGGGGGGCTGCTCAGTTGGACTGGCTCAAATCGACCTTGCAGGAAAGTGATGCTACTTTCAAGATCATCATTTCGCCTACCCCCCTGGTAGGCCCTGACGATGGCTACAAGAGCGACAATCATACCAACCCAAAAGGCTTCCGTCATGAAGGGGATGCTTTCCACCGCTGGTTGGCGCAGCATGATTTTCCCGGTCGAAATCTCTACATCGTTTGCGGTGACCGGCACTGGCAATACCACGCCCAACATCCGGATTCGGGCATCGAGGAGTTTTCTACCGGCGCATTGGTGGACAATAACTCCCGGCCGGGTCGCAAAGCCGGAGATCCGGAATCCACCGACCCGGAAGGCCGGATCCGGCAATTCTACATCCAGGATAGTCCGGAAACAGCCAGCGGCGGATTCCTGGAGATCACTGTGGAAAGGGTAGGGGAGAGCCCGCTTGCCCGCTTCCGCTTTTTTGATGAAAAGGGAAAGTTGCAGTACGAGCTGGAAAAGCTCCCGAAAGATTGATCTATCGCCTGTCACGCAAGATCATTCCTCACCAGCCAGCTTTTCGTAAAAAGCCTGCAAGCGATAAAAAGCCTTCTTTTTGACCCCGTTTTCCGAGATCAGGCCTTTGCGGTTGTAGTCGTTTTGGATCCGGTTGAGGTTTCTGCGCGGCGAAAGGAAATCGGTCAGGATCCAGGGGGTCATCCCGGCCAGAAAATCCATGTTTTCCAGCATGGTCAGGTTGTACTGGTAGACGGCGTCCTGGTACTCCTCTGTCCAGCGCTGGTTAGCCTCGCCGTGATACCCCTGCAGCGACCCGCCTCCAAATTCACTGATCACGACCGGCTTGTTGTAGTTGGTTTTCCAGCGCTTGCCGGCGCAGCTTTCCGGGGTGCCTCCGTACCATCCGCAGTATTGATTGATCCCGATGACGTCCAGCACTTCGCCCAGTTTATCGTCGATGACCTTAAAGCCTTCCTGGTCGGAGTTGGTGTCAAGCGCTGCGGTGACCAAGCGGGTATTGTCCATAGATTTGGCCTTGGCCACCAAACGGCTCAGGAAGCTAAGTCTGGCTTCGCTTTTGGGGGTCTCATTGGCCACGGACCACAGGATGATCGCCGCACGGTTCTTGTCGCGATGGATCATTTCCTCCAACTGCTGCTCGGCCAGCGCGTAAGTATCCTCATTTTCGAAAAGCACCGTCCAGTATACCGGGATTTCCGACCAGACAAGGATGCCCATTTCCTCCGCTTTTCGGACCATTGCCTCGCTGTGCGGGTAATGAGCCAGGCGGATGAAGTTGCATCCCAGTTCTTTAGCCCACTGCAACAATACCTCGCACTCCTCCGGGCTCGATACCCGGCCGGGGCCAAAAGGCGCCTCCTCGTGGACACAGATGCCTCGGAGGAAGGTAGGTTCTCCATTCAAAAGGATCTGATGGTCACGCGTTTCCAGGGTCCGGAACCCGATCTGATCGGTCAACTCGTCGGATTTGGAGCGGATCACGACCTCGTAGCGCTTTGGGTTTTCAGGGCTCCAAAGTTGGGGTCCGGCAGAAAAAGATATGGCCGCTCTTCCAGAAGCATCA
>CAZXIX010000016.1:41607-56462 GCA_964640855.1 uncultured Saprospiraceae bacterium
ATCAGTCCTGTATTCTTCCTCGACACCCAATTCCGGAATGCTTACGGCGATCTCCTCCATTCCATTTTCGGCCAGTTGCACGTAGCCTTCGATTTGATTTCCGGATCCCTTTTCCAACTGGAGGAAGTAATCCTGAATGAAGTTTTCGGGCGTTTCGACTAAATGAACCGATCGGGTGATGCCTCCGTAATTCCACCAATCGATATTCACGGTGGGCACTGCATCCCGCCGGCGTACGTTATTCACTTTTAAGACCAGGAAATTATCCTGCTCCTTTATCAGGTCGGTTATTTCGAAATTGAAGGAAGTGTATCCGCCCTGATGCTCGCCGACCTTGACTCCGTTGAGGTATACGATGGCATCGTAGTTAACTGCCCCGAAATAGACGAAAAGTCTTTTGCCTTCAGCCAGGGAGTAATCGAAAGATCTTTTGTACCAAACGGTCCCTTCGTAGTAGTACAGTTTGTCCATTTGGGTATTCCAGTCTCCCGGGACCTGCAGCTGGTATCCCTCGTCGAAATTGTATTCGATCAGATCGGAGGGGTCGGACATTTTTGCATTCCTGAAGAATCCATTCTCTTTTGGCTCATAGCGGTGGTTGTAGAAGCCGTTTTCCAACGGATCAATGATGATCTGCCACCTTCCGTCCAGCGTGCTGGTTTCGCGGGCATCGATGTTTTGCAGGAGGGCAGCCGGTTTTTGGCCGGTCGCGGGGATACAGGCGAACAGGATCAGCCCGCACAGGACGAATGGCTTCAAAAAGGTCATGTTCAGTTTCTTGTTTTTTATGGAATCGATTGTTTGCTCATTTTTCAACTCTGAGAGGTCTCGCTTTTCTTCCCGGGGCTTCTTCAACCTTCGGCATTTATACTCACCATAATGCCTTTTTCGAGTCCCCGGATCTCGGCGAGTCCTTTCATGCGGCCGATACAACTGTAACCCGGGAGTGTCTCTTTGCCCAGATCATCGAGCATTTTATAGCCGTGATCCGGACGAAAGGGGATGGGCTCCTCCCGATTTTGATTCTCCTTTATGAAAGTCCCGAGGACTTTGGGAATGGCAGCATCACCTTCCAGATGATTGGCCTCGAAGAAATTGCCGGCTTCATCCCGCTGGGTGCTTCGAAGGTGCAGAAAGTGAACCCGATCGGCAAACTCCCGGGCCATGGCGGGCAGATCGTTATCCGCTCTTACGCCCAAAGAGCCCGTACAAAAGCACAGACCGTTGGCCGGGGAAGGTACCTCATGGAAAAGACGCCTCAGGTCCTCTTGGGTGCTGACTACCCGGGGGAGGCCAAAAATATCGAACGGAGGATCGTCCGGATGAACGACCAGTTTTTGGTCGTTTTCTTCGGCCACCGGACAGACTTCTTCCAGGAACTGCAACAGGTTGGCGCGTAGCCCTTCCCGGCCCAGCGCCTGATAGGGGGCCGTAGCTTGTCGAAAGTCCTCCAGCGAATAGCCTTCCTCCGCGCCCGGTAAACCCTTGATCACATTGGACTCGATGCGTTGGCGTTCTGCATCCGACGATTCCCGGTCGAGTCGCTCGGCTTCCTGGCGGATCTTTTCCGGGTATTCGGATGCGGCTTCCGTTCGCTTCAATAAAAACAGATCAAAGAAAGCTACCTCCGCCCTATCGAAGCGCAGGGTAGAGACACCCGTTTCCAATCGATAATCCAGATTGGTGCGTGTCCAGTCCAGGACCGGCATAAAGTTGTAAGTGACGATCCGGATGCCGGCCTGAGCCAGATGGCGGAGGGATATCTTGTAGTGTTCCAGATGCTCCCTGAAATTTCCGCTGCGTGTTTTCAGGGCTTCGGAAACGGGCAGGCTTTCCACTACGGACCAGGTGAGTCCTGCCTGCTCCACTTCCCGCTGCCGTTTTTGGATCTCCTCCAGGCTCCATATGGCGCCATTGGGAATGTGATGTAAGGCGGTAACGATATGGGTGGCCCCGCATTGCCGGATATCCGACAAGCTTACCGGATCCTGGGGTCCATACCAACGGAATGACGGACTTAGCGTTTTCAAGTCAAGTGGATTTTAATTTTAGGGTATTGAAACGGTACCTTCTTCTTAGACCCCCCTCCATGCGCTGAAGCCTCCGTCTATCGGAATGATGGTTCCGGTCACGAAAGAGGATTCATCGCTGCAGAGCCAACGCACAACGCCCACCAACTCCTCCGGTTTTCCAAATCTTTTCATCGGGGTATGATCTATGATGGTCTGGCCCCGTGCGGTGTGGGAGCCGTCTTTTTTCAGCAAGAGATCCCGGTTCTGTTCGCCGATGAAAAATCCCGGCGCTATGGCATTTACGCGCAGTTTTTCGCCGTGCTTGCTGGCCAATTCTACGGCCAACCATCGGGTAAAATTATCGATCCCCGCCTTGGCTGCGGAATAACCCACCACCCGTGTAAGGGGATCTTGTGCCGCCATGGAGGATATATTGATTATACTTCCCGCGCCTTGTGCGGCCATGATTCGGGACATTTCCAGGCAGGGGAGAATGGTGCCCAGCAAATTGAGGTCGATGACCGACTGAAGATCGCCCAGGTCCAGGTTAAAGAACTCTTGATCCGGCTGTATGGTAGCCCCGGGGCGATTTCCCCCGGCCCCATTGATCAGGGCATCCACACGACCCAAACGGGCAATCATTTCGGAGAAGGTGGCTTCGAGCCCTTTGCGGTCCAAAACGTCGCAGGGAAAAGTTGCCGACTGGCCCCCGCCGCTGTTGATCTGTCGGTTGACGGAATCCAGTTTGGATGGGTTCCGGTCTAAAAGCGCGAGGGTGGCACCGGATGCGGCCAGTCCTTTCGCCATGGCTCCGCCCAGTACTCCACCGGCTCCGGTAATGGCTACCACCTTTCCTGAGAGCTGAGTGTCATTCATTTTCTTCCCTTATTCTTTGCGTCAATGCCTTGAAAGCTTTTTCAGGCGAAAAACGGGGGGCTTTCTTTCCGGAAAACCTTTTTTTACGAAGCAAGGCCGAGAAATACTCTTTTAGGGACTTATCGGTGCGATTCAGGTTTTCTGGATGGAGGCTATCGTCCTCTTTTGTCTGGTTTTCTGGTCGTCTTTTCACAATGGGTCTGGGATGGATTAAAAGCATCTTTTAACCGATCGTCCGTTTCAAGGACTCCCAAACTTTGCCGGGACCCTGAATAGCATTTGGACAGTTTCCCCACAAATATCATACGACCTCCGGGAAATGGATAGCTTAATTTTGACAGATCCGGGTGGAAAGCTCTCAAACAACCGGCCTTAGTCCTGCCAGTTTCCTGGCAGGATGGGGATCCTGGGAAATGAGGAATCCGGCGGGACAGGGTATGGGCCTGGAGTTCCGGGTATCGGAACGTTGGCGGATTAGCCAGGTATCCCCGAGCGCGGATCGGGTTGAAGCGAGAGAGTCCGGGCATTCACCCGAAGTAGTCCTCTTTGAGCTCTTTGCGGAGAATGATGAGAGCCCGGCGCATGTGGGTCTCTATGGTTTTGATGGAAAGGCCCAGTTCCTCTGCGATTTCCTGGTACTTTTTCCCCTCTTCTCTGCTCATCAGAAAAACTTTGCGGGCCTGGGGAGGAAGTTTTCCGATAGCCCTTTTTATGTGTTTGCGGCAATCCTCTCCGATGGTATAATGCTCGGGATCGGGTTCTTGGGCGACATAGGGCGGAAGCGTGACGTCGGAAAAATTCTTCTCGTGCCGGTATTTTCGAATGTGGTCGATGGTACGATTCCTGGCCGAGCGGTGCAGATAAAATTTGAGGTTGGCCGCAATGGTCAGATCCTTACGGTTTTTCCAGATTTTGTAAAAAAGCTCGGACACGATCTCCTCCGACTTTTGCTCGCATTTGCTTAATGCAAACGAGTGCATGCAGAGATACTCGTAATATCTTTTGAACAAGATTTCGAATGCCTGATAATCATCATTCATCTTGATTCGGTAAAGTAACTTCTCGTCCTTTTCTTCGGCGCTGGCCCTTTGGGAGATCGAACCGTTTGCGGTCATCTTCTGAGTGGAATTAGAAAGCATGTTGGACCGATTTATTTGATTTAAGACTTGAATTCCTTATGATCAATTGAGCTTCTACTTCGACTTTGGTTTTGGTTGTGGTACTCTGGTCCGCCAACTCCTCGAACAGGATCTTCGCGGCGGTTCTTCCCATCAGTTCGGGGCGCTGATCCACCGTGGTCAGCCGGGGTTCGATCAGTTGGGTAAAAGGTTCGTTGGCGAAACCGACGAATCCCATTTCTTCGGGGATTTTCATCCCTCTTTCCATACAGAGCTTCATGGCCCCTACCGCTGCAAAATCACTGGCGGAAAGAATCGCATCTACCGGCACAGCCCGGTCAAAAAGCAACTGCATGTGGGCACGGCCTTCCTCCATGCGAAGGTTTCTGCTCCTTACGACCCATTCGTCCCGGAAGGGAATACCGTGATCCGCGAGGGCATCGCGGTACCCGCGATATCTTTCTTTGAAAATATTGATGTGGTCGGGCCCTCCAAAATGCCCTATGGCGGAATACCCTTGTTCGATCAGGTGGGCGGTCGCCCGGCGGGCGATGGCGTAGTCATTGATCACCACTTTGCTGCCCTCAATGTGGTCATATACCCGGTCGAACTGGATCAGGGGGATTTCCGCTTCCCGAACCGATTCGAAATGCTCGAAGCTTCGGGTGGTCCTGGAAACCGATAAAATGATGCCGTCCACCTTGGCCTGCAAGAGCAGGTTGATGTTGTTGCGCTCCTGGTTCTCGTCGTCGTTGGACTGGGTGATGAGTACGGCAAATTCGTTTTCATTGGCCACTTGCTCAATGCCGCGGAGGACATTTCCGAAAAAATTCCGGTTGGCCGTGGGTATGATCACGCCGATCATCCGGGAGCGCCCGTTCCGCAAACCGGCGGCCATCCGGTTATGGCGGTACCCCACTTGCTTGGCCGCTTGCTTTACCCGGGCAACGGTCTTTTCACTGATCCTGGGATCTCCGTTCAGTGCCCTGGAAACCGTAGCCGCCGAAACGCCCAGTTTTTTGGCAATGTCTTTTATGGTGTTCTTGCCCTTGGCCATTATTTTGCGTAAACGTTTGCACAACATAATAAAATTTCGGAAAACTGGTAGCCACCCATTAAATAAAATGTTTACAGCATCTCCCACCGATAGAAGAACCCGAAAGGAAAGGCACGTTTTCGATAATCTATCCGGGATTGATAATCAATCCGAAAGCATGGGTTTGACCGTTTTCTTCAGGGTGTTTGCATGCTGTCGACGTCCTTTTTTTCGTTGTTTTTTGTTAATCCCTGGCCCGGCGGTCCCTCTCTGATTTCGCCCGCCCGGTCTTCAGCCGAAAAGCCTCCATGAAATTTTTTCAGACTCTCTTCTTTGTTTTTCTGTTTGCGCCCCTCCCGGGCCAGCATTCGGATCCGCTTTTACAGAATGCTTATCTGAGGCCCTCCCAGTCTTTGGACGGTCAATGGCATTATATTGTAGATCCCTACGAAACGGGCTATCGGAATCATCGGAATTGGAAGCCCTTTGATTCCTTCGAAAACAAGAAAGCTTCTGCCAACCCTTATTGGGAAAACCGCGTCCCGGCCGACCGTACCGAACGGGTGGAATACGATTTTGAAAATTCGGCAACCCTGGAGGTGCCCGGGGACTGGAATCACCAGCGGCCCGAATTGCTCTACTACGAAGGGAGCGTCTGGTACCAACGCTCGTTTACCTATCGCCTTCGCCCGGGAAAAAGGGTATGGCTGTACTTCGGCGCGGTCAATTACCGGGCAGACGTTTACCTCAACGGGCAAAAGGTGGGATTTCACGAGGGAGGATTCAATCCCTTTAATTTTGAGGTCACTTCCTTGCTTCGTGAAGGCTCCAATACTCTGATCGTCCGGGCGGACAACCGGCGATCGGCCGACCGTGTACCGGGATTGACCTTCGATTGGTGGAATTTTGGCGGCATTACGCGCTCGGTCAAACTGATTGAGCTACCCTCTCTTTTTATCAGGGACTATCACGTACAGATCGATGCCCAGGATCCCGATCGCATAGCGGGTTATGTGCAACTCAGCGAAGAAAGCGTAGGGGACGTTACCCTTTCCATACCGGGAGCGGGTATCGAGCGAAAGTTCAGCACGGATGAGTCGGGCCGGGCCGAATTCTCCTTTCCTTCCTCTGGTCTGACCCGCTGGTATCCCGAAAGGCCCAAATTGTATCGCGTCACCCTGAGCGCGGGCGAGGACGGGGTAGAGGACCGGGTCGGGTTTCGGACCATTGAGACCCGGGGTACGGATCTTTTGCTCAATGGGAAGAAGTTGTTTCTCCGCGGTGTTTGCATGCACGAGGAAAACCCGCTGAAGGGAGGGCGTATGCACAGCGAAGCGGAAGCCCGGATGGTACTGGGTTGGGCGGGCGAACTAAATGCCAACTTCCTGAGGCTGGCCCATTATCCCCACAATGAACACTTGCCTCGCCTGGCCGATGAACTCGGTTTTTTGCTGTGGGAGGAAGTGCCGGTCTATTGGGGAGTCGATTTCAACAGTCCGGGTGCCTTCGATCAGGCGGCTCACCAGATCAGGACCCTGGTGCATCGGGACAAAAACCGGGCTTCAGTCATCATCTGGTCTCTGGCCAACGAGACGCCCCGGGAAGACCCTAACCGGCTCGCATTCCTGGTGAAAATGAAACGAATGGTGACCGGGATCGATGACGACCGCCTGGTTTCTGCTGCGCTCGACCGCACGGAGGACGAAGAGCGGAATATCGTCACCATCACCGATCCTTTTGCTGTGGAGAGCGATCTGGTGGCGGCCAATGAATACATTGGCTGGTACGGATCTCTGCCCGACCGGATCGCCCGGGTCACCTGGGACCTGACCGGCCACGATAAGCCCTTGCTGATCAGCGAATTCGGGGCGGGAGCCAAATACAACCTGAGGGGAGACAGCCTGACCCGCTGGTCGGAGGAATACCAGGCCTGGATGTATCGCGAGACCCTCAAGATGCTGGAAGACATCCCTTCCTTACAAGGCATGACGCCCTGGTTGTTGTTTGATTTCCGCTCGCCCCGGCGCAATCTCGCGCTCATTCAGGACCAGTGGAATCGCAAGGGGCTCATCAGCGACAAGGGGCAGAAAAAGCTGGCTTTTTATTTGTTGCGGGATTATTATCGCCGAAAGGCCGAAGAATACCGATACCGGATGGAGGAATGAACCCTTTAGAGGGAAAGGTCCGGTTGGGTTCCCTTATCCATTTTGCGGTTACTTTTCTGAAAATACGCCGGTGCGCAAGGCCCATCTTACCCATTTATTCTCCAGGGAGTCGGCGCGTTCGGGCAATTCTTCGATGATATTCCGGCTTTCGATCGGGTCCTCTTGCATATCGAACAACATCCACCTGCTGCTGTCCCGGTCCAGAGCCAGTTTGTAACGGCCCTCCCGAATGGCAAAGTTCTCATTGTATTCCCAGAACAGGGTACGTGATTCAAGGCTATCGGCATTTGGAAAATCTATTCCTTCGAAGGGCAAAGTCCCTTCCGGCTTTTGGGCATCCAGGAGGCTCATGACCGTGGGGGTAATATCTGCAATGTGCACCAGGCTTTGATGATCGATCGTTCCCGGCTTGAGCCGGGGATCGTTGTAAACGATGAGCGGCGACCGGATTCCCCCTTCGTAGAGTTTTAGTTTGTAATCCCGTAAGGGGGTATTGGCAGCCATGGCCCAGGGTTCCATGAAGGAGCGGTAACTGCCGGGCGCGCCGACCGGTACCATGGGGTCGTCGAGCCCGCGTTTCCGGATGTCGTTGGCGCTCGCGCCGTTATCCGAGAGGAAGTAAATAAGGGTGTTTTCAAGTTGGCCGATGCGCTCCAGTTCGGTGAGCAGGCGGCCGATGTTTTCGTCGAGGCGATCCACCATGGCGGCGTGTACCTCCATGAGGGCCGACCAGGATTTCTGATCGACCCGGTCGAAATCGAGCACGGAGGCCGGTTTGGGGGCAAGGGTATCGAAGGGGAAGCCTTTTTCCTTCATGTTGGCCAACCTCGACTGACGAAGGGCCTCCCAGCCCTGATCGTATCGGCCTTTATATCGGGCGATATTCTCCTCCGGTGCATGGAGCGGCCAGTGGGGGGCGGTGTAGGCGAGATAGAGAAAAAAGGGCCGATCGCGGTTCTCACCGACCTGCTCGATGGCAAAATCGGTGAAGGCGTCGGTCATGTAAAAACCTTTTTGAGGAGGCTCATACTCGGTGGAATCCTCGGCCATGATCCGATGAAAGGGGTTGTTTTCCCGGATCAGCGTGTAGTAAGAAGAGGCTCCGCTGATCAAACCAAAATACCGATCAAAACCTCTTTTCACGGGCCAGTGTTCCGGGGCCTCACCCAGGTGCCATTTCCCGCTCATGATGGTTCGATACCCATTGTGGCGGAGCAATTCGGCCAGCGTAAGGACGCTGTCCCGATGCAGAAACCCCTGATAAGGTCCGGCCGGTCTGTCCTGATCGAGCAACCGAACCTGGCTGCCGACTCCGGATGTGTGGGGATACATCCCGGTTAGCAGGGCTCCCCTCGAGGGCGTACATTTGGTGCAGTTGTAAAATTGGGTGAACAGCGTCCCCTCTCCGGCCAAGCGGTCCAGATTGGGGGTTCGGATTTCGGATCCCATACAGCCCAGGTCCGAATAACCCATGTCATCCGCCAGGATGATGATCACATTGGGTCGGGGATCGGTGCGAGGGGTTGGATCTTCTCCGCAGGAAGAAAGCGAAAACAGGAAAATACAGAGGATCGCCATCCCAGGATTCAGCGGGCTTTTTGCCCCGAGGGCCCAAAGAACAGTGCTCATTATTGCAAGGTTGTTTTTTGATCTAGCTTTTCGAATATATTCTTCACCAGTCGTTGGTCGTAGGGTTCTTTACGAGATTCCTCCCATGTCATCTTTTGAAGGATGGGGAGGCAGTCCCGGGCTAAATCAGGCCATCGATTGATCACGTTCAGGGCGTACACCCTTTTCATCAATTCGTCGTCCTGTATGGCGGACTGCAGGTAGGCAGAAGCCGTCGGGTGGTCGCCGAGCAGGTAGAGCGTTTCGGCTATGACGATCCCGGTGGCCCCTCTGGCCCGGGGCAGGAATTCAGCCAGCTCTGTCTGAGCAGCTGCGGCCTCGGGGCCTAAAATGCGTAAACCCATGGCCGCCCAATACCGGATCACCGGATCCTCGGAATTCAGTTTCCGGCTAAAAAGAGGGAGGTATTCGGGCTTTCGGGCACCCGCGCGATGGGCCAGTTCCAGCGCTTCCTCCAGCGCGTAATCGGGACTGTGATTGTAGTTGTAAATAAGGCCGATCTGATCCAGTTTGACAAGCATCAGTTCCGGTATCAGGCCTGCGTCCCGCGTTTTTAGTTGCCAATCGATCAGCGCCCGGGAAAGTCTTTTTTCGATGTCCGCATATTCCGCTTGGCCCGACAAATTATGGATTTGATAGGGATCACGGGTGATATCGTATAGCTCGGTAGCCGGTCTGGGCTCGAAAAAAGCACGCTGCACGGAGTCGAGTTCTCCCCGCTCATAAGCTTCGGCCCAGGATCGCATGCCCGGGGCCCTCCACAGGTAGCTCAACTTTTGACCATAGGGAAGGTGGGGATTGTAATTGCGGGTGAAACGATAATGCCCGTCGGTAACCGACCGGACCATATTGGGCCTTTCGTCCATGCGGCCGGCAAAGGCAAAAGCGTAAGTGGGGTCCTCGACTTTCTTTTTCTTCAGTACGGATCTGCCGACCATATGTTCGGGAAGTTCCAGCCCGGCCAGTTGGAGAAGGGTCGCCGGCAGGTCAACGAAGGTGACGGGCTGTTCCACTACACTGCCGGGCTCAAAGTCCGTAAGATGACGATACCGGGGCGGTACGTAAACGATGAGCGGCACATGTAGGCCTGACTGGGTTAAAAAGCGTTTGGTGCCTCCGGTGGCGCCCCCGTGGTCGCTGTAGTAGAAAACGATGGTATTCTCGGCCAGGCCGTCCTCCTTCAATCGGCGTAGTACCTCTCCGGCCTGAGCATCCATATCCTGCATGCGATCGTAGAGCACCGCATGATCATTGCGCATTTCCGGGCTGTTGATCTGAAAAGGAGGCACGTCAACCTGATTGGGATCGTGGCGGGAGGCAATACTGTCCCAGTGGAGACGGCTCTCATGGGTGGTCATGAAATTTACGACATGAAAAAAAGGCTGGTCTTCCGCCCTCCTGGAATAATGAGCTTCCCGGCTGCTTTCGTTCCACACCTCCGGCTGGTCGATGGTGTTGTAGTCCTTTTTGGAATTATTGGTGGTGTAATAGCCTGCCTGTCGGAGGTAGTAGGGATAAAAACGGACCGATTCGGGGATTTTGTAGGTAGAACGCATATGCTGCGTGCCGTAGGTGGTCGCGTAATTTCCGGTGACCAGACAAGATCGGGAGGGAGCACATACCGGCGCGTTGCTGTAAGCATTTGTAAAGCGAATTCCCCTGGCTGCCAGGGCATCCAGATGAGGCGTGTTGGCCAATTCATCGCCATAACACCCCAGTGTGGGATTGTTGTCTTCACTAACGATCCAGAGAATATTGGGCGGCGGAAGCGGTCTGCTATTCGACCCGCAGGCAGACAGCAGGGCAAGGACAACCATAAGTTGAATGGGAAACAAAAACCGGATCATCTTAGGCTTTCTTTGGATTGGAAGGTATGCATTCTTTTACAAGACGATCTGATGACGGAAAATCCTGAAAAGCCCTGATCAGGGTAAGCCTTGCCGGCTCTCGTTCTTCTTAGCGTAAGGCATCTGACTTTCTGTTTCATCAAAATAATGGTTCCGGTATGCATCCACTGAACAGCCGTCGAAAATTTCTAACTGCCCTGGGGCTGACAACCCTGGGAACTTCAACGTTGACCCATGCTGCGGGCCGGATAGTTTTGCCCAAACCCCTGGAAGCTCCCGACGACATTCGTATTACGGATGTGAAGACCTATCGGTTGGGGCGCGCCATATTCGTAAAGGTGGAGACCGATGCAGGCGTGAGCGGTTGGGGGGAATCCAGTCCCAATAGCCGGGAGGTGATAGAGTCCTTCATCCACAACCTCTTAAAAAAAGCTGTGATCGGTCAGAACCCTTTTGATGTGGAGCCCCTGTGGGACAAAATGTACTGGAATGAGCACGACCTGGGGCCGGCCGGAGCATTGCCGTACTCGATTGCCGGCATTGATCTTGCCCTCTGGGATATCCAGGGGAAGGTACTTGGGTTGCCGGTGTATCGATTGCTGGGCGGTAAATACCGGGAGGAAATGCTGGCTTACGGGGGATTTCCGCTGAGGGGCGGTAGCGTTCCGGTAGAAGAGGCTGTCGAAAGGGCCCTGAAACTGGCAGATCTGGGGTTCAAGGTAATTAAATTGCGCATGCAGATCCGGGAATACAACCTCGACCCCGTGCCGGATCCGACGCTCCGATATTATGAAGCGGTCCGCAAAGCGCTGCCCGACGAGATCGAACTTTTCGTAGATCCCAACGAGGGGTATACTGCCGGCCGGGCTATACAGATCGGAAAGGAATTACAGGCCATGGGCATGAAATATTTCGAAAGCCCTTGCCCGCTGGAGGCCCATCGGGATACCCGGCAGGTTGTGGACGCGCTGGATATTCCGGTTCTGGCCGGCGAAAAATGCTATACCCGCTGGCAATTCCGGGATCTGATCCTGGAGGGCAATCCGGATATGATCCAACCCGATCTGATCAAGGCCGGAGGCATTACCGAGGTAAAGAAGATCGCTGCCCTGGGGCAATCCTTTTTCAAGGCGATCGTGCCCCACAATACAAAGCCCACTCTGGGCACGGCAGCTTGCCTGCACCTGATGGCGTCTATTTCCAATGCAGGCCCTTTCATCGAGTATGTCGAGCTGGATACCTACCAGGATGTGATCAGTGTATTCGAAAATGAAATTGTTTTCCGCGATGGGAAGATGCAGGTTCCCGATCAACCCGGATTGGGTTTGGTGATGAATGAGGAGAAACTGGAACGCATGGCTGAAAAATGAAAATACCCCGCGTGATCGTTCAGCCCGAAGCACCCTGACCCGCCAAACTTTAATTCATGAACCGGAATCGTACGTTTCCCATACCGCTCTTTCTTTTGGTGATTTTGCTGTCGGCAGCAATGAGTTGTAAGGTTCAACCCAGCGAAGAGCCTTTTACCCCTGCCTTTGCGCAGGCCAAACTCCAAAGAGCATGGGAAAGCCTGCCGGAGCGGCTGGCAAGGATTAAGCCCCCGGAATTTCCGGATCGGGATTTCAACCTGCTGGATTTCGGAGCCCGGAACGATAGCCTTTTCGACAGCCGGGATGCCCTGCAGCAGGCTATCCAGGCTTGTGGCCAGGCCGGGGGAGGGCGGGTAGTCATACCTGCCGGCTACTTTTTCAGCAAGGGTCCTTTGCACCTGGTGTCCAACGTAAACCTTCATCTGGAGGAGGGCGCTACGCTTCGCTTTTCGGATGATCCGGAGGATTATCTGCCACCGGTCAAGGTCCGATGGGAAGGAACCGTAGCCTGGAATTACTCTCCGCTGATCTACGCACGGGGGCAGCAAAACCTGGCCATCACGGGCACCGGAGTCGTGGATGGCCAGGGCCGCGCATGGAGTATCGAATGGCGCAAGGTGCAGAAGCCCGACAAAGACCGGCTCCGCCAAATGGGCAACGACCTGGTTCCGGAAGACCAGCGCGTTTTCGGTAAGGGCTTCCTGGATCTGGACGGAGACGGTATGGACGATGGCTTCGGCGATGGGCAGGCACATTTCCTGAGGCCAAGCCTGGTAGCGTTCTACGAATGCCGGAATATTTTGCTGGAGGGGCCGACTTTTCTGAATTCGCCTTTCTGGACGCTTCATTTTCCGTTCACGAACAACATCACCTGCCGCAACCTGCGCATTCGGGGCGGTTATCTCAACGACGACGGAATCGACCCGGACAGTTCGGAGGATGTGCTGATCGAGAATTGCGATATAAGGACCCACGACGATGCCATTTCGATCAAAGCCGGCCGGGATCAGGATGCCTGGGAGCGGCCGGGAAGCCGGAACATCATCATCCGCAATTGCCGCCTGGAATCCCAGACCAACGCCTTTTGCATTGGCTCCGAAATGAGCGGAGGAGTACGGGAGGTTTTCATTGAAAATTGCGAATTGTACCCCAGGCAACATGCCATAAACTTCAAGTGCAACCTGGATCGCGGCGGCCAGGTAGAGGAAGTATACATCCGCGGCATGGACATCAAACGCTTGCAGGAGGCTATGTTTATCTTCCGGATGGATTACCACGGTTATCGCGGGAACCATTTTCCCACCCGCTTCAACGACTTTTACGTATCCGATATGACCTGTTCTTCGATCGAGCAATTCGGCTTCAAGATCGTCGGGGTGCCCGAACAAAAGATCCGTCGGGTATATCTGGAAAACATCCGGCTGGATAGCGTCGGCACGCCTTACCGGATTGAGCATGCCGACGATGTTTTGATGCATCAGGTCCGTGTGAACGGGCAAATGCTGGAGGGAAAGATCCCTGCCGCAACGAACTGATCCTTTTTTATTTATCGTTTGTTCTCCGCATCCTTTTGGGTTTCTTTCACCCATCGATGCCGTTTGGAGTTCAAAGCGGGGTCTTCTCCCATCCAGACCCAGAGCTTGATCAGGCCATTTTGGTGGGCGCTGGCCAGGAAGCTGCCATCGCGGTTGAAGTCGATGTACTCCGCATGATCTCCGGCCCAAACCTTGTGGGCCACCGGGATGGCATCGTTTCCGAAATTGAGGATATCCGCCACGCGGTACACGTAGATGTAGGGGTCGTGACCAGCGTGAGCTACATAGGCTCCGTTGGGATGCCAAGCGATCGATTCGACCTTCTTACCGGTATGGTTGAACATCTTTAACAGCTTTCCACTTTTCCATTCCCAGAGATAGACATTGCCCCGTGCTCCGGTCTCGGCCTGTCCTACTGCGATCACGTGCTTGGCATCAGGAGAAAAGGTGCCGCTGGTGAAAGTTACGTAGTAGCCAGGGGTAAGGGTTTGCACCAGGGACCAGTCGTCCGTGCGGTATATTTGGATAGAGCCATGTCCTACGGCCAGGAGATATTGGTCGTCTTCAGAGAAAAAAAGCTCGTTGACCGTGCGGCCGTGATCCAGGGTTTGGACCTCCTTCCCGCTTTCCATATCAAAGATGCGGATATAGCCGTGAGTGGTCCCGTCCTCCATTTCCATGATCTCTTCGCCGGAGGCCAGCAGTAGTCCTTTGTGCGACCAGGTTAGCCCGTCGATCCCCTGTTTGTGGGGCAGTTTCAGGTGCACTTCTCCCGTTTCGACCTTGTATACGGTCACCAGGTAATCCTCGCTGGCCGCGGCCACGTACTGTCCATCTGCCGACCAGCCTACGCGTTCGACTTCTTCGGCTGTGTAATTGCGCCATAATTCGGCCCCGTCGGAGGTGCGCCAAAGGATCACCGAGTTGTCAAATTTGGTACCGCTGACCAGGTGTTTGCCGTCCGGCGAGAATTCGACGCTCTCCACCGAGCCGGGCTCGCCTAGGGCATCGGCTACGCGAACCCAGACCGGCTCCAGCCGGAGTTGATGGTTAAGGTATTGCTGCGCTTGAATGGCCTGCAGGCTTAGAACGGCCCAAAGGAGGGTGAAAGCTTGTTTTTTCATGCTTTTGGTTTTGTGTATCTGACCATGACAGGGGAATCCCCCTACTGATTTTTCGAAGATCGGCCCGGCCGGTCCCTACCGGCAGGGAAGGTGCACTTCCCTGATTAGTGTTGACCGTTTTTAAAGATTTCGGTTATCAAAAA
>CAZXIX010000017.1:0-55074 GCA_964640855.1 uncultured Saprospiraceae bacterium
GCGGTGACGTTTTTCAGACCGGCGCTGACCATGGCCTGGGCCAGCACGGTGGCCGTAGTGGTACCGTCGCCGGCGATATCAGCCGTTTTGGAAGCCACTTCCTTGACCATTTGTGCGCCCATATTCCGAACGGGATCTTCCAGTTCAATTTCTTTCGCTACGGTAACACCATCTTTGGTCACCTGGGGAGCGCCGAAGCTTTTCTGGAGGACTACATTCCGGCCTTTGGGGCCCAGCGTTACCTTGACTGCGTTGGCCAGGGCGTCTACGCCTTCCCGCAGTTTCTCGCGGGCATCTCTATCAAAGCTAATTTCTTTAGCCATTTGAATTGTTGATTTAAAGTTTTGGAAAAAAGGAAAGGGGTGGGGGTGAAGATTAATCCAGGATTACCAGGATATCATCTTCGCGCATAATCAGGTAGTCTTCCCCCTGGTAATTCAGTTCCTGGCCGGCATACTTGCCGTACAGGACGATGTCTCCTACCTGAACTGTCATCATGTTTCCGTCTTTGCCGGGGCCGACAGCGACGATCTCGCCGCGCTGAGGCTTTTCTTTGGCTGTATCCGGGATGATGATACCGCCTTTGGTGGTTTCATCGGCGGGGGCGGGTTTAACCACGACCCGATCGTTGATTGGCTTCATGCTTATTTCTGATTAATTAAGGTTTATGGTTTACATGAACATCTTTCAATTAGCTATTGTCGTGCCAAGGAGGACAAGCTGACATATTTTCAGCCGATCTGCTTCTTTTGCATGGCATGGCGAAAGACCGGCTGACATCGATTGTCATTTTGGCAATAAAAAAGCCTCACTGGCTTATCCAGCGAGGCTTTCGGGAAGGAATGTATGCGTTCTTATTCAGAGAGCAACTGTTCTGTTCCCTCGGGCACATCTCCGACCAGCACGGCTGTAAGGATGCAAAGAATGAAAAGGACAGCCGCCAGGTACCAGGTTGCTTTTTCGATGAAATCGGTAGATTTGGCGGCCCCGAACATCTGGTTGGCCTGCGTGCCGCCAAAGGTAGAATCCACACCGCCTCCTTTTGGGTTCTGGATCAGGACCGCCCCCATGAGGAGCACGCTGATTAAGGCGATCAGAACCGTCATTAATACCAACATAAATTAATCTTTTAAGGCTTCAATTTTGCCCGCAAAGTAATCACTTTTTTCCGGGATATTCAAGCGAAGCTGCTCATAGAGGGCGATCGCTTTTTTGTTGTGGCCCTGCCTGGCGAACAGATCGGCCAAAGCTTCGGTGACCAGGGTTTCTTTTTCTTCGAGGCTCTCTTCGGCCAACCGTCGGACAATTTTGCCTTCATCGAAATTCAGGTCGTCCTCTATGGACATGGGCTGGGACTCCAGATCAGGCCATTCGCCCACATTGTCCAGATCCTTCTCCCATGTAGCCGGATCTTCGGGCGAAGGAGAGGGATCATCCATACCTATGCCCCCGGCGAAGGGCGTATTCTCGGGATCCAATCCGCCTACCGGCCCTCCTTCTGCGGATGAGGGGCTCACTACAGGCGAAAAATCGTCGAGCTGCATCATGTCCTCTTCCCCTTCTTCCCAATCTTCCAACCCTTTTTCCTGTCGGACCTGATCTTCCCAGTACTTCATTTTCTGGCGAAGGGTGTTCCGGTCAATACCGGTGATCGCTGCTCGGGAGAGATTCTTCTCCAGATCCGGATGATCTTCGAAAACACTTTTTTCCAACAACAACAGGTGAAGATTGGCACAATAGGGGTATTTCAAGACCAGGCTTTTCAATTCCTGGTAGTCTTGCTGTGCCAGTTGTTCGGAATTGTTAAAAAAGTCGATCAATTGATTGGCGTCCATAGGCTTTCACCGTGTTCCTGAGGCTTAGCGGAGCAAAGTTACTACAATTGTTTTAAAAAGCTCAGCAGCTTTTCCAGGGCCCTGGCCCGGTGGCTTATCGCGTTTTTCTCGTTGGGGGACATTTGGGCGAAGGTAACGCTTTTGCCTTCGGGAATAAAGATGGGATCGTAACCAAAGCCTTCGTCGCCGGCGGGTGTCCGGGCTATGGTACCCGACGCGATGCCTTCGAAGAGGTGGACCTCTCCGTCCAGCAGCAGAGCCATGACCGTCCGGAACCGTGCGCTGCGATCGGAATGGGGTTCCAGTTCGCGAAGCAGCTTTTGCATATTGGCCTGGGGATCTTTTTCCGGGCCGGCATAGCGGGCGGTCATCACCCCCGGGGCGCCATGGAGGGCAGCCACTTCCAGGCCGGTATCTTCCGAAAAGCAGGAGTGGGCATAGTGATCCCATACGTATTGAGCCTTTTGAAGGGCGTTCCCCTCCAGGGTGTCTCGGGTTTCGGGAATATCTTCTCCGATGCCCAGTTCGGCCAGACTTCTGACGCGCAAGTCTTCCGGCAGCAGTCGGTTGACCTCAGCTACCTTGTTCGGGTTTTGGGTAGCAAAAACGATTTCTTTCATGGATGCATGTTGAGGAGCTGTTGCAGCCCGATCCACAAGGGGCGGGATTTGGTCTGCTTTCCGGCGGCTCTTTCTTTTTCGATCTCCTCGAGGGGATCGGCCCAAAGATAGGCTCGATTCCCCAGAGAAAAGGGTTGGTAAAGGGGCGGCTTTATGGACATGCCCAGTGCTTCGGGGCGGATCCCGAAGATCACGCTACGTGCAACCTGCCATTTCCGCAGGCTTTTGGCCAGGTCGAGGCGGCCGCTTTCCGGTAAAAGGGCCAGGATCGTATCCTGCCCGGGTTTGCGTTCCAGGGCTGCCAGAATTTTTACCAGAAAGGCTTCCAGTTCCCTGGTCGGCCGGTTTTTCTCCTGCCACAAGACCATCAGATCGGCTTCCCCGGGTTTGTCCGGTGCCTGCAAGGGATTCTCCAGCAGGTGCGAAACCGTCAGATCGAAATTATAAAAAGATGATTTCAAAATTTATTTTGGATTTATTTTAAAATAGCAAAATAAAAAACAATAAAGAGCTGAAAAAATCTTTAAAATAAGAATATTGATGAAATTGAGTATTTTTGACAAAACCTCTTTTTATGAATAATCAAATTCAAATTGCCCGTGTAAAAGAATCTCGATTATCGGAAGTGGATTTCGGTAACATTCCTTTCGGCCGCATTTTTTCCGATCACATGTTTGTTTGTGACTACCGCGACGGCCAATGGGAAAATCCCCGTATCGTACCCTTCGGATCCTTTTCCATTCATCCGGCCTGCATGGCCCTTCATTATGGGCAGGCCATTTTCGAAGGGATGAAAGCCAGCAAGAGCCATGATGGGAGACCGCTGTTGCTGCGTCCCGAAAAGCATCTTCAACGTTTGAACGCCTCCGCTGCCCGTATGAGTATGCCGGCTTTTCCGGAAGATCTTTTCCTGGAGGCCCTTCACCAGCTTGTCGGATTGGATGCAGACTGGATACCGCCCCAGGAGGGAAGCGCTCTATACCTTCGCCCCTATATGTTTGCGACCGATGAATTCATCGGTGTCAAACCTTCGGAGCGCTACAAGATGATCATTTTTACCTGTCCTGTGGGGCCTTATTATCCCAAGCCGGTAAAGCTCTGGGCGGAGACCCGTTATGTGCGCGCCGTGGCCGGTGGTACCGGAGAAGCAAAAGCCGCCGGGAACTATGCCGGAGCTTTGTTGCCCGCCCGCCTGGCTCAGGAAAAAGGGTATGACCAAATTCTTTGGCTGGACGGTCACAACTTCAAGCAACTGCAGGAAGTAGGTACGATGAACCTTTTCGTGGTGATCGACGGGAAGGTGATTACGCCCGCCACCGACGGGGCCATCCTCAAGGGGATCACCCGGATGATGATCCTGGAGATTCTCCGGGATAAGGGCATAGCCGTGGAAGAACGCCCGATCACCATCGATGAGCTGGTCGAGACCTACCAAGCCGGCAAACTGCAGGAGGTGTTCGGCTCCGGCACGGCCGCCGTGGTGGCGCATGTGTCCGAGGTGGGGTACCAGGATCTGAAAATGGTCCTTCCGGAGGTTGCAGATCGGAAGATCGGCCCTATGGTCAAAGCCTATATGGACAGCTTGCGGGCCGGCAAGATCGAAGACAAATTCGGCTGGCTGGTTCCGGTAAAAGAGTTTTCCTCCGTGGAAGTATAAATCCTTCCTAACCAAATCCATTTGCAGGGGAGTGGCACAGCGCCATTCCCCTTTTTTGGGCGAAGAGGCAGGGTGGCTAGAAAGTGAGCGTAATGCCGATGCCCATCTCGGTGATATTCCCCTGAAAATTGAACCTGGGCGTGGCCCGGAGAGACAGGTCATCGTTGATGTCGAACCGTCGCAGATGGGCATCTACGAAGGCATCCACTCCGGTGAGCACATAGGCGAAGAATACACCGATGTACGAAAGCTGCCTGTTTTTATCGAACTGATCCCGGAGGGTTCGCAAAGCATTGGGGCTGTCAATGCTCGTGCCGGTAAACTCGTGCTCTTCTCCGTCCAGCGCCAACAAGTAGGCGGTTTGCAATCGATCGTATTGACGGGTGTTGAAGATGATGGCGTAGGTAAGTCCGCCGAAAGCCCCGGACACGATGGGCAATTTCCACCATCTTTTGTTGTAGATCTGACCTGCACCGGGGAGTGCAGCTGAAAGAAGGACTGCCTTTTTGGGATCGGGCCAGGGTTTTTTAATCTTAATCCTGGGGGGCAGCGCATTCGTATCCATTGCCATTACCTCCTCGTCGGTGATGACTTGCTCCTCTTCCTGCGCTACCAGGGCCAAGGGAACCCAGAGCAGGGCGGCGCCCAGGAACAGGAACAACCGGAATATCTTCTTCAGGACCTGAATCGACTCGAATCCGTTCGTCATAGTTCTGCAAACCGTTTTCATTCTTCTAAACGATCCAACAGGCGATTTAGCTCCTCGGTATCCTTAAAGGGAATGACAACTTGTCCGCGACCGTCCTTTTTTACCTGCAATTCTACTTTTCCCGAGCCAAAAAAGGCCCGGAATTCCTGCTGGACTTGCTGGTATTGACTGTCCAGAGGGGGGGGGCTCGGTGAAGGGTTTGCCTTCTTCTGGATCCACTGCCGGACCCATTTTTCCGTATCGCGTACGCTGAGGTTGCGATCCAGCACTTCGCGAAGGGCTTTGGCCTGATCGGATTTTTTTTCCAGCGAGAGCAGGGCGCGGGCGTGGCCCATGCTTATGTCCTTGTCGCGGATCGCTTGCTGTACTTCGGCGCTCAAATCGAGCAGTCGGAGGTAATTGGTGATGGTGCTGCGCTCTTTGCCGACGCGCTCGGAAAGGGCTTTATGGCTCAGGTTACATTCTTCGACCAGCCGCTGATAGGCGAGGGCGATCTCGATGGCATTGAGGTCTTCCCGGTGGGTGTTTTCCACCAGGGCCATTTCGAGCATCTCTTGCTTGTCGCCCGCCAGCCGAATGTAGGCGGGGATCTCTTTGAGTCCGGCTATGCGGGATGCGCGGAGTCTCCTTTCGCCCGAGATCAACTGGAATTCACCCGGACCCAGGTAGCGAACGGTGATCGGCTGAATGAGTCCGAAGGTTTTTATGGAATGGGCCAGAGACTCCAGGGCCTCGGATTCGAAATCCTTTCGGGGCTGTTCGGGATTGACCCGGATATCCTTCAAGGGGATGGCGGCTACTTGCTGGGAAAGATCTTTGGAAAGGGTTTCTTCCGAGCTGGTGTCCAGGTTTTTGTTTTTGAAAAGGGCGCTGATGCCAAGTCCCAACTCCTCTTTTTTCACTTGCTTGGCCATGACTTACCGAATTAAGGATCCGGTGCAAAAATAGCAAGAATTAGCCGGCGACCGGTTGTCGTTTGGCCGCGCCTGCATTTTTGGAAAGCAATTCGTGGGCCAGATTGAGGAAATTAATGCTTCCCTTGCTGCCGGCGTTGAGCAGGACTACGGGCATATGCATATTGGGAGCCTCACCGATTCGGGCATTCCGGTGAATGATGGTGTCAAAAACCTGGTTGCCGAAAATATCCCGGACCTGGCTGACCACCACATTGGCCAGCCGGAGGCGGCTGTCGTACATGGAAAGCAAAATCCCTTCCAGTTCCAGTTCCTGATTGTATTGTTCTTTGACCAGGGAGATGGTATTCTGGAGTTTGGACAGGCCTTCGAGGGCATAGTACTCGCACTGCACCGGGATCAGGACCGTATCGGCGGCAGTCAGGGCGTTGACCGTGACCAGCCCGAGAGAGGGCAGGCAATCGATCAGAACGTAATCGTAGTCATCGCGCACCTGCTCTACGATCTGTTTGAGCACATATTCCCGATCCGGCATTTCGGCCAATTCGAGCTCGGCGCCCACCAGGTTGATGTGTGAGGGCATGAGCCAGAGGTTGGGCGATTCGGTTTTGAGGACAATGGATTTAGGATCCTGCCCGTTGATCATCGCATCGTACAGGCTGTTGTCCACATCCTCCGGATAGCCGACACCGGAAGAAGCGTTGGCCTGCGGGTCGGCGTCTATCAAGAGCACTTTTTGCTCCAGTATGCCCAGGCAGGCGCCCAGGTTGACAGCGGTAGTCGTCTTTCCGACGCCTCCTTTCTGATTGGCAATGGCAATGACTTTTCCCATGAAAACGAAATAGCTTTTTCCTTTTGGTTGGATGTTACTCCCATCTCAGCGAATAAAGGTAGCTGTTTTCCGACAGCTTTGGATGTTAATTGGTGAGTCCGATTTGGCTCCGGTGCGGAACCGGAATAGCGGATAAAGAGTTATCTTGTAAAAAAGCGTTGCGGATGGCGACCCTACTTCCTTTACACAAATTTACGGCAGAAGACTACCATCGCATGGCTGAGCAGGGAATCCTCGATGCCGATGACCGGGTAGAGTTGCTGGATGGAAAAATCGTGGAAATGAGCCCCATCAGCAAACAACATCTTGCCTTCGTCAACCGGTTGGCGCGATTGCTCTTTCAGCTTTTGCAGGAACAGGCGATCCTTTCCGTTCAGAGTCCCGTCCGTTTGGGGCCCGATTCCGAACCCGAACCGGACATTTCCGTCTTGAAGTGGAAGGAGAACGATTATTACGACGGCATACCCGGTCCGGAAGACATTCTGTTGGTCGTGGAAGTCGCCTATTCTTCCCAGGAGAAGGATCGGGAGGTCAAAGGCCCGCTCTATGCTCAGGCCGGCGTCGCCGAGTTCTGGTTGATCGATGCGGAAAAAAACCGGCTTGAGCAGTATACCCATCCCTCTTCTTCCGGCTATACCGGCAAAAAGGTCTGGCTGGGCAATCAAAAGATACTCCTCCCCGGATTTGATCTGCGGCTGGATCTTTCCCGACTTTGGTTTACTGACTTTCCTGCTGGCTGAAAGCCTTACAGGTGCAATCCCTCCGGGTACAAAACCAGAGGTTTTGGCGTGCGGGATCGGGTTTGCTTAAGGTAGGCCGTAAAGCTGCTTTCCATCTTCCCAACTTTCGGATTTGTGCTCAGTGTTGCTCCGCACGCCCCTTCCAATCTCCAAGGCCACAGGCCCGGCGCTCAGAGGTCCAGCGTTTCCCCGATGGCGGGGAGCAGCAATTCCTTTCCTTTTTCGCGGAATGCTTTTCCGGCCTCTTCCTGGTCGATGACGATGTAGGGGAAGGTGTCATAATGACAGCCTACTATGCGATCGCATTCAATAAAATTACTGGCCAGTAGGACATCTTCGTAGCCCATGGTGAAGTTATCTCCGATCGGCAGAACGGCGAAGTCCAGTTTCGGGCAGGTCATGGGGATGAGTTTCATGTCCCAGGTCAGGGCAGTATCTCCGGCGATGTAGCAGCAACCCTCTTCATTCCAGATGACAAATCCCCCCGGGTTCCCGCCATAGGTCCCATCCGGCAGGACGCTGGAGTGGATGGCGCTCACGTACTTTACGGTACCGAAAGGGAATTCGGCTTTTCCTCCGTGGTTGAGCGGGTGGCCCTGAATTTCCTGCTGGCCGAACCAGCTCACCACTTCGAAGCTGGAAACGATGGTCGCCTCATTGCGCCTGGCAATGGAGGCAGCGTCTGCAACATGGTCCTGGTGTCCGTGGGTGATGAGAATGTGGTCTGCCTGGATCTTTTCGGGATCCAAAAGCGGAGCCAGGTCCGGGTTCTCCGATAACGCCTTCTGCGCAAGCTCGTTGGGTGAAAGGAAGGGGTCGATCAAAATGCGATGCCCCTGGGTTTCCAGCAAAAAGGAGGCATGTCCTAGGAAAGAAAGTTTCATGGTCGTCGAGTTTTGGTTTGATTCCGATGGGAGCCGGTTCAGTAAGGCAGAGCGGTTTCGGGTTTTTTCTCAACCTGCGATTCCTTTTTCAGTTTTTCGATCAACCAGCTTTCCGGTCTTACTTTGGGAAAGACTTCCGGGAAGCGATTGACGGCTCCGTATTTTTCCCGGCTTGTCCGGTAGAGGTGATGTTCGAACATGGCTTCGAATTCCTCCGAATTCATAAAAATGTCGGCATACAGCATATGGTAGCCTCTTTTGGAGAGGGTAAAAGCTTCCAGGGCCCGTCCTTCCCGGATGCCGTTCCAGGTATTTCGGGCCACTGCTTTCGGGATGCCGTAAATGCCGATGTCCACATACATTTCCGAATCCCCTTCCGGATTTCGGAGGAAACCCTCGTAGGGGGTATGGTTATACAAACGCACCGGGCAGATCCAAAGCGGGTAGATCTCGAATACCGGATGCACGTAATTCAGGCTTTCCTCCAGATCGGCTACCGGCACCAGGATGTCCTGGGCAACCCGATTCCTAAAAGCCCGCTCCCGCAACTGGGGCGTCATGCTGAATTTCATCAGCTTGATCTTGGGAGCCCCCATCCAGGCGAACAACCATCGGTACCAGACCTGATTGGCGAAGGGGATGAGATCCTTTAGCTGAAAGAACACGGAGGGTGTATGGCGGTGGAAATAGTGCCGCAGAGGGATAAACTCTTCGCCCGGCCCGGTTTCCAGGAAGCGGGCGACGTGGGTGTAGAACCAGGGTTTGTGCCAGGCATTGATCCGGTTGATGCGCTTTCGCTGTTCGATGGTTTGGGGATCTGCCATTTCTCCGCACATGATCACTCCGCTGTCGGGAGAAAAGACGAGGGCTTCGAGGAAGGAGGGAGGTGCATCGCTTTCGGCCAGTTCCTGAAAGGTCCGACAGAATTCCTGTTGGGAATGAAAAGGCAGATATTTCAAATGCATATACTTTTTCACAGGCACCACCTTGAGTTCGACGGCCACCAGGAATCCGAGCGTGCCGTGGGACCAGGGGAGGCTGTGAAACAGGTCTGCATTTTCCTGTCGGGTGGCGCGGATCAGCCGGCCGTCGCCGGTGACGATCTCATAGGCCTCCACGGTTTCAAACAGGAATCCATAGCGATGCGAGCTGGTTTCGATGCCTACCCCCATGCAAAGGCCGCCGACGGTCAGGTCGTCCATTTCCACCTGAACGGCCAGGGCGTATCCTTTGGGCACCAAATAATGGGTGATATCCCCAATGGTAACCATGGGCTCGAGGCGGATGATCCCTTTGTCGGGATCGAATGCCAGGATGTTCTTCAGGTCGATCGGGATCTGCAGCAGATCCTCTTTAAAGGTGGCCTTGCGGCTCGACATGGTCATCCAGGGCTTGCGAGCGGTACACATGCGCATGCCGGATCGGGCCCCTTCCCGCACCTTTTCCTGGATCGCTTTTACTTGCTGATCGTGCAAGCGGGAGGTATTCCGAAACCGCCGGTAATAGCCGTTGCGCATGTTTTGAATGAGCTGGTAAACAAAACTGGCAGGTACGACGAAGAGGAAGATGACCCATCCCCGGTTACGGGTAAAGAATTGTTGGAGGGCAGTCAGCATTTTGCTTATGGGTTTAAAATTAAAAGTAGAGCCTCCCGATCGCATTTGGAAATTATCCAACGAAAAATGCCGGAGGAGCGCTTCTCTTTCGGAGCCTTCCTCCGGACTTCCTTTTCAGGTCATTCCCTAAGGTTTTGCGGGCTTCAACTGATCCAGGAGTTCCCGGACTGCAGCGGCCAGTTGCTGGTCGATGCCGCGGTTCACCTTACCCGGTTCATTGGGCACTTGGATATCGGGCTCCAATTGGTTGTTTTCCAGGAATTTTCCGTCGGTGCCGAGCATGCCTACCTGGGGGATGCCAAAGATCAGGTCTCCGGTGTGCAGTCGCTCCCACCATACTGCCGTACCCGTTCCCGGTACGGGCATGCCTACGAGTTTTCCGATCCCCAGTTGCTTGTAGGCATAGGGGAACATATGCGCGTCGGAATAATTGCTTTCGCTCATGACGACAACCGAAGGCCTTTTCCATTTGAACTGGGGCTCGCTTCCCAGATTCTGCCCGCGGGGCATGAAGGTAATATACTCGGTGCCCGCCAGGAAGGTCGCGAGGTCGTCGTGTAGCCAACCTCCTCCATTGAAGCGGGTATCTACCACCAGGGCTTCTTTGTTGGCATTCTCGCCCAAAACCTCCTCGTATACCGTTCGATAGCTTTGGTCATTCATCCCCCTCACGTGGACGTATCCAATTCTACCTCCGGATAGGCTGTCTACAATGCTCCGGCACCGGTCAACCCAGCGATCGTATCGCAACTCGTTTTCGGCTCCCAGGCTTATGGGCTTGACGACTTCCTCCCAACGCTTTTCGGTGGCGGGATCGTAGAGGGAGAGTAAGGTATTGTCACCGGTTTGACGGTTCAGAAGCGCGTAGTAATTCACCGAATCCGCGATGGACTGGCCGTCGATGGCCTCTATGATGACTCCTGGCTCGATCCGGGTTCCCTCTTTCACGACCGGGCTTTTTTCCATGACCTCGGCAATTTTCATCCCCTCTCCCCGGTATTCGGGATCAAAAAATACCCCAAGGGCGGCTGTTTGATCCCCTTCGCTGTTCTCCGGGCGATAGCGCGCACCCGTGTGAGAGGCATTTAACTCCCCTAAAAGCTCGCTCAACATTTCGGCGAAATCGGCTTTGTTGTCGAGATGCGGAAGGAAACGCTCGTAAGACTCCTTGTAATAATCCCATTCTACTTGGTGCAGGTCCTTCAGATAAAACTTTTTGTCCACCTGCCGCCACACATGCTCAAAGAGATAGGCCCGCTCTGCAGCTTCGTCCACGTACATTTCACCGCTGATCCCTAAGGTCTTTTTCTCGCCGGATTCGATTTCTATGCGATGGATCTGGCCGTCCGCTCTCAGGAACAGGTATTTTTCTTGTTGATCCATGCGGAGGTCGCCGGCTGATTCGGCATTCAATTTGGCGAGGATCTTGGTCTCCCGGGATCGATTCTCGGTTTGCCACAGATCGTAACCCTTTTCGAATTTAGCCAGATAAAAAAGCTTCTCTCCATCCTGGCTGACCCAGGCGTCCGCCAGGTCGGAGGAATGCCGGCTCAATCTGACTTTGCGGTCTTCTATATCGTTCAGGTCGAATTCCAGGGGTCCGATTTCCTCTTCCTCCTTTTTATCGTTCTTTTCTTCTTTCTCCTCATCCTCTTCGGTTTCTTCTTCCTGCTCTTTCAGGATTTCGAACTCTTCCTCGCTCAAGCGGAATCGATCGTAAGCCTCCTGGGTGAAGAACATAGCGTAAATGTCCAGTTCTCCGCCCCAACTGCCGTGATTCTTCATACCGTCCCGGTCGGAAACCCACATCATCATTTTACCGTCCATCATCCAGCGAGGGCTGTAATTTCCATAACCGCTTTTGGACAGGTTGATGATCTCGCTGTCTCCGGAGGCGCTGACCAATCCGGCCTGACTGGTCCATTGGTTGGGTTGCAGGAATTCAACGAGAAACCATTTGCTGTCGGGCGACCATGCATAGTGTTGGTCTCCATCCGAGTAAGAGTAATTTCTGTCGCCGGGTACAATGAGCCGGGACTCTTTGGTTGCCAGGTTCAGGACCTTCAGGGCGGTTCGTTCTTCGAGATAGGCCACTTCTTTGCCATCGGGCGAGTAGGCCGGTTGAAATTCTTCGGCGGGCGTTTGGATCAACGCCTCTTCATCCAGGACTGTGGCATTGAAAAAGTAGGGTTCTTCTTCTCTTCGGATGGTGGTTTGATAGACGTTCCAGCTACCGTCCCGTTCGCCGGCGTACAGGATAGATCTTCCATCCGGGCTGAAGCTGACGCTCCTTTCCTGTTGGGGCGTGCTGGTGATCCGGCGGGTCGTTCCCTCGTTGGTAGAGGCCACAAAAACTTCGCCCCGGACTACAAAAGCGACTTCTTTTCCGTTGGGTGAAAGGTCGAATTCGGAAATTTTCTTGGATACCTTTTCCAGCTTTCGCTCGTTATAGCGGTCGCCGGTCTGGATCTTTACAGATACTTTTTCGGGAGACCCTCCCGGCTTCAGGGTATAGATTTCTCCATCAAAGCTGAAGCAAAGGATGCCATCGGAACTCACGGATAAGTTCCGGACCGGATGTTTTTCGAATTGGGTGAGCTGGCGGCTGGGTTCGGTGCCGTCCAATTTCTTTTTGAAGACGTTGAAATCACCTTTCTCTTCGCTGAGGTAATAAATGGCTTCTTCTCCGGGAACGAATACCGGGTCCCGGTCTTCTCCATCGAAGGTGGATATCTGGCGATAGGTTTCGCTTTCCAGGTCGTAGGTCCAGATATCCCGCGTGACGGAGGAGGTGTGATGTTTTCTGAACTCGTCTTCGTAACCATTGCGGTCGTGGAAAACGATCTTTTTCCCCGAATCGTGGAAGCGAGCCATCTGAGCAGGGGTGGTAAGCACGATCCGGGGTGTACCTCCCCCGATGGGAACGGCGTATAATTCCGGTAGAACTCCGGAGGGAAACTGTTGATTGGAAGCGATATCCAAACGGGCGGAAGAAAAGAGAACCTGTTGATCATCCACTGTGAAATCCGAAGGGTAGTCGTGACTGGAATGGTAGGTGAGACGTCTGGATTCACCTCCTTCGCTTGAGAGAGTAAAGACATCGTAGTTCCCGTACCGGTCGGAGGCGAAGGCAATTTGTTTGCCGTCGTGTGACCAGACCGGCATGAAATCCCGTGCTTCATGGAGCGTGAGGGGATAGGCCAGACCGCCATCCCGGGACACCTTATAAATATCGCCTTTGTAGGTGAATGCGATATGCTGGCCATCCGGAGAAATGGCCGGGTAGCGAAGCCATTGGGGATCATCGGGCGATTGTGCCTGGACGATCAGGGTTATCAGGCAGAAGGAAAGGAGTAGGATCGGTTTTCGCATAAAGGTTGGATTTGGTATGCTTTACAAAGTGGTTGGTTGATGATGAATCGAGTCCCGAAGGTCCGTGAGACGATACCAGGGACTTCCCGGCTGTAAAAGCCAGTTGGGAAAAAAATCCCGTGGAAACCTCTTTTAAGGTACAAAGCTCAGGTATTTTTTGGACGGTTTCGCGGCGGCTGTTTGCAGAGAGGCGGGGCTCTGAATTTCTTCGGTTTGAAAACTCATAAAAGGAATGGATCTTGCCGGGATTTGAACTATTCGCCGGGTTTAGGCTTTAGAATTCTTTGATCTAAAGAAAAGGCTCCAAAAAAAAAACCTATGATCACAGTCGTATCGGGCACCAATCGGAAAAACAGCGAATGCCTGAATTTTGCCCGAACCTACGTCAACATACTTGAGCGTAAGACCTCGGAACCGATCCGGTTGCTGGCTTTGGAAGACATTCCCCACGACTGGTTCCATTCGGATATGTACGAGGAGGCTGCGCAATCTCCCAGTTTGACGGCGCTCCAGGATGAGTACATACTGGCTGCCAACAAATTTGTTTTTGTCATGCCCGAGTATAACGGCAGCTTCCCCGGCTCGCTGAAACTTTTTATTGACGCTTTGAGTATCCGCAAATACAAGGGAAATTTCTCTGGAAAGATTGCCGCCCTGGTGGGGATCGCATCCGGGCGCGCGGGCAATCTGAGAGGCATGGACCACCTGGCCAGTGTATTGAACCACATGGGGACCATCGTGCTCCCGTTCCAACTGCCCATTTCCCGGATCCGGAAACTTATCGATCAGGACGAAATAGTAGATCGGGCTACCCTGGAGGTGCTGGAAAAGCAGGCGGATCAGCTACTTGCTTTTTCTACCGGCGAATATGTGCATTAAAAATGGACCACTTCGAGCATTCGGGCCTGAACACCTGTTTCCCGTCCCATATCCCGGAGCTGTTTGTAGGTGGGATACAATTTGCCCAGTTCCTCCTTCAGCGCTTTTTCCTTCAATTGAGCTGAGGCTTCCCTATCGGTGAGGTCTTCGATCAGTTTTACCCAGGGATCCTTTACGTAAGGATAGTTGGCGATCCGGTATTCGCCTTCCTGCAGGCCGGCCATCGACGCGGCAGTTTGGATGGCAGCATCCAGGTCTCCCAGGGCGTCTACCAGATTTCGATCCAGGGCCTGTTTGCCGGTCCAAACCCGGCCCTGGGCAATTTCATTGACCTCTGCAACGGTCATTCCACGTCCGTCGGCTACGCGTTGGAGGAAGATCTGGTACATGTTCTCGGTACGCTGATTCATGAGTCGGACCTCTTCGGGTCTCATGGCAAAGAAAGGCGTAAAGGCCGAAGCCAGGTCAGCGGTATTGACGGTGTCGAATTGAATGCCCACTTTGTCGTTCATCATTTCGGAGAGGTCTGGAAAGATGCTGAATACCCCGATGGAGCCGGTAATGGTCGTCGGCTGGGCGAAGATGCTGTCCGCTCCGCAGGCAATATAATATCCTCCAGAAGCGGCGTAGTCGCCCATGCTCGCCACCACCGGCAATCCTTCTTTTTTGACCTCGTTCAGTTCCCGCAGGATATTTTCAGAGGCCAGAGCGCTTCCTCCGGGGGAGTTTACCCGCAGCACAATGGCCTTGACGGAAGAATTGGTTTTTAATTCGCGGATGACCTTTACATATTCGTGGCTCCCTACCATGCCATTATCCCCTTTTCCGTCCATGATGGTTCCTTCGGCGTGAATGACGGCTACTTTATTATTGGAGCTGTAGTTTTTGGAGGGCGGATCGGCCAGGTTGAAATCCAGGAGGGAGATCATGGGAAAGCGGTCCTGGCTTTGGAGCCCGAGCCGCTTTTTCAAAACCTCGATGATTTCGCCTTGGGTCACAATACCGTCCACCAAACGGGACTCAAGGATTTTTTCGGGATAGAGACCATCGAAATCATTGACCACTTTTCTCAAGGTTGAGGCATCTATATCCCGGCTTGTGGCAATTTCGCGTATCAGGTGATCATACAATTCGGTGAGATAGGACCGGGTCTGCAGCTTGTTCTCCGGACTCATGGAAGTGCGGCGGAAGGGCTCAGTCGCGCTTTTGAATTTTCCGGCATAGAAGACGTTCATCTTCAGACCGATCTTGTCAAAAAATTCGGTATAGAAGGGCACCGTAGCCGAAAAGCCGCGAATGTCGATCAATCCGATGGGGTTTACATATACTTCATCCGCAGCGGTCGACAGGAAGTAGGCCTGTTGGGTATAGAAATCGGAATAGGCAATAATAAATTTGCCGGAGGCTTTGAATTCGATCAAGGCATCCCGAATGGAATTGACGGTTGTGAAAGAGGCATTTACCATATCTACCTCCAGAAAGATCCCCTTGATCTTGTCGTTGCGGGAGGCTTGATCGATAGTGGCCAGAATTTCATGAAGTCCGAGAGTCTTTTTGGGGTTTATAGTTAGGAATTCAGATTCCAGGTTGTTGGTTAGTTCGGGAATCGTCTTATCCAGTTTGATGTGGAGAAGAGAATTAGGGCGTATGGAGACTGGTTGTTCTGTAGTGGAAAACACAGCGGCTACCAAACCGAACCCCAGAATAATAATCAAAAAAAGGGCTACCCACACACCAAGTATGGAGCCGAAAAACGTTTTCCAGAAGGTATTCATCCGCTATCCGCTTATTTTGAGTGAATGTAAATATCCGTAGACAGAAACTTGAAAGAATTGGACGAAGAGAGAAGATTGGCAGATGGACAGGCATCTTTCTCCTTTTTCTCTCCAGAAAAGTCTTAATTTTCGTCCGCATACTATCTGTCCCAAACGCATTTGGTATGCGTAGTGAACACAACACCGTAACCGGTAACCCGTAATTGTGTTCAAAATGAAGTTGATCCCATGAATGCTATTCCGAAGCTGTTTTTCAGAGCAGTTATCCTTTCCCTGCTATTTCCGTATATCCCTTTTGCCCAGCCCAGCCTGGAGATCATCAGTCCGGCGCCTACGGGAGCCCGAACGCTGGTTCAAGGTAGTTTGCTGGGGCAGGGTCTTGATCTGGTGAATGTCACATTTGATGGCGATGAACGCTCGGCCGGGTACTTCCGCAATGGCGAAGGCTCCATCGGGCTGGATCAGGGGATTATCCTGTCTACGGGTCGGGCCAAAAGCCAGCCGGGCCTGGTGGGCGCCGATGCCATCGGCATGATGTTGGCTTCCTCGGCCACGAACAGTGTAGCTACGGATGTCGATCTGCAAACGCTGGCCGGCGGACAAGACCTGTTCGACCTTCAGATTTTCGAGATCCGGCTTATCCCGCGGGGCGATTCTCTCCAACTCTCTTATGTATTTGCTTCGGAAGAATATCCGGAGCAGGTCTGTACGGAGGCGGTAGATCGATTTGGGATCTTCATAAGCGGCCCGGGCATAGCAGGCCCCTTTACATTGGGAGCAGTCAACATGGCCACGGTGCCTGGTAGCAACCTGCCGGTTTATGCCAATACCATCAATCCGGGTACCGTCGGCGCCGATGGCGGGGATCCGGCTTTCTGCACGCTGCCGGACGGCTCTCTGGCCAATGCCGCCCTGTACAACGATAACGACAGCCTGCCCTTTTTCCCGGCCTACGATGGCTACACCCACCCCATTACCAACAAGATTGCCGTGGTGCCCTGCCAGGAATACGTGATCCGCATTGTGATCGCCGATGTAGGAGATGACCAGGATGATTCGGCCCTGTTCTTCAAAGCCGAAGGACTGGCCAGCAACGCTTTTGATCTCCAGCTTTCCGTCCCCACCATCGACGCTCGGATTGCAGAAGGCTGTTCTCCGGCTAATATTACCCTGGTCCTTCCGGATTCTGCTACGGCAGATCGACAGGTGGCCTTCAGCCTGTTCGGGAATGCCCAACTCGGGGTGGATTATACCACCAATCTTCCAGCGGATACTTTTTTTACCTTTCCTCAGGGAGATACCACCTTTACCATCAGCATTGAGGCTATTTCCGACGGGATTGCTGAAGGCGAAGATTCCATCTTTTTCGAGCTTCAGACCGACATTTGCAAACGGGACACTTTTCTCATCCGCATCGTCGACGATACGCTGCCGACTCCGGTTTTGCGTACCGATACGACGATCTGCCCGGGGGATACCGTCGCCCTGAACGGAGATATTGGCATTCCCGTACCTCCCGTTCCCGTTTTTGTCTATCAGGGAAGTGTGCCCATCGATACCAACGACATTATATTCAGCTTTGCCCTGGATGTTGCCGGCGTTATGCCGGAGACCGTCGGACCCGGAGTGATCAATTCGGTTTGTATAGACAGCATCAGCCACGGTTTTATTGCCGACCTGGATATTTTTCTGCTGGCGCCGAACGGTCAGCTTCTGGAGCTGACAACCGACAATGGCGGAAGTGGAGGAAATGGCGCTGAAACCGATTTTTACCTTCAGACCTGTTTTTCGGAAGGGGCCACCCAGCCCATCAATTTTCCCGGGCCCGAGGCTCCTCCGGGAGCGGTTCCTTTCACCGGTACTTTTTTGCCGGAGGGAGATTGGTCTTCTCTCTACGGCAGTCCCACAAACGGCACCTGGCAATTGGTAGTGGTAGACGACAAGCAAGGGGATTATGGTGTTTTCCAAGGCTGGAGCATGTCCTTTTCCGGTCCGTACAACGTCGGGTATACCTGGGAGCCCACTGCCGGTCTGGACTGTCCGACCTGCCCGGATCCCATTGCCACGCCCACTTCGGCCACTGACTATGTGCTGACCGTAACCGATAGCTATGGTTGTTCCACTTCCGATTCCGTGACCATCAACACGTTTGCTGTACTGCCCGCCCCGGAGAACCTGGTCTGCGATACGGCAACGGAAACCAGCATCACGGTTCGCTGGGATCTTTTGAGCGGAGCTTCCGATTTTGAGGTGCGCATCGACGGGGGTGCCTGGGCGCCGGCCAATGGCAACTTGTTCCACACCTTTACCGGCCTGCAAGCCAACACGCCTTACATCATACAGGTCCGTGGATTGGGTGGCACCTGTCCGGGAGAGGCCCGCCAGATCGGTTGTTTTACGATCCCCTGCACCAATTTGATGGTGGATCTGGATATTGATTCCACCCGTTGTCCCGGCGTTCCGGAGGGTGCACTGACCATGGTAGCTACCGGCGGGCAGGGCACCATTACCTATATTCTGGACGGCGTGGGTAATACGACTGGGATATTTACCAACCTGACCAATCAGGTTTACAATTATACGGTCACGGATTCCATCGGTTGCGAGGGTTCCGGCAGTGTTTACATTCCGGTTGTCGATACCATCCTGTTGACTCTGGACGAAGTGTCCGGTGTTCTTTGCCAGGGCGATACGAATGCCGTTGTGGAGGTATCGGCAGTGGGGCCGGACCCGAATTATACTTTCGAATGGAATAATGGCCTTACCGGCGCCCAGGCAGACAGTTTTCCCGCCGGTTATGCTACGGTTCAGGCCACGGGTGTCACCGGTTGTACCGTTCGGGATTCCATCCTCATTTCGGAGCCGGCGGCCCTTCAACCGGGTTTGAGCGCTCAGCCGATCAGCTGTTTTGGCGCTTCCGACGGGATCATTGCGGCCACGACCTTCGGCGGAACCCTGCCTTACAATTACACCTGGACGGATTCGCTGGGGAACATCCTGGCGGATACGGTCGGATTGCCGGAGGGAGAGTATCGACTAACCGTGACCGATGCCAACGGCTGTGTTGCCGAAGCATCTACTCAGGTGCCGACCAATCCCCCCCTGGATGTCCTGGCAGGGGTGGATTCGATCCGTTGCTTTGGGGGATCGGACGGCAGAATTCAGCTCACGGTGACGGGAGGCTCGGGGAATTACTTTTACGATTGGAGTACCGGTTCTACCGAAACCACCATCAACAACCTGGGGGAGGGCACCTATTCGGTAGAAGTATCGGATGATAACGGTTGTTTCGTCAGCGACACTTTTGAACTGAGTTTCCGGCCGTTGCTTGAAGTTTCTCTTTCGGGCACCGATCTGTCTTGCAAAGGCGGATCGGACGGGACCCTCCTGGCCTCAGCCTCCGGCGGAACGGGTTCTTACACCTACAACTGGAATCCCGGTTTCATCGGCGATACGACGGCGGCGACCGGCCTGGAGGCGGGTATTTATTCGATACAGGTTCTGGACTCCCTGGGTTGTGTGGCAACGGACTCCCTCACCTTGACGGAGCCGGAGGGTATTCAATTTGATATTGTGGATTTGCAGGAAATAAGTTGTCAGGGGGATACCAACGGAGCCATAGACCTGGAAGTATCCGGCGGGACCCTTCCCTATCAGTACAATTGGAGCAACGGAGCCGACACGGAGGATGTCAGCGGATTGGGCGCCGGGAATTATACCGTGGTAGTGACCGACGGCGGGGGATGTTTCGATTCGCTGAGCGTTTTCATCAGCGACCAGGAAGCGCTTAGCCTCGACTTCAGGGTCCAGGATGCTGTTTGTGCGGGTGAGCCCAACGGAGCCGTTACCGTCTCCGTACGGGGCGGATTGCAGCCCTACGAGATCTTATGGCAGGACGGGACCCCGGACAGTACCCTGACCGACCTGGCCGCCGGCTTCTATTTCGTTTTGGTATCCGACCGGAACGGCTGTACCCTGACGGAAAGGGTGGAAGTGACCGAGCCGGACACACTGCAAGCCAATGTAGTGGTCACGGATCCCAGTTGTACGGGTTTTGTGGACGGCGAGGTCAACATTCAGCTCAGCGGGGCTACTCCACCGTTTACCTACACGCTGGATGACCGACAGCAAAATTCCGGCTTTTTTCCCTCCCTGGCCAGTGGATCCTACATCGTGGATGTCAGGGATGCCAACGGTTGCGAATTCCTCCTGCCGCTGATTGAGCTCAATGACCCCGAGCCTTTGGAAGTGCCGGTGCAGGAAGAACTGGAAAAAGGATTTGACGAAACGGTCAACCTGGTGCCTGTGGTAAACGGGGGGATGGGCCCCTACACGTTTTTCTGGAATCCGGTCCAGGATTCCTTGCTCAGTTGTCTGGTCTGCGAGCAGCCTTCTACCAGCGTTTCGCGACCCACGGATTTCTTCTTCCGGGTGGAAGACGCGAACGGTTGTCGCGGGGAAGGCGTATATCGGGTCGTGATCCTGGACGATTTCCAGGCGCTGGTCCCGACCGGTTTTACCCCGGAAGGCAGCCCCGGACAAAATGATCTGCTGGTCGTCCACGGTAATCCCGGGGTCGAAGTCCGTGCTTTCCGCATTTACAATCGCTGGGGCGAGCTCGTATTTGAAGAGTCGGATTTCGAAGTCAACGACCCCAGCAGGGGCTGGGACGGTACGAAAAACGGCAAGCCTATGCCCGCCGGCATTTATCTCTGGGTTCTGGAAGCTCAGTTCCCGGATGGGAAGTCCGAACAAAGTCAGGGGCAAACCACCTTGATCCGATGATCCGTTCCTTTTTTCTTATGTTTCGGGACATAAAATGAAAGCAATGAGATCGATCATGATGAGCCTGCTCCTCCTGGTTGCGGGAGCCTCGGGTTGCGCAGAAAAAAGCCCGGCAGATCAGGAATTGCCAGCTCGTGCCGAATACGCGATCGCCATCCACGGCGGCGCGGGCACGATCAGGCGCGAAAACCTTTCTTCCGAGAAAGAAGCCGCCATTCTGGAAACCTTGAATCAGGCACTCGATGCCGGTGAGGCGGTCTTGAAATCGGGAGGCAGTGCATTGGATGCCGTCGAAAAAACCATCCTTGTACTGGAAGATTCGCCTCATTTCAACGCCGGGAAGGGAGCCGTATTTACGCATGATGGGATCAACGAACTGGATGCTTCCATCATGGACGGCCGGGATCTCAATGCAGGCGCCGTCGGCGGGCTCAGGCACGTACGCAACCCGATCCTGGCAGCCCGGGCCGTTATGGAAAAATCGGATCACGTCTTGTTGACCGGAGCCGGGGCGGAAGCTTTCAGCATCGCTCAAGGGATCGATACGGTTTCTCCGGACTACTTCTACACGGAATCTCGCTGGGAGTCACTGCAAAGAGCGCTGAAGAAAGAAAAAGGAAATCCTTCCGGTTGGCTCGAAGCGGATCCGGCCTACAAATACGGAACCGTTGGATGTGTAGCCCTCGACAAGGAAGGGAATCTGGCTGCCGGTACCTCCACCGGCGGGATGACCAACAAGCGTTGGAATCGCTTCGGGGATGTACCGGTCATCGGCGCGGGTACCTATGCGGACAATAACTCCTGTGCAGTCTCTTGTACCGGTCACGGCGAATATTTCATTCGATATGCGGTGGCCCATGCTATTTCGGCTCAAATGATCTACGGAAAGAAGAGTCTGGAAGAAGCCACGCACCACCTCATCCACGAAAAGCTGGTGGAGGCCGGCGGCTCAGGCGGGTTGATTGCCGTCGATAAGGAAGGGAATGTTTCCTTGTCCTTCAATTCGGCCGGTATGTACCGTGGATTTGCAAAGCCCGGAGAGAGGAAAGTGGCCATTTACGAAGAATAAAAACCGATCTTCAACATCTCATTCCAAACCCGTACACCTAACCCGCTCTTGGATCCCTTCAAGCTTTACCTGGAAACCGGACGCGATCTGGTGCTGACAGAAGTGAAGGCAACCGATTTGAAAGCGCTGTGCCTTTATGCCAATGATCCGGAGGTGTATCGATACACGGAGAACATTCCCTATCCGTTTGGGCGCGAAGACGGGCTGAACTACCTGGCCAAGGTCAACCGGGCTGAAGAACAGTACCATCGCCCGGTCCATTTCGCCATCCGGGACAAGGAGAGCGGAGAGTTTGCCGGCGCCATTCTCAGGCTTATGACAAACGGTATGGATGGCATTCGGGATGAAATAGGCTACTGGCTGGGTAGACCCTGGCGGGGCAAAAACCATATGGCCGACTGTATACGGGTTTTTTGTGCATACTGGTTCGCCGAAAGCCCCCTGGTTCGAATCACCGCCATTGTGCATCCGGCTAACCAGGCTTCCATCCGGGTGCTCGAAAAGTCGGGCTTCGAGCAGGAGGGCTTCTTTCGCAACTTTCTGGAAAAGGACGGAGAGCTGATCGACGTGATCCAAATGGCCTTGTTGAAAGACGAACCGGCAGGGATCAGAAAGGGTAGATCAGGGGAATGAGAAAGGTAGACACCAGCCAGAAGGTCAGGTTGAGAAACACGCCCACCTTTAGGAAATCCGCGAACCGATAATTGCCTGCGCCATAGACCATGGTGTTGGTCTGATAACCGACCGGCGTCATAAAACTGGCGGAGGATGCCAGGGTGATCGCGACCAGGAAGGGCAGGGGGTCGAGTCCCAGTTGCTGGGCCGTGGCAATGGCCACGGGGGCCACCAGGGCGGCAGTTGCATTGTTGGTCATAATCTCAGTGAGCAGGGAAGTCATCAGGTACATGCCCGATAAGATGGCAATGGGCCCCCAATTACCCAGTTGTCCGATCAGCGTTTCCGCCAGCCAAATGTCCAAACCCGTATTTCGCATTGCGGTTCCCATACTCAGGGAGCCGGCCAGCAGAAAGATGATGCGCCAGTTGACCGATCGGTAGGCTTCCCGGGTGCCGAGGCAACCGGTGATGAAAAGGATGAGTACACCGGCCAGCGTGGCGGTAACCAGCTCCAGGAGTCCCGTCGCCGAGGTGATCACGATCCCCAGAAGGACCCCCAGAACGATCAGGAAATTCCGTCGATTGAAATCCACGAGCTTGTCTTCACTCAGCAAAACAAAGGGCACTTCGCTTCCAGGCTCCTTTTTGCGCACTTCTTTGACAAAGTGTCTTTTCATTTCGGCCAGGATCACATCGCCGGCCCTCAGGGGAACGCGGTAAAGCTGATTGTGCAGGATTTCGTTTCGCTGTCGAATGGCCAGGGGAATAGCCCGAAACCGATGGCGGAAATCTACCTCTTTCAAGGTTTTATTTTCCATTTCCGATTCCGCTGGAATAACGAGTTCTACCAGGGCCATGTCTTTTTCGGCCAGCGAACCCTCTCCGAAGCGAATGGTGTCCTCCCGCAAGGCACGGCTTCGGTCTTTAAAGGTCTTTAGATTACCTATATCGCAGCGGACTTTGAGCAGGTCCCGGGCTTTCAGGTAAAAGTCTCCCGGAGGCAAATTGAAGATCTGCCCGTTTCGGCGGATCTCGATGATATCCATGCCGTATTCCCGGACGAGCTGGCTGTCCATGATCCGCTGTCCGATGTCTACCGCACCCGGGAGCAACTGCAATTCCGTCAGATAATCCCCGAAACCAAACCGTTTGGTCAAGTCTTTCTTTCCACTTTCCTGACCCGGCAGGATCTTGATTCCGATGAGCGATAAATAACCCAAGCCGAATAAAGCCAGTACGACGGCCACGGGAGTCAGAGTAAACATGTTTAATCCGGCTACCCCCTCGCTCTCGGCAATTCCGTCTACCAGGATATTGGTAGAAGTTCCCAATAGGGTACAGCAGCCCCCGAAAATAGAGGCGTAGGAAACCGGGATAAGCATCTTGCGGGGATCCCGGCCGGAGGCGTGTGCGATCTGTATGGCTACCGGTATGAAAACCGCTACCACCGGGGTATTATTCACAAAGGCGGAGACAATGGCCAGCAGGATCATCATCAGGATCATGCCCAGTAAAAAGTTCCTCTTGAAAAGTTCGGAAAGCCGATAGGCAACCACCTGCAGGGCAGCGGTTTTAAACAGGGCATGGCTCAGAATGAACATGAACAGGACGGTGATGGTAGCCTGGTTGCTGAATCCGGCTATCCCCTCCTCCGGGCTGATCACCCCTGTAAAGATCAGGATGCCCATGATCAGCAAGGCTACCAGATCAACGGGAATGCGTTCGGTGGCAAAGAGAATGACTGCCAGCAGGATGGTCCCCAATGTTATAAGGGCGTCGATGGGCATAATTTGCCTGAAGGTGAAATGGAAATTAATGTGCGAAAATAGGATTGCAAATTGGTCTTGAAACCATATCTATGCTTCATATTCATTGGGAAAAGCCCGATTTTCTGCCAAAAATGAAAACCTCTATGTCTAAATATCTGATAATCCTATTCCTATGCTCGGGGTTTGCCCCGTTTATTCGGGGGCAAAACATTGCCGCAATTTACGCGAAAGTGGTGCCCTCCGTAGTCAAGATCTATGTAGAAGAGGCTATTGTGGATCCGCGCGACGGTAAAGCGGTAGCGGCCGGCCAGGGGCTGGGCTCCGGGGCCCTGATCGATGAATCCGGTCTGATCCTGACCGCCTCGCACGTGGTCCAAACCACCCAAAAGATCCTGGTCGAATTCCCCGACGGCGACCGATATCCCGGCGAGGTTTTGTATTCATCTCCCGCAGCGGATGTGGCCCTCCTAAAGCTGGCCATTGAACCCACCGGAAAAAAGGCGATTCCCATCGGGGATTCGGATTCCACCAAGATCGGCGACCAGATCATCATGATCGGTTCTCCCAGAGGGTTGAGTTATTCCCTTTCCGTTGGGCACATCAGTGGCAGACAGGTAAAGCGAAAATTTTCCAACGGCAGCCCTTATATCGAATTCTTCCAGACCGATGCTTCGATCAATCCGGGCAATTCCGGAGGGCCTATGCTCAATATGGATGGAGAGATCGTGGGTGTGGCGAGTTTCATTCTGACCGAGTCCGGCGGTTTCGAAGGGCTGGGGTTTGCAGCTACCTCCAATGTGTGCAAGGATGTGTTGCTGGATGTCAGGACACCCTGGACCGGTATCGAAGGGAAAATGCTGCAAGGGGAGCTGGCCCAACTATTTAACCTGCCCATGCCCGGTCTATTGGTTCAGAAAGTGGCTCCTCTTTCTCCGGGGGATCTGATCGGACTCAGAGGAGGTACCGTTCAAGGGCAGATCGGAGGGGAGTCGATGATCCTGGGAGGGGATGTGATCCTTCGCATCAACGGGGTTGACTTTTCCTCCGAAGAAAATATCAATCGCATCATCGAACGAGAGATCGAAAGCGATGAAGTGATCCTGGACATCCTTCGCGGAGGCGAAGAGGTCCGGCTGACAGGAACTTTTAAGAAGGAATAAGGAGACTCCCTGCCTCCCTGTTCATCCTAACCGGGGCTCGGGGGCACCGGGTTTTCCACTGTCAGGCTTCCTTCAGAACCTGAGTCACCAGGTCGGCCGCTTCCTGCAATAGGATGGCGGAGTAAACATCGAGCCCGGAATCGTCGATCATTTTCTTGGCGATATCGGCATTGGTCCCCTGGAGGCGCACGATGATGGGCACGGGGATGGATCCCATATTCTTGTAAGCATCGATGACGCCCTGGGCTACCCGATCGCAGCGAACGATACCTCCGAAGATATTGATCAGGATGGCTTTCACTTTTTCATCTTTCAGGATGAGCTGGAAGGCTTGTTCCACCCGGGCGGCATCTGCGGTGCCCCCCACATCCAGGAAATTGGCCGGTTCACCACCCGACAATTTGATGATATCCATGGTAGCCATGGCCAGGCCGGCGCCGTTTACCATACAGCCAACGTTCCCGTCGAGATTGATGAAATTCAGTCCGTATTCCGATGCTTCCACATCGAGGGGATCTTCCTCGCTTTTGTCCTGGAGCTCGGCCAGATCCGGGTGGCGGAACAAAGCATTGTCATCCAGGGTGACCTTGCAGTCTACCGCTACGATCCGGTCATCGCCGGTATGCAGGCAGGGATTGATCTCGAACAGGCTGGCATCCGATTGAACGAAAGCCTGATAGAGCTTGGAAATGAATTTAATCATTTCCTTGAAGGCCTTGCCGCTCAAGCCGAGATTGAAAGCCACCCGGCGAGCCTGGAAAGGCTGTAGTCCCAGGGCGGGATCGACGTATTCTTTGTGGACCAGTTGGGGCGTTTCTTCTGCTACCGTCTCAATGTCCATCCCTCCCTGGGTGGAATAGATGATGACATTGCACTTGCGTTCGCGATCCATCAGGATGGAAACGTAATATTCCTTGTTGGCGTCAAAATCCGGGGCGTAGGCATCTTCGGCGACCAGGATCTTGCGCACCAATTTTCCAGGGCCTTCCATTCCTCCGGGGGTCTGGGGCGTCCGCAGCATCATGCCCAGGATATTGGTTGCGTGCTCTTTCAATTCCGCTTCGTTGCGCGCCAGCTTGACACCGCCCCCTTTGCCGCGCCCTCCGGCATGGATCTGAGCCTTGACAACGGCTGCACCCTGTCCGGAGGATTGGGTGATATCCTGAAAAGCACTCACGGCTTCTTCGACCGATTCGGCTACGATCCCTTCCTGGATGGCAACACCATGCTTTTTAAGTAGTTCCTTTCCCTGGTATTCGTGCAAATTCATACGGGTTGGTTTTCCATTTGCGAGATGAGGGGAGCGCTCGTAGGTCCGCTCCCTTTCCAAAACGGCCTAAAAGTAATATCATTTCAGAAGAAATCTGGCGGAATAAGGGAAGTCTTGACCCATTCCTTTGCCATTATCCGGAGTTTGGCGAATTTTCGCTATTTTGGGCGCCAACCTGCTTGTCGATTTTCAATGAAAACCCATGGCAACTTCTCACGCTACACCGGCAATATCTTCTTCGCCCATCGTTAAAAAGTGGTTGGCCCGTTTTTCTTCCGGATGGAAAATGCGCCTTTATTTTTTCCAGAAACTACCGACCCTGTATTGGTGGGGTGTCCGGGTAGAGGAGGCAAGCCTGGAGCGGTTTGCGGTATCCATTCCTTTTCGCTGGCGAACGCAGAATCCCTTCCGTTCCATCTATTTTGCTGCGCTGGCCGGCACGGCGGAGCTCAGTACGGGACTTCCTACCTTGCTGGCGATCGCCGAAAGCGGCAAGAGTGTGTCCATGCTGGTGACCGGGATGGAGGCTGAATTTGTCAAGAAAGCAGACCGGCGCACCACCTTTGTCTGTGAAGAGGGTGAGGCCATTCGAGCGGCCGTCGGCCAGGCGGTTTCCTCCGGTGAAGGAGTCAGGGTTCGGGTGCAAACGATTGGGTACAAACCCGACGGGGAGGTCGTGGCGCGCTTTTGGCTGACCTGGTCCTTGCGGGTACGTACCTCCGGGTCGGATTCCCGCAGTTGAAACCGGTTCGATCGATTCGGTTTCTCAGTCATATTTCCCCCTTTATCCGATGGTCAATAGTTGCAAATAGCCTACCTTTAGGCTGCCGGGAAACCTGTATTAATCGGGCTTTCCCAGCAGAAAAACCTGTCTAACACTCAACACACCCTTATGAGCAAAGTAACTGTAGTCGGAGCCGGAAACGTAGGCGCCACCTGTGCCAATGTGCTGGCTCACAAAGACCTCGTAAAAGAGGTCGTTCTGGTAGATATCATAGGCGATCTGGCCCGCGGGAAAGCCCTGGACAGCTGGCAGCAGGCCCCGATCGACTATTACAGCACCTATCTCGTCGGCACGGAGGATTATGCTGCGACTGCGGATTCCGACATTGTGGTAGTCACGGCGGGTATCCCCCGAAAGCCGGGCATGAGCCGGGATGACCTGATCAGCACCAATGCCAAGATCGTGAACTCGGTGGTGACCTCAATCATGGAGCATTCGGCCAACCCGATCATTATCGTGGTTTCCAATCCGCTGGACGTAATGACTTATGCCGCTCATAAGTCTTCCGGTCTGGACAGCAGCCGGGTCTTTGGCATGGCGGGCATCCTGGATACGGCCCGCTATCGTGCGTTCCTGGCCTCGGCTTTGGAAGTTTCTCCCAAGGATATTCAGGCCGTGCTCATGGGAGGACATGGCGACACCATGGTTCCCCTGCCCCGCTATACGACCGTTGCCGGCATTCCGGTGACCGAACTGATCGAAGAAGATAAACTGCAAGCCATCGTAGACCGCACCAAAGTAGGAGGTGGAGAACTGGTCAAGTTGATGGGGACTTCCGCCTGGTATGCTCCCGGAGCAGCGGCCGCTCAAATGGTGGAGGCCATCCTGAAGGATGAGAACCGCATCTTTCCCTGTTGTGCTCTTCTGAACGGCGAATACGGACTGAAGGATATATTCCTCGGCGTACCCGTTAAGCTGGGTAAAAACGGTATCGAACAGTTGATCGAACTCCAACTCACGGATGCCGAAAAAGAACTGTTGAATGCTTCAGCCGGACACGTTCGCTCGGTCATGGAAGTTTTTGACGGTATGGGTATACTCTAGGAGCCGAACGGAGGTTTTTATACCCGTGAAGGTTCCCAAAAAGAAGAAAGTCTCTCTGCTTTGCCGAGAGGCTTTTCCTTTTCTGTTTTTCCGGAATGCCCGGCCAGGGCGAAAGTACCGATTCTTGAATCCAATCATTTGGCCGGCTCCAGAGGTTGGTATTCCGGCGAAAGAAGGAGATATTGATTGGATAAAGGAATAGAAGGGAAACCCTTGAACATTTCCCGGAATTCCATCGTTATTTTTTCTTGTTATTACGAAACATTCGGCTGATGAGCATAGACCTCCTCGATTCCAAGGTTTTCCAGGAAATGAAGACCAACCAGGGATTCACCCTCCGGCAGCTTTCCGAGCAGAAACCGGTTCTCCTGGTTTTCTTACGGCATTTTGGCTGCACCTTCTGCCGGGAAGCCCTATCCGATTTGTCCGAGGTTCGTTCGGAAATTGAGGGTCGGGGCGTTCAGATCGTTTTCGTGCACATGACGGAGGCGGAGGTGGCAGAGCGTTATTTCACCCGATACGAGCTTGATGGGGTAGAACACATCAGCGATCCCGAATGCGAATACTACCAGCAATTCGGATTGGTGAAAGGCAACTTTACCCAGCTTTTCGGCTTGCATTCCTGGATTCGAGGTTTCAATGCAGGGGTAATGCAAATGCATGGAGTAGGGGTACAGTTGGGAGACGGCTTTCAGATGCCCGGTATCTTTGTGATCCAGGATAGCGAAATCAAGGAAAGCTTTATTCACAAACTGGCCTCCGACCGACCCGATTATCTGCAATTGCTGGATTCGGTATCGGTCACGCCCAAGGTGTAGTGGTATTTACTTCCCTCCTTTCTTTGCCCTGTTCCATAGATAGCTAATTCCTAGTCACAGGATTTCTTCTCCCCGCGTGAAGAACTCCTATGCCATGCTTTTACTTTCCTTTCCTGGTCGGTTTTTCCCTATCGATAGCGGTTAAAAAGGTTTCCGACCGGCCCTTTTGTGGAGATCCGGGTCCCTATAGCCGGACGCTGCCATCCCCAATTTCTATTTCTCGGCCATTGTCTTCCCTCTTGCAATTCCTTCTTCTTTGGCCTACCCATCCGGATAGTTTTGCTTTTTCGCTGCCTTCGTATGTCAGATTCGTTACATATTCCCTTCTCCATTTTTGAGCACCGGAATTGGATTTAGGTCTTATTTAAATACTAACCAGCTCAAGATCTCAATCGGATGAGTAGAATTAGAAAGCGACACCTGGGGTGCCCAAAGCACCTGGGGTGATGGATACATTATTTATTTATTTAAAACACCCGACTATGTTGAAAAAGCTGACACTGGATTTGCCTTTACTTCTATGAGCTTTCAACAATCCCTCCAACACACCGGAGGATGTCTTCGCCATTCAGCAGTCCACGCTGCGGAATGCCGGTATCAGCAATTCCGGTCTGACCACCTTTTACGCCCGCCTGAACGGAGCCGGCCGCGGCGACATGCAGGTGCAGGAACCCCAACTCGATCTGTATGCGGAAGGGGATCTGAGGGGAGGCCTGCAGGACGATCTGCTGGGTACGGCCACCATTGCCGATGTCAGTGAGCTGTATTACATCGGAGTCGGAGGCCAGAATTCCGGGCAGACCCAATCGGCCAAATACGGAGACGGGACCTTGAACATCCCGGTGGTTCGCCTGGCTGAGATGTACCTGACCCGGGCAGAGGCCAATTTCGAAAACGGCACCACCGTCGGAGCCGCTCCGGTCGAGGACATCAACCGGATCCGCCAGAGGGCGGGGCTTCCCGATCTGGCCGGTGCGCTGACACAGCAAGAAATCCGGCTGGAACGCCGGCGCGAGCTCGCTTTCGAAGGCTTCCGCCTCCACGATTTCAAACGCTGGCAGTTGGACATCGACGGTCTGCCTTTCACGGATCCGGCCCTGGTCTTGCCCATTCCGGAAAGTGAACTGGAGATCTATGATATCGAACAGAATGAGGGGTATTAGACCGCTCTGAAAAGAAAGGATTCAGCCTTTCTTTTTGGGGAAATTCATTTCTACGTGTTTGGAGGCTTCCCAAGGGGAGCCTCCTTTTTTGATGGTCGAAGGGGTAGGGGGAGAGGGCTGATCCAATGGGACGCTTTTCTCGGACCGACCCCTCGCCATCTTCCGGTGATAATGATGACGATCAGCAGGGATTTCTTTTATCCTGCTTAATTACCTTTGCGAAAAAAGAAAGCTATGAGGCGTATCTCTTTTCTGATTGGGTTCCTGATGTTGCTGGGCAGCAGCCTGGTGGCACAACTGACGGACGATCTGATCCACAGCCTGCGGGTCGATCTGATCTATCTGGCCTCCGATTATACGGAAGGCCGGTTGACCGGAACGGAAGGGGAGGCCCGGGCGGCTGATTATCTCGTGCGCCGTTTCCGGGAAATGGGACTTCAGCCCGCTGGGGACAACAGCACTTTCCTGCAGGCATTCCCTTACGTAATGAAAGAAAATCCCCATGCCGAGGAGGGCCGGGAGATCACAGGTCACAATGTGATCGCCTATCTGGACAACGGAGCTCCCTACACGGCCGTCATAGGGGCGCATTACGACCATCTGGGATTGGGTGGCCCGGGCAGCCTGGATGCCGGGCAGGAGGCTATTCACAATGGCGCCGATGACAACGCCAGCGGAGTAGCCAGCATGCTCTACATCGCCGATTTTCTGGCCCAGGAGAATTTTACCAATCACAATTACCTTTTCATCGCCTTCTCCGGCGAAGAACTGGGGCTCATCGGTTCGAAAGCTTTTACCAAGGATCCGACGATCGACCTGGAAAAGGTCAGCTATATGATCAATATGGATATGCTGGGACGTTTGCCTGACGATAAAAAGCTGGTGGTAAACGGGGTAGGTACCTCTCCTTCCTGGAAGCCCGCGCTGGAAAAGATCGATCTGCACGGCATCCAGGTGGCAGCGACCGAATCCGGAGTTGGACCTTCCGACCATACCTCTTTTTATCTGAAGGACATCCCCGCGGTTCACTTTTTCTCGGGTCTGCACCAGCAATACCACAAACCATCGGACGATGCCAACCTGATCAATTACCAGGGACTTTTCGAAGCCACCGAATTCATACTGGCTTTAATTGAACAACTTGATAAAGTGGATAAAATGGAGTTTACACCCACGCAAAACGATCAACCTCAACGCCAGGCCGCGGATTTCAAGGTAACGCTGGGCGTCATGCCGGACTATTCCTACCAGGGCGAAGGGATGCGCATTGATGCCGCCGTGGAAGGACGCCCAGCCGAAAAAGCCGGACTCGAGGGCGGCGATGTGATCATCAAAATCGGCGATCTGGATGTGAAGGACATCTACGATTACATGGAAGGCCTCAGTAAGTTTCAAAAAGGAGACAAGGCCAAGGTGCGGGTGAAGCGCAAAGAGGAGGAGCTGGAATACGAGGTGGAGTTTTGATTTCGCGATGTTCTGATGTTGCGATGTCGCGATGTTTTGATGTCTCGATTTTAAAATGTCGTAATTTGATGATTTTGAAATGGGGCATTGCCCGTTTTCAGGAGTCAATCTTATTTCTATGAAGAATTCACTGTTCATTCTCGCCCTTTCGATGGGGTTGATCCTGGCTTGTCAGCCGGCTCCGCAGCAGGAAAACCAGGTGGAACCTGCCGTCGATCTGGACCAAAAATTGGCTAAGTACGAAACGGTTCGCCTGGAAACGGATCTGTCTGTTTTGTCGGACCGGCAAAAGGAAATGATTCGCCTTCTGATCGAGGCCTGCGACATCATGAACGGATTGTTTTGGTACGAGGCCTACGGAGATCGGGACGAATTGATGGACAGGCTTCCCAGCGAAGCGGCCCGCCGCTACGTCGAGATCAACTACGGTCCCTGGGACCGGCTGGAAAACAACGCTCCCTTTCTCGAAGGCATCGGGCCCAAGCCGGAGGGAGCCAATTTTTATCCCGCCGATATGACTAAAGAAGAGTTCGAGCAGGCAGATCTTCCCTTCAAGAAAAGTTTGTACACTTTCCTGCGTCGAGATGACAACGGCAACCTGACCACCGTGCCCTACCGGGAGCAATTCAAAGAGGAAGTGGGACGAGCATCCGCGCTCCTGGCCCAGGCGGCCCAATTGGCTGACGAGCCCGGTTTGAAAAAATACCTGACCCTTCGTTCGCAGGCCTTGTTAACAGATGAATACCAGGCCAGTGATCTCGCCTGGATGGATATGAAGGACAATCAGATCGAGGTTGTAATCGGACCGATCGAGACCTATGAGGATAGATTGTTTGGGTACAAGGCGGCTCATGAGGGCTATGTGTTGATCAAGGATATGGAGTGGAGCCAGCGACTGGCTAAATATGCCGATGTGTTGCCTTACCTGCAGGAAAACCTTCCGGTGCCGCCCGAGTACAAGCGAGAAAAGCCCGGTGCCGATGCCGAGTTAAACGCTTATGACGTGGTTTATTATGCGGGGGATTGCAATGCGGGTTCCAAAACCATTGCCATCAACTTACCCAATGATGAGGAGGTCCAGTTGCAGAAAGGATCCCGTCGTCTGCAGCTGAAAAATGCCATGCGGGCCAAGTTCGACCAGATTCTGATCCCGATCGCCAACGAACTCATTGCCGAGGATCAGCGGGATTTCATCACTTTCGATGCCTTTTTCTCCAACACCATGTTTCATGAAGTGGCCCACGGACTCGGGATCAAGAACACCATCCGCGATGAGGGTACCGTTCGGGAAGCCTTGAAAGAGCATGCTTCTGCGCTGGAAGAAGGCAAGGCAGACGTTCTGGGCCTGTTCATGATCCAGCAGTTGCACAAACAGGGTGAAATTGAGGGTGATCTCCGATCATACTACACCACGTTCATGGCCAGCATATTCCGGTCGGTCCGGTTCGGGGCCAGCAGCGCCCACGGCAAGGCAAATATGATCCGCTTTAACTTTTTTGCCGAGCGGGGTGCTTTCGAGCGGGATGAAGCCACGGGAACGTATCGGATCGATTTTGAGAAGCTGGAGCAAGCTTCCGAAGAGCTTTCCCAGTTGATCCTGACGCTGCAAGGCGATGGCGATTATTCGGGTGTGGCCCAACTGGTAGCCGAAAAAGCCAGCATCCAGCCCCAACTACAAGCCGACCTTGACCGGCTCGCCGAAGCCGGCATTCCGGTGGATATTGTTTTTGAACAAGGGGTTGAGGTGCTGGGCCTATAATTTGTTGGAGGGATAGCGGTGAGGATGGTTGATTTTTTCGGCGGTCCGGATACTGGATACAAAGATGGAGATCAATTCATTGGCTTTTTCCATTTTTTGTTGATCTGGGATCAATTCCATTTCATCTAAGATGCCCAGGTTGTTGTAGGGTTCCCGGTGCTCCATCAAGCAAATTCTCATTTTGTGAATAAGATCCTTTCTTGATTCGGCTCCACAGGCTTCTCCATCGTGTAATGGAGGAGAATTACCTCCCCGCGCCCTTTTATTCCCTAAAGGGAAGGCCGCCCGCAAGCATTACCGCATTAAAACATTACAGCATTATGGGTTTGCACTTAGGGTGTGTCTGAAAAATATCCTTTGGGCTTTAAAAGTCCTTTTCGGACCAGCCTGTGTTGCAAAAAGCCTCAGGTAGCTAAGGCTATCCTCGGTTTTTGCGCCTTGCCTGGCCACAAAAATGAATCTTTTTCGCCATCAAAAACATTTTCCAGACAAACCCTAGACTACCTTTTCACAAATCCCGGTCCCAGATCGGAGATCACCATTGTTGTATCCTACTCAAGTCCGCCTTTCCACCACCGCCATGGTAAGCCGGCTGACGCAGACCAACCGCCCTTTGTCATCGGTAATGTCGATTTGCCAGACCTGAATGCTTCGGCCGAGGCTTACGGGTGAGGCCCGGCCTGTCACGGTGCTGCCTTCCGGTACGGAGCGCAGGTGGCTCGCGTTGATCTCCACGCCCACAGCCGTTTGTTTGTCCAGGTCTTCCAGGGTCAGGGTGGAAGCGAAGCTGCCGAGGGATTCCGCCAGAGCGACGGAGGCGCCTCCGTGCAAGATGCGAAAAGGCTGGACCGTACGGTGGTCTACCGGCATGCGTGCGGAAAGGAAATCCGGGCCCACCTCTTCCAGGATAATGCCCAGGTTTTCAAGTAAAGTGTTTTTGGCTAATTGTCGGAGGGTTTCCAGCTCCGGTTCCCGTTTCCAGATCATAGTTAAATGAGATATCGAAAAGTTAAGCCAAGCTGGTTTGCAGAGGCCGACCGCCCTTTTATGTTATGAAAATCACAAAATTTGAAAAATCAATGTGCTTTCTTATGGAATCTCCCCCAATTCGGGATCTAAAGGTTGAAAATTTGTGGTGCTTGTGTGAGGGAGGCTTTCCGACTGGTATCAGTTGAGAAAGCTTCCTTTCGTTTGGGTAAGTCCTCTCTGTTTTTACCCGGCTACTTCCTCCTCTACTCGTTTTCGGATGGGCCTTCGGACCTTCTCCTCCGGTTTCCGGTGTTCGAAAGACCGGATCAAGCCGGCGTACCAGGCTACTCCAGCGGCATAAAATCCGACGGTTATCAAAAAGATGGGCCCGTACTCCATACCGATCTCCCGTAGCCATCCGAAAAGCCGAGTGGAAACGAACCAACTCCCCGACCAGATGGAGGCGCTCACGGCGCTTATCAGTTCCTGATTTTTGGGGCCGACGTACTTGAGCATGAGCTCGCTGGTCATGGGCCGGGCCGAGGTCATCAGGGGCTGGCGGACCACGTAAAAGAAGCCGGCCAGCCAGACGGCTCCCCACCAATCGCTGTACCAGGCCGTACTGGCCAGTCCGATCAGGGCGATCACAGCACTCGTCTGAAACAAAGTGATCGCAATGCGGTAGCCGAAGTTTTTGCGGATAAAAGGCATGAAAAACATCGTCATGGCGACCAAAAGAAAGGTCACGGACCCCATGACGGAGAACTTGCCGGAGGGCATACCGTGTACGTACAGGAAAAACAGATTGATCACCGGGATCGTAAACCCGGCTCCGATCGCGATCAGGAGGGTAGGGGTCAGAGCTTTTGCGATCAACTTCCAATCGTATCCTTTACGGATGCCTTGCAGGGGAACCGACTTCCCTCTTTTTTCGGTAATCCGGATGCGCAGCAGCAAAAAGACGGAAACCAGGGAAAGGGTGGCAATGATCCGCAGGGTAGTAGCTTCGTCAAAAGTCTCGGGATCCAGATGGTTCAGGGAAAAATGCAGGACACCCGAAAGGAACATCATGATGCTGAAGGTCAGGAAGTTCAGGCTGATCGCCTCGCTCTGGGTTTCTTTGCTCGCGTTGAGGACGATGAAGGGCAAAACGGATACCTGGGCGAAAGTATAGCAGACCCCCCAGAGTCCGGCGAACAGGTAAAGCCCATTCATAGCCTGAGCCTCGATGGCCCAAAGGATGAGATGCGAAAATAGGGGCAAGCCGATGGCGGCCACCAAAAGCAAGGGGATGAGCCGCCTCCCTTTGATGAAAAGACCCAGCGGAAAAGCCAACCAGAAAACGGCCAGAAACCGGAAGGACCAGACTTCGGCAATGGCCGGATCGGAAAATCCCCGGTGGACCATGACAAAGTTAAGGAGCAGAAAAAAAGAAGTGTTGATCGCCTGAAAGCAAAATTGGGCGCCGATAACCTGCAGGATGGGGCGCTCTACCTTGCTATAACTCAGGACGATCGATTGCAGTGTTTTCATTATCAGGCGTTCTTGGGGAGGCAGCTGTCCAGCAAGAAAAGGTTTTTTCGGCGAGGTATTCACTGTGCCTTTTCCAGGATTGGATGCGGGCTCGCTCGATGGCCACAGGGATACAACCCGCTTTACCGGCCCAGAGTTTAGCGCCTGCAGGAAGAAGCAGGATAGCCCCCCATTCCTCCGCTCGAAGCAAATATTCGTGCCAGGTCAGGAAGGTCATTTCCGTTTCGGGGGGATCGGCCTGGGGCCAATGCAGGAGCAGATCCTTTCGTACCTGGATCAGGCAAAAGTGGAGAACGGCTTCCCGACTGGAAAAGACGATCTTCCTTTCCTTTTCCACTCCGGCAGCCAGCGTTTCCCATCGTCCGCCCTTCTGCCGAATGAATTGTACGTACTGCAGGGCAAGTTGCCTCTCTTCGGGCCGGAAGTGTTTCCAGTAGCCATCTCGCCGATACCAGGTGAGTTGGCGCTTGGCGTATCGCCGGCTGTTGCGCTGGATCAGCCGGATGACCTCCGCCCGCGTTATCTCTCCTTCGAAACAGGCCGACCACTCCTGGTAGCCGACCGTTTTCAAAGCCGGCTTATCCCTGTACGTCCAAACGGCCCGCACCTCATCCTCCAGTCCGGCCCGGATCATTTTTTCGACCCGCTGGTCGATCCTTTGGTACAGTTGCTGCCGGGGAAGATGGATTTGCAGATAGATGGGTGTAAACGGCCGCGCTTCCGGATCGTTCTTCCGAAAATGGGAAAAGGTTTTTCCCGTTGACTCGATCACCGACAAGGCCCGCAGCAGCCGGTGCGGGTTATGGAGATCTACATCCCCATAATAATCCGGATCTTTTTCCCTCAACTTTTCCTGCAAGGCTTCGATGCCCTGCTCTTCGTAGAGGGATTGCAGCCGGGTTTGGACAGCTTCATCTACTTCGGGGAAAGCGTCCATTCCCTCGCAGACGGCTTTCAGGTAGAGACCGGAGCCGCCTACCAGCAAAGCAACGTCCTGGCTCCGGAAGATATCGGCCAGGCGGCCCAGGGCTTCTTTTTCGAACTGCCCAACGGAATAGGGCTCCCGGATGCTGCGGTTGTCAATGAAAAAATGGGGGACCTGGGAGCGTTCTTCAAGATCGGGTTTGGCGGTACCGATGGAGAGTTCCCGGTAGAACTGCCGGCTGTCTGCCGAGAGGATGGGTGCCTGCAAATGTCGGGCGAGGGCAATGGCAAAGGCGGTTTTGCCGCTGGCTGTGGGTCCGCCGATCACGATCAGGTACTTTTCCTCGCTCATAGGGGGAAAATAGCAAAGCTTTCTATTTTGTGTCGCATAGCCAAGATTGTATGCTTTACCCTCTGGTCCGCCCCATTGCCACGCTCGGGATCGGCCTTTTTTTCAAAAAGGTCCACCTGATCCATCCGGAACGGCTCCCGAAAAACAAGCCCGTGATCCTGGCTGTCAATCATCCGACGGCTTTTCTGGAGCCCTGTATTTTGGCTTGTTGGCTGGACCGGCCTCTTCATTTTCTGGTCCGGGGTGATTTTTTCGAAAAAAAAGTATTCAATTTTTTGCTTCGGTCCCTGCATATGCTGCCGGTGTACCGGAAAAAGGACAAGGGCCTTCGGGCGGTAAAAGACAATCACGCCACTTTTGAGGCCTGCTATGCAGCTCTGAAGGAAAACAAAACGCTCATGATCCTGGCAGAGGGAAGCACGGCCTATGCCAAACGACTGCGGCCCTTGAAAAAAGGGGTGGCGCGCGTAGCCCTGGGCACCTTGCAGAGCGAATGGAGTGTGGACGAGGTCTATATCGTGCCGATCGGGGTTACTTTTACGGATGCTCCCCGATTTCGCTCCGAGGTTTTTCTTTCGGTGGGAGAACCGATCCCGGCTTCTACCTATCTGCCGGACCCGGGGGCTGTTCGCAAGGAGGCCATGCATCGATTTAATGCCTTGCTGTATGAGCGGCTGGCTAAAAGGATGATCGTGATCGAGGATCCGGATCGGGATGAGATCGGGGAGGAAATGCTCGATATGTATCGTACCCATTTGGGAAAACAGGACATAACTTTATCGCTGGAAAGGTTTCTGGGGGAGCAGACCATCACGCGCCGGGTAAATCGGGCGGCCGAGAAGGCGATGCAGAATTTGCGGGACCGATGGCTTCGATATCGGGAAATGAGAAAGGAGACCGGCTTGTCGGATTCGGCGGTTTTTCAGGCCCGCGCCAATCGATTTTGGGAGACAGCAGCCATCCTGCTGGGGGCGCCCGTTTATGCCGTCGGCTGGTTGCTGAACAGCTGGCCCTTTCTGGGGGTGGAGTGGCTGGTCCGAAACCGGGTCCCGATCCCGGAATTTCAGATCTCCATTCGTTTGTCCGTCGGGATATTCGCCTGGCTTTTCTGGTGGCTGTTGGTCGGGATCATTATAGCGCTTGCAGGAGGACCCTTCTGGATTTCCATGCTGCTCATGCCGCTGACGGGCCTGTTCTGTGTGTATTACACCGACGACTGGCGAGCCTGGAGGGAGCGCAGAAACTGGAATCGGCTGGATCAGGAACAGAAGAAAGCATTGGGCCGCAAAAGGTCCGAAGTCGTAGAAGCCTTTCAATCCCTCTGATCGTTGGGCGTTGGGGCCAACAATTGTTCCTTGATCAATTCGGGCGGCAGTCTTTTGGTAGATCTGGCACCCAGTTCCTTTATTTTCTCTGCTTTCCCGATGAGGGTGTCTCCGGATCTTTTGCCGTCGGTCAGTTTGTACATGGCATCGTCGTAGGATTTTTCTGCCTGTTTGAGGCGGCGGCCAACCTCCAGCAGGTCTTCTGCAAAGGCAACCAGCTTGTCGTAGAGACGGCCGCTTTGCTCTGCGATCTCCAGTACGTTCTGCTTCTGCTTTTCCTGTTTCCAGATGAAGGCGACCGTTCGCATGGTCGCCAGCAGGGTGGAGCTGCTCACCAGCACGACCTGTTGGTCGAGCGCTTCCGCAAACAGTTGGGGATCCGCTTTAAAGGCAAGGGCGAATGCCGACTCGATCGGGACGAACAGCAATACGTAATCCGGGCTGTTGATGCCGTATAATTGAGGGTAATTCTTACTGCTCAGGTCTTTGATGTGCCGTTTGATGCTATGCAGGTGAGCCTCCAGGTGTTGTTTTTCCAAATCGGGTTCTTCCGAGACAATGAAACGCTCGTAGGCGGTCAGGGAAACCTTGGAGTCGATGATCAGGTTTTTCCCTTCGGGAAGGTCAATGACGAAGTCCGGGCGTTTGCCCTTCCCGTTTTCGTCCCGAATGGTTTCCTGCGGACGATAGTGTATGCCCTTTTCGAGTCCGGCGCTTTGGAGGAGGCGTTCGAGCTGCAGCTCGCCCCAGTCGCCCTGGGTTTTGGAATCCCCCTTCAGGGCGCTGCTCAGATTCTGGGCATCCTGGCTCAGCTGTGCGTTGAGTTTGTGGAGTTGTTCGATCTGCTGGCGCATGGCTTCGTGGTCACGGACTTCCTGCAGCATTTTATCTTTGATCTTGAGCTCGAATTCCCGGATCCTTTCCTGGAGGGGATTGAGCAAATGGCCGAGTTGTTCCCGCTGCATTTCCGAAAACTTCTTGCCTTTTTCCTCCAGAATGCGCTGGGAGAGGATTTCCATCTCCTGTTTTATCTGTTCGCTCCGCCGGTCCTCGTTTCGTTTCCACTCCTCGAGTTTTTCTCTGAGATGAAGGATTTCCTGTTTCAGGCCGGCCTCTGCCGCGCGAAGGTTTTCAATGTCCCTTTGCCGGTCCATCAGGTCATCCTGCCGCATATCGGCCAGCCTTTGCTGCTCTTCATACAGGGATCTGTGGATGAAATCCTGTTGAAGTTCCGTTCGGGAAATATGAGATCGATGCAGGCGAAGGCGGAAGATCAGCCATCCGATCAGAAAACCGGACAACAACCCCAAGGCGAGGTACGTAAGTAAGAGTGAGTGTTCCATAGTTGTTGATACGCAAATGAATTACGCATGCTTCCAATTTAAAGGTATTTGCTGATATAGGTAAGGCCCAGGGTAAGAATATGGGGAAATCAAGTCGATGGAGCCTTTGTTTTTCTGTCGAGGGGGATTCAACCATTTTCTGCGGGGGCTGTTCTCGTGAGAAGATAAAGGGTGTATATTTTGTCGCAACATTAATTGTGTGCACATATATTTTCAGGAGGATGAGAATTGAAGATGAAATTCAACAGAAGACGTTTAAGTCGAACTATCAGAAGGCGCAGATCAATGTGTTATTCACCTCAGCCTGGCTGAGTCAGCACTCGGCCCGAGCCCTGAAACCCTTTAATATATCCTGGCAACAATTCAACATCCTCCGGATTCTTCGGGGAATGCATCCCGAGCCGGCCACGGTAAAATTGCTTACGGAGCGCATGATCGACAAAATGTCCAACGCTTCCCGCCTTGTGGAGAAGCTGAAGCAAAAAGGGCTTGTGGCCCGCACGAATTGTGAGGAAGACCGCCGCCGGGTGAACGTTTACATCACCGAAGCAGGTCTGGAGTTGATCCGTGAGGCCTCTGAGGTTATGGAGAGCCAATTGGAGAACCGCCTCCAGGTAATTTCCGACCAGGAGGCAGAGGAACTGAACCGGATCCTGGACAAAATGCGCGGTTGAGGCTTTTGTCTTTGAGGCGACTAACCCATTCCGGCTCATTTGAGTTTTAAAAGCATACATAGACCATTTGAATTTAATCACAAAACCACATTAACATGATTCGATTGTTCAGCACACTCATCTTTTCTGCTTTGGTTGGATTTGCATTCAGCCCTTTGAGCACCAAAGAGGTAGTTTCCATTGACACCGACGAGAGTGTTATCGAATGGAAAGCCTACAAGGTAACGGGAAAGCACAACGGTATCGTCAAGATCAAGAATGGCCAGTTGGAGATGGAAAACGGCGAGTTGGTCGGCGGTTCTTTCGAAATTGACATGACCACCATCCGCGTAGATGACCTGGAAGGCGGCTCCAAAGCCAAGCTGGAAGGGCACCTGAAGTCGGCTGATTTTTTCAACGTAGAGGAATTCAACACGGCCCAGTTTGCGATTACGCGCGTAATCTCCCGTGGTAAGCTCGGCGATTACAAGATCGAAGGCGACCTGACGATCAAGGGGATCACCAAGCCCATCAAATTCAATGCCTTGATGGAAGACAACGTTGCGAATGCAACCATCACCATCGATCGCACCGAATTTAACGTACGTTACGGCTCCGGAACCTTCTTCGAGGATCTGGGCGACAAGACCATTTACGACGATTTCGACCTGAACATCAAGCTCGTCATCTGATCAGCTTATCTGTTTGGAAAACTACGGAAGGAGGTACCGAATCCGGATGCCTCCTTTTTTTTTGGGTGAGATGAGCTGCCGGTTTCAACTTCCCTGCTGGATTGGAACTTATAGACTGTTTCTTTACTCGGAGTGCTTTTTCCACATCCTCCTGCAGCTCAACTTTATTCCTCTCTTCGGCGATTGGGATCCAGTACCTTTTCTCCGATCCGGGTCCGCTCTCTCAGCGTCTTGAGGTCTGGGTCGTCCGGAGCGACCTGGTTGAGGAGTCGCAAGTCCTGTTCTGCTTTTTCGATCTGATCGTCCTTCAGATAAGCCTCCCATCGAGCTTTTATGGCTTTGGTATCGCGCGGGTTGGCAGCGATCTTTTTACTTAGGTCCTGAATGGCTTGTTTGAGGTTACCTTTAGCCAGGTTGAGGTAAGCCCGATTGTTGACGGCCAAGGGGTAATCCGGATGAATAGCCAAAACCTCATCGTAGGTCTTCAAAGACTTGTCAATATCATCGACCTGGAAGTAGCTGTCTGCCAGGCTCATCGTCCGGAGCAACTGATTGGCGGAGTCAAGAGAGGTGGTCGTTTGGGAAAGGGCATCGATAGCGACTTCCGGATGGTCGCTTTGATGCGCGATAATCCCAAACAGATACAGCAACGTTTGCTCGATGCTCCGGGTAAGGTCCTCCCCTTTGATGATGGAAGTCAGGTTGGCGAGGGTGTCTACGACGGATCCATAGGTGGAAAGGGTGGTTCCGGCTCGCCCCCGATCCAGTTGGTCGTTCAGAGGATCCCATTCGGCCTTGGTCATATCGATCTTTTGGCTGGGATTGAAGAATTGGAACTGGGTGTTGACCATGTAGGTTTCGCCGGCCAATTGTTCGTAAGAGCCCCAGATCACCAGGCGGGCCTTGCACCTGCCGGCGATCTGTTGTGCCGAACTGCTGAGGAAGGGATCGATGGAGGTGGTAATCTCGAGAGGGGTCGTATTGATCTGGTATTTTTGGCGCAGCTGATCCAGCCGGGCCAGGATAGCCCGGTGAGGCAGGACGCCCAGTTCCTGTTGCTTCAGGGACTGGAAAGGATGGAGCAAGATCGGAAAGGTGCTTTCGCTGGCAGCGGGTGGACAAACATTTCCATCGGCGTCCCGGGCTGCGTCCTGGGGTTTTACCAAAAACCAGACGGCCAGGGCGGCGGCCACCAGCACTCCTGCCCCTATCCAGGGGAGGGCCCGCGGGCGGGTGCCCAACACTTTTTCCGGACCTTTTTCGATGCCGTCCAAAAGGGTCAGGAAGCGGTTTCGGATGCGATTTTCAGCCAGCATCTGCTGATCGGAAGACAGGACACCGGCTTGTTTGCCATCGACCAGGCTTTTCCATTCGCTCCGGATGGCAATCAGGTTTCGATAGGCTTTGGGAAAATTATTCCTTTCCTTTTCCAGGGCGGGGGCCAGCTCTTCAAAAGCGGCTTCCAGCCGGTTCTGCAAAACCATTTGGCGTATCCGGGATAGCAATTCAGGTGTAGGCATGGCATCAATTTAGGGAAAAGTTTATAGTTTCTTTCGCCCGTATTTCCGGTGGTTGCTTCGGTTGGGGCCCAGAGCCACCCCTTTCGGACAAAGGGTTTTCAGACCATGCGGCATAGCCATCGGCTAGCGAAACCACTGAAACATATCCTCCACCGTTACTTTCTGTTTGGCTTCGTAGGAGAGGTCGCGTCCGATCCGTCCGCGGTCCATTTGGATGAGCCGGCTACCGTAGTGCTGGGCTTGTTCGAGATTGTGAGAAATAAGAACGGCCGTAAGATCGTGTTCGCGGATGAGACGATCGGCGGTTTCCATCACCACCTCTTCCGACTTGGGATCGAGAGCGGCCGTGGGTTCGTCGAGCAGCAAAATTTCGGTGTCGTCCATGACGCTCATGAGCAGAGTAAGCGCCTGCCGCTGGCCGCCGGAGAGGGAGCCCATGGATTGCTGAAGCTTATCTTCCAGACCCAGGCCCAATCCGGCAATTTGCTTCCGGATCTTTTTGCAAAACCTTTCGCCGGTACCGATGGTGAGCCCTTTGGGGCGGGTCCGCAAAGCGGCCAGCCGGAAATTATCTTCGATGCTCAGATCCGGAGCCGTACCGCCCATGGGATCCTGAAAAACCCGGGCTACCCATCGGCTTCTCTGGTAATCTGCGAGCGAGGTTACGTTTTTTCCCTGCAGCCATATTTCGCCTTCAGTTGGAAAAATGGAGCCCGAGATCAGATTCAGGAGCGTGGTTTTCCCCGAACCGTTCGCTCCGACCAGCACGACGAACTCCCCTTTTTCGATACGGAGGTTGACCGAATCCAAAGCCCGTACCTCATTCACCTGGCCGGGGTTAAAGATTATGCTTGCCTCCCGGATCTCGATCATAATACGCTGCGTTTGAATAATCTCGGCAAACCGACAATCAGCAGGACCAGCGCCGAGGTGATCAGCTTGATCAAGGTGGGATAGCCCAGCATCAGGGCCAGGCCTACCATCTGCTGGAAAATTATGCAACCCAGAACAACCAGTAAGAGCTGAACAAATACCCTTCTCAGTCTGAGCCAGTTGATGATGGCTTCCCCGATCAGGACGGAGCCCAGGCCGATCAATACGATACCGACGCCCATATTAACGTCGGTGAACCCCTGGAACTGGGCCATCAGGTAGCCGCTCAGCGCGGTAAGGCCATTGGCTATGGCCAGGCCGATGATCTTCATGCGTTCGGTATTGATGCCCAGGGCACGGGCCATGGTTTCGCTGCTTCCGGTCGCTCGCATGGCGATCCCGAAATCGGTGCGAAGCACGAAGGCGAGCAAGACGGTAAGCCCGATGAGGAAGATCCCGCTGACCAGCAATTCGTTGTAGACCGATCGCTCGAACAGGGTAAGGAAGGAGAATACAGTTTCTGTGCTGAAAGGCAGGGTAGAGCGCCCCAGGAGCGTCAGGTTGATGGAAAACAAACCGGTCATGACCAGAATGCCGGCCAACAGGGCATCGATCTTCATTTTGGTGTGTACCAGCCCGGTCAGTATCCCGGCCAGAATACCGGCTCCCAGGGTAATGGGGATGACGGCCAGAGGATTCCACCCCCGGGTCAGCAACAGGGCCGTGACGACAGCGCCCAGGGTATAGCTACCATCGGTGGTGATGTCGGGTATGCGAAAGATCTTCATCGTAATGTAGATCCCCAGCCCCATGGCGGAAAGGCAAAGTCCCTGAATAAGAGGTGGAATCAGGATATCCATGAAATAGTGCCGAGCTTAGGTATGGAAAAGTAGGATGCCGATGCTTTTAGATGGGTTCGAAGTCACCGGGCATCTCCAATCCGAATTGCTCGGCAGTGGCCGGATTGAAAACGCGCCGGCGGACCTTGACCCTTTCGAGGCTTAGTCCGGACCGGTCTCCCGTTTTCAGATATTTGGCTGCTTGCTCGCCCGCCTGGTACCCCCACTGATAAAGGTCTGCTCCGAATGCCGCCAGGGCTCCACGTGCGACCAGGCCGGCTTCGCTGGTAAAAACAGGCACTCCGGCTTCGTGGCATCGTTTGAGGATGATCTCGAACGAGCTGAAAATGGTATTGTCCGGATTGGCGAAGAAGGCATCTATCCCTTCGTTGAGTAATGTCGCCGTGACGATCTGCACTTCGGCGGTATTGTTCACCGGCTGAGCGACCAGTTCGGTATCGTAGCGGTCGGCCAATTGCTTTATCCGCTTGAAAGCGTCTACCGATTGCGGTTCGGATTGGTTGTAAAGCAAGCCAATTCTGAGCTTTTCGCCTTTGGGCGTAAGCATGGCCGGCATAAGGGCAAAGGAGGTGTCGATGTACTTCAGATCTTCGGCCACGCCGTACAGGTTTCCAGGCGCCTGCCCGGAATCGTCGGTGATTCGCATGAGCTCTGGCGTGGGAGAGGTCATCATGAAGATCGGGATCTCGTCCGTATTCTGTACGGCCGTGATGGTCGAGAGGGTCGGATTGGTGGCCAATAGATCTACTTCCTGCTGGATCATGTATTTTACGATCTGGATGAGCGTGGGCTGGTCATTCTGTGCATTTCGATAGATCAGGTTCAGCGTGCCCTGTTCTTCAGAAAATCCGTTTTCCTGGAGGGCATCCAGAAACCCTTCCTTGGCCTGGGTGATGGTGTTGTCCTCGAAAGCATCCACGAAGCCTACGGTGGGTAGGTCGGGATTGCCCGGGCTACAGCTTCCCAGGATTCCAGCCAGGAAGCCGGCAAAAAAAAGGGATTTAAGGTAGGCGTTTCTCATATCCATATTTTGGGTGTAAACGGCAGTACCACTGGATGGGTTCATGGCTTAAAATAGTCCTTCTTCTTTTTTATGCCAACCCGGCATCGGTTCCGGGCGGCCAAAGGGTTTACCGGTAACGGAAAGGAGGTCGTAAAAATGAACATATTCGGTTTTCGGTCAGACAGATCCGTTCCTATCTTTTCAGATCCTGTTCTTTCCAGGAAAGTTGAAATCTAAAGGAATGCAGATTCATGTCCAAAATGAAACCGCCCCTCTGCAAAAAGTCGTACTGGGCATTGGCGTTGACCGGGGAGAGCCCCGCCTGATCAATCCGGTCATGCGGTACCACGTTCAAAATGGAACCTACCCTGCTGACGAGATCATCCGGCACCATATGGAAGGTTTTGCCCGGGTGCTGGAAGAGAACGGGGTTGAGGTCCTGTACCCGAAGAACCTTCCCGATACCGAGCAGATCTTTACCCGTGATCTGGCTTTCGTCATAGACGATAAGTTGTTTCTCGCCAATATGAAGGAACAGGAGCGAAAAACGGAACGCCGGGGCATCCGGTCCCTCTTGAGCGAGCTTCCTGCCGACCAGTTGGTGGAGCTGCCCGAAGAGGTAACCCTGGAAGGCGGCGACGTATTATTGTGGAACGACTATGTGTTTGTGGGCTTGAGTGACCGGACCAATCGGGAGGGGCTGGATTTTCTTAGCTCCCAACTGCCCCACAAGAAGGTGATCGGTTTTGAACTGGTCGTCACAGACGATCCAGCCACCAATACCCTCCATCTGGACTGTGCGTTTCAGCCCATCGGAGAGGAGGAGGCTATTTTGTATGAACCCGGATTTAGGCAACGGCCTGAAGCGCTGCTGGATCTCTTTCCGGAGAAGAAGCGTGTGGATGTAGACCAGGAGCAATTCAACCGCATGTGTCCGAACGTTTTTTCTGTGGCGCCCGACAAAATTGTGGTAGAGACCGGTTTCCGCCGTTTGAAAGAATCCTTGCAAAAGCGAGGGTATCAGGTTTGGGAGGTTCCCTATGCGGAAGTGGCTAAATTGGGCGGGTTGCTTCGTTGCTCTACTCTGCCTCTAAGAAGGATTTAAGCATTTGCCAATGAGCGGTTGAGTAGGTAAATAGTTAAGTGGGTATCGAGGTATCAGGTATTGGTTATCGGGGATCTGGGGTTTTCGGAACTGCGGGCGGATCTTCCCTTTAGGGAATCAAAGGGCGCGGGTGGGTAATGCGGTAAAGTGGTTGAGTAGTTAAGTGCTAAGGTGGGTATCGGGTCAAAGCGGAGATCCTGACAAGCGGATGCAAAATTCAAATCCTGGAAAAAGTATGATCCGCTTCGTCAGGAAATTTGGGTATCAGAAAACTGAGTTATTCGGAACTGCGAGCGGGTTTCCCTTCAGGAAATGGAAGCGTGCGTTGGCTCATTCGGTAAATTTGAGTGATCACCCCATTAATCATTCGCCCAATTCCCGCGCTCTTTTCAGGGCGGCTTCCGCCCCGGAAATGATATCGTCCCGAACCGTGGTAGCCTGGTAGTTGGCCATGGCCGCTTCGGTCGTTCCGCCGGCCGAAGAAACGCGCCGTATCCACTCTTCGCATGAAAAATTGGAAGCCTGGTACAGTTCGGTGGCTCCCAGGAAGGTCTGGGCGACCAAAAGTTCTGCTTCCGGTTCGGAGAATCCCAACTTTCGGGCAGCCTCCATTAAAGCCTTCATGTAAAACCAGACATAGGCCGGACCGCTGCCCGAAATGGCTGTAGAAGCGTCAATGAGGTCCTCCTGGGCAACATATAGGGTCTTCCCGGTTGTATTTAACAGGTTTTGCACCGTGATGAGCTCAATACGGGTAACCTCCTCCGAGGAGGTGAAGGCCGTCATCCCTTGCCCGATCTGGGCCGGTAGGTTGGGCATGGCCCGAATGATCTTGGGGACTCCCAGGGCGTTCGCTATGGTCTTAATTTTTACCCCTGCCATGATGGAAAGGAACAACTGCTGGGGGTCTACGTAGGATTTAATGGAAGGGAATAACACGGAGCTATCCTGGGGTTTTACGGCCAGAATGACCAGATCAGCTTTGGATACGCAATCTTCGGGTTTGAAGTGGACGGCTGCCAGGCGATCGATGGCCAGTTCGGCTGCCCGATCTTCATCCCGTTCCAGGATCATGAGCTTTTCCGGGCTGGTAATGTGCGCGCGCAGAAAGGCCCGGGCATAGGTTTTTCCCATATTTCCTCCGCCGATGATAAGGATGTTCATTCTGAAAGGCTTTAGACGTCTGAACAGTGGTGATACTGGCCATAAATCTACAATCTACCAATCGAAAGACTGAATATCATTGATCCACCAGCTTAACCTCCTTGTCCTTTCCCCGGTTTACGGATTTAGGTACTCTGGGTCGGATGATCAGGCGTAAGGATTGGTCGTAGAAGAGATAGCTCCAGACCCAGTTCAGGAATACGAAGAACTTGTTCTTGATGCCAAGGATCTGGCGAAGGTGTACCACCAGCCAGACGAACCAGGCAAAAAAGCCTTTGAAATGGAAGCGGGGCAGGTCGACGACGGCTTTATTGCGGCCGATGGTGGCCATGGAGCCCAGATCGTTGTACGAAAACCCTTTTCCGGAGGATTTTCCTTTAAACTTGCGCGCCAGGAATTTCCCCATCTGGATGGCCACCTGGGCTACCTGTGGGTGTCCTTTGGGGAAGGCGTCTTCTTCCAGATAAGCCACGTCTCCGAGGGCAAAGATGTCCTGGGTGCCGGCTACCCGCAGCTGGTCGTCTACCTGCAGGCGGTTGCCGCGGACCCGGGCCTCTTCAGGCAAGCCTTCGGGATAATTACCCTTGACGCCGGCTGCCCATATCACTTTGAACGCTTCGATCTCCTGGCCATCGCGCGTGATCACCTTGCGACCATCGAAACCGGTCACCATGGTATGGAGCATGACGTTGACTCCCAGGTTTTCGAGGTAATATTTGGCTTCTTTTCCTGATTTTTCGGACATGCCGGCCAGCAGGCGGTCCAGGCCTTCCATCAGGAAAATATCTACCTCATCGGGGTTCAGCTCCGGATAATCTTTGGGAAGAATGAATTTTTTCATTTCTGCCAGGGAGCCGGCTACTTCCACGCCAGTAGGACCGCCGCCCACTACCACGATGTCCAGCAGGGGCTGCCGGTCGTCGTATTGGGGTTCCAGCAGGGCTTCTTCGTAATCGGCGAGGATCCGGTTTCGCAGGAACAGGGCCTCTGAAACCGATTTCATGGGAATGGCTTTCCGGGCGATGCCCTCATTGCCGAAAAAATTGGTGTCGGCGCCTGTGGCGATCACGAGGTAGTCATAGTTGACGATCCCGAAGTCGGTATCCAGGCGCTTTTCTTCCGGGTTTATCTTTTTGACCTCCGCAACGCGGAAATAAATGTGTTTTTCTTTTTGAAAAAGCTTTCGAAACGGAAAGGAGATGGAACTCGGCTCCAAACCCGACATAGCCACCTGATAGAAGAGGGGCTGAAATTGATGGTAATTGTTCTTGTCCAGCAGCACGATTTGGAAATCGGACTTTCGCAATTCTTTGATGAGGGCGAGGCCGGCAAATCCGCCTCCGATGATTACGATGCGCTTTTTTCCGATTTCAGGCAGGTTGATCATGTGTATGGGCTGTTGGTTTGTAACAGGAACAGTTTGGTTTGGGACAGTGTTGCTCGAAAGGTTAAAAATGCAGGTATCGGGTATTGGGTATTGGGGATCAGGTATCAGGGTATCGGAGCGCGGCGAAGATCCTGACAAGCGGATGGATAATGCGGTAATGTTTTAATGCGGTAATGCTTGCGAGTTGGCCTTCCCTTCAGGGAATCAAAGGGCGCGGGTGGATCATGCAGTCGATTCGGTATCAGGTATCAGGTTGCAGTTTAAAATCAACCCTTTCAAACGCTTAAACTTCTCTCCTCTGGAAGTCAGGTTTTTTTTGCAACCGGCTCTTGGCGTGCTTGGCGTCTTCTTCGTGCGCTTGGCGGTGAAAGGCGGCTTTCCCTTTTTACCGCAAAGGACGCTAAGGAGACGCAAAGGCCGCGAGAAAGCGGGTATCAGGGTATCGGGTCGGAGCGCAGCGGAGATCCTGGCAAGCGGGGGAAAGATCCGAATCCTGGGATGACTAAGATTCGCTTCGTCAATGGATCGGGAAAGTGCTCAATTGTCCGAAATATTCTGGAGGGCAAATCCGGTGGCTCCGTCGTGAACTTCCAGGTAGTGAACGCCGGGCAGGAAGGATTTCTTCAACACTTCCAGAATTATTTCATAATGCAAGGGTTCGCTCTCAAAATCCCGGTCGTCCAGTTTGAGGATAACGATGGGAATGCCGTCTTCGGATCGAAAAAATTCCATGTAGGAGTTCTGGATCCGGATCAGATAATCGGGCGAAATATCGGTTTCAAATTGTCGGTTCCTTTTTTCAATGTTTTGCAAAAGGGCGGGGATCGGGCGGTGCAGATACAGCAGGAGATCGGGTTTGGGGAAGGTATTGTTCAGCACCTGGAAAAGCCGGCTGAACAGGCGAAACTCCTCTTCGTTGAGGTTGTTACCGGCGAAGAGCAGGGTTTTGAGAAAGAAATAATCTGAAATGACCGAGTCCTTGAACAGGTCTTGCAGGCCGAGTTCCTGCTGAAGCTGTTTATGCCGTTCGGTCATGAAGAACAATTCTACCGGAAAGGCATATCGTTCGGGATTGTTGTAAAAGAGCGAAAGGAAGGGGTTGTCCGTAAATTCTTCCAGGATCATCCGGCAGGAGAAATCCCGGGCAATCATTTCACACAAGGTGGTCTTGCCGGCGCCGATATTGCCCTCAATGGCGATGTATTTATGGGGAAAAGGCCATGTTTGGCTCATATAGGGTCGGTTTTCGATATGGAAAATAAGACTTAAACCGGTTCGATCAAAAGGGGATCCGGGGATTCGGTTTTGAGATGCTCGATGGAAACCTGCAGTACCGGGTGAATGAAATGAGGGGCTAATTCGCAGAGGGGATACAAAACGAAGTTACGGAGGTGCAGGAAAGGGTGGGGGATCTGCAAGCCGGATTCATTTACGATACGGCTTCCATAGAAAAGAAGGTCCAGGTCGATCCGCCGGGGACTCCATTTTTCATAGCGGATCCGGCCCATTTGTTGCTCGATCCGGAGCAGTTGGTCCATGACTTCCCGGGGAGAAAGCCGGGTTTGCGATTCGACGACCTGGTTGAGAAAATCCGGCTGGTCGGTTTTTCCCCAGGCCTGGGTTCGGTATACCCGGGACGCAGCTACCACGGCCCCGACCTGCCCGGCTATCTGACGGCATGCTTCCTGAAGTTGCCGGTCCGGACCATCCTGGTTGGACCCCAAGCCGATGTAGATTGTTTCCATGACGGGCAAAGGTATGGTTTTGGATGATGTGGGGCGGATGTCGGATTTCTGATGGATATTGCCAGGCAACGTACCTCGGATGTTTCCTGAACGGAGAACAAAACCTGCGCCGGCAAAAAGTTCAGGGATTTACAAAAGCAGAGTTCATACTGGTTTAGAAAAACGCGGACATCTACCTGCCCTTTGATTAAATCCACAACCTAGTCCTTGCCCTCTTGTTCTAAACAGCATGGATTTCTTTCTGAACCTTTACTTTTTCCTGTCTGCCTACATGGTGGGTTTGATCTGGTTTGTGCAGGTGGTCCATTACCCCTTGTTCAGGAGAGTGGGCTCCGATGTTTTTTCTGTTTATGAACAGATGCACACGCGTTTGACGACCTGGGTGGTGGCTCCGGTCATGGTTGCGGAATTGGCGCTGGGGGGATGGCTTTGGATTTCCCATCTGGACATCTGGTGGTGGGCGCAGTTGGGACTCCTGGGCCTGCTGTGGATATCGACCTTTTTCGTGCAGGTTCCGTTGCACGAAAAACTGTCGGAGGGATACTCGGATTCTGCGGCCCGAAAGCTGGTTCGGACCAACTGGATCCGGACGGCCGGCTGGAGCCTGAAAGCCTTGCTTTTATTGGTCTGGATCGTTTTTTCGGAGTATAATTGACTGATTTTCAATATATTCGGAAGTCGATTTTTTTTTGATCCGACAAATAATTGAAAAACAGTTTCTTGGAAAGCCCAAGGATGGGATTTAGGTGTCTTGCTTCCGAAAAAATGGAAATTCACTTTCAGGAAAGGAAATTATTCCCCATTTTTGTATTCCTGCGCTTCTGGAAAGGAGCACACGCAAATGCCCGGATGAATAAAAGGAGAATTATCCCATAACCTTTTGAGTCCGGCTTACTGATACTCTCAATACACTCAAGGCTGTTATTTTTTCACGGCTAGCCTTTGCTAGCGTAATCTGACTGGAGGATGTTTTTAGATCATGCCACAGTGTGGGACAACTGTCTGCAGACCATTCGCAAGAGTGTTCCGCAACAGAGTTTCGAGACTTGGTTCCGGCCGATCAAGCCAGTCCGCTTAAACGGAGACTCGCTTACGATCCAAGTGCCGAGCCGCGTGTATTACGAGATTCTGGAAGGACACTTTGTTTCCCTTCTCAAGACCTCAATACGTCGGGAGTTGGGAGACCAGGGAAGATTGGAGTATCAGATCCTGCTTGCCAACAAAAAACAAGACAAGAGGGAAGAGAGTGGGTTCAGGCCCCCTCAGGTTGATCCTACGACCATTGCCAATCCCGTGGTCATTCCCGGGATCAAGCAAAATCGGGTGGACCCCAACCTGAATCCCCACTACACTTTCGAAAACTACATCGAGGGGGATTGCAATCGCCTGGCCCGTTCGGCCGGACTGGCAATCGCCCAGAAGCCCGGGGCGACCTCGTTCAACCCCCTGGTGATTTACGGAGACGTTGGTCTTGGAAAAACACACCTTGCGCAGGCCATCGGTAACGAGGTACTGCGGCGAATGCCCAAAAAGAACGTCCTGTATGTCTCGTCGGAGAAATTCACCAACGAGATGATACAGTCCATCAAGAACAATGCGACCAACGAATTCGTCAATTTTTACCAAGGGATCGACCTGCTGATCGTCGATGACATTCAGTTCATCTCCAACCGGGCCAAGACCCAAGAGATCTTTTTCCACATTTTCAACCAATTGCATCAAAGCCGGAAACAGATCGTGCTGACCTCGGATCGCCCGCCGCGCGACCTCGAGGGGATTGAAGAACGCCTGATCTCCCGCTTCAAATGGGGGCTCACGGCCGACCTGAGTGCGCCGGACCTGGAGACCCGCATGGCTATCCTGGAGGCCAAGATGTCGCGCGAAGGGGTCAATATTCCGCCGGATGTGACGGAATACATCTGCTACAACATCAAGAACAACATCCGGGAGTTGGAGGGCGTGTTGGTGTCCCTGGCGGCTCAATCCTCCCTCAACCAGCGGGACATCGACATGGAGCTGGCCAAGGAGGTGATCAAGAACTTCGTTTCGCAGATCAACCAGGAGATCACCGTTGAGTACATTCAAAAGCTGGTGGCCGAGCATTTCAACGTATCCATCGACAAACTGCAAGGTCAGACCCGCAAGCGCCAGATCGTGGTGGCCCGGCAGCTATCGATGTATCTGGCGAAAAAGCTGACCGACCAGTCGCTGAAAGCCATCGGCGCCAACTTCGGCGGCCGGGATCACAGCACGGTGATCTACTCCTGCCGCACGGTGAAGGACCTGATGGAAACGGATACCGTCTTCAAGGACACCGTAGCCGAGTTGGAAAAGAAGGTCAAGATGAGCTTGAATAACTAATCGATTGACGGTGAAGGGCGGTTTGTGGTTCGAAAAATTAAAAAGGCTCCTTCGGGGGCCTTTTTTACTGGATGTGGGCCTATGCCCATCAGATCAACAAACTCTCTCCTTGCTGCCCTAACTGTTGATACATGGCGAGCCGAAGGTCGAAAGCGGTTCCAAGATGGAGAAAGAAGGGATATTGCGGGTTCTTCATGAGGATTTCCAGGGGACCGTTTTTCCGTTGTGATGGAAGATTTGTTCCGGAACCGAAAGATCGGATCCGGTTCCCGTTATTTGCAGTATGACCGAACTCCTTCGATTTTTAGTATCTGTACTGATCTCGCCTGCTCAGGTGATTGCCATCGGTCTGATCCTGCTGGGGATTGCCGGCTATCGGAAACATAGGAAGACGGTCCGGATATTGGCTTGGGGATTGGTAACTGTATTCTTCCTGAGTTATACCCCGTTTTTACAAAGGACGCTGGTATGGAATCTGGAGAAGCGCTATTCCCCTTTCCGGCTTCATGATTATCCGGGACTGGAGGAGGCTTTAGGCGAGGGGCGGGCCCGAATTTTAGTGCTGGGGGGAGGGCACACTTTGGACCCTTCGCTGCCACCGACGGACCAGTTGAAAGTGACGGCTCTCGGTCGTCTGGTCGAAGGCATTCGTATACATCAGCTGTTGCCGGGAAGCGAGTTGGTTTTTTCGGGCTATTCGGATGTGGGGGTTTCGAGTCAGGCTGAGGTGGCCCGAGAGGCGGCCCTGTCTTTGGGTATTCCGGATTCGGTGATCCACATCCTTCCTGAACCGCACAACACTCGGGCGGAGGCCCGATCCTATGCCGACCGGTTCCGGGACGGGCGTCCTTTGATCCTGGTTACGGATGCCCTTCACCTTCCGAGAGCGATGCTTTTGTTTGAGGCGGAAGGCCTTAATCCGATACCGGCGCCAACCAATCACCGGCTGAAGTCGGGGGCGGTGCGCCGTTGGCATTGGGCTCCCAGTTCTGAAAATGCTTTCTTTCTGGAAAGTGCCTTCCATGAGTATATTGGGATGCTTTGGGCGCGACTTTCCTCCTGATGGCCCAGGTCGAATGCTTTCGCCAGAATTCGGTTCTACGGCTTGTATTTTAGTACCCGCTAGCTTACCTTTGCAGTCGCTCTGGAAAAAGGCTTGGAAGAAAGTCCATTTTGGAACGGATGCAGTCGAAATTTTTGTTTCAAGATTCAGCCCGGGTGACGTGGGTGAGTGGCTGAAACCACCGGTTTGCTAAACCGGCATAGTCCTAACAGGCTATCGGGGGTTCGAATCCCCCCGTCACCGCTAAGCCTTTCGCATAAGGCAAAAGGCTATGAAGAAGGGAGGAATGAATAATGCAGGGTTTGTTTTCATTCCTTCGTCATTCATGCCTGTCTATCGACAGTTAGATATTCGAATGTTCGAAGTTCCTTATTCGGGTCTGCAGGACCCGCCCGGGGTGTATACTGACGATCCCGACGAAGCAAGCTTGTCGAGATATCAGCACAAGGCGCTGTACGGACGCTCGCTATGCTCGGTCAGCATCTTCGATCCGGTTAGCGCATCCCGACTTTGTCGGGAGGGCCGCAGGTTCGAATCCAAGATGTTGGATAAAATTAATCCTGGCAAACAAAAGAAAATAGCCACGTAAGTGGCGCACGGGGTGTAGCGCAGTCCGGTTAGCGCATCCCGACTTTGTCGGGAGGGCCGCAGGTTCGAATCCAAGATG
>CAZXIX010000018.1:0-54782 GCA_964640855.1 uncultured Saprospiraceae bacterium
GTTGGTCATGTGTTGGTGTACTCCCGAGCGACCGTGAAAGCCTGGACCCGCCCCGGCCCCACCCCCGATCGTCTCGTAATAACCGAATTTTTCATTTCCGAACACCAGATTATTCATAGTTCCCTGCCCGCAGGCGACTACCCCGAATGCCTTCAGCAAGGTATCCACCAGACGCTGGCTGGTTTCGGTGTTTCCGCCCACAACCGCCGGGCATTGGTCCGGCTCATCGGGAAAAAGCGGGGCAAGGAAGCAGTTCTCCGGAAACCGGATCCGGACGGCAGACATAAGCCCTTCGTTCAGGGGAATATCCTCTCCACAAATTAGCCGGAGTACGTACATGACCGCACTGTGCACAATAGCAGTATTCGCGTTCAGATTGCCGGGGTGTACCGCAGAGGTTCCCTCAAAATCGATGACCAGTTCATCCGACTCTTTTTGGATCTGAACTTGTATCCGGTGGCCATCGTCCAGGTATTCGGTAGCCTTTAATTTTTTGTCAATCAGAGAGGGGAGCCTGGCTCCTAGCGATTGGCGGGCAACTCCCTGCAAGGCGTTCATGTAGTGGCGAACCCGATCCCAGCCTTGTTCTTCCACCAGTTGGATCAGGGCCTTCCTTCCCGTTTGCAAGCTGGCCAGGGCCGCATTCAGGTCGGCCAGGTTCTCTTCGACGGCCCGGCTGGGGTAGGGGCCTTTTGACAGCAGGTTCTTCAATTCTTCCCAGTGATCTTCTCCTTTCTGCAATAAGTAGAAAGGAGGAATGACCACGCCTTCTTCGGCCAGAGAGGTGGCATCAGGTGGCATGGATCCGGGGCGTTTTCCGCCCACTTCGGCATGATGCGCCCGATTGATGGCATAGCCCAGCAGGATTCTTTCCGCAGAAAAAATCCCCTGGATTAAGGTGAGGTCGGGGAGGTGAGAGCCGCCGTATTTGGGGTGATTGCACAGAATGACATCTCCGGGTCCCAGATCGAAATCCCGCAGGATCAGTCGGGCGCAGATGCCCAGGCTTCCCAGGTGTACGGGGATATGCGGAGCGTTGACCAGGAGATAGCCATCGGGATCGAGCAGGGCGCAGGAAAAATCCAGCCGATCGCGCACATTAACGCTCATGGAAGTGCGTTGCAGCTGGGCGCCCATCTCGCGGGCGATCTGAGTAAAGCGGTTGGTGAATAGCTCCCGCGCTACGGCTTCTGAAGCCGCAGCTACCATTCGGGTTGGGTGGTTTTTTTTGCCGACCCAATGCCCGTGAAGTCCCAATCGGGCTTCCCAGCCTGCTTCCAGAAAGCAGGTATGGTGGGGGTGGGCCAAAATGGCAGGCCCCGAGCAAAAGGCCCCCGGCTTCAGGTCCTGGATGTAGAAAACGGGGACTTCCTCCCCGGATAAAAAGTTGCGAACCGTATGGGCCGGATGAAGCGAGTAAGGCTTGGGCTCCCCGGTAAAGCTTTGCCGCTTCTCCGGATGAGTGGCTCCTCTGATCTCCACCCGCTCCACCTCCAAAGCCCCCTTAGGCAGGTACCCAAAGACCTGTTTATATCCTTCCACAAAGGCTTTTTGCATGGCAGGGCCTTGGTCAAAAACGACCGGGAGGGAAAAGGACTGTCCCCTCAGCTTGAGGAATACCTGCCGGTCTGTGATTTGAACCGCCGAGCGGGGATAACCGTCCTGTTCCAGCCGATCCAATACCTCTCTTTCCAACTCTCTGACGATCTGACCGGCTTTATCGGTAAAAACTTCCAGCCGGAGGCGGAGTTCCCGCAGGGCGAATCGGCTGATGGGTGCATGGCCGATCCCTCGCGCGCTTAGCAGCCCGGCATCGGCGGGAAAAAGGACGGAATCCATTTGCATCAGCTCTGCCAAGCGGCAAGCGTGCATCCCTCCTGCGCCGCCGAAAGCAACCAGGCTGAATTGGCTGGGATCTTCTCCCTGTGCAACGGAGACGGTGCGGATGGCACCCGCCATTTTCTCGTTGGCGATCTGTTCCCATCCCCGTAGGAGACTTTGCGGATCGTGGTCATGGCCCAAGGCCCGGTCTACCTCTTCTTTGAGCTCAAGCAGGGCCTCTCTGGCCTTTTCCGCCTGAATGGGTATAGACAAACTTTCCGGAGCCATTTTACCCAACAAAAGATTTACATCGGTGATCGTAAGAGGCCCACCTGCTCCATAACAGGCCGGCCCCGGATAGGAGCCTGCGCTTTCGGGGCCTACCCGCAGCTGATGGCCGTCGAAGGAACAGATGGAGCCTCCCCCTGCCGCCACGGTTTCCAATTCGATGGAAGGGATGGCCAGTTCCTGTCCGGCAACGATCGTGTGAGAGCGAAAACGAGGCTTTCCCTTCCAAAGCGATACGTCGGTACTGGTACCTCCCATGTCGAAGGCGATCAGGTTATCCAATTGGCAATCTTGCCCGACCTGACCGGCGCCTACTACTCCGCCGGCAGGACCGCTCAAGAGGCTGTCTTTGGCTTGGTAAGTCCCGGCCGGGTTCAGGCTTCCGTCGGAACTCATCACCAGCAAACGGCTTCCTTTTCCCAGCTTTTCCTGAATGGAATCCAGGTAGGAACGCAGGATGGGGGAAAGGTAGGCGTCGATCACGCAGGTACGACTGCGGGCTTCGAACCCGAGGGTGCCGGCTACAGAAACGGAGGTAGAAACGAACTGGAAACCGGCAGTTTGAAGGGTTTGGGCGAGTCTGGCCTCGGGCCCCGGGTTTCGATAGCCGTGCAGGAAAGCGATCGCAACGGCTTCGGTTTCCGTGGCTTTCAATTTATGGGTCAATCCTTCCCAAAAATCAGATCCGGGTTCCTCCAGCACTTCGCCCGAACGGTCCATGCGCAACGGGATCTCGATGGCCTGGTCGTACCATCGCTCCGGTTCGGGGATGGCCAATTCAAAGAGATTGGGGCGCTGTTGCTTGCCGATGTATAGCAGGTCCTTGAACCCCCGGGTGATCAACAGGGTCACTTTGGCCCCTTTGTGCTCCAGCAAGGCGTTGGTCCCTTTGGTGGTGCCCAGGCGCATTTCCATGGGGGGAAGTTCCTGCTGAAGAGAGGTTTGGGTGATCATCCGGGCCGCCAGAATAGGAGCTTCCTCCGGAGAAAGAATTTCAAAGGTGCCCGGGGCCAGCTTTAAAGGTCTATCCAGCCGGATGTGTCCTTTTGCCGGGTTATAAACTTCAATGGTCGCCCACTCCTCCGGATTTGTCTGGGGTTGGAACCGATATCCCGGAAAAATATCCTTTCCGATTTCCCATTTTTCCCGGATGGAGAAGGTTGAATCGTCCAACTGCTTCAGGATCTCGCCTCGCAAGCGGCCATTGCTCATTACCTTCTGCCGGAGCCATCTTCCATCGGGTGCGGCTGCAATACAATCGGTAAAGGTTCCGCCCGTGTCTATCCAAACTTTCCAAAGCTTCATGGCCTTTAGGTTAGAAAACCGCAAAATAAAGGGACTGGCTCAACTTTGGAAGGCGGTGTTCCCTGATTGTAAATTTAAAGGGGCTCCCAGGCGATATTTGAGTGGCAGTAGATCTCTGTCAGTTAGGATACTTGCCCTGGAGCAGTATTCGGTTATATTTGTTTGGTGATGAAAAAGAATAACGATCTCCAGAAATTGAGGGAACAAGCGGCCACCTACGAGCAGTGCGGGGATCACTATCATGCGATCAAATTGTGGAAATTGATCGTGCGGCACGATCCGGAAGATGGTGATGCATTCTTGCGATTAGGGCGCATTTATAAAGGTCGGAAAGAGTGGAAACCGGCCCTTCATTATCTGAAAAAGGGGCTCGCCCAATGTCCGGATGACCAGGAAGCCTGGTGGGACGTAGGGTTGGTGGCAACCGCCTTGGGCCGTAAAAAACTGGCGCGGATCACCTGGAATAAATTTGGCTGGAATGGAGATAACCCTTTCACCGGGGGCATCATATCCATACGCACAGACTGGGGAAGCGGATACGAATTGCTGTGGGGGCGGCGGGTATCTCCCGCCCTGGCTTTCATCGGGAGCGTTCCCTGGCCGGCTTCAGGCTTGTGTTTTCGCGATCAGGTGCTCGTCGACGGCCTCCCCTCCGGCTGGCAAGTGGTAAACCGAAAAAAGTATCCGGTATTCGACGAAGTGGGGCTTTACAAAAAATCCGACTATAAAACCTGGTCCTGCCGACTTTCCAGCGGGCAATACGCCCATCTGCAATTGTTGGAGCGGCTGTGCCGGGAGTCGGGCCTGGGTTTTGAAAACTGGACCAACACCAGCTTTCAGAAACAGGTCGATCGGCAGGGGGCTTTACCCGAATACTACCATCCGGGTACGAGCTTCGGGACAGAAGAGGAAGTCACGGTAGCGCTTGCGGCCCGCGATGAAGATGAGGTCAGGCAAGCCCTTACCGCATGGGCCATCATTACCTACGAAGATTATGGCTCCTTGACCGCCTATTGATCCTCCGCCTGGGGAATCTCTATGACCCGGACCTTTTCAATTTTGGTCTTGCTGACCGATTCCAGTAAAAATCGGTATCCGTTAAGGATGATTTCTTCTCCCTGTGTCGGGATGCTTTCCGTGGTCATGACCAGAAAGCCGGACAAGGTGTGGTAGTCTCCCTCGGGCAGTCGCAAATTGAATTTTTCATTGAGGTAACTGATTTCCAATCGGCCTGAGAAAAGCCATTCTCCTTTCCCGACGATTTTTTCAATATGCTCTTCCTGGTCGTGCTCATCCTCAATTTCGCCGAAGATCTCCTCCAGTACATCTTCCAGAGTGATCAGGCCGGAAATTCCGCCGAATTCATCCACCACCATGGCGATGTTCTGCCGTTCCTTAATACAACGGCTGAGCAAGTCGGTGATGCGCATTGCTTCCGGCACAAAGATCAAAGGCATGATGAGGGACCGGATCGACTTGGGGCGATTCAGTAATTGTTGATGGTGTACATAGCCGAGCACTTTGTCGATTTCCCCGTCTACCACCACGAGCCTGGAAATGTGCGTTTCCCGAATGATGTTCTCCAGATCCTGGGTGGAAGCGTTCACATCGATGCTCACAATCTCGTTGCGTGGGATCATGGCTTCGCGGGTGCGGACGTCTTTCAGATTGAGCGCTTTTCCAAAGAGTTCCCGATCAATCTCCTCTACTTCTTCAGAAAGTTGGGTCTCTTCGACGAATTTTTCCAGGTCCAGTCGGGTAAAAGCCCGTTCCTCTTCCTCCAATTGCCGGCCCAGGGCCAGAGTCAGCACCCGGTTGGATGCTCCATTCAATATTCGGGATGGATAATTCAAAGCGATGCGAAGCCCTTCCAGCGGTACGGCAAGGATGTAAAGCGCTTCATCCGAAAAAAGGCGTCCGATGGCTTTCGGGAGGTACTCCCCGAAGACCAGCACGATCAATGTGATCAGCAGCGTATTCACCAGGAGGACGGCTACTTCATTGGCATATACCCAGGGGAGGAGGTAGGGTTCCAACAGGGTACTCATCAGGGAGGAAAAAGCGACCAGGGCAATGTTATTGCCGGTAAGCATAGTCCCGATGAAGCCTGAGGGATTGTCGTAAAAACGGGCAAGAATGGTCCCCCGCCGGCCACCTCTTTTTTTGCGGAGTTCTACCCGCAGAGGATTTCCGGATACAAATGCAATCTCGGAGCCCGAGAAAAGGGCAGACAGAAGAAGTGCGATTATGGCGAAAAACAAGATCATTTCTTAATTCGGTTGATCGGGATCGGGATCGGGTTCCTGGGCGGATCCGGGAGCTTTATCGGCCGGGAAATTGATACGTCCTTCCGGTGCCAGGATGCGGGCATTGGAGAAATCTTGTTCAGCCACAAAACCGTGTCCATATATTTTATAGTTGGGCCGGGTAATGACCACAAAGCGGTCGGTCCGGATTTTTTTCTCGCGGGAGTCCCACACCAGCTTTTCGGTTTCCAGTTTCTGACGGCCCTCGCCCTGCCATACTACACTGTCCTGTACTTCTACCTCGTCTTCCCGCTCATATCGGATTCCATATTTAGCCGTCAGAACCCCTGAAACTTCTCCTTCTTCTCCAAAGAACTGGACCTTCACGCCGTCGGGAAATTCCTGTCGCGGATTTTCCCGGTCCAGGTATTGCAACATCCTGGGGCCGGTGATGCGGACTTTGACCCTTGCGGAATCGCTGTACAGGATCTCCACATCCAGAGCCGTTTCCAGATCAGGGCGATAGGCTCGCATCATTTCCTCCAGTTCCCTGGGGTCGTGTTGACAGGCCTGAAGCAGTCCCATCGATAAGATCATCCACAGTAGCCTTCGCAGGGGGTTCATGCAATGAATATTTAGGACGCTTTCTGCAAATTTAGCGCAAGAGGATCACTTCTCCTTCGAAGCGCTTCCTGTTCCCGTCCACGAACAGGATCTCTGCCAGGAAAACGTAAGTGCCGGCGGGCATGTTTTTTCCTTTCCAGGTACCGTCCCAGCCCTGGCTTTCCAGCCCGGGCTCCAGGTTCTGACGATCGAAGACAAGGTTACCCCAGCGATCAAAAACGCTCAGATTGAGAATTTCCCGCGCGGCATCGTTTGCATAGAGGGTGAAAAAGTCATTGCTGCCGTCGCTATTGGGCGAAAAAGCGGATGGAAAATAGAGAGGTTTGAAATCCAGGACGAAAACGGTGACGGAATCCTCGGAAAAGCAATTTTGACCATTGACTGCCCGGACTTGGTAGGTGGTGGTTTGGGTCGGATTGGCGACGGGTCGTTCACAATTGACGCAGGACAGGGAGTCAGATGGGAACCACTCCAGGCCCGCGACGGGTTCGCTGGGAATGGCGCTTAATTGAACAGAGCCTCCCAGTCGGATCTGCCAATCATTCCCCGCCTCGATCGTAAAGGGAGCAGCTTGTCCCAACTGGACTTGGGTAGAGTCTTGGCAGCCGGCTGCATCTTCCACGGATAACACGTAACTGCCGGCCGGAAGATCGAGAAATTCCGGGATGCTTTGAAAATCGCCCCCGTCCAGGCGGTAAAGGTAGGGAGGCGTTCCTCCTTGCCCCATGCCCACCAGGCGGCCTGTGGATTCTCCAAAACAGGTAATGCTTGAGGTTTCGGATATTCCGGCCAAAAGGGGCAGAGGTTGGGTGAGGACAAACTGAGTATCCAGACGGCAACCGTTGGCATCCAGGAGGGTCAGATCGTAGGTACCCGAGGGTACGCCATTGAGTAGGCTGTCTCCCGGATTGCCGTTCCAGGTATAGCGATAGGAACCGGTGCCTCCCGCGGCATTGGCAATGAGGCTGCCGTCGGAGCCCCCATGGCAACTCACAGGCACGTTGCCGAAAGTTACTTCCAGGGGCGGCGGATCTTGTACGATAAAGATGAAGCTCCCCCGGCATAAATTGGCGTCGGTCACTTCCAGATTGTAGTGGCCCTCGGGCAGGTTTTCAATTTGGGAATCCGGTCGGAATCCCTGCCCGTCTTGCCAGTTGAAAAGATAGGGGCCCTGGCCGTTGGCGATCCGGGCTTCTACGGCCCCATCGGACAAACCAGGGCAGGAGGGCGGGCGCACGGGATTCACTATGGGCTCCAGCACCAATTCCAGTTCCCGGAGAGGAACAAGCGTTTGCAAGAGGCAACCATTGGAATCGCGGATTGAGATCGGATAATCCCCTACGGAGAGCCCGGTCCAGCGGTTCAAGGAATCAAAGGTTCCGTTTTGGAACTGGAAGGCGTAAGGGGCGTTGCCTCCGGATACATTGAGTTGGATGGCTCCATCGGTACCTCCGTTGCAGGTCGGCCTTTGAATCAGAGTATCCACATCCAGCTGGGGGGGCGCCTCCAGCATGAAGGAAAGGGTTGTGTCGCAACCCGCCGCGTCGGAGATTTGCACTTCGTACTGTCCTTCCGGTACACCCGCCAACGCAGGCCCCGGGTCTCCATTGCTCCAGCTATAGGATAGGGGCCCGAAACCACTCACGGCATTGGGCTGGATCGAACCCGAACTGTCTTGGGCGCAGAGATTTTGGCTGATATCCGGAGACAAAGTAAAGTGATCCGGGCAGCACTCTACGGTAATGGTCTTGGAGGTGGTGATGATGCAGCCCTTCTCGTTGGTAACTTGCAAAATGACGGGGAAAGTACCTGCTTGGTTGAATTGGACGGTATGCGGTCCTTCGGTCGTGGCCGATCGCAGTCCGCCGCTGCCGCCAAATTGCCATTGCCACGACTGGATCTGGTTGTTCGTGAGAGCGCTGGCGTCAGAGAAAGTCACCTGCTGTCCGACGCAGAAGGTCAGGTCGGGATCGTCTGCGACGAAATCGGCTTCCGGACCCCGAAAGGTGCCGGTTCCCCCGAATTCAATGGAGAAACCATTGCCGGTGGAGGTGAAATTATTGATCAGCAGGGCGTAATTTTTTCCGGCTTCCATCTCGATAGGGGCCAAATAATTGTTTTGCCCCGGGGGACAACCCGCAGCTTCCGATGCGTCGGACTCACCTTCGCGCAGCCCGGTAGGGCCCATGCAAGGACTGGGGAAGACAAAATCTCCGGCAGCCATACACCTGAGTTCCACCAGGCCCTGGCAGGCTTGAGAATCACCCTGAATCTCATAGAGCACGAAATCCAGGTCATCCGCCGGGTTAGAAGGTGTAAGGTTAAAGGTCAAAGTCCCGCTGGTTCCGGCGGTCCATTGGTACCAGGTGGAATTGGTTTCGGTATTGACCCCGAAGCCGGACAAGCAGGATGAGTTCCCGGCCTCGTCAGGGTCCAGCCCTCCCCCTACGACATTGTCCACGCTGAAAGCATCTTTATTGCAAAGCCTGGAGGCCGAAAAGCAGTCGGATCCGGGCAAGGCCGGGGCATTGAAATTTTCTATGCAAACCTGAAAGCTACCCTCAGCAAGGTCGGCCCCCTGCACCTGTATGTAATGGGGGACGCCTACCTGAAGACCTCCCTTATAGAGCTCGGTGATGTTCCGGCCGGAAACATCGGATTCGCACTGGATCTCGTTCAAGGCGTTGCAAAAGCCCTGGTACAAGGCCACTTCGGGTCTGGTGAGGGTACCGCCCGAGCCGGCGCCGGTGGCTCCTATGATGGTGATGACGACATCCGTCGCAGAAGGGGTAAAGACAAACCAGGAATCCGAATAGTTTCCCGAAAAGCAGCTGGGGGTAAATTCGGCTGGGTTGCCGTCCTGATTGTCGAATTCACCTGCATCAGAGCAGTATTTTCCATTCGTCAGGGAGAGAACTTCCGCCCGGCCGCAATTGTCCTGCGAGAAGGCAGAACCGAGCCAACCCAAAGCCAGCAGGCCAGCGATGAAAAGGCGGGAAGAAAATGAAAGCAGCTTACCAAATGGACTCATAGCAACCGGCATAAGCCGTCAAAAAACCGAAAATTTCCTATCCTGAAAGATAGGTTATTGAGAGAATAAACGGGAAAAGAGAAAGCTTTCCCTGTGAAGCATGACGGCTAAATGTCAAAAAAGGTTGGGGTTGCGGAAAATCACCCAGAGGAACGCTAAGATCCCGAAAGGGTGTACTTATGTATCTTTAATGCGGCTTAGCCGGAAGATGCAACTTATGATTCGACGGAACATCCCCAACGGGATCACAGCCTTAAATCTGGTTTTGGGCATGGTGGCCCTGCTTCTTCTGGGAAAAGAGGAGTATCTGCTGGCCTGTGGGTTTCTCGCGGGGGCCGGATTGGCCGATTTCCTGGACGGGTTGGCGGCCAGAGCCCTGGGAGTGCAATCGGAAGTGGGTATTCAGCTGGACTCTCTGGCCGATATGATCTCATTCGGCCTGGTACCGGGCTTCATCTATTTCCAACTCCTGAGTCAATTGGCTGATCCTGCTGCCATCATTCCCTACCTGGCTTTGCCCGCATGTCTGGTGCCGGTTTTCAGCGCTCTCCGTTTGGCCCGTTTTAATCTGGATAAGCGGCAACGATCCGGTTTTATCGGTCTTCCTACTCCAGCCAACACCTTGCTGGCTGTGGGGATTTTGCTGATTTTTGTGCGGGATCCTTACGGTTTACGAGAGTGGGTCGGTTCCTTCGGGTTTTTATATTCGGTGATCGCTCTGAGTTGCTGGCTGTTGATCGCGGAGATACCCCTGTTCGGTCTAAAATTCAAAACCCTGTCTTGGCGGGGGAACGAGATTCGGATTATCTTCGTCTTTGCTTCCGGGCTTTTGCTGCTGGGATTGCAGGAAGTAGGTCTGGTAGCCATCATCGTGCTGTATATTTTACTTTCTGTTCTGTTCAAATCGAATGTCGCCCATGAAATACCTGGCGGAAATTGATGTCATGCCCCACAAAGAATTACTGGACCCCCAAGGAAAGACTGTCCAGAAGAATATGGCCAATCTGGATATTTACGGTGTTGAAAACGTACGCGTCGGCAAACACGTCAGCATGACCCTGGAAGCGGAGTCGGATGAAGCTGCCCACGCCAAAGTGGATGAGGCCTGCCGAAAACTCATAGCCAACGTGATCATGGAGACCTACACCTTTACGATCAGTCCGGCGGATGCCTAATGCTCTATCTCGTCCCCACGCCGATCGGGAATTTGGAGGATATGACCCTTCGTGGGGTACGTGTCCTGAAAGAGGCCGATCTCATTCTTACGGAGGACACTCGAACCTCCGGTCGCCTGTTGAAGCATTTCGGGATTGAGACGCCCATGCGATCCTATCACGCCCACAATGAGCACCGGGTGCTGGAAGGCCTCCTGGAAGCCTTGCAGAGCGGTAAGGACCTGGCCCTCATCACGGATGCCGGCACCCCCGGGATCTCGGACCCGGGTTTTCTCCTGGTCAGGGCTTGCCGCGAAGCCGGCATTGAAGTATCGGCCTTGCCCGGGGCGACGGCTTTTGTCCCGGCTCTGGTGGCTTCCGGGCTGCCCTGCGACCGCTTCTTTTTCGAAGGCTTTCTGCCTCACAAAAAGGGGCGGCAAACCCGTCTGGCCCAACTTGCGGACCTGCCTCATACCTTCGTTTTGTTTGAATCTCCGCATCGATTGGTCAAGTGTCTTCAACAACTGGCAGAAAGCTGCGGGGCCGATCGACCCGCTTGTGTCTGCCGGGAAATTTCCAAAATTCACGAGGAGATCCTGCCGGGGACCCTGGATGAGCTGATTCAGCATTACACGGGCGAGGGTCAGGCAAAGGGGGAAATCGTAATCGTGGTAGGCGGCAAACCTGCTTAAGGCTTGACCACCAACCGCTTGAGGGCGATCCCTTCTTCAGCATAGATCCGAACCGAATAAAGTCCGCTTGGCCAGGAGGTTGTATTCAGCACCAAAGGATTGCTCTGCGGCGTTTGCTGAGCTACGAGCTTGCCGAAAGCATCAAAAATCTGGACCATCCGAGGCTGAAGATCGGTCCATTGCAAGCGGGTATAGCCAGAGGTCGGATTGGGAAAAAGCTGAACCTGCCGGTTGAGTTTCGGGTCGGGTCGCTGAGAGGTGGTTGTGGTGCCAAGCTGCAGACCTACACTGGCAGTCTGTGCCGGGATCTGCACGGGAACCGTGTTTCCATCCCGGTCTAAGAGCAAAATTTTGCTTATGCCCACTTCGAAGGGAATCAGGACATCTCCTTTGCCGACGGCGATATCTGCGATCACGATGAAATTCCCTTCAAAGAGCGTTCCGAATCCTCCGACGAGTTTTCCCTCTCGGGTACTCAGGGCAACGTCCATACGGGAAAGGCCTTCTGGCTGGTTGTCGTATTGGATCTGGAGGGTTTCTTCCGCGAGGCCAAAGAAGGAGGAATCATTGTAGGTGAGGGAGGGGGAGCCCGGAGCTACGATCACCCCCGGATAGTCGAGCGAGAAGGCGATCCCCGTTACCTCTGTGGCGGGAAAATCTGCTGTACCCAGGTGTACCCGAATGCCGACCTCGGTAGGTATTTCGCCGGAAGGGTCTATCTGGATTACACTGTCCGGGAATTCGACAAAAACCCGTGGGCCGGAAGCGCTTTGAACGGTTTGATAATCCAGGTCGGCTTGGTAATTCATGGGGATGGCCGCTACGTCTGTTTCGGTAACGTGGCCATCTCCGTCTGAATCGAGATGTTTCAGATTGATACCATCGATTTCGTTCGCCCAATCGTCAGCCATGTTAGGAATCCATGCCATGGGTTCCTCAGGCAGAGGGAATATTTCGCGAGGAGCCCCCAGGGCATTGTACCCGCGACCCAGGGTGAGCAGATCAAAATGATTGGCCGCGCCATCGCCGTTGGCATCTCCGGGCCATACGCAATCCCGTGTTTGGCAAAGATCTTCGGGCGAGCCCGGAAAAAGCTCAATGCAACGGACGGATTCACAGCCATCGGGCCCATAGATCGTGAGACATACGGTAGCCGGATAGGCGTCAAAAGAAGCTATTACCGCTCCGTCGTGCATGTGCTCGGTTTGCGCACCGCTCAATTCCCAACTCACTTCCTCATAATCGGTGCTCAGGTTGTAAATAACGACCCGATTTTCGTCGATGAAAGCAAAGCCAAGCTCGCTGGTACAGTCCTGGGAAATCCCCTTTCCACAGGCAGAATACAAGAGGATCAGAATAATAGGTAGAGCACGGGACATGAGCGGGTATTTTATTCTGTAATGTTTCATTCTTTTGGGAAAAAGAAAAGCACAATAAAGGAAAATTGTCAGATAAAAGCTGCTTGAAAAATAGATTAAAGTCTTATTTTCAGTCAATTATAACCAATAATTACAAAAATTGTCGTTAATAAAATCACCTAGTCCGAAATTGACAGACTTGTTGGAGACGCTGGGCAAGCGAGACCTTACCCGATTCGAAAAATTTGTGGCTTCTCCTTATTTCACGGAGAAGACTGAACTATTGCCTCTACTTCAATTAACGCCACCATTGGGAAAACAGTCCTCAAAAGAAGATGTTTGGGCAGAATTGTTTCCGGATCGTCCCTTTGATGATCTTCATCTGAGGAGGAATTATTCGGATTTGATCCAGCTTTTTTATCGGTTCAGCGCCTTGGAGCACTGGCAGGCAGACGAGGTCCAGGTTCATAATGCGCTACTGGAATCGTTCAGCGGGGCTTCCTACGAAAAATGGCACCCTGCTCTGGCCGCCAAGCAGATCAACCGGTTTCAACAAAATAAAACAACGGAAGGCCGGGACTACTTTACGCGATTCCTGTTTTTTCGGCAACAGTTGAAACAAAAAGAGAATACGGATAACCATAAATCGGGACGCAGGGACCTGGAGCAGGCGGACCGAAGCCTGGAGTGTTTCTTTGCTCTTGAAAAGCTCAGGCTGGTCACCGACTCGCTGGGTTATGCCTACATGATGCCGGAGCGCGCCCAAGTCCGGTTTCCTTCTTCGCTTCGGAGTTGGCTGGAAGAGTCGGACCTGGCGGACAATCGCCTGGTAAAAGCCTACTTATTGGCCGTGGGTTTGCACCAGCCCGAGCAAGGGGAGTCGGCCTATCTCAAATTGAAAGAGCTGATGATCGAAGAACTGGATTGCTTTGCCCAGGACGACCAGAAAGCCTTGTTCATTCACCTGTACAATTACTGCATTGTGGAAAAGATTAACCAGGGGGACCACAGTTATTACCGGGAGATGTTCGAACTGTTCCAGCTGGGGTTGAGCCACAAGATCCTTCTGGAGAAAGAAAGGCTGGATGCCAAGACCTATCGCAACATCATCACGGTGGCATTGCGCGTGGAAGCCTTTAGCTGGGTAGAAGGATTTATCCGCGATTACACGCGTTTTTTGCCGGAGGAGGAACAGAAAAATGCCGTCGATTACAATCTGGCCAAGGTATTTTTTCATCAGCGGCAGTTCGATCGGGTCATCGAGCAATTATCGCTGGTGGCCTATTCGGATTTGCAGTATGCCTTGGGAAGCCGGTTGCTTTTACTGAAGACTTATTTCGAAATGGATGAGATGCGGTCTTTGGACTCTCTGCTTGAAGCATTTCGGATCTTTCTAAGCCGGAAAAGTAAACTTGCCAAGCCGGTAAAAGACCAGTACCTGCATTTGTTGAAGGTTGTCCGAAAGCTGGCTTTTGCCCAATCGTTCGAAAAAGAAAAGATCCGCCAGATCCGCCGGCAGATCGAGGCCAGTTCTTCCATAGAGAAGAACTGGCTTCTGGAGAAGGCTGATGAATTGCTGGCTTAGCTGCTCCTTAGATGTGTATGGGGCGGTTGGCAGTGGCGGCCAACGCAGCTTCCTTCATGGCTTCTGTGTAGGTCGGGTGGGCATGGCTCATGCGAGCGGCGTCTTCGGCAGAAGCCCGAAACTCCATTAAGGCGACCGCTTCGGCGATCATGTCGGCGGCTCTGGGGCCGACCATGTGAACGCCCAGGATCTCGTCCGTTTCCTGGTGCGAAAGGACTTTGACCATGCCTTCCATGTCCATGCTAGCCCGGGCCCGCCCGAGGGCCTTTATGGGAAATTTGCCGGATTTGTAAGGAATACCCGCTTCCTTGAGTTGCTCCTCCGTTTGTCCGACCGATGCGACTTCCGGCCAGGTATAGACTACGTTGGGGATGAGGTTGTAATCGATATGAGGCTTTTGGCCTGCCAGGATCTCAGCGGCCATTACGCCTTCTTCTTCGGCTTTGTGGGCCAGCATGGCGCCCCGGATCACATCGCCGATGGCATAAATGTTTTCGGCGGAAGTCCGCAGATGTTCGTCTACTTCGATGCGCCCCCGTTCGTCGGTTTGTATGCCTACCTTTTCCAGGCCCAGATTATCGGTATATGGCCTTCGACCGATCGAGACCAGGCAATAGTCTACGTTGAGGGAAAAGGATTCCCCACCCTCTCTGGGTTCAACCGTTACGGTTACGCTTTTCTTGTTGATCTTGATGTCCGTCACTTTATGCTTAAGGTGGAACTTGACGCCCAGTTTTTTCATGGAGCGTTGCAGTTCTTTACCGCAATCTTTATCCATACCGGGAATGATGCGGTCCATGTATTCCACGACTTCAACCTGGGTTCCGAGCCGGGCGAAGACAGAACCCAGTTCGAGCCCGATGACCCCTCCTCCGACGACGACCATTTTTTTGGGTACCTCTTCGAGATTGAGTGCCTCGGTAGAGGTGATCACCCGCTCTTTATCGTAAGGAAACGCATCCGGCATGATGGGTTTGGAACCGGTGGCGATGATGATCTTTTCGCTGGTGATTTCTTCGGTGTTGCCTTCCTCGCCGGCTATGGAGATCGTGTGCTTGTCCTTGAAGGTGCCATGACCGTGGTAGACACTCACCTTGTTCTTTTTCATGAGAAAGTCCACGCCTTTCACATTGGCTTCCACCACCTCATTTTTGCGTTTGATCATCTGAGGCATGTTCACCTTGGGTTTGTTGATATCGATCCCATGCTCGGAGAACCGTTCTTCCGCGACGTGGAAATGTTCGGAGGAGTCCAGCAGGGCCTTGGAGGGGATGCAGCCTACGTTCAGACAAGTGCCTCCCAGATTGGGGTAGCGTTCGATGAGGGCTGTTTTCATCCCCAGTTGTGCACTTCGTATGGCGGCAACGTATCCTCCGGGGCCGGATCCGATTATCGTGACATCGTATTGCATATTCCTGCAGGTTGTTTCTTTTTTGAGAACCGAAAACCTCTTCTGCCGAGCCCGGCCCCAAGATAAAGGCTACTTCTGTTTGGGTTTGTTGTCGGATTGTTTTTTATTTCGGCCCGAGCGACTTTTTGACCTTTTTTTGTTGGATGGCTTTTTGCTGTTTGAGGACCCGGATTCTTTCTTGTTTTCGGGACCCTTTCCCTCCTTCTTGCCTTTGCGGCGTTTGCCTCCTCTTTTTTTCTTCTTTTCGTTCGGTAGTTCCACTACTCCGGTCAAATCGTCATCAAAGTCCACCTCCTCTTCGACGACCTCCACTTTTTGGGCATAACTGGCCAGGTCGGAAGGTTTTTGGCCTTCCGCGTTCAGGCTTTGTATTTTTTTGACCTCCTCGACATTCAGGGCATGGAGTTTCCCCCGATGGGCGGCGCTGTCATAGGAATAGAACATGAGTTTGCGAAAAATATCCGTCTTCACCAGAGTAGCCTTGCCCACCTCGGTGAAAAGCTTATCGGCTTTCCTGGGGAAATCCCCCAAGGCTTCCATGTAGGTATCCAATTCGTAATTGAGGCAGCATTTCAGGCGCCCGCATTGTCCGGATAACTTGCTTTGGTTGATCGATAGGTTTTGGTAGCGAGCCGCCGCTGTAGAAACGCTTTTGAAATCCGTCAACCAGGTGGAGCAACAGAGCTCACGGCCGCAGGAACCCAGCCCACCGATGCGGCCGGATTCCTGGCGGGCGCCGATCTGCCGCATCTCGATCTTGACTTTGAACTCCCGGGCATAATGCCGGATGAGCTCTCTGAAATCTACCCTGCCGTCGGCTGTGTAGTAGAAGGTTGCCTTTCGTTTGTCCCCCTGGTACTCTACGTCTCCGATCTTCATTTTGAGATCCAGCGAACGTGCGATGACCCGGGCCCGGATCATGGTGGGGATCTCCAATTCCCGGGCTTCTTGCAGCCGTTCGAGATCCCGCTCGTTGGCAGGTCGTATTACGGCCTGCAGTTTGGCGTCTTCTGAGATGCGCTTTTTTTTCATTTGCATGCGGACAAGCTCGCCGGACAAACTGATCTGCCCTACGTCGTGGCCGGTTCCGGTCTCCACGACCACATGGTCTCCCGTGCCGGCCTCTATGTGTGCAGGCAGGAAAAAGAAAGCTTTGCGGGCGCCGTTCTTAAAGCTGACCTCCACCTTCGGAAAGGGGTCCGTATCGGGAAGCCCCAGGTTGGAGAGCCAATCGAAAGTGTTGAGGCGGTTACATCCACCGGTTCCGCATCCGCCGTTGCTTTTGCAACCATTCGGCTTTCCGTTGCGGACCGAGCATCCTGTACATCCCATAATCTGTCGTGTTTATATGCTGATGTTTTCCGTCTCCAGGAGGGCGGGCTTCTCCCGCTGGATCCGGTGCATGCGCAGCCCAAGGCTCAAAAAAAGGATCTTGGGGTGTGCATTTCGCTCCAGGTATCCGATGGATTGAGAAAACAGTTCGTTCAGGGATTCCACTTGGGCCAGTGTCAATAAGCTGCCCAATTTTTCAGCCGCGACCTGATCCGAAGGGTTGAGCCTTACGTCCGGGCTGAGGGTTTGAAATTTCAGATTTAGAATCTCGCGCAGAAAGAACAGCGCGTATTGCAGCAGCCCCTTTTGCCGGTTTCGACTCCAGGAGGCCATTATTTCGGAGACCTCGACCAGGGCCGGGCTCTTTCCTTCCCAGGAGGCCCGGAACCAATCCAGAAAGAAACTCCCAAGATCTTCGCGGCTTTCCTCAGCCAGCTGCCAGGCAGCATTCAGGTTTCCCTCTGCCAGTCGGGCGTGAGAAAGGGCCGTCTTCGGCTCCACTCCCCTTTTTTCCTTTAGGCAACGCGCTATGTCCTGATCCGTCAACTGGGGGATCTTGACCATTTGGCAGCGGGAAAGAATGGTCGGCAAAATGAGTTCTGTATTTTCGGCCACCAGGATGAAGGTGGTTTCTGCGGGTGGCTCTTCAATGAGTTTGAGCAAGCGATTTCCTTCGCCGGGGCCCAGATACTCAGGCAGCCAGATGATGTATATCCGTCGATTGGCTTCGAAAGTCTTCAAACTAAGCTTTCGCAAAATGGCACTGCATTCGCTCGCGTAGATCTTGCCTTGTTTGTTTTCGGATCCAAGGGCCTCCAACCAATCGGAAATTTCCAGAAAGGGGTTGGCGAGCAGATGATCGCGCCAGGCTTCCAGGTGGTCGTCACAGACGCCTTTGGGGTTGATATAGGGAAAAGAAAAGTGGAGATCCGGGTGGATCAGTTTCTGGGCCCTATGGCAAGAGGGGCATTTTCCGCAGGCATCCTCGGCCGTAGGCTCCTGACATAAGGCTGTTTGGGCCAAAGCCAGGGCCAGAGCCAGTTGAATTCCCCCCGGCTGGCCCTGCAACAGCAGCGCACCGGGGAGCCGGTCGCGGTCGACCAGGCCGCGCAGGGAGGTGGCCACCGAAGATGTACCCGGAATATCCTTGAATTGCATATGCTCCAATATGGGAGCCTGGACGAAGGGAAATCAATGGGACAGCCAGGTCAAAATGGATTCTTCCAAAGGGCTTACCGAAGAGGGCAACCATTTCAAAAGACGGCCTTCTTCGTTCAGCAAAAATTTATTGAAGTTCCATTGGACCTCGTGATCCGAAACGCCATTATCACTTTTTCGGGTTAACCACCGATAAAGCGGGTGCGCATCCGGACCCTTGATCTTTATCTTGGCCGCCATCGGGAAAGTCACCCCGAATCTAGTTTGGCAAAAAGCTGCTATCTTCTCGTTACTCTCCGGTTCTTGCCCCCCGAAATCATTGGATGGCATCCCCACAACAACCAGCTTTTCCCGAAATTCCCGGTACAACTCTTCCAATTGCTGATATTGGGGGGTGTAGCCACATTCGGAAGCTACGTTCACCACCATTATTTTTTTGCCTTTGAAATCCGAAAACCGGATTTTCCCTCCGTCAATACGGTCCATCTCAAAAGGATGGATATTATTCAGGCTCAAATTCATAAATCTTATCCTGTAAAAGTAAACAAATAAATGAAACCAAAGCTGCCCATCCGTTAGCTTTTCGGCCAAGGTCAGAATCTGAAATCCGTCGAAAACCGTAGGCAGCAAAGTTTGTTCTATCTCCAACGAACTGTATTTAAACCATGAGAATTTCCGCATTCCGAAAAGCCCACTTCAATGCCGCGCATCGCCTGCACAATCCCGCCTGGAGCGATGAGAAAAATCAGCGGGTCTTCGGGCTGTGCAACAATCCCAACTACCATGGGCACAACTATGAGCTCGAAGTAAAGGTCACCGGCGAAGTAGATCCGGAAACGGGGTATCTGATCGATCTGAAGATCCTGAAGGATCTGATCAAAGAGGAGGTCGAAAATCGTTTTGACCACAAAAACCTGAATCTGGATACCCCGGAGTTTCGCGAATTGAATCCCACAGCCGAAAACATTTGCCATGTGATCTGGAAGTTGTTGCGGGATAAGCTGGACGATAAATACGAGCTCAGCATTCGGCTCTATGAAACTCCGCGCAATTACGTGGAGTACCCTGCCTGATCTTTTCCGCCTGGAAAGACCTGCTTTTAGAAGACCGGTTCTCAGATTTTTCCGGATATTAACGATACCGAAAAAAGGAGATATTAAAACTCGACTTGCTCGGGCCACTTGTCTTTTCGGGGACAGATGAGACCTGATCATTGTCCTATTTTGCCTTCCTATCAATGTCCATGCCCGTCAAACCTTCCCACATAATATGCACGTAGCCATTATAGGAAATGGGATCAGCGGTGTTACTGCGGCTCGTTTCATCCGGAAATTCAGCGATCACGAAATCACGGTGATCTCGGGTGAGACCGATTTCTTTTTCTCCCGGACAGCCCTGATGTACATCTATATGGGCCACATGCGATTCGAGGAAACCAAGCCATACGAAGATTTCTTTTGGGAAAAGAACCGCATCCAGCTCAAGCGGGCCTGGATTCGCCGGGTCGATTTTGGGAATAAAACTCTGCACACGGCTCAGGAAGGGGTCATTCCCTACGACAAGCTGGTCCTGGCCTGCGGGTCGGCCCCGAATAAATTTGGTTGGCCGGGCCAGGATCTGAGACGGGTGCAAGGTCTGGTCAGTTTGCAGGATCTGGAGGGAATGGAAGAGGCGAGTCGCGACCTGGACCGGGCGGTCGTAGTCGGGGGGGGATTGATCGGGATCGAAATGGCTGAAATGTTTCATTCCCGCCACATCCCGGTGACCTTTCTGGTCAGAGAGGCCAGCTTTTGGGATGCCGTACTCCCGCATGAAGAATCCCGGATGATAAACCGGCACATTCGGGAGCACGGCATCGACCTGCGACTGTCGACGGAGTTGAAAGAGATCCTGGATGACGGAAACGGAGCCGCCGGGGGCGTCGTCACCCACCGGGGAGAGCAGATCGACTGCCGCTTTGTAGGGCTCACGGCAGGCGTACACCCGGCGGTAGACTTTCTGCGGGATACCGGTTTGGAAATCCAGAAAGGAATAATGGTGGACGACCACCTCCAAACCAACATTCCCGATGTCTATGCGATAGGAGATTGTTCCCAGCTCCGGGATCCGAAACCGGGCCGAAGGCCGATTGAAGCCGTTTGGTATACCGGCCGGATGATGGGAGAGACCGTTGCCCACGGTATTTGCGGGCGGCCGGTAGCTTATAATCCCGGAGTCTGGTTTAATTCGGCCAAATTTCTGGATATCGAATACCAGGTGTACGGAGAGGTGCCGGTATCGCTTCCCAACGAGTATAACAATCTGTATTGGGAACACGATGACGGAAAGAAGGCCGTTCGGATCGTTTATGAAAGGGACAGCCTGGCGGTCAAGGGATTCAATCTCATGGGGATCCGGTTTCGGCATGAGGTCTGCGAAAAATGGATCCGGCAGACGACCCCTATGCCGGAGGTGATCCAAAATCTGCGCCTGGCCAATTTTGACCCTGAATTCAGCAAAAAATTTGAAAAGGAGCTGGCCGAACAATTCCGGGAGCAAACGGGGCAAAGCGTTTCTCTCCAGACCAAAAGAAAGTGGAACCAGGTGCTTTCCTTTCTAAAATCCTGACCGACTAATCCAATGAAAATCCATAATTCATGAGCCAACGCACCGATCATAGCCTCTCGCTTGCCTATTCGGGTCCACCCTTTACTGACGGGATACAGAAGCTAATGGCTGCTGTGGGGGGCATTGGGCTGCTTCTTTTGTTTCTCGCCGGCTTCAACGCGCTGAACGGCAATTCGGCTCTTTGGCTGAGCCTCTCGCTCGTGCTGATCACCGTGGGGGTCGTCGGCTATTCCTGGAGAGCTTATCTCACCCAGCCGGCCGGTATCCGAAACAGCGGCAACTTTTTTTCCTCTCTCACCCATCGGGGGCTATGGGCCTGGGTGACCGGAGTGGTCATAACGGCCTTCTACGTTCTGTTGTACTTCTATCCGGGTTATCTCGGTTTGGGACAAGACGGAAAGGCCAACAGCGGCCTGGTCGGATTATTTGACCCCTTGAGTTACCTGTTGGCCGGGCGGCCTGCCAGCCAATGGTTTGTCTACGGGACTCTTTACACGCTGGCCATACTGGTATTTGGGGTCAAGTTTATGTGGAAATACCGCCACAACCGCTATCAGATTATCCGTACGATTTCGGTCATGTTTTTCCAGACCTCCTTTGCCTTTTTGATCCCGGAGATCATTGCCCGGCTCAATAGCGATGTGCCGTATAACGATTTCAAGAACATGTGGCCGCTGAACTATTACTTTTTCGACAGCTACAGTCTCAACGGCATGATCAACGGAGGAGCTTTGGGGTTGTTTATGCTGATCTTCGGTGTGGCTATGATTTTCATCATCTCCCCGACCCTGACTTACTTCTATGGGAAACGGTGGTACTGCTCCTGGGTATGTGGCTGCGGGGGACTGGCCGAGACTGCGGGGGATCCCTTCCGCCACCTTTCGGATAAATCATTGAATGCCTGGCGAGTGGAGCGGTGGCTGGTCCATGGGGTACTGGTCTTCGTAGTGGTCATGACGATCGGTGTATTATATTCTTATTTTTCAGACAATGCCAGCAACATTCTGCTGAGCCGGAACTTCTTCGTCCTTTTTGTCACGGTTTTATTGGTGGGGTTGGGAGCCTGGTTGGTTTTGGACAAAAAACGATTTCACGATTTTGACCCTCTGGCCAAGCGTCTGGCCTTGATTGCGGGTGCGCTGATCCTTGCCTTTTTGTGGATCGCTCATCTCTCGGGCAGTCGGGATCCCTTCTTTATCGATACCTACACGCTGCGATCCTCCTATGGATTCCTGATCGGCGCCATCTTCAGCGGGGTCGTTGGGGTGGGTTTTTATCCTTTGATGGGCAGCCGGGTATGGTGTCGTTTTGGCTGCCCTATGGCTGCCATTCTGGGCATACAGCAGCGTTTTTTCAGTCGTTTCCGAATCACCACCAATGGGGGGCAATGCATTTCCTGCGGGAATTGCAGCGCTTATTGTGAAATGGGGATTGACGTACGTGCCTATGCTCAAAAGGGGCAGAATATCCTGCGCGCCTCCTGTGTGGGTTGCGGCATTTGTGCAGCTGTTTGTCCCCGGGGGGTACTTCGGTTGGAAAATGGTTCGATTGATATCGAAGACCGGACAAAAAACCAGCGAACCATCCACGTGCCCGAGACGGAGGTGCAGCTTTTTGGCTAAGCCGGAGATAAAAAAAGCCCGCCCAGGGGGGAGAGGGCGAGCTCGGTTTAAACGCGGTAAACCTATTTGTATTTCCTTGACTCCGGTCTACCATTCTCCCTTTCGAACGGGAATAAACAAGAGCGGGACCAGTGCGACATAGTACAGGGGTAGTATCCAATCCAAAATCCATATCCAGGGAGCCAAGTCGGGTTGCCCCAGCTTCTGGGCCAGGTTTCCCCCGACCAATCCCACTACCAGGGATCTTATCAACAACAGGGCTGCCAAAAAGCCGCTGGTTTCGGGAGCAACCTGGCTCAACCAAAGGGTCAGTATCCATAAGGCCATTTGGCTACCGGGCAGCAAGACCAATAAAACCTTTTGGTCATATTGGTAAAAAAAGCTGCTGCCGATGTGCCGGCGCTTTTGCCGGAAATAAGCCCGCCAGGATTCTTTGGGCTCCGACCAGACAAATGCTTCCGGGTCCAGGCAGATTGCGGTCCGGGATCGATAGCCTATAACATTTACCAGAAGATCATCATCTCCCGAGGGGATAGAGAAATAGCGTTCGTGGGAGTTCCAGTCCGGGATTAGCTCTTTCCGATAGGCCAGGTTTCTGCCTACACCCATATAAGGCCTACCCCATTTGGCGGCCGACAGGTACTGGATTCCCGTCCAGAGTCCTTCAAAGCGTATCCATACGTTCAAGAAGCCGGCCTTCTTCCGATAAGGGCTATACCCCAGAATGAGGTCGTTCCCTTCGCTGAAAAGACGGGCGATTTTTGCAACCCAGTAAGGCCCCGCCGGGCTGCAATCCGCATCGGTGAACATTAACCACGAGGTTTCGGCAGACCGTATTCCCCGGCCAAGAGCTTCTTTTTTCCCTTGCCCCGAATTACTCGGCGGATGGCCTATCCACTGTAATTTCGGCCATTCTCCCTGCATGTCCAAAATCACTTTATCGCTGTGGTCGGTGGAATGGTCGTCAGCAACCAATACCGTAAGGGATCGGTATGTTTGATTTAGAATTCGGGGCATATTTTTGGAGAGGTTTTGGGCTTCGTTGCGGGCGCAGAGGATCAAGGTAACGGGCTTTCCCTCATCCGGCGGGAGGGGTTCAATTCGCAGGGGCCTCTGGCGGGCAAGGTGCAGAAAGGGGCCCAACCAAAAAAAGAATTGGATAAGGTAAGCTGAAACGAGTACCCCCCAACCGACCTGAATTACGGGCAAGGTTTGGAAGAATTCCATTGGTCAAACCTTGAAATCCAGCAGAAACTTCCGGATCCGTTCATCGAATGCAGGCCCGTCTCCAAAGTGAAAGGCAACCTCCACCGGAAGTATGTAGGAAGGGATCTTCGATTGAGCCAGTTGGGACCGGTACTTCTCCAGGCGCATGGCGTCTTTTTCAGTGGTCAGCAAAAATTTCTGTTCGGACTGGATTTGGGAAAAGGCTTTTTCAATTCGCTCCAGGTCCCCGGGCTGGAAATCGTGGTGGTCGGCAAACTCCAATTGGTGATAGCGGATAGGAAGCTGATCCAGGTAAGCGGCGAGATAATCCGTACGGGCAATACCCGTGACCAACAAAACTTCCATTCCTTTCCAGGAGTGCAGGCGATATCGGGGATCAAAATAGGAATAGGGGGTGGAATAGGCATAGTAAGAAAAATAGACCTCCTGATGCGGGAGAGGACGGATCTCTTCCCGCAATTGATCCGCTTCCTGTCGGGCGAGGTCGATCGGGCATTTGGTCACGATGATGAGGTCTGCCCTTTGGTACCCGGCCCGCCATTCCCGAAGTCGCCCGCTGGGCAAGAGCCAATCCCGGGTGAACGGGTAACTGTATTCCGTCAGCAGGATATTCAGGCCCGGGTCTATGGCTCGATGCTGAAAAGCGTCGTCCAGGAGAATGACCTGCAATTCGGGTTGATCTCCCAGCATACTGGGAATGGCCAGGACTCTGCTTTCTCCCACTGCCACGTGGGTATCTGGATACTTCCGCTTGTATTGCAGCGGCTCGTCACCGGTTTCGTCGGCATTCATCTGCCTTTGGACCCATCGAAACCCTTTGCTTTTTCGGCCGTATCCCCGGCTGAGCGTACCCACCGAAACGTAGTCTTTAAGCAGGCGTATGAGGTATTCCACGTGGGGCGTCTTACCGGCCCCTCCTACCGAAAGATTGCCAACTGAGAGGATCGGGATTGAAAAGGAAACGGACCGGAAGAATCCATTTCGGTAAAACCAGTTTCGCAGACCTACACCCAGCCCATAAAGCAGGGAAAAGGGAGCGAAAAGGATGCGGAGTAGAATATTATCTATCATGCCAGCTATAAAAATGGGAAAATCGGCCCAAATTCTAATCCCTTGTGTGGGTACGGAAAAACCGGAAGGAGGGAAAGTCCGTTACTTTTTTCAATTTCACGCATCTATTCCGCACGTTCATGGACCTTCGCATTCGCCATTTCCCCTGGGCTACGATCATTAATATGGTGACGGTTAGTTTGGGTAGTCTTATCGGGTTGCTGCTGGGCAAGAGTTTTTCGGAGGCTTATCAGACCATCCTCTTCCAGGCTTTGGGGCTGGGCACTCTGCTTTTGGGGATCAAAATGGCCCTGCAATTACCCAACGGCTATTTGCTGGTTTTCTTGTTCAGCCTGATCCTGGGTGGGCTGAGCGGGGAGTTTCTGGGCATACAGGATGCGTTGGGAAATGGCAGCGAGTGGTTAAAAATGATTTTCTCCATTGGCAACCCTCGTTTCACGGAAGGATTGATCACCGCTTTCCTGTTGTTCTGTGTCGGATCGGTAACGATACTGGGGGCTTTGGAAGAGGGGCTGGAGGGGAAGCGGGAGCTTTTGTTGATCAAGAGTTTGCTTGACGGTTTCGCTTCCATTGCCCTGGCAACTACTTTTGGCATCGGGGTTTTGTTCTCCGTATTTCCCATGCTGATCGTTCAGGGGGGCATCACCCTGCTGGCCGGCTGGCTAAAACCATTTCTAGGCCAGAGCCGTCTGGCGTTGCTTTCTTCCGTAGGAGGGGTTCTGATCATCGGTCTTGGTTTTCAGTTGCTGGACATCATACGATTGAATCTGGAAAACTTGCTGCCTGCCTTATTCTGGATCTTTCCGCTTGCCTTTTTAGTGGAACGCACCGGCCTTATTGACCGATTGCTGCGGCAGAAGAAGCCAGGATAGCTTGTCCGATCCGGCAGTTCAGGCATTTACCGTTCTCACAATACCTTTTTTTTAACTGGAGGAGGCCTTGCGTTTGCAGTGCATTCTGAGCCTCCTGGCCGAGCTGTCCCCACTTTCCAATCAGGTTGTTCTTTTCAGGTGGGATTTCTTCCCACAGGCCCAAGGCTTTTTCCTGTAGATCGGGCCGATGGCGAGCCTGGCCGTAATGAAAGAGTAAGGGGGCTACGGCATTGATCACCAGCATGTGGATCGTAGATTTTCCAAGACGTTTGTTTCTCGGCACGGATGCCTTGCCAAAACGGTAATGGTTTTTCCAGTATTGGGATACTTCCAGCGTCAGAAGATGTTCCAGTTCCTTTACACGAGTTACTGCCAGTATTTTGCTGAACAGGTGTTCGGTACAGTGCAGCAAGGTTGCCAGTTGGGCGATGCGAAGGGTTGGAAAATTCGCGGGCCGCATGCGCAAGAATTTCCATTCCACCTTTTTCATGGGTTTGAGATGGTAAAGCTTTTGCAAATACCGGTATTCGTGCAGCAAGCGGGACACGTATTCCTCCCCGGACTGGTCCGGCAATAAGCCGGATTGCCCGAAAAAGAGAGCCTCTAGTTGCAACAGGCGATGCCTGTGCTTGCGTATGAGCGCATAGGGCAGACTTTTTGCCAGGACCTCCATAGGCCCCTTATTGACATTGCCTCCAAGGTATTGGGCAAATAAGATGAAAAAGGCATATTCCCAATCCCCTTTGCAGTAATCCAGGATTGGTTTCAGGCTTTCGTATTTCTCTTGCATGCGTTCGATCGCCAGGCGCTCCACCCAAAGCAAACGTTGACTGGGGTCGACTCGGTCGAATTGCGGCTGGCAAGGGATCCAATGGGACTTCGATTGAAGCCTCTGGTAACTGCGAAAAAGTTCAGGTTCGATCCGGTATTTCAGCTCCAGACACGGTACACGACTGCCATCCGGGTGGAATACGGGTTGGTCCTCTTCCAGTACAACATGCAGGATGACCGGTTTATAGGCGGGATCTTTTTGGTGTAGGTGACGATACCAATCGGAAGAGCGGATGTGCATCTCCACGCTTCCGGCCCAGGTTGTACCCCCGATTTTGATCCGGGCTTCCAGGAAATCGGGCCCCGCATTGGGGTTTAAATGGCCGACCTGGAGCAAGGTAATAGGAGCGCCTTCGGTGGTTTGGAGGTTTAAGTGGTCAAACCGACCCAGTCGCCACACGAAATGGAGCAGATCTTCTTTCACGAATGCTGAGGTTTAGTGTACTGAGTTAAAGAGCTAACACAGTGCAAGGGCAAGAAGGGTCCAGCGCTTTCTTATCCGTAAGTAGGGCTCCAGATACCAGCGGTCTGTGGGTTTAGATCCTGCAGGATGTGATCTGGTGAATCCTGGCAGGGGAGACCTGCTTTGGAAGCAAAAGTTCAACTCTCCGGCCTATGCACTCTTTGGGGGTAAAACTTTTCTGTTTCAAAAATAAAAAAAACACACAAAATATTTCATTTTCGGTGAAAAACTTTGAATGAGAATGGGTGGTCGTTCTTCTCATCCTGCGGATGGTCTTCCTGAAAGACGAGATCCCATTGGTTGGGGTCCCAGTCGGGAAATCGAACGTCTCCTTCTACTTCTGCATGGACTTCGGTGAGGTAAAGGCGGTCCCAAAAAGGCAGGCTCTGGTTGTAGATCGCCCCTCCCCCGATGATGAAGACCTCCTCCTCCCCATGTTGGGCAGCGTAATCCAGGGCTTCTTCAATGGAATGGACCACTACGCATCCGCTGATCGCGAGAAAGGGGTTCCGGCTTACCACCAGGTTGGTGCGTTTGGGCAAGGGGCGGCCGATGGAATCATAGCTTTTGCGACCCATGATGATGTGATGACCCAGGGTTGTCCTTTTGAAGTATTTGAGGTCGGAGGAAAGATACCAGGGTATTTGATTGTCTTTACCGATAAATCCGTTCTGACTGACGGCCACGATGGCGGAAACGATCATTGGGTGGATGCTTTTCTGGCTAGGCGTTGAAAGGCCTGGATGGAAAGGCTTTTTTCCTTTCCGTCACTTCCCTGCATGACGGCCTTTACGTGGTTCCGGTAAGCTTGCATATCGGCCTTAACATTCGAGGAAAGGTTGAGGTTTTCGTAGGGGCCCTGCAGGAGGGGCGAAATAGGCAGGACTGAAAATATTCGTTTCCCGTCGGCATCCCGTTCCCGGTATCGATAGCAAGGGATATAGTGGTGTTTTGCCAGGCGGGTGGAGGCCTGGTAAGGATCCTTTTCCAACACTACCTCCAATAGAATACCTCCATCGGTATTAGGTTTCGTCTGGCCGGATATAAAATTGCCCAGCGAGTAAGCTACGAGAGCTTTTTTTTGAAGACCGTTCGGCAGGCTTACGCTCTCGAGCCGGATGGGCTGAACCACATGAGGGTGAGAGCCGATGATCATGTCCCCACCCCAGCGAATAATGGATTTTGCCAGTTTTCGCTGCGCATCGTTTTCGGTCGTTTGGTACTCCTTGCCCCAATGCAGGATGACCAGGACGAAGTCGGGCTCCAGTCTTTTCGCTTCCTGAAGATCTTCCCGGATCTGGTCCGCATCGATTCGGTTTACCCAGGTCGATCCCCGGGTTGGGATACCGTTGGTCCCGTAGGTATAGTTCAGGAGTGCGATCTTGAATTGATGGCGGTAGATGAGAAGCGGATAATGAACTTTTCTTTCCAGGGTATCCCGAAAGGTGCCGGTGTGCAGGAAGTGGTAATCGTCCAGGGTGTTTAGGGTAGCGATCAAACCTTGAGGGCCGGCGTCGTTGGAGTGATTGTTTGCCGTTACCAGTACATTGAAGCCGGCATACCGCAGAGCCAGGGCCAGTTCGTCGGGACTTCGGAATTGGGGGTACCCCTGGTAGGGAGGCTCTCCGGGAAGGGTAAGTTCCAGGTTTCCGATGGCCAGGTCGTTGTCCTGTAGCAGAGGCTGAACGTACTCGAAACAGGTTCCGTAGTCGTAAAGCTTGCCGGCCTCTACCTCCGCTGCCTGTATCTGGCTGTCGTGCCCCATGATGTCGCCGGCAAAAATCAGCCGCAAACGAGGTAGAGAATCCGGTTGAGACCAGAGGATAGCGGGAATAGCCAGGAAAAGACATATTTCGACGGCCCTATGAAAAAACATGATCAAGGTTTGGAGATTAGGTCGGCTTCTATCATTCGGTCCTCAATCCATTTTCGGCTGGGATGGATCTCACCCATTTTCCGGATCCATTTTTCCATGACCAGGCTGGCAATCGGGGCGGCGTAAGTTCCTCCGAAACCGGCGTTTTCCACATAGACGGCAACGGCGATCTGAGGGTTCTCGCGGGGAGCAAATCCAAAAAAAATAGAATGGTCTTTGCCGTGCGGATTTTCTGCGGTTCCTGTTTTTCCGCACAGACGAATATCCGGAATGTAGGCAAGTCGGGCCGTACCGGCATTGACTGCAAGTTCCATGCCGTGGATTATGGGCTCAAAATGGGCCGCATCAATCCCTGTGTTTTGTAAATCCCGGTATTCCGCATTTACAAGCTCTCCATTGATGCGGGAAACCAAATGGGGTTTTCGATAAAATCCCCGGTTGGCGATGGCGGCAGCCATGTTGGCCATCTGCAGATTGGTCATTAATATCTCTCCCTGCCCGATTCCCAGCGAACGAAGCCAGATGGAATTCCAGCGTTGCCCCCGGTACCATTTGTTGTAGTAATTCGAAGTCGGGATGTTTCCGGCTTTTTCATTAGGAAAGTCGATTCCCAGGGGGGCGCCAAGGCCAAAGTTTTGCAGGTATTTGTTGAAATCACTGAGCCCTTTTTCGGCTTCATAAAAGCCATGCTGATCTACGATCCGCCGGAAGACAGTGACGAAATAGGCATTACAGGAATGTTGGATAGCCTCTGATACATTTCGGCAGGTGGGGTGACCATGGCAACCCGTGAGCACGCTACCCTTAAAAACGTATCCGCCGGCGCAGGTGACGGTGAAGTTCTCGGGGATCACGCTTTCCTGCAGGGCTATCAGTCCGACCAGCGGCTTGAAAAGGGAGCCCGGAGGGTACTGGGCCATGACGGTCCGGTCGAAAAAGGGCTTCCCGGGGTCGCTCAGCAAATCGTAATAGGTCTCGGTCCGCTGAGTGCTGATGGTGAGGTCGTTCGGATTGAAACCCGGGCTGCTGACCATGGCCAGTACTTCCCCGGTCAGCGGTTCTATCGCTACGATGCTTCCAATTTTATTTTGCATCAGCGTCTCGCCGTATCGTTGGAGGTCGAGGGAAATCGTGGACATGATCTCCGCTCCGAGTTCTGCGGGCCGCGATTCTTCCGGTCGAAAATCGGCCACCTCCCGCCCCAGGTTGTCCTTCAGCACATAGCGAATACCTTTGACGCCCCGCAATTCCTGCTCATACTGGTACTCCAAGCCGGAAGCTCCAATGTAGTCGCCCGGAGCGTAGAAAGGGTCCCTCTCCACTTCAGTCGGATTGACCTCCCGGATCGTTCCTACCAAATGGGCGGCATTCGTATGCGGATACCCCCGTACGCTGCGCAGAGAGGTGATGAAGCCGGGAAACTCATGCATGAATTCCTGGAAACGCGTGCAGATGGTATCCGGGATCTTGCTTTTAAAAACGAAGGGAACGGATTTAGAGAAGCGGGGGCTTTGCCAGTCTTTGCTAAGTCCTTTGATGTATTCGGCCCGGCTGATGCCCAACAATCGGCAAAAGCGGGTAGTGTCCATCCGGGCATGATCAATGTTGTCGTAGACTGCCAACAGATCGTACATGGGCTTATTGTAGATCAGAAAATTGCTGTCCCGGTCGCGAACCAGCCCACGAGAAGGGTACAAGGTAAGCTCGTCGACGGTGGTTGCCATCGCCCGGCGTTGATAGGATCGCTCCCAGATCTGAAGAAAGAATAGGCGGCCGACCAGAAAGAGGGCCGCAAAACCTATGAAATAGCGGATGACCAAGTGTCGGGGAATCATGAGGCTTGCCATATCATCCTTTGGGTTGGAAGACCATCAAATATAAAGCTACGAAAAACAGGCTGGGCACATAGCTGATCAGGGCATGCAGAAAAACCTGGCCTAATAGGAACAGGGAAAAAAACTCAATCAGGAAATACCAGAACAAATGCAGAAACAACAGCGTGGTTACGTATCCGTACAGCCAACGGCGCGGCACATTCTCAAAGCTGATCGTATCGCCCTCATAGCGGATCTGTGGTTTGAAAAAGGAGATGTAGACGGAGCGCGCATAAGCTGAAAAAACCCCGGCGCTGGCATGAACGCCATAGCTGAAATAGAATAGGTCAACGACCAGTCCGATCAGAAAACCGGCCAGCAAGACCAGGTAATTCGGGCTCGATAGAGGTAGCATGAGGATGAAAACCGGGTAGATCAGGATATGGAGATCGTACCGTCCCCCCATGTTCCACTCCAGGTGCTGGAAAATCAAAACCTGGAGGGTGACGACCAGCAAAAATCGGAAGACCTGAGCGAATATGTCGGAAGAACGGTTCATGAATCGGGTAAAGCATTCAGGCTTTGCAATTGCGCTCTATCCGGGTGATCAACGACATAAACCCGGTGCAAGTCCCCCAGGTCTTGTGCCATCTCAACAACCAGATCGTAGAAATAGCCGTCGGTTTGGATGTCACTTATGGTGCCCAAGGTTATCCCCCTGGGGAAAATAAAGGAAAAGCCGCTCGTTTCTATCTCATCTCCTTCCTGGATTTCGGCATGGATGGGAATATCCTTGAGCCGGAACCGCCGGGGGGAGCCGCCCGGCCAGTAAAGGGTGCCGAAATAATGCTTTCCGGACAATCCGGCCGATAACCGGAACTGGGCATGCAACAGGGACATAACGCGGGCATAATGCGGAGTGACTTCGGTGATGATGCCGACTACTCCTTCGGGGCTGATCACTCCCATGCCGGGTTGGATACCCTGCTGCCGGCCGATATCCAGCGTCAGGTAGTTATTCCGCAGGCTGACCGAGTTGCTCAAAACGCGGGCCGGGGTAAATTGGTAGGTGGAATCCCCCACTCCGGACTGGGGATAACCGGGGTCCATCTGCCGTTGCAGTTTTCTCAACTGAAGCTTTTGCTCATACAGGCTTCTTCTCAGACTGGCATTTTCCCGGGAAAGGTCATTCATTTTTCGGCGCAGGCCGATGAATTCTACCAAACTCTTCTGGTTTCGGTAAATGGTTCCGGCAATGGTCGTGGTGACTCCGCGGAAGAGATCCCGTTGTTTTTGGTTGTAGCTCACCACCAGGATCAGGCAGATTATCTCCAGCAATAGAAACAGGAAGAACTGACTATTCTTGAGAAAAAAGCGAATCAGTCCTTGCATGAATTAGCTTTTTGGTTGTACCTCGCTAGATGCCGCGCCGGTCGCGAGCGATCAGAATGCTGCGGTATTGCTCCGTATTGTTCAGGGCGATACCAGTGCCCCTCACCACAGCACGAAGGGGGTCATCTGCGATGTGGACGGGGAGCTTGGTTTTCTGTGCGATCCGATCCCCCAGGCCCCGAAGGAGCGCTCCCCCTCCCGTAAGATAAAGCCCGTTCTTGAAAATATCAGAAGACAGTTCCGGCGGTGTATCCTCCAGGGCATTGAGGATAGCGTCCTCGATCTTGGCGATGGATTTATCCAGAGACTGTGCGATTTCGGAATAGTTGATCTTAACCTGTTTGGGAATACCGGTCATCAGGTCCCGGCCGTTGACGGCGTAATCATCCGGGGGATTTTCCAGTTCTTTCAGGGCGGAGCCGACATGGATCTTGATCTGCTCGGCGGTTCTTTCCCCGATCAGCAGGTTGTGATGCCGTTTCATGTATTCGACAATGTCCTGGGTGAACTCATCCCCGGCAATGCGAATGGATTGATCGCTCACGATACCTGAAAGGGCGATGACGGCGATCTCGGTTGTACCTCCACCAATGTCGATGATCATATTCCCCTCGGGCTCTTCTACATTGAGTCCGATCCCCAGGGCAGCCGCCATGGGCTCGAAGATCAGGTAGGTCTCTTTCGAATCCACGTGATCGGCCGAGTCGAAAACGGCCCGCTTTTCTACTTCCGTGATCCCGGAAGGAATGCAAATAACCATTTTGAGGTGCCCCAGCAGCCTCTTTTTGTTGTTGATCATCCGGATGAGCCCTTCGATCATGCGTTCGGCTGCCTGGAAATCTGCAATCACCCCGTCTTTGAGAGGGCGTATCGTCCGGATATTCTTGTGGGTCCGCTCATGCATTTGCATGGCTTTTTTCCCCACGGCAATCGTTTGATTGGTGGTATTGTCGAGGGCGACGATGGAAGGTTCGTCCACAACAACTTTCCCATCCTGAATGATGAGGGTGTTGGCGGTACCGAGATCGATGGCGATCTCCTGGCGAAACAGGCTAAAGAATCGCATGTGCAAAAGTGTGCTGTGGGTTGATAAATGGTCCTTCCTAGCAGAGTGGAAGATACAAAATGCCAAATGAGTTTCAGGCTGTTGCAGGTCCGAAAAGGTTTCTCTTCATGGCCTTCTGCTATGCGTGCAAAAAAAGGGAATTTCCGGCTAAAACCTATGTATCTGCCCTCATTTGCAGACCGGATTGGCACGGAACTCCTGCCTGAGAAAGGGATTTGTCCAGATCAGAGGGACACAAGATAGCCTAAATTGGCCTGGGGAAGCGTTTCAGGCTGTTTTCCCGACGATAACTTCCCACATCTTGTCCGGGTCGAGATATGCCCCGGCCAGCCTTTGGAGATTTTCGGGCGTGGTGTCCCGGATGGCCTCCACCCATCCGGAGAAAGCCGCCAGGGGCACATCCTCGATCAAAAGCCCCTTGATGAGGTCGGCTGTTTGGAAAGGTCCATCCAGCAAGGTAAGAAAGCTCCCCATGATGTAGTTTTTTACCATCTGCAACTCCTCCCCGGCTACCTGCTTTTTTCTCAGGCTTTCGAGTTCGTAACCGATCTCGCGTTTGGTAGCTTCTACGTAGTCGTGGCCCACCTCCGTACCTATGTACATGTAGGCATCGAAACGCATGCTGTCCAGGCTGGAATAAATGTTATAGGTAAAACCCTTTTCCTCCCGGATGTTGGCCATAAGCCGGGATCCGAAGTATCCGCCCAGGATGGTGTTCAATACAAATAAGCCTGGATAGTCGGGATGATGTCGGGTCGGAGCCCGGCAACCCAGCCGGATAGCCGTTTGGACCGAGGGCTCAAGGGCTTGCTGAAATCGACCGGAAGCCGGGGCCCGCACCTCGCGCCATGCCGGCGGGTGAGTCTTACCTTTGGGCATGGGTTGGCAAAGGGTCTGATCGATCAGCTCAACGATTTCGTCCGAAGCGCCTCCGCTCAGGACCATGCGGCAATTTCCCGAGTGAAAATAGGCCTCGTAATGATCGAGAATGGTGTCCCGCTCGATGGAGCGATACATATCGGCCGTGCTGTTGTAGCCGTACGGATGATCGGAGCCGTATAAACTCCTCGTGAATTCGCGATAGGCCACCACATCCGCTTTTTGGAGCTCGATGTCCATCTGCAGGGCATAACGCTCCCGAAAGCTGTCCAATTCCTGTTCCGGAAAAGTCGGTTCGAGCAGGATCGATGCCACCACCGGCAGGATGGCCGGCGCGTGCTTGGTCAGCGTGTACACGACCAGGTGTATGCCGTCCATTTGAAAGGGAACAGAAAGGGAGGCCCCGTAGAAATCCAGTTTTTCGGCTACTTCTGCTCCCGAGAAGGAGCGCGTACCTTCCTTCAGAAGAGCACCGGTGGCCCGGGCCGCCAAGGGGGACTTTTCCCGGGGGCGGCCTGCATCCATCAGTATGTCCAGACGGATGACCTCTTCCTCTCCCGGTGGGATGTGGTACAAGCTAATCCCGTTGGACAAAGTCAGTTGCCGGATGGCGGGAAGGCGGATGTCCGAAATGGCTTTTATGGGAGGAGGATTCCGTCGGTCGGGCATAGGATCGGGATGATGAATCAGGCAAAATACTTTGCAGGATATCCACAAACTGTGGATTTTTCCCGGGATAAAAGTATCTCAGAAAAACTATTTTTGTTGCTTAATATTTTGTCTAAACCAACTCCGCCAATTCTTTTCCACTATGAAGTTCAGCGTCTCCTCCGCCGATTTCCTCAAGCAGCTTCAACTCGCCAGCGGTACCATTTCCTCCAATCCGGTTCTCCCCATCCTGGATGATTTCCTCTTCATTCTGAAAGACGGCAGGTTGACCATTGCGGCTACCGATCTGGAAACCTCCATCATTACGGAGTTGACGGTCAATGAAGAAAAGGAAGGAAAGGTGGCCGTTCCGGCGCGGATCCTGGTGGATACCCTGAAGGCCTTGCCGGCCCAACCGGTTTCGTTCACCGTAGACGATGAAAGCCATACGATCGAGATCACCTCCTCGGTAGGTAAATACAAGCTGGCGGGGGAAAACGGGGAGGATTATCCGAATTTGCCGGAGGCCGAAAACGTGGACCGCATCAGCCTGCCCTCAAATATGCTGATCCAGGCGATCAACAAAACCCTTTTTGCCACCAGCAATGATGAGTTGAGGCCCGCCATGACTGGGGTATACTTCCAGGTAGAGCTCAATAAACTTACCATGGCCGCCACTGACGCCCATAAGCTGGTCAAGTTCACCTTCAACAACCTGGAGTCGGAGGTAAATACTTCTTTCATCGTACCGAAAAAGGGGCTGAACCTGCTCAAGGGTGCTCTTCCGGCCGGAGAAGAAATACAGCTTTCATTCAACAAAGCCAATGCCTTTTTCCAATTTGGTCAGACTCAGTTGATCTGTCGCCTGATCGATGCCCGCTATCCGGATTACAACGCCGTCATACCCGTTGACAATCCCAATATCCTTTCCATTTCGAGAGGGGACTTCCAAAGTTCACTCAAGCGAATTGCCATTTTTGCCAATAAGACCACCAACCAGGTGGTTCTGAGTATTGACAGTGGGCGTATTCAGGTTTCCGCTCAGGATCTCGATTTTTCCAATGAGGCTTCCGAAAGCCTGCCCTGTACCTATGAAGGTGAACCGATCACCATTGGATTCAATGCGAAATTTCTGGTCGAAATGCTGGGGGTGCTGGATTCGGATGAAGTAAAAATGGAATTGGCCTCTCCTACGCGAGCCGGCATCCTGCTCCCTTCTGAAGAGCCGGATGACGAAAGTATCCTGATGCTCGTCATGCCCGTCATGCTCAGCAACTAGGGATCGCCGTGCTGAGCATATCCTGCAATTTTCATGTTAGACGGTGGGCACAGGTCCTTTCTATCTTGTTGTCGGCCACTGCCTTCTGGCAATGCGGCCGGTCGGCAGAAAAAAGTCCGGAAGAAGTGATACAGGCCTATCAGGCCCACATGGACCGCAATGATTTTGAGGCCGCGATGGAACTCAGCACAGAAGCGGAGGCGAAAAGATTGGCAGATCTGAGGCAGATACTGGCAGGTATACCGGAAGATTCTCTGAGCTTACGCACCCGGATCCTGGATATGCATTGCCAGATCCGGGAGGAGATCGCGGATTGTTTGTGTGAGATGGAGGACGAGGAAGCGCGCTATGAAGCTCAATTCCGGTTACAAAAAGTGGAAGGAGAATGGAAGGTGGACCTGCCCACCGATTGACCAAGATCCAAAAAGCAGGGGATGAAACAGACAGGACTTTTTTTCGGCTCCTTTAACCCGATCCACATCGGGCATTTGATCTTAGCCAACTTTATGGCTACCCAAACCGATCTGGACGAGGTGTGGCTGGTCGTTTCTCCCCAGAATCCGCTTAAGCCCAAATCCAGCCTGGCCAATGACTATGACCGCTTGCACCTGGCCCGGATTGCGGTAGAAGATAACCCCTTGTTGCGAGTAAGCCAGATCGAGTTCAACTTGCCTAAACCTTCCTTTACGATCGACACGCTGATCTACCTCCGCGAAAAATATCCGGATCGGGAATTTGCACTCATCATGGGGGGAGACAACCTAAACACCCTGCCGAAGTGGAAAAATTATGAGATCCTGCTTCGGGATTATTCTATCCGGGTGTACCGTCGGACCGGTTCCGAAACAGGAGAATTGGCCGTCCATCCCAACGTAAAGATCTACGAGGCTCCCCTAATAGACCTTTCGGCTACCTATATTCGCAACTGTATCAAAGAGGGGAAATCCATACGATACCTGGTGCCCGAGCCCGTATTCGAGTACTTGTCCAATAACCGACTCTATCGTTGACATTTTCCGCAAGGTCCGCCACATGCACAATAGTCTAAGCCCCGTCCGGGTTAAAGGTCAAAACGCCAGATTTATGGCCATCCGTTTCATTTTCCTGGGTTCCATTCTGTTGACCGGCCTTCTGGCTATGGGCCAACCGCTGGGTACCTGGCGCAGCTTGCTGCCTTCAACAGCCGGAATCTCGGTAACCCAAAGCTCGGATCAGGTTTTCTTTACCACGGGACAAGGATTGGTGGTAATCGATAAGGACGATTTTTCGGTGGATTTTCTGAGCAAGGTGGACGGTTTTTCGGAATCTAGCCCGCGCCTCTGTTTTTACCATCGGCCCACGGAGACTCTCGTCGTCGGCTACGCCAATAGCGTTCTGGATTTCGTCTTGGACGAACAGATCATCACCAATAATCAAATTCCCAATTTTGACGGCATCTCCTCCGACAAGGGCATCAACCGGATCCGTTCTTTCAATGATTCGACCTTGTTGTTGGCGACCAACTACGGCTTTTCGGAGTTTAATCTGAGGCGGCTGGAATTCGGCTCTTCTGCCTTTCCCGGATTTCCGATTTTCGACTTGGCCGTATACCAGGACAGCCTGTATGCGGCTACCGAAGACGGGATCTATCGGGTGCCGTTGGCTTCGGAGAATCCGGCTGATTTCGGCAACTGGGAATTATTGGGCGCGGAAGAAGGTTTCCCTCCCCTTGTCAGTTCTCGCTCCCTGGCGGTTTTTCAGGATTTTCTCTATTTCAACCTGGGGCAAGAGGTTTTCCGCTATCGGTCGGGGTCGCCCCCCGAATTTGTGACCTCCAGCGAAACCCGACCGGTAGAGTACCTCTCGGCGTCCGCCAATAACCTGATCATCGGTTTCGGCCGTTGCCCATCCGACTGCAGCCCCAGAACGGAAGTGATCACCAGCGGGGGCAGCCTGCAGCCCCTGGCCGCAAATTGCTCTTCCTTCATCCCCCGGGATGCCATTGAGGATGAGCAGGGCCGTATTTGGCTGGCAGACGAAGGCCGTGGGTTTCGGTGGGTAGAAGGCCTGGATCCCGAAAGCTGCAACATCATACCGTCTCAGGGACCTCCTTCCATTGAAAATCGAGCCCTGGCGGTCTGGGAAAACCAGCTTTGGCTGGCTTCCGGAGGCTTAAACCAAAACCTCGGCAACCGATTTGTGCGCGACGGATTTTCTTCCCTGATCGCCGTAGACTGGACGACTTACAACCTGGAGAATACGCCCGAATTTGAAAACGACCCCAACGATTTCAACGACAATCTGCTGGATTTTGTAGCCATAGCTGTGAATCCTTCAACCGGCGTAGTTTATGCAGGCTCTTTCATGCGGGGTCTGGCCCGTTGGGATGGCGAAGAAATGCAAGTGTTTGACGAATCCAATTCCCTGTTGGGCAGGTCGGTGGTGCTGAACATCCGAAATCGGGTGGCGGGTCTCGCCTTTGACGAGGATAATACCCTCTGGATGACCAACACAGAAGCGGTCAATGCTCTCGTCAGCCTGGATGCAGAAGGAGAGTGGGCTTCCTTTCGGCTGTGCGGCGACCCGACTACGCGGGTTTACGAAATTGATGTGGATCCCAGCGGCTTCAAGTGGATAACAGCTTGGAACGGAGGGGTATATGTGTACGATGAGGGCCAGCCAGACGATCCGGCCGATGACCGTTGCCGTTTGTTTACCCCGCAGAACAGCAATTTACCCTCCAATCGGGTGCGTTGCGTAGCCGTTGACCTGAACGGGGACGTGTGGGTAGGAACCGAGAAAGGCGTCGTTATTTTCGAATGCGGCGCAAGTGCCTTCGAGGATATCTGCCAGGGCACCCTCCGGATTGTGGAGCAAGACGGTTTCAATGCTTTTCTCCTGGAGACTGAGAATGTGACCACCATCGCAGTGGATGGGGCCAATCGCAAATGGATAGGAACCAACAACGGCATTTTTGTGCTGTCTCCCAGCGGGGAGGAAGAGATCATGCGTTTTACGGAGTCTGATTCGCCTCTTTTTTCCAACACGATCATCGATATGACCATCAATCCCGAGAACGGTGAAGTATTTATCGGTACCCTGCGGGGAATTCAATCCTATATTTCCGATGCCATCGAAGGGGGAGCTACCCACCGGGCAAAGATCGAAGTATATCCCAATCCGGTCCGGCCGGAATACGACGGACCCATTACCCTTAGGGGGCTTGCCCGGGATGCCATCGTCAAGATCACAGACCTCTCGGGCCGCCTGGTATTCGAAACGCAAGCTTTGGGCGGTCAGGCGGTCTGGGACGGGCGTGATTACAATGGAAGAAGGTTAGCAACGGGTGTCTACCTTATTTTCAGTACGTCCAATCCGGATTTTGCCGGATTCGACGGCAAGGCCGATGCAGAAGTGGGGAAAATCCTATTTATCAATTGAGTCCGGCGATAGGCATTCAGGCAGGAAGTTTCTGGCCCCGCTTTTTCCAGACTGACGTTTCCAGTATCTTCTGGTAATAGGCTTCGTATTGCGGAAGAATTTTCTGGATATCGAAACGCTTGGCCTGAGCCAGGGCATTGCGGCGGAAAGTCTGGAGGGTGTCGTTGTCAGACAGGATAATGGTGCCGTAGTGAGCCATTTCTTCCACTTCGCCCACCTGGCTCAGAAATCCGGTTTTGCCATGGATGTTAACCTCCGGCAATCCGCCCACATTGGTGGAGATTACCGGCACTTCGCAGGCCATAGCCTCCAGCGCGGCGAGGCCGAAGCTTTCGCTTTCGGAAGGGATCAAAAACAAGTCCGACACGGCTAGCAGTTCCTCAATGGCGTCCTGTTTACCCAAAAAGCGGATCTCCTCACAAAGACCGAGTTTGCGACAGAGTTGCTCCATGTTGTGGCGTTCGGGGCCGTCTCCGATCAAAAGAAGTTTGGAGGGCACTTCTTTTTGGATTTTCTCAAAAATGTAAATGACATCTTCTACCCGCTTGACCTTTCGGAAGTTGGAAGTATGGGTGACGATCCTTTCCCCATTGGGTGCGATGGCCTTTTTGAAATGGTCTTTGTTCAGCTTGGTGAAGCGGGAAAAATCGATGAAATTATAGAGCACTTCGATATCCCTGTCGATAGCAAAATTCTCGTAGGTCTGTTTCTTGAGACTTTCAGATACGGCCGTGACACCATCCGATTTATTGATGGAAAATTCAACCACCGGCCGGAAGGTATCGTTCTTACCCACCAATGTAATATCGGTACCATGCAAAGTGGTAATCACCGGCACGTAGCGACCCTCTGTGAGCAATATTTTTTTGGCCATGTACCCCACAGCGGCATGTGGAATCGCATAATGAACGTGGAGCAGGTCGAGGTTTTCAAATTTGACGACATCTACCAGCTTGCTGGTAAGGGCGGTGTCGTAAGGTGGATATTCAAAAAGGGGATATTCAGCATCCGTTACTTCGTGGTAAGTGACATTTTCATGGAAAGTAGACAAACGAGCAGGTCGCTTGTACGTAATAAAATGAATCTCGTGGCCTGCAGAGGCCAGTCCGAGTCCCAATTCAGTCGCTACCACGCCGCTACCTCCATAAGTCGGGTAACAAACTATACCAATTTTCATAGGTGTGCTCTTTGGCCAACCCAAAGATGACACTTGATGGGGTAAAAAGTTCGTGATCCAGGTTCCAGTAACGAAAAAATAACAGTCGATCCGTCGCTAACGTCCGGACTTTACCAATTTCAGGCTTTGCCATTCGTCTCCGGCTCGCAAACGCAGGAAATAAACCCCTTCCGGCAAGCCGGTCAGGTCCAGGTCTTCCTGAAGGTCTTGCGTGAAGATCGCTCTCGAAGACTGGCGGACCTGCTGCCCGGTCATATTGAACAGTTGCCAGCTTGCTTCAACGGCTTTCCGAAAACGGGCGGATAAGCGGGTAAAGCCGGAACTCGGGTTGGGAGCCAGACTTAGTTCGCTCAGCAAGCCTGCGGTCTCAACCAGACTCGTTGCAAAATCGACCACAGCGGTTATCGATTGGGTGCATCCAGAAGTATCGGAAACAGCAACTCTGTAAGTACCCGGCAACAGGTTTTCAACGGTAGCCGTGGTTTCCCCGTTGCTCCACTGGTAGGTGTAAGGAGGTATGCCCGTAGTGGGAGTCACGGTAATACTTCCGTCTGCTGCATCAAATGCCGAGGCGTTGGTGACGGAAACCTGGGTTTCAAAATCGGCCTGACAACCTTGGATGCGGAAGTTGTCCAGGGAAAAGACGGTCGAAGTAGGAAAGGCCGCCGCCGTCAGTCGAATGCGGATTTGCACCTGTTCTCCGCTCAGAGAGGCGAGGCTGGCTGACAAACGGTTCAGTGCGCTTTCGTTGTTCAGCTCCGACGGATCGAGTTCTTCCAACAGGAGGAAGGTGTCAAAGCAATCCGTGGAGGCCAATACCTGCATTAGGAGATCACCCGGCAGGGCGAAGGGCAGGGCATAATCAAAAAACAGGGTATCGTCAACGCCCAGCGGGCCGATCCTTGGTGTCGTGAAGTCGATGGTACCGGTAGCAGGGGTCTGGGGCTGATAAGTCAGAACCTTGTTGCCGGACTCGTCTCTTTGCACGGCAGCGAAATCCCCCGGCAAGGTCCATGCCAGAGGGTGGCCACCGGTTTCGATCGTTTCGAAATCTTCCTGGTAGGGGACTCCGAAAGAGGGTATCTCCAAGACCAGCGTGGCGGTATCATTAGAAGGGTTTGCATCATCTGCGACTTCCACCCAAAGCCGGACTTCGTAACGGCCGGGCTCATTGGGAAAACGGATCGGCAGCAATTCCCGGGCTTCGGTGTTGGGATCCAGAGATATTCCGCTCCAGGGAACGCGGGTCGGATCTCCGTCGTTGACAGTATAGCCAACCGAGATGTCGGCCTGGGGGGTCGTGCCGACGTTTCCAAAATCGAAAGAAACGGTTTGTTCGATGCTATCCTCCTGACAGATATACTCTGACCGGATAAAGTTGAGGCCTGAAGCCATCAGATCGATAGCTTCGGAAGTAAAGATCTGCACATCGTCGACCAGAATTTCCGAAGCTCCGGCATGCTCCGTCACCCGATAACCCAGGCGCAATTTAACGCTGCTTTCCCCCGCCAGTCCGGTCAGGGGATGCGCTACCGCCTTCCAGTTCGCATCCAGTTCCAGTCCATTAAAGTTGGCGCTCCAGCGCGGGGCGGCGGCATCCAGAGGAGTGCCGTTGTACCAGTTGAGTCCGGTCCCGATATCGCCGAGAACGACCCAGCTATTGCCCTCATCCAGGCTATATTCTATCCAGGCCGCCTGAAATTCGTCCGGATTTTCATTGGCCATTCGAAGCCGGAAGCTGAAGACGGGATCTTCCGTTTGTTCGCCCAGGTTGAGGCAAGGGAATCGCAAATAGCTGATCTCCTGCTCCGCGTTTCTGCCCGGGAAAGAGGGGGCATCGGAGGAACGGGATGAAAACCAGGCGTTGCGGCCGCTGGGCACTTTGAGAATGGCCGGACCGGTCGGGCTGCCCAACTGCCAGGAAGGGTTCTGGCTGCCGGGCTCAATACCCAGGATGCGTTGGCCGGATTCGAAATCCTCCCGATAGGGAAAAGTGTCGATAAGGGGCTGCAGGGTGTAGATGTAGGTAAAAGTATCGTTCGAAGTATTCTGGTCTTCCTCCAAGAAGGTCCATGCTTTTATCTCATAATCACCCGGGCCCCGGGTGGCATTCACGCGGGCATCAAACCGAAACTCATCCGATTGGCCCGTACCGACGATCCCGGTATACACGCCGTCTCGGGGGTAATCGATGGCCGCCTCATTGCCGTCAACGCTAAAGGCGAGGCGAAGAAGGGATTGAGGTGTCAATCCGAAGTTGGCCACCTGCACCTGAAAGGTCAGGGAGGTATTATCCTGGTCGCAATCGGAAGGGGGCAGGTCTACTCCGCTGATGCCGACGTCCCGGGAAAATCGGGTAGAAAAAGAAAAGGGACCTGCCAGCATGGAGGTGTCTCCGCCTGCACACAGGGTGGCCAGGTAAAATTCATAAGCGGTATTGGGTCTCAGGCCTTCGAGTCGGGCTCGGGGGACATCGGTCTTGAGCAGGAAGCCGGTTCCGATCTCAAAACCGGCTGTTTGGTATTCAACCAAAAAAGAATCCCGAGCCGGGAGGTCACCCCAGCTCAACTCGGCAAAGGAGTCTCCGGCTCGGACGGAATCTACCCGCTGGGGAAAAACGGATTGGCAAGATAGATTGCAGTCCAAGCCTACATCCTGAAGAATCGACCTTCTGGGAAAAACAACGGCCAAAATCGAGGTATCTCTGCCATCGGGAAAGACCACCGACACCCGGACGCTGCTAAGGTTCTCCGCTCCCTGAGTTCCGGGATCCAGGATGATCTCCAGGGAATCCTGACCCGACGAAACGACTTCTTGAATAAATAAATTCTGGCCTCCGGGAAAAATTTCCGTGGTGTCTTCACCCACGATGATTTCTGCAAACGCGCCCCTCAGGCCGTTACCCGCCGGGGCTTCCAAAATGACCAAAGCCGCACAATTATCTTGAGCCTGCAGAGTAGGGACAGGCACAAAGGAATAAGCCAGTAAAAGGAGGGCGGCGAAAACGGGATTTCTGTGCATGAGCAGGCGCTTTTGGTATTTTGACAGACAGAATCGGACATCCGAAGAGCCAAAATAAAAGAAAAAATCTGCCTGAAGGCTCAGGCAAGCTGCCTACCTCAAACTGGTATCTGGAAAAGTCATAAACCTTACAATAGCCTAAACCTTTTGGGATAAGCCACGTTAGTTTTCCAATTACCTGCTCAGGGTAAGATTTTCTCTGTTTAGCTCAAACTGAAAGCGTTAGTTCGTGGCGGTATACTCAATAAGCGATCTGGAAAAGCTGACCGGCATCAAAGCACACACCATCCGGGTGTGGGAACAACGCTATAGTGTTATCCAGCCGAAACGGACCAAGACCAATATTCGGTACTACAACGATGAAGATCTGAAGCTTTTACTCAACATTGCTTTGCTGAATAAAAATGGGATCCGCATATCCCGCATTGCTAAAATGAGTTCTGACGAATTGGCTGAAAAGGTCTCTGCAATTTCCGAGATCAATGTCGAATACGGTACTCAGCTCGACGCCCTTACTCTGGCCATGATCGAAATGGATGAGGCCAAGTTTGACCGCATCATAGGGACCAACATTCAACAATTGGGTTTCGAACGGACCATGTTGGAAGTGATCTATCCCTTCCTCGAAAAATTGAGTCTGCTGTGGCTAACCGGATCCATCACTCCGGTCCAGGAAAATTTCATAAGTTATCTGATCCGGCAAAAGCTCATCGTGGCCATCGACAAAGAGCCACTGCCAGCAGAGCATCAGGGAAAAAAGTTTCTGCTCTACCTGCCCGAGGGAGAGAAACAGGAGCTTACCATGCTTTTTATGCACTACATGCTCAAGGTGCGCAAACATCAGGTGATTTACATCGGGCAGGATATTTCCATTGCTGATCTGAAAGATGCCTGGTCCATCCACAAGCCGGATTATGTTTTTACCATGATCACGGAGTCTTTCGCCAAGGAGCCTATTCAGCGCTACGTGGATCGCCTGGCTGACCTGTTTCCTGAAACGCATCTTTTGTTTTCCGGTTATCAGATCGTAGCGCAGGAGGTTTATCCCCCAAAGAATGCTTCTGTGCTCAAGAGTCTGGACGAAGCGATCCGATTCCTGCAATTATCGAACGGCCTGGAGAACGGTGTCCATCCCATCAGCGAAAGCCAATCCCAATAAGAAGGGGCTCAATTTTCCAGGTACAGGAAGTTATACTGGTAAATGCCGATCACCAGGACGGTGAAAAGCACCAGGAAAACAACAATGGCCAGCAGGCAATATCCTTTGGAACCGGCATTCTTGATCTCATCGGCCATGATTGGAGCGTATTTAGTTGGTTTTACAGCTTTTTCGACGCGCAAATATGCCAAAAATCTCAGAAAAAAGGCTGCCTTCTCTGGTAAGACAGCCCTTTCTTTTGTAAGCTAAGTTCTGCGGGACATCAATAATAATCAGCCCGGTTATCTTCGATCTTGGCATTATCCTTTAGATCGGTAAACAGTTGGGTCATCGCCTGCTGGCGGGGAGTAGAGGACAGGCTCCTGCGCAATTGCGGAATATTTCCCATCACGCCCACTTCCGGCTTATTGATCATTTTGACCAGGAATACCCCGCTTTCTCCGACGATAGGTTCAGACACTTCTCCTGCGTCCAGCGCAAAAGCAGCGGCTGCCACTTTCGGTTCGTATCCTATACCCGGGATCGAAGGGGTATTGAATGTAATACCGCTTACCGAGTCTATTTTTATGTTGTATTCGTTAGCTACCGCTTCGGGGTTTTTACCTTTCAAGCGGGATGCCAGGACATCTGCCTTTTTCTTGTTGATCACTTCGGGTTCGATCGTTTGCCGCAGATCGTTGAAATCGGGTAAGCCGGCACGCTGTATGGATTCCAGGCCCATGACTACGTAGCGGTTGGTGTAGTTCTCAACCGGATCCCGGAAGCTGTAGATCTCCGGCGAGACCTCACCCACGGACCCCTTTTCAAAGGTCCACTTGATCATATCCCGGGCCGATTGGCCCGATCCCAGGTTTCCTATGCTGAAAGCGTTGGAAGTGAGGGGCTGAGAAGTTTCGATCAGGATGTCCTTTTCTTCTGCCGCGAGCTTCAGGTCCTCCAGGGTTTGGTTGCCACCCAGAAATTCATAAGCGGCCTCATAGCGCTCCTTTTGGGTCTCTTCGGTAGGAAGAATCTTTTGCTCCAAAAAGGCCAACTTGACCCCTTCCTCGTTGGTAACGAATTTTTTGTCCGTAACCTCCACCAGGTGCAAGCCGAATTCTGTGGGCAGGATATAGAGCTTACCCATCTCTGCGCGATAGAAGATCAGGTCGTTGAAGGCTGGTACCATGCGGCCTGGGGCGGTGTAGCCGAGGTCTCCACCCCGGGTGCGGGTGCCATCGGTGCCGAACGCCAGGGCCAGGGAATCCCAGCTGCTTTGGCCGTTTTCCAGCAATTGCTTCAAGCTGTCCAGCGTATTGAAAGCCGCATAGGCCTCCTCCTGGGATTGGGCCTGAAGCAGAATGTGGCGCGAGCGAACCGAGTCGGGCAAGACCTTCCGATCTACGACTTTGACCGCCTGATACTGATTATCCTGCAGATAAGGGCCGATGACCGTGCCTGCCGGGACGGCGAACACATCCTCAGGGATATTTTCCGTGATTTCGTCTTTCTTTTTGTAAGTGCCATCCATTCGGCCAAAGCGAGCGGTGACAAAGAGGGAGTCGTTTTTTGTGGCTTCCAGTTCCGGGACCATCTCCTCGATCTTGCTTTTCCACAGGGCCGAATCCGCTTTTGTGGGTTCTACCTCGAAAATGGCGTAGGCGATCCGGCGGGTTTCCTCCTCTTTACGGAAGCGAGCTTCATTTTCGCGAATGAAGGCCTCGAGATCCCCGTCGGTCAGCGTAATCTCGGAATTATCCAGTTCGTCGAAGGGCAGAGAAATGAAAGCGAATTCCATGCGCTGCGACTTAGCGGTGTTCCCCAGCTCCGCCATCCAGGTGGGGGTATAGATCCCTTTGCTGACCATGAATCCGATCTTGGATTGCAGACGATCTTTGATGACCTCGTACTCCTGTTGCTTCCAGAAAGCGCGAAACTGGGGATCGTTGAACTGGTTGGATTCGATGGCCTGGCGGATGTTATTGAGCTGCTCGCGATTGATTTGCCCGGTGCGGGTGTCCCGGTAATATTGCTGGATAATCGGACTGTAGTTGGGCCCGAACTGCAGGTCCATGAGCTCCGGTCTGGATACGCCAAGACCCAGGGAAGCAGCCTCCTGTTCGACCAGGATCTTCTCCACCATGAAGTTCCAGAGCAATTCCCGGCGGAAGAAAGGATCGCTGCCGCGGAAAACCATCTGCTCGCGCAACTGATCGGTGCGCATGAAATCGTTGTAATCGATCTTCTCTCCCTCTACTACGCCCAGGGTGGTGTTAGCACCTCCGAAAACGCTCTGCTGACCGGAGGTCATATCCATGACGATGAAGCCTCCGAGCCCCAGTCCGACCAGGACGATGAGGATCCAGGAATTGTTTCTGATCTTGCTGATTAGTGCCATGTATGGTTCCGTTTTATGCGGCCGGTTCGCCGATCTCGGTATTGTTGTAGCCTGAAAATTTTACAGGATTCCGAATGCGGGAGGCAAAAATAAAGTTTCCGGGAAATAATTTGCGTTTCCCATCTGCCATTCCTGAAAAATCACGCAAATGTAAGGGCTTGTAGCTATAATCTCCAAATTTTCAATCTATTAAGGATGGTTCTGTCAGCAATCGAAACCCTATCCCGTGCAAGGTTTCAATTTGAACGTCCGGATCGGCTTTCAGGTATTTGCGCAGGCGAGAAATGAAAACGTCCAGGCTGCGGCCGAGGAAATAGTCGTCGGAACCCCACACCTGCTTCAGGATAGCCGAACGTTCCAGCACCCGGTTGGCATGTTGGGCCAGGAAGAACAGCAATTCCGCTTCCCGGCGGGTGAGCTTTCGTTTTTCTTCCGGGTGTTCCAGGCTCAGATTGGGGTAATCGAAGCGGAAGGTACCTATGGAGATGGGGCGGGCCAGGTCGGAGGCCTCCACCGTTTTTCTCCTGCGCAGGAAAATGTGGATCTTCAGCAGGAGTTCTTCCATGTCGAAGGGCTTGGTCAGGTAGTCGTCTCCGCCCAGTCGAAGACCTTCCAACTTATCTTCCTGAAGGCTTTTGGCGGTCAGGAAAAGAATGGGAATATCTGCGTCTTGTTCGCGTATCTTTTGCGCCAGGCTGAAGCCATCGAGTTTCGGCAACATGACATCCAGAATGCAAAGGTCAAAGGCTCCTTTTTCAAACTCCGACAAAGCTGAGGCCCCGTCGGCAAACCACCTAACCTGAAAGCCCTCCAGCTCGAGATTGTCTCGGGTGACGTAGCTCAGGCTTTCATCGTCCTCAACATAGAAGATGTTAGCTTTTGCCATACCAATTAGCTTTTGCAGCGTTCAGCTCGATTTCAACCTGGGTCCCGCCCTCATCGGGGCAGTGGATCCGAAATGACCAGCGATGCTCTTCGCAGATCTTTTTGACATAATACAAACCCAGTCCGAATCCCTTTACATTGTGGACATTGCCGGTGGGAACCCGGAAAAACTTCTCCGTGATGCGCTTTTGAAAGCCCGGATCGATACCCGGACCGTTGTCTTTCAAGGTCAAACGGGTTTTTTGTTCGTTTTGGCAAAGAGTAATTTCCACTTCAGGCTGAGGCTGGGCGTACTTTAGGGCATTATCCAGTAAATTATAGATTACATTGATGGTATGAAAAGGATCGGCTTCCACCCAGACCGGATGAGGCGGACGGGCCCAGATTATTTTGCCCTGCACTGATCCGGCTACAAGCTCGCTTTGCTTCAATACTTTGTCGATCAGTTCACCCAGATCGATTCTCTTTTTTTCGAGTAACAGCGTTCGCTGGTCGAGTTTGGCCAATTGCAGGACCTTGCCGACCTGATTGTTGAGGCGCTGATTTTGTTCGGCAATGATCTGGGCGTATTTGCTGAGCCGCTGGCTGCCACGGATCTCCTCCGCCCGCGTCAGGACCCCCGCCGCCAGGTGAATGGTCGAGATAGGGGTTTTGAACTCGTGGGTAATGTTGTTGATGAAATCTTTTTGCAATTCGGATAGTCGCTTTTGTTTCAGCAGCACATAGAGCGAAAAGGAGAAAAACAGCAAGGAGATAAACGATGCCAGAGCCAGGCCCAGCGAAAAACCCATTCGGGCAAGGAGGTGGCTGCCCATGGTCGGGAATTGGACTCCGAAGTAGTAATTCAGGCCCAATTCCTTGGGAAAAGAAGGCTCTGCCGAGTAGGCCTCCGGGCTGTCGTAAGCCACGTATTTGCCATAGGTCATTCGGTCGGATTCGCAATCGAAAATAGCGTATTCGTAATCCAGGCGCAGGGCCACCGAGTCCATCTCCTTGCGCAGGAAAAACTCGAGCATGCCGGGTTCTATGATGTCCCGGGTATTGACCACGTAATAATGGGAGGATTTCCGACGGACCAGATCCGTGGAGGGCAGCTGGCTGCCGTTGAGATCGGCCAGATTTTGAGCCACTCTCCGGAGGGCGAGGGTTACCTGCCGGTCAAAAGTCTTTGCGTTCAGCTGCCAGGTATGGATGACCCAATAGGCCTGGAAGAAGAGTGTGCCTGCAATGCTGAACACTCCCAAAACCACGAGTTGCCGGATCCTCCGATTGCTCATCTCGCCAAGATAAAATCCACCGGCGGGTGTCTGTATTCGCTTAACGGGCCATTAACAAACTTTTTGCCCCTACTTTGGCAGGCATGCGCAGGGCGGAAACCGAAAATCTTTAGCACAAGTCCTATATTGGCACACCTATGAAGGCCCTTCTTTGTCCGTTTTTTGGGGTTTCTTTCCTAATCTTCTCCTGGGGGATGCAAGCCCAGGGCACCAACCCTTTTGAATTAGCCCCCCGTGGGGAACAACCCGACTCGGGAACGTTCGTCCAGGAGCAAACCGCCCCTGAGACGCCCGAAAACCCCTTTGAATTAGGTCAGTCCGGGGTGCCGGCACGCACCGCGGCGCCGGAGGCTGCGATCCCGGCTCCCCTTCAAGGCTCTCAACTGAAGCGAGGCGCGGAATACGCAATTCTCCTGGTTATCGTGGTCTTTTTTGCCCTGCTCATGCACTACTACCGGGACGTTCTCGTGGTGTCCATTCGGGCTCTTCTCCAGGATGGAGCCTTTACCCAGCTTTATCGTGAGCGGGAATCCCTGAGCAACGTACCCTTTCGGCTGTTCTACATCTTTTTCCTGCTGAACGGAGGTATATTTTTACATCATCTGATCGGGTATGTGGGCATGCAGCCGGCTGGAAATGCCTTGTTGATGGTCGCGGGATTAGCCGTCGGGCTCTTCGGCTTATATTTTTACAAGCGCACGCTTCTTCGTCTACTAATGATCCTTTTCCCCGGCGAGCGGGGCATGAGCCTGTATCACTTCACCATCATACTCTTCGGCACGGCCTTTGGGCCCTTGCTTTTCGTCTTCAATCTGCTGCATCCCTTTTTGCCGGATTATGCCTTGACCCCCCTTCTCATTGCGCTTGCCATTCCGGGCTTTCTGCTCGTATTGCTGAGGGTAATTCGATCGGGGGCCATCACGACAAGATTTTTTCTTAAACACAAGTTTCATTTTTTCCTGTATATTTGTGCCGTCGAAATCGCGCCTGTTTTGGTGTTTGTTAAACTAGCGCAACTAGCTGTAGCATCGCCAATCGGGACATTCTAATAAGTTTTCTCAAACTTCATTGAATGTCAGTAAACGCAAAAGCGAGGGAGGAGGCGTACAAACCAGTGAAGACAATCCTAATCTCTCAACCCAAACCCGAGCGGTCCCCTTATTACGAGCTCGAAAAAAGGTACGGTCTGCAAATTGATTGGCGTCCCTTCATCCATGTCGAAGGGGTTACCGAGAAGGAGTTTCGCAAGCAGCGAATTCGTCCGGACGAGTACTCCGCCATCATATTCACCAGCAAAAATGCAGTAGACCATTTCTACCGGATCACCGAGGAAATGCGGATTAAAATGTCCCTGGAGACAAAATATTTCTGCATGACCAGTGCCGTGGCCAACTACCTGCAGAAGTTCATCACCTACCGAAAGCGCAAGGTATTCGTAGGGAACCGTACCATCCAGGACCTTGCTGCCTCCCTGAAAAAGCACAAAGGAAAAGAGAAGTTTCTGTTGCCCTGTTCCAATCTGGGCAGTAAAGCCGTTTCCAACTTTCTGGACGAAAACACTTTTGACTGGAAAGACGCTCTCATGTATCGCACCGTCAGCAGTGACCTGAGCGATTTGAGCGATGTCAAGTACGATGTCCTTGTTTTCTTCAGTCCGCTGGGGATCAAATCGCTCTACGAAAACTTCCCGAACTTCACCCAGGATGAAACCCGGATAGCTGTTTTCGGCAACAGCACCAGCCGGGCCGTTGAGGAGCATGGTCTGACCATCAACATCAAAGCTCCCGCCCCCGAAGTACCCTCCATGACGATGGCGCTGGAGCGTTACCTGCAAAAGTCTAACAAAGACCCAAAGTAAGATACCTGTTGAGCTCGAATCCGGTGCTCCCGAACAGGCTTTGATCCTATGACTCCCTTGCAGTCGAAACGCTCAACCTGTTTCTACAGCTCTTGTTATAAAAGGGTATGAATCATCCATCCCTTCCCGAACAACTTCGGTCTTGCTTGCAAAGGCCTTTGCCCGGCATGGAGGCACAGTATCGCATGGCTCACGTAAGCCGCACATATGCCGTATCCCCTCCAGCGGTCGTCAATCGGGCCGCTGTCATGGCGCTCCTCTATCCCCGGTCAGACGATTGGTATATGGTATTCATCTTGCGTAAATCCAACAACGCCCGGGATCGGCATCGGGGGCAGATCGGCTTTCCCGGCGGGCGCTATGAAGAAACCGATGCCGATCTGAGTGTAACGGCCCGAAGGGAGACCGAGGAAGAAGTCGGGGTCTACATGACGGATATTGAGCTGCTCGGCTCTCTAACCGACCTCTACATTCCCGTAAGCAATTTTCTGGTTTCTCCCTTTGTCGGGAAACTGAACTATGCCCCGACCTTCGTTCCCCAGGAGTCCGAAGTGGATGAGATACTCGAAGTTCCTTTCAGACAATTGGCCGATCCGACCATCGTGAAGCAGACGGATATGACCGTCGGGGAAGGGATCACCCTGAATCAGGTTCCCTATTTTGATCTGCAAGGAAAGGTTCTTTGGGGAGCCACTGCCATGATGGTCAGCGAGCTGCTGGAAGTTTACCGGCCCACGGCCCTCCGCCCCACCGCCGGATAGGGAGGAAGCGTCGCCCACCCTACAACCCGGTCTATCTTTTTTCCAGGGGGCGCAACAAGCGACTTTCCAGGCTGTTCTCCCAGCATGAAATTACCTTTTCTGTTCCTGCTGCTCTACGCGGGCACTGCGATGCCGCAGAGCGATCCCCATTCCTACTCCCGGCTGAAAGAGGGGAGCGATAAAATTGCTTTCCGCATCAAAAATGCCGGATTCTGGGTGGATGGTTCTCTCTCCGGGCTGGAAGTATCCGGAAAATTTGTACCGGACCGACCCGCTGAATCCCGGTTGGAAGCCACCTTGCCGGTCAAGTCGATCGATACGGGGATTCAGATGCGGGACGATCATCTGATGCGGGAAAAATGGTTCGATCAGGAAAATTTTCCCTTGATCCGCCTTGAATCGAAAACCATTAAACGCCAGGACGACGCATTTCTGTTTCAAGGCACACTGACCATCAAGGGGGTAAGCAAGAGCATTTCTTTTCCCTTCCACGTAATGGAAGAAGGGGGCGGCCTTCGTTTGCAGGGAGAATTTGCATTGGATCGCCAGGACTACGAGGTAGGATCCCGGAGTCTCTTATTGGGAAATGAGGTAGAGGTCAATCTTTCCTGTACCTTGCTCCCATGAATCGGGAAGTTGTGATCGTAGGGGGCGGTCTGGCGGGACTCCTTTGCGGAATTGTATTGGCGCGAAAGGGCCGGGAGGTTCTCCTGTTGGAGCGCTCGGCCTATCCCCGGCACAAGGTTTGCGGGGAGTATGTTTCTCGCGAAGTGGAGCCTCTGCTGCGCGGGCTGGACCTTTTTCCGGATTCCGAAGGGCCGGTGTGGATTGATCGCCTAAGGCTGACTACCCGATCCGGCAATAGCCTTTCCAGCCGGCTTCCCCTGGGAGCCTTCAGCCTCAGCCGATATGCCCTCGACCGGTTTTTGTATCAGAAAGCTCTGGAGTCGGGTGTGGATGTCCGGACCGGGCAAACCGTTCAATCCCTGAAAAAAACGGCTCTAGGGTACAGCCTGAACACCCGGGAGGGGTTGAGCGCTACCGGTCATCTGTTGGTCTGTAGTCATGGGAAGCGATCTCAGGTAGACCGCGAACTGGACCGGGACTTTCTTCAGGTCCGCTCGCCCTGGGTCGGGGTCAAATACCACATAGACTGGGAAATGCCGGCTGACCTGGTCGAGCTGCATCATTTCAGTATGGGGTATTGTGGTCTGTCGCAGGTTGAAAAGGGGAAGGTTAATCTGTGTTACCTGGTACATGGCGGGCAACTTCGCCGGGCAGGTACCCTGGAAAGGCTGGAGCGGGAAATTTTGTCGGAGAATCCATATTTAGCGGAAGTTCTGCAGAAGAGTTCCCGCCTCTGGGAAAAGCCCCTGACCATTTCGAACGTTTCTTTCCGGCCGAAAAGGCCCGTTGAAAAGGAGATTTTTTTCGCGGGAGATTCGGCCGGGCTGATCAGCCCGCTCTGTGGAAACGGTATGGCCATGGCCATACGCACGGGCTATCGGTTGGCTCTGTACCTGGATGCCCACTTGGCAGGTGAGCTGGGCCGGAAGGAATTGGAAAAACAATACGCTTACTTCTGGCATCGCGAATTTGGCTCGCGGCTTTGGTGGGGCCGCCAGATCCAGCACCTTTTCTGGCGACCTTTTCTGATGGATAAGCTGGTAGGCCTGGGCAACCGGCTACCCGCTTTGACGCGAAAGATCATATCTTTTACCCATGGCAAACCTGATGTATCGAACACCACATGTTTAGCTGGCTTTCAAAAAGAGATCTGAGTCCGGAGATCATGGACGACCTGGACCTGGGCGGGGCTCGCATGAATTATGCCCTGGATGACATCGAGCGGGTGAACCGTTATTTGGGGGGATACCGTACCCTAACCAATGGCCTTGGAGCTTTTGCCCGGGATCTGTACCACCGGGAGAAAAGGCCCGTCCGGATCATTGATCTGGGATGCGGCGGAGGAGACGGGCTAAGGTATCTGGCCCGCTTTTTTCGCAGCCGGAAAATACCAGTGGAATTGCTCGGCATTGACGGCAACCCCCATGTGTTGGAGTACGCTCGTCGGAAAAGTTGCCGAGCTACCGACATCCGATACCGGGAGGGGAAGCTGCCGGAGGTATTGCCAAGCCTTTCGGGAGACATTTTCGTATGCTCTCTTTTTCTGCATCATTTTTCTGACGAGGAGGTGATAGCTTTGCTGAACCGGGTACAGAGGGAATGCGATCCCTTGTTGATCCTGGTGAACGATCTGCATCGCCACTGGCTGGCCTTTCTGCTATTCCAGTTTTGGAGCCGGTTGACCCGGATGAGCCAGATGGCTCGTCATGACGGACTCCTGTCGATCCGGAAAGCTTTTTGCCGGGGGGAACTGCTGCAAATTGTGGAATCCTGCGATTGCGTAGATTATCGCCTCCGGTGGTGTTGGGCATTTCGTTGGCAATTACTCCTTTATAAACCAGGGCATGAATTCAGGACCTAAGATTATTTCGACGGCCATTGCGGTGCCGGAAATGCGGAAGACCAATGAGGAGTCTCGCCAGCACGCCGAGGTCTGGCTGGCCGAACAGGATGAGCGCCTTCGGCGAAAAGCGCTGCGAATATTCCAATATGCCGAAGTAGACCAGCGGTTTACCGTAACAGCTCCGGAGGATATGATCCGTTTCGACAGTTTTGAAGCGCGAAACGACCACTACATCCAGAATGCAATCAAGCTCTCCGGAGCCGCTTTGGAGACCGCCCTGCAGAGAGCAGGCACAGACCCCAGCGAACTGGATTACATCATTACCGTAAGCTGTACCGGCTTCATGATCCCCAGCGTGGATGCTTACCTGATCAATCAATTCGGTATGCGACAGGATATTGTTCGTTTGCCGGTCACAGAAATGGGTTGTGCCGCAGGGGTATCGGCCCTCATTTATGTAAAACAACTCCTGGAAAACCAGCCCGGCAAGAAAGCAGCGGTGATCGCAGCCGAATTTCCTTCCTGTACCTTCCAGGCCAATGATTTTTCCATGGCCAATATCGTCAGCACCGCTCTGTTCGGGGACGGGGTCGCCTGCGCCATCGTCGCCAACGATCCGGAACGCAAAGGAGCCGAACTGGGGCCCTCCGGCATGTACCACTTTTATGATGCCATCCATATGATGGGTTACAGGGTCGTGGACTCCGGTTTTCAGATGGTCCTGG
>CAZXIX010000019.1:0-54220 GCA_964640855.1 uncultured Saprospiraceae bacterium
TCTTTTTACTCATAAGTGTCTAAGTTAGTAGACACACTTTAATGAACAGTCTCCAAGCTGATAATCCTATTTGTACCTGATGCCTGATCAACCGGTACAGGTCACCCTTTTGCCCGTGGAGCATGTGCACCCTTTTATTGGCCTGAGCCTACGGGAATATTAGGTCTGTACTTAGAACTTAATCCCGATCGTCCCCAGCAGCCTGCGGTTGGTCAGTCGATTGTCCACCAGGGGTTGGGTGGCCCGATCCACGAAATAGGGTACCAGTTCCTCGTTTCGGGTTATTTGAGTGAAAGCAAGGTCGGCAAAGAACCCTCTGCTTCGATAACCCAGCCCCACGCTCCACCCCAGGTCGGATCCGTCCACAAAGGTGAACGCGTTGGGGGTAAGATTGAGACCGCCTCGAAGGCGGAATCGATTGAGGGTAAGCTCGGTTCCGAACCGGAGGAGTAAGGAGTTGTCCAGGTCGCGGTCGATCTCGGCATTGGCAGCTTCCTGATCTTCCAGGAACCCGCCGAAATCAAAGCGGTTTTGCGCATAATTCAGGTATTCCGCTTCTACGGAGAAGAAACCGTACTTCCCGAGCAAAACGGCCGCGCTCCCGATGAAGCGCCAGGGGGTGCTCAGCCTGTAGTTGAATTCCGAAATGGGCGATAGGGCGGTCGTATCGCTCAACCCGTTATCCACGAAAGCATAGCGCAGGTCGGTGAAGAATTCGTCGTCGATGCTAAGCCGGGTGGGAGTATGCACGGCCAGGCCCATGCGGAAAAGTTGGTGAAAGCGATAGATGAGGCCAAATTTACCGTTGATGCCCGTGCCGGTATTCCTCTGGGTTTTGATGTAAGCCAGCTCGCGGAAGAACGGGATCTCTTCGCTCGGGGTCAAGGGGTCGTTGAATTCCCGGTAGGAATCCGTGAGCGAGTATTCCATGATGGGCACCCCTATCGTGACGCCAAAGAAAAGCCGTTCCTTAAAATTACCTCCGAAGGAGATGACGAACTCATTCATAAATCCGGTGGACTGTATTTCCTGGGCTTTTCGGATTCGGGCCGTCGGGTTCAACTCCATATCCGTTTCAAATATGCCGTCTCCTTCCAGGTCGTAAACAGCACCGGCTATCTGAGCCAATTCCACCTCAAACCCGTCCAGGTTGTTGTAAGTGGGATCATTGGCCAGGTCTTGCCAGCGGTCTGCGATGGAGCCTGCGGAATATCCTTCCCAACTGACCCTTTTATCCAGGTCCGCCAATCGGTTGAGCCCGACCCCGAAAGACAGGTTGGGGAAATTGAGGCTGCGGGTATTTATCACGAATACCAGCCCAATGTTGTTGGTAGCATACTCGCTGAGCGATTGGGTGCTGTTCATGGGCTGGGCGTCGTTCCGCAGGCTGGCATCCGAGCTCTGGAAAAAGCCGGAAGGCGTAAAGGTGATTTCAGACCGCCGGTAGGTGCCCAGACCGGCCGGGTTGGTGGATAAGGTGGCAAAATCGGCTCCCAGGGCGCCTATGGCTCCGCCCACACCCACCGTTCGTGCCGTCCCCCCTACAGTCCACTCAGAGAAAAGCAGGGCATCGAAAGAGCCTTGCCCGAAGGACACGACAACACTGGCAAAAAACGGGAATAACCAGCTTAGAGATTGTAGCTTCATGAAATGATCTAAAGGTCAATTGCTTCAAAAATAAAAAATGTAAGTCCCGGATCTTTTGAACGGAGCAAAAACCTGTCGGGAATTTGCGATCAGGTGAGTCTGGTCCATAAAAAGAGCCCGCGCCAGATGTTGGGCGGGCTCTTCGGTTCTTTTCCATACCTGATCTCCATCAGGCAGTTGGAAGATTGTGATCAATTTCCACCTCTGCCGCGCGAGGGCGCACTTCGGGTGGAGGTAGATCGGCTGGGGCTAAAGCTGGAGGAAGAACTGCTTCGGGAAGGCGTACTGCTTCGGTTGAAGCTGCTTCCGGAACTCCGGCTTCGGCTATTATAGCTCGGCGAATAACTCCGGTTGTAACTTCTGGATTGGCTCGGCGACGAGTAGCTTCGGCTCCTGACGGAAGAGCGGGAAGGCGTACTGTAGCTGCTCCGATTGATCGAAGACCGGTTATTCGGCGCAATGGCGGATCCGCGGCTCGATCCGCTGCGCGCATTGCTGACATCCGAACGATTGCTCGGCGTAGTGCGCTGAAAAGCGGATCGGCTGGAAGGCGTCCGACTGACATTACTCCGGCTGCTGCTACCGATCGCCTCGGACCGCGTACTCGCAGGCGATGCAGTACGTGCGCTTTGCGTGTTGGTTACCGGAGCGTTGCGCGTATCGGTGTCCGTACGGGTGGAACTGGGAGCGATCCGTGTTCCGCTCGTACGAGGACCTGCATTATTGGTCCGGATAGCCGAAGTATTTCCGTAAACGATGTTTTCGGGCGTGTTGTAGGCAATGCCGTTACCCCAGGTGGGAGGGCAGTAGTACCCGCCTCCTACAAAAGGAGCTCCGTAAAAGCCGCCGCCATAGAAGTTGTTGAAAACAAAGGTGTTTCCAAATCCGCCTCCGAAACCAAATCCGGGACTACCCCATCCCCAGGGATTTCTGAAGCCCCAGGGGTCAAAGCGATACGGATTAAACCAGGGATTGAAAGCCCATGGATTGGGTCCGAAAAACGGAGAACCGAAACCAAATCCCATATTGAAGGAAATCGAAGGGGCATAGATCAGATTGTTTCCAAAGCCCGGCTGGAAGAACGGATCGTAATAGAAACGATCGACGTAAAAAGGATCGTAAAATCCGAATCCATACAAGGGACGATCGAACCGGCGGATCCGAGATGTGTAATAATAATCATAGGTTCCGGCAGGAGCGTCATATGACTTGTTGTCGAAGTCATAGCTGTCCTCTTGGTTGAAGGAATTATTTCGATCCGAAGATCGCATGGATTGAGTCCTGGTGCTGGTCATTACCGTCTCTTCGTCCGGGTTGTAGTACAAATCATCATACTGCTGCCCCCAGGCGAGGGAAACAAAGACCATGAGAAACAGGACAGAAAAAATCCTCTTCATAACTTTTACATTTTACAGGTGATTCTGAAGGAATACCCATTCACCTTATACAACATTGAATTTACTACTTTTGTGCCGTTTCATACGTTAAACTGGCATTAAAGGGAAATTTGTAAGCTGCATTGCGTGTTAAAATCCCTTTTCAAAGGTAAAACCTGACGAACAGCGTCATAGTTGACGGCTCCAAAGAAACTGCATTAAAAAGCTGACATTCAGCTAAAAACGAAAAGTTAAATAGGTGATTTATTTACCTTAACACTTTCTGGAAATGGCAAAAGAGATCACCCCGCGCGAGGAGGATTATTCTCAATGGTACATTGACATTGTCAAGAAAGCCGGACTGGCCGAAAACTCAGCCGTACGCGGTTGTATGGTCATCAAGCCTCATGGCTTTGCCATTTGGGAGAATATGCGTGACCAACTGGACCGCATGTTCAAGGAAACCGGTCATGTAAACGCTTATTTCCCCCTTTTTATTCCCAAAGGCTACCTGAGTCGGGAAGCCCAGCACATCGAAGGCTTCGCCAAAGAATGTGCCGTGATCACGCACCATCGGCTGATGAACGATCCGGGAGGTAAGGGAGTAGTGGTGGACCCCACCGCTAAGTTAGAAGAGGAGTTGATCGTTCGGCCTACTTCCGAGACCATCATTTGGGATACTTACAAGAACTGGATCAATTCATATCGGGATCTGCCTTTGTTGATCAATCAATGGTGCAACGTGGTTCGCTGGGAAATGCGGACCCGCCTTTTCCTGCGCACCGCTGAGTTTCTCTGGCAGGAAGGGCACACGGCGCACGCCACCCGCGAAGAAGCCATTGAGGAGGCGGAGCAGATGCAACATATCTACGCCCAGTTTGCCGAGGAGTGGATGGCCATGCCGGTGGTCCGGGGGGTGAAAACACCGAGCGAACGATTTGCCGGTGCCCTGGAGACTTACACCATTGAATCTCTGATGCAGGATGGGAAAGCCCTGCAGGCGGGTACGAGCCATTTCCTGGGGCAGAATTTTGCCAAAGCTTTTGATGTGCGTTTCCTGAATGAGAACAATCAGGAGGAGCTGGTCTGGGCAACCAGTTGGGGCGTAAGTACGCGTCTGGTGGGAGGGCTGATCATGACCCATTCCGACGACGAGGGGCTGGTATTGCCGCCTCGCCTGGCTCCGATCCAGGTAGTGATCGTACCGATTCCCAAGCCGGCCGCCGAAATCGACGAGGTGGGCGAAGAGATCATGCAAGCCTTGCGGGCGAAGGGCATCAGGGTTCAATACGATCACGACACCAAAAAGCGGCCCGGTTTCAAGTTTGCTGAGCACGAAATGAAAGGAGTGCCCATCCGGATAGGGATCGGGAAAAGGGACCTGGAAAAGGGTCAGGTGGAGATCGCGCGCCGCGACACCCGGGAGAAGGTGTTCATTCCCAAAGAAGGAGCCGTCAACTACGTGATCGAACTGCTTGACGAGATCCAGAAAAACCTCTTCCGCCGGGCGGTGCAGTTTCGCGACGAAAACACGACCCGGGTCGATACCCTCGAAGATTTCAAGGACGTCATCGACCAGGCCATTCCCGGCTTCATCAGCGCTCATTGGGACGGATCGGACGAAACGGAGGCCAGGATCAAGGAACTGACCAAGGCCACCATCCGCTGCATCCCGGAAGGCACCGAAGAGGAAAAAGGCGTGGACCTGATTTCCGGAAAACCCAGTGAGCAGCGGGTTTTGTTTGCGAAAGCCTATTGAACAAAGGAACATTCGAACAAATGAATGACGAATACATGAAGTAGGGGCTTTACATCTCTTTTTTTCATATAGCCAAAAGAAAAACTTCTTTTTCTTTTGGGAAATTGGGTGCGGTTTTGACTCTTATTGATAGAGAAAGAATAAACTAGCCCCATGTTTGTAAAGACTTTTGCAGGAGCCGTGCATGGCGTCCACTCCCGAACCATTACCATTGAGGTCCATACGGGCGGAAACGTACAATCCAACAACTTCTACCATCTGGTCGGCTTGCCGGACAACGCCGTGAAGGAGGGCTTCCAACGCATCGATGCAGCCCTCAAGAACAGCGGTTTCCGGATGAAGCGCCTGAAAACGACCGTCAATCTGGCCCCCGCGGACATCCGGAAGGAAGGATCAGCCTACGATCTGCCCATAGCCCTGGCATACCTGTCGGCTACCGATCAGATCGAGACCGAACTCCTGGATTCCTATCTGATCATGGGTGAATTGGCCCTGGATGGTCAATTGCGGCCCATCCGGGGGGCCTTGCCCGTGGCCATCCAGGCCCGGAAAGAGGGATTCAAAGGTTTTATCCTCCCCAAAAAGAACGCCCGGGAAGCTGCCATCGTCAATGACCTGCCGGTATATGGAGTCGATTCCCTCCGGGAGGCGGTAGATCATTTGACGGGAGACCAGCCTTGCCAGCCGACGGTGGTGGACACCCGGGAGGAATTCGCTTACCGGCAAAACCAGTATCCCGTCGATTTCTCCGATGTCATGGGCCAGGAAAACATCAAACGCTCTCTGGAGCTCGCCGCTGCCGGGGGGCACAATGTCATCCTGATCGGTCCGCCGGGGGCGGGAAAGACCATGCTGGCCCGTCGCCTGCCCACGATCCTCCCGCCCCTGAGTCTGCATGAAGCTCTGGACACGACCAAAATCCATTCTGTGGCCGGCCTTCTGCCGGAGGACGCCTCCCTGGTTTCAACCCGCCCATTTCGGGCGCCCCACCACACCATCAGCGATGTCGCCCTGGTAGGGGGCGGCTCCAACCCGATGCCGGGGGAGATCTCACTGGCCCACAATGGGGTGCTTTTCCTCGATGAATTGCCCGAATTTCAACGATCGGTCCTGGAAGTGCTCCGCCAGCCGATGGAGGAAAGGTGTATAACCATTTCCCGGGCCAAGATCACGGTCGATTACCCCGCCAGTTTTATGCTAATAGCCAGTATGAACCCCTGCCCCTGCGGCTTCTACAATCATCCGGAGAAAGAATGCGTCTGCGGGCCGGGCGTAGTGAAGCGCTACCTCAACAAGATCTCCGGTCCCTTGCTCGACCGCATCGATCTGCATGTAGAGGTGACGCCTGTATCTTACGACGAGCTCTCCAGCCAGCGGCGCGAAGGCGAGTCGAGTGAAACCATCGCCCAGCGGGTCATCCGGGCCCGGGAGATCCAGGCGGAGCGCTTCAAAGATCATGCCGGCATCTTTTCGAACGCCCAGATGCCCAGTCGCATGGTACGCGAGGTCTGTCAGATCAATGCGGCGGGTATCACGCTGGTCAAAAAAGCCATGGAAAAGCTCCAGCTCTCCGCCCGCGCCTACGACCGCATCCTCAAGGTAGCGCGCACCGCGGCGGATATGGCAGACTCCCCGGACATCAAAATCGAGCATCTGGCCGAGGCCATCCACTTTCGCAGTTTGGATCGAGAAGGCTGGGCGGGGTGATGAACAAGAAATAATGAACAAGGGACACCGAATAAAGAAGTAAAGCTATAAAACCTCAGCAATGAGAAAATTTGATTTGGAAGATCGAATGGTGAACTATGCCTGCGAGATAATCACGCTTGGTGAAGAAACGTCTGAATCCTTCGCTGCGATTCACCTGAGAAAACAGTTGATCCGCTCCGCCACCTCTGCGGCTTTAAAATATGGCGAAGCGCAAAGTGGAGAGTCGCCATCAGATTTCATCCACAAACTTAAAATTGCAGTAAAAGAACTTCGCGAGAGTATGGTTTGCCTGAAGATTTTCCAAAGGAAGGAGCTGGCTCCCATTGATTTTGTTCAGGCCTGTATCCAAGAGACGAATGAACTCATCCCATTTTAGTGACCAGCATCAAGACAGCTAAACGGAGCCAGGGCAAGTACCGATAGCCATAACTTCTTCATTCCTTGTTGGATGTTCCTTGTTCGATGTTCCTTATTCGATGTTCCTTATTCCTTTGTTCAAACCAACCAGCATGATAATTTCCCTGTAAGTCCTAGTTTTGCTTTCTCTTCATAAAAGCCCAAAAGGACATGAAAATCGCCTCCTACAACGTCAACGGCATCCGTGCGGCCCTGAACAAAAGTCTGGACGAATGGATGCAGGAAACCGAGCTGGATATCCTCTGCCTTCAGGAAACCAAGGCCCGGCAAGAGCAAGTCGATACCGGGTTTCTGGAGGATATGGGCTATCACCAGTTTTGGCATTCGGCTGAGAAGAAGGGATACAGCGGGGTAGCCACGTTCACCAAGAGGGAGCCAGACCAAGTGGTGATGGGGTGTGGCATGGAAAAGTACGATGCCGAAGGGCGCATCCTGCGCACGGATTTCGGAGATTGGAGCCTGCTCAATTGCTATTTCCCCTCCGGTACCTCCGGAGAGGTCCGCCAGGGCTTCAAATACGAGTTTCTGGACGATTTTTTCGATTGGATCGAAGAGCTGAGAAAAGAACGCCCCCAACTCGTTATCGTCGGGGATTATAACATTGCGCATACCGAAATAGACATACACGATCCGGTTCGCAATAAGAAATCCTCGGGCTTTCTGCCCGAAGAGCGAGCCTGGCTGAGCAAATGGTTCGATAATGGTTTTACCGACGCCTTCCGCTATTTAAATCCTGAAAAAGTGGAATACAGCTGGTGGAGCTACCGGGCTCAGGCCCGATCCAAAAACAAAGGCTGGCGCATCGATTACCAATCCGTGACCGACAATCTCAAAGATAAGCTCAAGGCAGCCTACCACATGGGCGAAGCTGTGCATTCGGATCATTGTCCGGTCTTTGTGGAGATCGACCTTTGATCCGGGGATTTGAGAATTCGGAGATTCGGGAATATTTTCCGTCCACCGCTCACTGCAACTATGTCCTTTACCATCCAACAAGGAGACCTCCATACGGCCATCGACCTTATGGCCCATATACCGGAGATGAATGACGGGTTGCGCCCGCTTGAAGATTACGAAAGACGCATCGAAGGGTTACCGCATGTCATTTTCATTGCCCGGGTAAAGGACCAATCGGTCGGTTTCAAGGTCGGCTATCAGCGGGATGATTATTTCTATTCCTGGCTGGGGGGTGTACTCCCCGAATTTCGCCGAACCGGTATGGCAAAAGCCCTGGCAGATGCCCAGGAAGACTGGGCCCGACAGCAGGGCTATGATTCGGTGACCTTCAAGACCCGGAATCGCCACAAAGCCATGCTCACCTTCGCCCTGAAAAACGGCTTCTTCATCACCGCGGTCGAAGAAAAGCCCGATCCCCTGGAAAACCGCATCTGGTTGAAAAAGAACCTGTGATCCTCTTCTCGGAATACGCTTCCCCGAACTCCATCCTCCGATTGCCCACAATTTACCCAGGCAGGTAAAAAAGAGCCTCCGAAACTTGATAACGCATCGAAAAGGCAATACATTGCCCCAAAATTACCCATTTGGATAAATTGCTATGACGGCCAGTAATACACGAGACCAAATTTTGCAGGCAGCCCGGCAAGTCTTTCTCGAAAAAGGCTATGCCAACAGCCGAATGCAGGAGATCGCCGACACCGCTCAGATCAATAAAGGTCTCCTTCACTATTACTTCACTACCAAGGACAATCTGTTCCGGGCAGTCTTTCAGGATACCCTGCATGAGTTCATCCCCACTTTGCGTGACATCCTGGATTCCAGGCAGGGAATCCGGGCGAAAGTGGCCCAGTTGATCAGCTCTTACATGAACCTCATGCTGGAAAATCCTCACCTGCCGTCTTTCATCGTCAACGAACTCAACCACAACCAGGAAGCTTTTCTGGATATGATCTCCCATTGGGAAGGTCGACCCGATCTGCCGCTTTTCTTTCTGGAAATTCTTCAGGCTTCGGAGCGAGGCGAGATCGCCTCGGTCAATCCGGCACAACTCCTGCTCAACATCATTTCCCTCTGCGTTTTCCCCTTCTTGTCGAGACCTATTTTTATCCGGATGGCGGGGCTGGGGGAGCAGGAATTTGTAGAGCTGATGCGAGAGCGGGAGCAGGAAGTACAACAACTCATTCTGAAACAGCTTGACATATGATCCGAAAACTGTTCTTCGCCCTGCTTTTCAGCGTCCCGGCCCTTGGACTCACCCAGGAAAGCCTGAGCCTGGAGACCTGCTATTCGCTGGCCATTGCCCATCATCCCCTGGGCGAAAAGCAGGCCTTGCTCTCCGATATCCATGAAAGAGAACTCGATAATCTGCAGTCCGGGCGATTGCCCGACCTGAATCTCTTCGCGCTGGCGGGAGTCCAATCGGAAACCGTGGAGTTTCCCTTCGAGAACCCGATGTTCCCCAGGCTCGATCTGCCTCTATACCGGGGTGTGGCCGGAGTTCAGGTCCAATACGCCATTTACGATGGCGGTTACAAAAAAGCCTCCGAAACCATTAAAACAGCCGGTTTGCAGGCAGACCTCTTTGAAGTTGAGGTCGAGCTGGATCAGCTCAAGCAGCAGGTCAACCAACTTTTTTTTGGCTTACAACTCCAGGCGGCCACCGGTCGGGTCCTGGAGCTCAATCGAGAAACCCTGGTCCGGCAGATCCGCCGTTTGGAGGTACAGGTGGAAAGCGGGGTGGCCCTGCCCGGGCAGATCAAGCGGCTGCGGGTTCGCCTGCTGGAACTGGATGCCGCCCTGGAGGAGTCTGCCCGGCAGCAGGAGTCGCTGGCCGGCACGCTGGGGCGCTTGCTGGGCCGGGAAATAGATCGCAACGTCCGCCTGGAAAACCCATCCCTGCCGGATTTTTCCTTTACCGAGGGACACGACCGGCTGGAGCCCAAATTGCTACAGCTGGAGCGGGAACGCATCGCTGCCACCTCCGATCTGTTGACCTCCGGACGCAAGCCGATCGTGACGATCGGCGGTACCGCAGGGGCCGGTTACCCCAACCAGCTCAACCTGTTTGATGTCTCCTTCCGCCCCTATGCCACAGCCGAGGTCCGTATGAATTGGACCATCACCGATTGGGGAAAAACCAAGCGCGAGGGGGAATTGCTTTCTCTGAGGTCCCAACTGCTCGAGAACCAGGAAGAGGTGTTCGATTATCAGATCGACCTCGAAGAAGACCGCTATCGTCAGGATATCCTCAACCTGGAAGCCCGGTTGGTCAGGGATCAGGAGATCCTCCAGTTGCAGGAAGAAGTTTTGGCCGAAGTCGCGACCCAACTGGACAACGGCATCGTGACCAGCACCGAATTTATCGAACAGCTCAATAAAAGACTGGAAGCCCAGCTTCAACTCGAAATCCACGAAATCCACCTGATCCGCACCCGGGTCCATTACCTCACCCACAAAGGACTTTTGTAATCATGATCCGAATTACCTGTTTTCTGCTACTGGTCGCATGCTTGCCGGCTTGTCAGAATGGCGAGCCCCTTCCGGACGCTTATGGAAATTTTGAGGCCGACGAGATTCTGGTTTCATCGGAGGCTAATGGTCGGCTGCTTTCTTTTGAACTCGAGGAGGGCGTATCGCTGGCCCAAGGCCAAAAAGTCGGTCTGGTCGATACCATGCAGTTGCACCTGCAGAAGGCCCAATTGAAAGCCCGTCTGAGGTCGCTGGACCAGAGACTGCAAGATGCCGAGCCCGATATCCTGGTTTTGCAAAGGCAACTGGATAAGCTCGAGCTGGAGCAAAGGCGTTTTGAGCGGCTGGTGGCCAAGCAGGCTGCCACCCCCCAAAAACTGGATGACATCAATGGGCAGATCGCGGTGGTCAAGCAACAGATGGACGCGGCCCGCGAGAAAGTAAGCATAGCCAACCGGGCAATCCTGAGCGAAGCCGATCCCATCCGGGCGCAGATCGACCTATTGGAGGATCAGATGGAAAAGTGTCGGGTTTACAGTCCGATCTCGGGCCGGGTTTTGCTCAAACTGGCCGAGCCCGGTGAGGTGGTGACCCTGGGAAAACCTTTGTTCAAAATAGCTAAGCTGGACCCCATCTTTCTCCGGGCTTATTTCAGCGGCAAGCAATTGCAGTCGGTTAAACTGGATCAGGAACTGGAAGTGTGGGTAGATGACGGGACTGGGGGCTTACGGAAACTTCCCGGTCGGGTAAGCTGGATTTCCGACCAGGCCGAGTTCACGCCCAAAACCATCCAGACGAGAGAAGAGCGGGTCGACCTGGTCTATGCCGTAAAGATCGAAGTGCCCAACGATGGCCGGCTCAAGGTGGGGATGCCGGCTGAGGCGAGAATCAAGCGGGATTCTGATCCGGCTACTGTTCATACAAATTAAGGGATCATGACAGAATGGACCATTGAAGCCAACGACCTTCGAAAATCTTTCGGCTCGGTGACGGCCTTGCAGGGGGTCACCCTCCGCATAGCCCGGGGAGAACTCTTTGGCCTGATCGGTCCGGACGGCGCCGGAAAAACGACTTTGATCCGCATCCTCAACACCTTGCTGCTTCCGGATGAGGGAGATGCCAGAGTACTGGGCTATCCTCTGAAGAAAGGATACCGGAAGATCCGTCGGAAAGTAGGCTATGTGCCCGGGCATTCCGCCTTGTACAACGACCTTTCGGTGCGGGAAAACCTCCGGTTTTACGCCACCATTTTCGGTTCCCGAATAGAGGAGAATTACGACCTGATCCGGGATATATACGAGCCTCTGGAGCCTTTTGCGGATCGCCCGGCCGGAAAGCTTTCGGGGGGGATGCGGCAAAAACTGGCCCTGAGTTGCGCCCTGATCCACCGTCCGGATCTCATTTTCCTGGATGAACCTTCCACCGGCGTAGATCCTGTAAGCCGACTGGAGCTCTGGAATACCATTACCCGATTGAAAACAGAAGGGATCACTCTGCTGGTCGCTACCCCCAACATGGATGAAGCGGCACGCTGCGACCGGATCGCGCTCATGCAGGAAGGAGGGATTCTGGCCACCGATTCTCCGGAAGACTTGCGCCATCGGTTTGATCGCTACCTCCTGGCCGTGTATGGGCAAAACAAAATGGCCTTGCTTCGCGATCTCCGGATTTTCCCCGGGGTGGAAGAAGCCTATGCCTTTGGTCAATCCGTTCATACCTGTTTTCGGCAGGCCCCCGAAGAGGACCGCCTGCGGCAATACCTGCTTTCCAAAGGGCATGCAAAGGTTCGGCTGGAGCCAGCCGAACCGACCATAGAAGACATTTTCATCCGAATGAACCAAACCCAAAAAACAGGAGCATGAGTTGGGCGATCGAGGCAAACCGTTTGACCAAGCGTTTCGGGGCTTTCACCGCAGTGGACGAGGTGAGTTTTCAGGTAAATCCAGGCGAGGTTTTTGGTTTTCTGGGCGCCAACGGCGCTGGAAAAACCACCTGCATCCGGATGCTGACGGGCCTCATCCATCCTACGGAGGGCAGCGCCACCGTAAGCGGCTACGATGTGCGGAGCCAGACCGAAAAGGTTAAGCGCAGCATCGGCTACATGAGCCAGCGCTTCTCCTTGTATCCCGATCTGAGCATTCGCGAGAATATTGTCCTGTTCGGCGGTATTTACGGCCTTTCCCGAAAAGCGATCCGAACCAAAATGGAAGAAGTGCTGCAGGAGTTGGGATTGGAAGAAGTGGCGGATTCCCGGGTCGCTTCGATTCCGCTCGGATGGAAGCAAAAACTGGCCTTTTCGGTAGCCGTGTTGCACGAGCCCGGCGTGGTTTTTCTGGACGAACCCACCAGCGGAGTGGATCCCATCACCCGACAGCAATTCTGGGAGTTGATCTACAGGGCCTCCGAAAGGGGAGTCACCATCTTTCTGACCACACACTATATGCCCGAGGCCGAATATTGCGACCGGGTGGCCATCATGGCGGCGGGAAAACTCGAAGCCCTCGAAACGCCCAACGGCCTGAAGGCCGACTTTGGGGTCGGTGACATAGCCGACGTCTTTGTCAAGATCAACGAGCTGCACCGTAAATCCCTGACCTCATGAGACACCAATTGGGCATATTCATCTGGAAAGAGGTCCGGCACATTCTCCGGGATCGGAGGAGTTTGCTGATCCTGATCGGGCTTCCGGTCGTGCAGGTCCTGCTTTTCGGTTTTGCCATCACCAACGAAGTGGGCCTCACCGGCATGGTCGTCTACGATCCCTCGAGCAGTGAGGAAGCGCGGCGGTTGGTACGTAAAATGGAGGCGACCGGGTATTTTCAAACCCTGGAGTGGGTGCACAACCCCTCTGAATTTGAGCGGGCCTTTCAAGCTTCCCAGGCCAAGATCGCTTTGCAATTCCCCCCTGATTTTCCGGATCTTTTGCTGCGGGCAGAACCCGTATCCGTGCAGATACTGGCGGATGCTACCGAACCCAACACGGCAACGACCCTGGTGAATTATGCCCAGGCCGTTATTCTCCGATTCCAACAGGAAGAAGCAACGGGATGGCCCACGCTCCATCAGCCTATGCGGATCCAGACCGAATCCCGGATGCTGTATAATCCGACCCTGGCAAGCGTGGCGCTTTTCGTTCCGGGTGTTATGACCGTGATCCTGTTGCTGGTCTCCGCCCTGATGACCTCCATAGCCCTCACGCGAGAAAAAGAGAACGGGAATATGGAGTTGCTACTGGTCTCCCCCCTAAAGCCCCCCCTGATCATACTGGGGAAGGTGATACCCTACATCGTTCTATCCCTGAGCATTACGGTGATTGTGCTTTTGCTTTCGGTATGGGTCTTTGATATGTCGATCCGGGGGAATATCGTCTTCCTTCTGCTTGAATGCGGGCTGTTTGTTCTGACAGCCCTTTCCCTGGGCATATTGATCAGCACACGGACCCAAATCCAGCAGGTCGCCATGATGATCTCACTGGTGGCTCTGATGATGCCCACGATCCTGTTGTCCGGATTCATTTTCCCCATTGAGTCCATGCCGGTGCTGCTACAATGGCTGAGTAATATCATACCGGCCAAGTGGTTCATCATCATCCTTCGAAGCATCATGTTGCAGGGAAACGGCTGGGAGGAGGTTTGGATGGAAAACCTGATCCTGTTGGGCATGACCTTCTTTTTTCTGCTGGTCAGTATCCGAAACTTCAAAATCCGACTTGAGTAGGCATGCAAACGATCCTCTATTTATTGCGCAAGGAGTTTATCCAGATCCGCCGTCAGCCAATCCTGATCGGGCTTCTTTTTCTCATGCCCATGGTACAACTCATCATTCTGGCCTATGCGGCGGATTTTGAGGTCAAGAATGTACGGATCTGCATCGTGGACCAGGATCTTTCTTCCGCCTCCCGCATTCTGCTCGGGAAATTCGAAGCCTCGCCCAATTTTTTGGTCTCCGGAACCTCGACCCGCAGGGCGGCTGGGCTGGAGCAGATCCAAAAACGGGAGGCCGACCTGGCCCTGGTGATACCCCAAGGCTTTGAAAGAGAACTGCTTCGGGAGCGGGTCGGAAAACTTCAGTTGCAGGTCAACGCCATAAACGGGACCAAAGCTTTGCTCGGCAGTGCCTATGCCGAATCGATCATACAATCCTTCCTGGCCGAATACCGGATCACCTACGAGCCTGCGGCTTTCACGGCAGGGCAACCCGGCCTGAAGGTTACCTTTTCCAACTGGTACAATCCCGATCTGGAATACCACAATTTCATGGTACCCGGCATTCTGGTCATGCTGGTCACCCTGGTCGGCATGTTCATGTCGGGTCTCAACATCGTTCGGGAAAAGGAAATGGGTACCATGGAGCAGATCAACGTCACACCCATCCGAAAATATCAATTCGTGGTCGGGAAGCTATCGCCCTTCTGGATCATCGGCATGCTGGAACTGGCCTTCGGCCTGCTGATCGCGAAAGTGATTTTCCAAATCCCCATGGTCGGAAGCCTGGGCCTGGTCGTCGGTTATGCGGCCCTCTATTTGCTAGCCGTACTGGGGATCGGGCTCTTTATTTCGACGGTGAGCGAAACGCAGCAGCAGGCCATGTTCCTGGCCTGGTTCTTTGTGGTGATCTTTGTTTTGATGAGCGGCTTGTTCACCCCGATCGAAAGCATGCCCGAGTGGGCTCAGGTAGTGACCTGGTTCAATCCCATCGCTTATTTCGTTGAGGTGAACCGACTGGTTCTGCTGAAGGGGGCCGGTTTCACGGCTATTCAGAGCCATTTTTGGAAGACAGGGCTTTTTGCTGCGGCTACCTTGACCCTGGCCATTCTGAATTACCGGAAAACATCAGGATGAGGAGTCGGAAAGGCCGCGGAGGAAGTCGAAAGTAGTAACGATGCCTACCAACTTCCCGTTTTCCTGTACCGGAACCGCCCGGAAACGGCGCTCCAGCAAAATATCCAACACGCTTTGGGTCGAATCGGAAGCCTCAGCGCAAACCACCTCCCGGGTCATGATCTCTTCTACCCGAAAAGACCTCAGGCGGGCATTCTGAATGAAGCGGTCGTTTTCGGAATTGGAATTGCCGCGCAGGAAATAAAGAAAATCCGGCTTGGCGATGATTCCGATGACCCGCTCGTTTTGCACGACGGGGATATGATGAAAAGAATTCTCCTTGAAGATCTGATCTACCTTAGCCATGGTGTCGGTGGGCTCAACCGTAATGACTTCGGTAACCATGAAATCGCGGATAGGCTTGCTTAGGTCCACGGTTAAATTTTTCCGGAAGGTACCGAAAAACACAAGTCTACACAAGCAAAATGTACGGCCTACACTAAGTCGCGCGGGCACACCAAAGATTTAACCATTTGGTAACCTGCAAAGCGCATCATCTACGCCGGGCTGTTGTTGATTTGTTGCAACAAAAAAAGATTCACCATGCGCATTCTTTGTCTGTTCTTTCTCTTACTGGTTACGCAGGTCGGGTTCGCCCAATCTTCTGTCCTGCTCCACGACGACATAGCTCACAGTCGTACCGGTTCGATGAACATCAATCCGGATTGGGCTCCTTTTTATCACGGGGTGGCATCGGGAGATCCCCTCGAAGACCGGGTGATCATCTGGACTCGGGTTACACCCGAAGAAATGAACGGAGAACCGGTTGAAGTGGATTGGGTCGTTGCCACGGATCCCGGACTGGAAAACATCGTAAAGGCCGGGACTTTCACCACCAACGCAGAACGGGACTATACGGTCAAAGTAGATGTGACGGGTCTCGAGGCGGGCAGCACCTATTATTATGGCTTTTCCGCTTTTGAGCGCAATTCCCTGGTCGGGCGCACAAAGACCACTCCCAGCGGAGAGCAATCCCAGCACCTCCGCTTTGCCGTAGTGTCCTGCAACAATTACGAGCACGGTTATTTCAACGGGTTCAAGCGAATTGCGGAACGGAATGATCTCGATGCCGTTATCCACCTGGGGGATTACATCTATGAGCAAGCCGCTCGCCGATACGGATCTCCCGATATTTGGGAGGATGAACGCGTTCTGGAACCCGAACAGGAGATTGTTTCTGTAGAGGAATACCGGACCCGGTATTCACTTTATCGTCTGGACACCATGTTGGTACGGGCGCATCAGCAACATCCGTTCATCACCATCTGGGATGATCACGAAAGTGCCAATGACGCCTGGACCGGAGGTGCGCAAGCCCACAATGCCGACACTGAAGGGACCTGGGAAGAGCGTCTGGCTACGGCGAAGCAGGTGTACTTTGAATGGATGCCGATCCGCGACACCGAGACGCAGTCCGTTTTTCGAAAGATCAGCTACGGAAACCTCGCCGACCTGATCCTCCTCGATACCCGAATCGAAGGTCGTGAGCAGCAGATCCTGGACGTTACCGACCCGGCACTCACCAGTCCGGACCGGACCATTCTGGGAGCGGAGCAAAAAGCCTGGCTGAAAGATCAGTTGAGCAACAGCAGCGCCCAATGGAAGATCATCGCCCAGCAGGTGCTGTTTGCCGAACTCAATGTGGGCTGGGCTGCTTTGCAAGACACCGCCACGACCTTTGAAGAATTTGAAAGCACCTTCCTCGACATTTGGGATGGCTATCCCGCCGAACGGACCGAGATCGTCAATTTCATTAAAGACAACAACCTGGAGGACGTTGTGATCCTGACGGGCGATTTTCACACCACCTTTGCCTTCGAGGTGGCGGATCCGCCCGCCAACGTGTCGCTGATCAATGCGGGTCCTCTCGGAGCCATTCCCTTCTATACCAACAACCCCGGCTACGATCCGCAAACGGGGGAAGGAGCTGTGGCCGTTGAGTTTGCCACACCCAGTATTTCTTCAGCCAACTTCGATGAAAATCTCGATCTGGAATCCTCCATTTTCTTTGAGTCCATCATCAACCAGGAAATCGTGGATCCGGGTTCGGGGCTATCCATTGGGAATCCCAACCCCCACATGAAGTATACCAACCTGATCGACCATGGCTATTACGTGCTGGATGTAACCCCGGCGAAAACACAGGCAGATTATTATTTCATGCCTATCCTGGAGGTGACCGAAGAGGAATATCCGGACTCCGCAGCCGTGGAAACCGGGTTTTATTTCACCAATACCGGGAAAAGTTTCCTGCAGCGGTCGGAAATGCCGGCGGCACTCAAAGAGGTGCAGGATCTTCCTGCTCCTGCCGACCCGCCTGCGCAGCTGATCACATCCCTGGATGAAACTGTAAGCAATGGGGTCATCCTCGGCGTATATCCGAATCCATTCACCGACTCCACCAATCTGCACTATTCGCTTACCGAAAAAGCGCGCGTACGCATCGAGCTGCTCGACGCCAACGGGCGGCTGATCAAGGTGCTAATGGAAGAAACTCTTCCTCAGGGAATTTACACCCTGCAGACCCCCGCCGGCACCTACGTCTACCGTATGCTAATCGGAGGCAAAGAACAGCAGGCCCAGGTGGTATTGAAACGATAAGAACACCTGAAACGCATTACGCATCGGAGGGGTCGGCGGGGTCCGACCCTTCTTTTTTTTGTTTGAGCTTTCTCATTTTCCGCCTTTCGTTGAGGATGGTGCGCAGCCAGTTGGGAATGATGATGGCACCCGCAATCAGGTAGGAATAATAACTAAGCAACCTCCAGATGGTAGAAATCGTAGTGCCCACCGTAGAGTTGGTCACGTAATCGGTCAGAAAGCCGTTGAAGAGCACCTCAACGAAACCCGCTCCGCCGGGCGTAGGGCTGAAGGCAATGATCACGAACATGGTTTCCAGCCGGGCATACAATTTCAGTTGTTCGAGTGGGGCCATGGAAATGCCGTAAACAAAGGCGATGATGAGGGATTGGAGGAGCAAAAAACGGCAGCTCCAGGCGGTGGCGGTGGAAAGAAAAGCCTGGAGGTGAAAAGGCCAGCGCTTGGCTTTCAATTCCCGGGAGGCCAGGATCATATCGTTTCCCAGTTCGATGGCTTTGTGTCTGAACTTGCGCAGGAAGCCGAACCGGGTAAAGCCGATTAGGACCCGCTTGATCTGCCGGGGGCTCACGAAAAGACCATAATAGAAAAGGCTGGTGTAGATCGCCATCAGGGAGTAGGCAAAAACGAAATAAAACCCCCAGGGACCCAGATCGGACCAGCGCGTGAGGCCGGGCCGGATCATATTGTTTCCGAAAAGCATATACAGTACCGGAAGAGAAAGGATAAAAAACAAGCCGTCCAGCACCACCGTGTACAATACGATGGTGGCTGTTTTGGCAGTACTCAATTTTTCCTGAGCCAACACGAAGAAAGCCACGGCCGAGCCGCCTACGCTGGTGGGGGAGACCGCCGAGCTGAATTCCCAGATGAAGATCAGCTCGACGCATTTCCACCAGCTGAATTCGCCCTGCGACAGGATGCGCAAGCGATAGGAGTAGGCCAGATGCCGTATCGCCAACAGCAGCACGCAAGTCAGGATCCAGAAAAGCGTGTGGCTGGTCCAGCGGATACGGGCAAACTCCTCCGGATCGAACTGGCGCCACAGCAGATAGCCTACGGCCGCTAGCCCAAGCAACACCGGGATTATGATCCGGTTAGGCCGAATAGACTGAAGGGTTTCCTGCTGTTCGTCTGTAAAAGACCGGGACAGGGTTTCTTTATCCAAAAGTTTAATGGTTTATCGGGTGTAAATCAGGTTTTACCCCTAACTTTCTTTCAGCTTGTCGAATCGGTTTTCGTCGCTCGCGAAAAAGGGATATTTTTCAAACAAACAAAAATAGGAGATTCATGATCTATTCCTTGATAATTGGCGGTATTGCCGGCTGGCTGGCCGGAAAATTACTGAAAGGTGAAGGCTTCGGCATTCTGGCCAACATTATTATAGGCCTGGTCGGGGGTATTCTGGGCGGTTGGGTTTTCAGCCTGCTGGATATTTCCACCGGCGGCGGCATCGTTGGCGACCTCATCTCGGGCGTAGTGGGTGCCAGTTTGCTCGTCTGGCTCCTGGGCATGGTGAAAAAGTAGGGGATGCCGGAAAACCCGCAGGAGGTCCAGGCACGTTGGCGGCTGATATTGGGACCTCAGGCCGATCCGCAGGAAGAAGTTTCGCTTGACACACTAGGGGAGGCTATGGACAAAAGTCTAACCGCCCTGTACGATAGCGATCGTGAGGGAGGCTTGGGTTCGTCCCAGCCCAACATCAATCGCTGGCTGGGCGATATACGTAAGTATTTTCCTTCTTCCTCCGTGCAGTTGATGCAGAAAGACGCCTTACATCGCCTGGGGCTGGAGCGAATGCTTATGGAGCCGGAACTCCTTGAAACCCTGGAGCCCGATGTAGAATTGGTGGCTACGCTGATCAGCCTCAATCAGGTCATGCCCGAAGAGACCCGCGCTACGGCACGTGGGGTCGTACAACGATTGGTGCAGGATCTCCTCCGCAAACTCGAAGCTCCCCTCCGCCAGGCCGTACGCGGAAGCCTGAATCGGGCGGAACGCAACTACCGACCTCGCTTTCGGGAAATCGATTGGCCTAAAACCATACTGGCCAATCTCAAACACTATCAACCCGACCTCCAAACGATAATCCCGGAACGCCTCGTCGGCCAGGGGCGAAAAGGCAGGGCCTTGCGGGATATCATCCTTTTGGTAGATCAAAGCGCATCCATGGCCGGAAGCCTGGTTTACGCCGGCATCATGGGAAGCATTCTGGCTTCCTTGCCTTCCCTGAAAACACACCTCATCTTTTTCGATACGCAGGTGGCCGACCTGACCGGGAAGCTGGACGACCCGATCGAGTTGCTCTTTGGCGCTCAGTTGGGCGGCGGAACGGATATTGAGAAGGCTTTTCGGTACGCCGGCAAACGGATCCGGCAACCCAAGGATACCTTGCTGGTCTTGATCAGCGACCTGTACGAGGGAGGAGACCGTGAGGTTTTGCTCCGTAGGGTCCGCGAAATCGTGCAAGGGGGGAGCACTGTAGTCAGTTTGTTGGCCCTCGACGACAAAGGCGCCCCGGCCTACGACCGGGAGATTGCCTCGGCTGTGGCCGGGTTGGGCATCCCCGTATTTGCCTGTACGCCGGATCAGTTTCCCGATCTCATGGCCACCGCTATACGACGGCAGGATCTGGGTCAGTGGATGGCCAGGCAAGGTATTGTCCGAAAAGCCTGATCTGAGAATTCTCCCTGCAATTACCCGCTTTTGTCATTTACCCGGATCGAAAGAAGGCTTAATGTTTACATCAAGACCCAAAAGAGCAATCCATGAGTCCAGGCATTCTGCTAAAAACAGTAACTCCTTCCAACCGGGAAGCGCTGGGCATCTTTTGTATCAAGAACCGAAAAGAGAAAGGGTATCTTGCCAAAGGTGCATGGAACGACCGGCATTATGAAGCAGGGCTGCGTATCCTGATTGCAGAGGATGATAAGGGCAAGCAGCTGGGGTTCATAGAATTCGTTCCCGCGGAAAAGGCCTGGAGACCCGTCCTGGCTCCGGGCTATTTGATCATTCACTGCATCATGGTGTACGGGAAAAAGGAACGGCAAAAAGGAGTGGGAAGTGCTTTGATCCAAGCCTGTGAGGCCCGTGCTCTGAAGGATGGGAAACAAGGCATATGCACTTTCAGCAGCCAGGGGGCCTGGCTGGCGGGAGCACAGCTATTCGAAAAAAATGGATATAGCCAGGCAGGTGAATCCGGCCGCTTTGAGCTTTGGTACAAACCGCTGCGCAAAACGGCCGATCAACCCGGTTTCCGCGACAGTTCCGGCCAACTGGTCAAATATCAGGGCTGGCAACTGTTGTATTCGGACCAGTGCCCTTGGCACGACAAGTCAGTGACCGACCTGTTGGATGAAGCCAGGGACCGGGGCATCGATCTGAAAGTCCGGCGGCTGGACAACCCGCAGGAAGCCCAGGCGGCTCCTTTCGGGTATGGCACATTCGGGCTCATTTACAATGGAAGGCTTGTTGCCGACCATTACATCAGCCGCACCCGTTTTCGGAATATATTAAATAAAGAAAAATGGACCCCAAAAAGACTAGAGATCCACTTCATTATTTTCAGACACAACAGATTGTACAAATATTTCAAGCGGGAAAAGCCAGCTAGGGAATAATTTCTATCTTTCCCTTTATTAAGTTACATTGCTAACCACCTATGATCTTTATGTCCAGTCGCTTCTCATCCTGGATGATTCTGCTCGGGTCTGTCTTTTATTTCCTGGCCTCCTGCTCTTCTGAAGAAACCCCGCCTCCGCCGCCTCCCCCCGAAGTGTTGGTCGTAAAGCCGGATGTTCAGGACGTACCCATCATCAAAGAATTTGTAGGCCAGATATACGGTCGGAGTGACATCCCCATTCGAGCCCGCGTAGAGGGATATCTCCAGGGCATCCATTTTCTGGAAGGGAGCCGGGTGAGAAAGGGCCAGCTGCTCTACACTATTGATCCGCAGCCTTTTCAGGCAAATGTGGCCCGCTACAAAAGCCAGTTGGCCGAGGCCAGGATTCAGGCTGTCAGAGCGCAGAGCGAGTTGGAGCGGATCGAGCCTCTTGCCGAGAATAATGCCGTAAGCCAAAGTGACCTGGATGCGGCGGTGGCCGAGAAGGGAGCAGCCGAAGCTGCCGTGGAGGCCGCCGAGGCCAGTCTGCGATTGGCCGAGATCGAGTTGGGCTATGCCCGTATTTCTTCTCCTCTGAACGGAATCATTGGCAAGACGAATGCCAAAATCGGCGAATTTGTAGGTAAAAACCCCAATCCCGTAATCCTGAATACGGTCTCTCAAATCGATTCGTTCCTGGTGGAGTTCTTCCTGCCGGAACAGGACTACCTGGCTTTGGCTCGTGATATGCGGGAAAAGATCCGGACCCGGAATCTTTCTTCGGATGCCAAATACCCCATCCGCTTGGTCCTCGCGGATAATTCAGTCTATCCGTATAGAGGACGCACCCGTTTTGTCGACCGGGAAGTCAATCCCAATACGGGCTCCCTGTTGATCCAGACCATTTTCCCGAATCCGGATCGCCTCATCCGCCCGGGTCAGTTTGCCAAGGTTTTGGTAACCATCGATTACATAGAGGAGGGGATGTTGATCCCTCAGCGCTGCGTATCGGAATTCCAGGGTCGACAGAACGTTTATGTGGTCGACGATAGCAGCCGGGTGGAAGTTCGCCAATTGGAGCTTGGAGGCGCCTACAAAGATTACTGGATTGTTCTCGACGGACTGGAGCCTTCCGAACGGGTTATTTACGAAGGTATTCAGAAGGTCGGTTCAGGCAGACCGGTTGACCCGAAACTGCATCAATTTGTCTCTCAGGTCAGCGAATAGAACCCTATGGAACCCAGCAACCACATTTTTTTTGTTAGGCGCCCTATTGTAGCGATCGTGATCGCCATCCTCACGGTGATCCTGGGAGGGATATCGATCATTGCCCTTCCCATCGAGCAATACCCCAACATCACCCCTCCCGTGGTACAGGTCCGCGCCAACTATACCGGTGCCAACTCCGTCAATGTGGAGCAGTCCGTAGCCTCCCCCCTGGAGCAACAGATCAATGGGGTGGAGAACATGATCTACCTCAAGTCAACCAACTCCAACGATGGCAGCATGACCATCGACGTGTCTTTCGAGGTCGGGACCGACCCGGATATGAACACGGTTTTTACCCAAAACCGGGTATCTGCGGCCACGGCCAAACTGCCGGAGGAGGTGAAGCGATTAGGGGTAACGACAGAGAAGTCCTTGCCGAACACCGTTCTGCTGGCTTGCCTGATCTCCCCCAACAAAACCTACGACCAGTACTTCCTCAACAATTATGCCTTGATCAACATCAAGGATGTTCTGTCCCGGATCAAAGGCATTGGTCGGGTTAATATAATCGGAGCCAGCGATTATTCGATGCGGATCTGGGTAAAGCCGGATCTGCTGGCCAAGCTGGGCATCACCATCCCCGAAATGCTGAATGCCATTCGGGAACAGAACGTCATTGTGCCGGGAGGTCGGTTTGGTGCCGAGCCTGCGCCTCCGGGTACCGAATTTACGTACTCGGTACAGCTTCCGGATCGATTGACCACCGAAAAAGAGTTTGGCGAAATTGTGGTCCGGACCAATTCGGACGGCAGTCAGATCAAGATCCGCGATATTGCCCGGGTGGAACTCGGCGTGGAGGCTTACAATTCATTTACCCGCCTGAACGGGGAAGCAGCGGCTATCATTGCCGTGTACCAGGCCCCGGGCTCCAACGCCGTAGAACTGAAAGAGGACATCGTAGCCGAAATGGAGCGTCTGTCCCGGGATTTCCCGGATGACATGGAGTACCGGATCTCCCTGGACGCGACACGACCGATCACGGCGGGCCTGGCCGAGATCGTCGAAACCTTGTTCATTGCCCTGGCGCTGGTCGTTTTGGTGGTGTACATCTTTATCCAGGATCTGCGGGCAACCCTCATTCCTACCTTGGCGATACCGGTCTCCTTGATCGGCGCCTTCATGGTTTTCCCCCTTCTGGGTTTTACCGTCAATGTATTGTCCCTACTGGGCCTGGTACTGGCCATTGGTATCGTTGTAGACGATGCCATTGTCGTGGTGGAGGCGGTGCAGGTGAACATGGAAAAGGGGATGGACGTAAAGACTGCCACCAGTGCGGCCATGCGGGAGGTTACCGCTCCGGTTATCGCAACTACACTGGTTCTGGTGGCCGTATTCGTACCGGTGGCGGGAATGGCGGGCATTACCGGCAAGTTGTATCAACAATTTGCCATTACCATTGCCATTTCGGTGCTTTTCTCATCGGTCAACGCGCTTTCTTTGAGCCCGGCGTTGTGCTCCGTACTCTTAAAGCCCTCGAGAGAGATGAAGGGGCCGCTGGGTTGGTTTTTCAGACAATTCAACCGGGGATTTGACAAGGCAACGGGATCTTACACGGGATTCACCCGCGTCATAGCCCGGAAAACCGGCCGCGGATTGCTATTTCTGGTATTGGTCTCCCTTTTGGCTTTTCTGTTAGCCGGGCGAGTTCCCGGCGGCTTCATGCCGGAAGAAGATATGGGGTATGGGTTTGTTAATATTCAACTGCCCAATGCGGCCTCACTCCAGCGTACGGATGTTGTGGCCAAAAAAGTAGAGGCCATCTGCGCCCAGGTGCCCGGTGTGGAAATGGTGACCACTGCTTCCGGTTTCAGCCTCTTATCGGGATCGCTCATACCCAACAATGCCTTCATCTTCACCAGCCTGGCCGAATGGGCCAACCGGGATGCCACTTTTGCCGAGATCAACCGGCAACTGAACATTGCTTTTCAACAGGAGATCAAAGCCGCCCAGGTTTTTGGTTTTGGTCCTCCCGCCATTCCCGGTCTGGGCAGTGGAGGTGGATTCAGCATCATGCTGCAGGATCGATCCGGAAATCCGCCCGAGTATCTGGCCAGCAACACCCGGCAATTTATTGAGGCGGCTATGGCCAGACCTGAAATCGCCTCGGCTTTTTCCCCTTTCCAGGCTTCCGTCCCCCAGAAGTACATTGAGATCAATACGGACAAGATCCTGAAAACCGGGGTTGCGCTCAAGGATGTTTACGATACCTTCGGCTCCTTTCTGGGAGGAGCTTATGTAAATGACTTCAACCGTTTCGGCCGGCTGTACAAGGCTTACATCCAGGCAGAGCCCGAATACCGGCAGAGTGAGCAGAATCTGGGACTTTTTTATGTAAAGAATAAAAACGGGAAATCCGTTCCCTTATCTACTTTGGTAGAGGTCCGCAGTGCCAGTGGACCCGACTATATCAATCGATTCAATCTGCTTAGAGCAGCCGAGGTATCAGGGGGGCCGTCTCCGGGTTACTCTTCCGCACAGGCTTTGGACGCTTTGGAAGAGGTAGCGGATGAAGTACTGCCCTCTGACATGTCCTACGCGTTCAGCAATATGTCCTATCAGGAAAAGCAGGCATCCGGTTCGCTGGTTGTCATTTTTGGCTTTTCCCTGATATTTGTTTATCTGATCCTGTCGGCCCAGTACGAGAGCTGGACTTTGCCCCTGAGTATTCTGTTGGGTACTCCCCTGGCGCTTTCAGGAGCCTTTCTGGCGCTTTACCTGGGGCGTTTGTTCGATAACGCTTACGAGCTCAATATCTTTGCTCAAATATCTCTGGTGATGTTGATTGCCATGGCGGCCAAGAATGCGATATTGATCATTGAATTTGCCAATATTAAGTTCAACGAAGGAATAAGCCTCTTCGATGCGGCCATCGAGTCTGCCCGACTCCGGTTTCGTCCGATCCTGATGACGGCTTTTTCCTTTATTCTGGGGATTATGCCCCTGATCTTTGCCTCGGGGTCCGGGGCTTTGGCCCGCAAGGTCATGGGTATGGCCTTGCTGGGAGGCATGGGCATCGCCACCTTATTTGGCGTATTCATTTATCCTATGCTCTTTGTCTTCATCGGGAAGCTTTTCGGTTATGAAAAGAAGCGTGAGCTAGCTCAAACGAAATCAGCCCCATGAGAAAAAAGCTCTTCCAACAAGTCCTTTTTTCCAGCCTGATGATGGTCTTGATCTGGAGTTGTAAAGTGGGTCCGGACTACCAGCGGGTAGTACTCGATACCCCCGAGACCTTCCGCTTTGATACCAGCCAGACAGATACGATCGTCAACTTGCGCTGGTGGGAGCTTTTCAACGATCCCGTTCTGGATTCCCTTATCCGGCAGGCCCTGCTCAACAACCAGGACGTGCGGATAGCTGCCCAAAACATCGAACAGGCAAAGTATGGCTTGAATATTGCGGAAAACGACTACTGGCCCAAGTTTAACTACAACGCGGCGGGGGTCTACGGGAATGTGGTGCAGCAACCTCTTCAGAAAGCAGGGTATCTGGCCAGCGGAGGGATCGGCATGAATTGGGAACTGGACCTCTGGGGAAAACTCCGGCGGCGCACAGAGGCCGCTACGGCCGATCTTTTTCAAGACTCTTTTTTGCTGCGATCTCTTCAGATCGAACTGATCAGCCAGGTGGCAACCGCCTATTACCAATTGCTGGAATTTCAGACCAGCCTGGAAATTGCCCGCACGACCCTGAACCTTCGGGATAGCACACTCAATATTATTTTACAGCGATTTGATCGGGGGATCGTACCTGAAATCGACGTGAACCAGGCGGAGATCCAGCGAGCCATTGCCGCCAGTGCCATTCCGCTCTACATACGATCCATCGCAGAGACCGAACACATTATCCAGATCTTGACCGGTTCCCCTCCGGGGCCCGTGGCGGAAGGAGTCCCGCTCCAGCTTCAACAGCTGCCCCCGGAAATCCCCCAAGGGCTACCCTCCGACCTGCTTTATCGCCGCCCGGATCTGTTGGCCGCCGAACAGGAGATCATTGCCCAAAATGCCCTCATCGGGGTGGCCGTTGCCAATCGTTTTCCCACGGTAAGCCTGACGGGGCTGCTGGGCGCTGCCAGTGCCAATGCCCTGGTAGCTACCTCTGCCTTCGGAGGGAATATTGGTGGAGATCTGATCGGGCCCCTGTTCGAATGGGGACAAAACAAGCGTCGGGTAGATATCGAAAGGAGTCGGTACGAGCAGACCGTCATTAACTATGAGAGAGTCTATCTGCAGAGCTTGCGGGAGGTAGCCGATGCCCTGGTGAATATCGAGACTCTCTTAGACGAACGCGATGCCCGGCAGGAGCATGTCAGGGCAGCTCTCAACGCCCAGGATCTTTCACAGCAGCGTTACGACCGCGGAGTGACCAGCTACCTGGAATATCTGGAATCTCAGCGCCAGGCCTTCGACGCGCAACTGTTCCTGGCCCAGGTCCAGGCGGATCTGTTCATCGCCTACGTTGATTTGTACAAAGCCCTGGGTGGCGGATGGTTGTCGGAGGAAGATGAGGCAAATGCCAACAGCAATTCAAATCAATAGGCCATTGAGGCTTTGCAAAGAGGATAATTCTTCGCCTGAGATCAGCGTGATCACTCCTACTTTGGGGGTATCGGGTTTCCTGGACCAGATTCGAAAGCAGGTGCTCCGTTCTTCCTCCGTGAAAGAATGGATATTGGTTTTTCCGCCCGAATCTGTCTTATCGGAAGAACAAACGGAAGGCATCGAAAAGCGTTTTTGGGCAGACGAAGCCGGCCGGGGATATGCTTTTCTCAAAGGCATACAACAGGCCCAGGCGGAGGTCCTGCTTCTGCTGCACGACGATACGCTACTGCCCGAGCATTGGGATCACCTCATCCTGGATGCACTCTCCGACCCCGCTGTTTCAGGGGGCGCTTTTCACATGAAATTTGAACCGGAACCCGCCTCGCTCGGATTTCTTCGCAAACTAGGCAATCAATTTACCCGATTGACGCATGAATTCTGGGGCGACCACGCCCTTTTTCTCCGGAGGGAAATTCTGTTGAAAAAGTTGGAAGTGTTGGAGGTCCCGCTTATGGAGGACGTCCGCCTTTCCCGGTGGATGCGCCGATCCGGAAAAACGGTTTTATTGAAAGCTTTTGTCCGGACCGATCCGGTTCGTTTTTTGGAGAACGGGGTTCTTCGTCAAAGCTTGACCAATGTGGGGTGCCGGATTGCCTTCGGCTGTGGCCTTAGTCCGCAAAGGCTTTATCGATGGTATTATCGAAAGGGAGAAAAAGGGGATACTGATTTAAGCTAAAGCTCTTGTGCTTCGAAGGTGTTTCCCTGCCGGATGTCGCCGGTTTGGAATCCTCTGCTGAACCAGCGCATGCGCTGCTCCGAGGTGCCATGGGTAAAAGACTCCGGTACTACATACCCGCGAGCCTGTTTTTGCAGCCGGTCATCGCCAATGGCGTTTGCCGCCCGTAAGGCCTCTTCTACATCCCCTTCTTCCAGAAAGTTCTTCTGTTTTTGACCGTGATGCGCCCAGACACCTGCATAGAAATCGGCCTGAAGTTCGAGGCGAACCGAGAGCTGGTTGTACTGGGCTTTACTGATCTTGCCGCGTTGGGCCTGTACCTGCCGGGAGGTACCCAATAGGTTCTGAACGTGGTGGCCTACTTCGTGGGCGACCACATAGGCCATGGCAAAATCGCCCGGAGCCCCGAAGCGATTTTTCAGGTCGTTGTAAAAGCTGAGATCGATGTATAATTTGGCGTCGGCCGGGCAATAGAAAGGACCGGAAGCTGCGCTGCCCATTCCGCAGGCAGACTGGACCTGGCCCGAGTAAAGGACCAGAACGGGTTCCTGGTAATCACTACCCAATTCCTGCCGGAAAATAGCGGACCAAACATCCTCGGTGTCTTTCAGGACTACCTTGACGAAATCGGCAAGCTCATTTTCAGCTGCGCTTGGGGGCGCTCCCTGTGCCCCTATCGGCGCCTGGGATCCGGAGCTTACCTCCTGAAGAACGGCTTCGACCGGGTTTCCGCCGCTCAGATAGGCGAAAAGGGCAATCAGCAGGATACCGCCTATGCCGAGTCCGGCACCAGTCCTTCGGCCGACCCCTCGCCGGCGATCTTCTATGTTACTGCTTTTTGCACGTCCTTGCCAACGCATATGCAAATCAGGTTTTGGTGATTCTCCCATGAAACTACTTATAATTTGAAAAAGGATAATCGAAAAGGGGAGGAAAAAACCTATTTCACAAGTAATCAAGTTTGCCCGGTTTGCGTTTATTGAGGGTCTAAGATGGTCCGGTTCTACCTAGCTTGGAATTTCCGGGTCCCCTATCCTTGTTAACCTAAATAACCCATCATGCCTAAGAAAACATTATTCCTTTCGTTGGTTCTGTTGTTTCTGTTTGCCGGAGGCTTGTCCGCTCAACGGATTTATGTCGGTGCCGGAGTGGGAAATGCCTTTCGTAACCATAAGCTGACCGGAATCTCAGGTAGTGATTTTTCCCTGGATAAAGGATCTTTCTCGTGGAAAGCCTTTGGTGGGGTGCAGTGGAATTTTCTCGCATTGGAAGGTGGCTACGTGGATTTTGGCCGGGTTGAAGACGTTCAAAACGATCTGGTCATCTATGACGATACGCGTGGCGGAGATCTCTTTGCCCGGGGTGTGGTCAACATTTCGATCATTGAATTATCCGGTAAAGCAGGGGTCTTTTTCCGGAATTCGGAAATTCAGGATATCAGAGACAGTCAAGGTTTCGACGAGGTTTTTCAAGACACCAAGAAAGGCGCACATTTCGCCTGGGGCGTCGGTGCCGGAGTTAACTTTGGTCTGTTGGGCCTTCGGCTGGAATGGGAAAGCTTTGAGATCAATCCCGATAACCTGAGCTTACTTTCCCTAAGCGCCATCGTCGGCTTTGGAGGAAAGTGATCTTTGCCTGGCTGCAAAGTTGAAAAGGGGCTGGATTTTCCAGCCCCTTTTTTCGTGACTCCCAGGCACACCCCGGCAAGTCGGAATTCCGATATCTTTCATGCCCGGTCGGGCGGATTAAGGTTTTCTTTTCATACTATATAAAAGGCCATTCAAGTTATATGGCCTGAAACCCCTATTTCCAAACCAAACATCAACAACATGACAAGGAAAATTTTAGGTGTCACCGCAATGCTGGCTCTTTTCGCGACGCTATCCTATGGTCAGCGCTTCTCCGTCGGCGGAAGTCTGGGGTCCGGCTTTTCGGATAAGACCATTACCAATTTGCAGGGAGAGGATTTCAAATTTGACGGGCGCGATTTTGCCTGGAAAGCCTACGGCGCAGTAGACTGGCGGTTCCTTGGCATCGAAGGGGGGTACCGGGATTTCGGTGAAATCCAAACCACTTCCGTCGATACCACTTTGGCCAGTAAGACCCGGGGCGGTGACCTCATGGCAAAAGGGACCTTTCGCCTGGCCATTCTGGAAATTTTTGGAAAAGCCGGAGGATTTTTTGCCCGGACGGAAAACAGCCTGTTCAAAGGAGAACAGGATCTGCCGGACGTCATCGACCGGCTGGAAAGGGAAACCCGCTTCATTTGGGGCGTTGGCGTAGGTATCAATCTGGGTAATATCGGTCTGCGAGCCGAATGGGAACAGGTTCAGACCAGCCCCGGGCGACTGGGAATGCTCAGTTTCGGGGTCAATATCGGCTTTGGAAACTACCGATGAATACCTTTCAAGGAGAGACGAACAAAGGGCGGGAACTTCAGCCCGCCCTTTTTCGGCTCAATAAGTTCGTGATTCTTTGTTGTAAAACAAGCGGGCGACGAAGATGGAGAAGCCCGGTATGAAATTGGCTCTGGCATCTTCGCTCATGACATCGAAAGGTTTGAAAAAATCCAGGTTTTGTTTCGGCGAAAGGAAAAACCGGAATTCTTTTACGCCTTGATTTCCGTAATGGGTCATCACATAGGTCTCCGATGACTCTCCGGGCTTCAGCCCCTGGGAATATACCGTGATGTCTTTCCAAAGATGTCGGGAATCCCCTCGTGCATATTCATCAAAATACAGGGAGTAGGGATATAAAGTAACGGAACTTTCATTGGTCAGCCGGATCGTAAACTGGGCTCCGGTTGGCAGCGGGTATTCTCCATATACGGGGCCAGAACGCCGGGGTTGAACGTTAGCATCATTGTGAATGATCTCTACTTTGACCCGGTGGGTGCTGTCGGTAACCTCCAAATAGGGTTTCCAGAAGTTGATGAATTGTTTTACCCTTTCCAGGTCTCGATTAACCAGCTGATCCTGGGTCGAGCTTGCTTCGGCCATTTGTGGATCCTGCAACCTCTGATTAAGGTAAAAGAGGGCGGAATCGATTTGGTTAATGAACAGGTACTTTCGGAAGATCAGGTAGTTGGCCGAGGGGGGCAAAGGTTCCAAAGATTGCAGCTTGGTTACCGTTTTCAGGAAATCAACCGTCTTGCCTGCATTCAATTGGGCGTTGGCATTGGCTGCTACCAGGTTGGGAGAACTTGCCTCCAGTTCGAGGACCATCTCTCCGCGTTCGTCCAGCATAAAAGCGCCGAAATCAGGGGTCTGGCGGTCCATCGAAGTTTCCCGGACATTCCGGGCAATATAGCCTCCCAGTTCGCTGGTCATCACCCGCCCATCGCCGTTCGCGTCGGCTGCGCCGGTACTCAGACCCTTGATCATCATACCGGTAAAAAGACCATGGCCCGGGAGGGGGCCGTCGTCGCTGGCGAGCTGGTTTTTTCGGGCCGATGTGATCACGCGTCTGCTGGGCGGGGTGATCAGGGACGTGATGGGAGCGCTTGAAGACCCTCTGGTGGAAGAAATGGTGTTGCCCATCGCAATGCCGCTGTGGCAGGCATCCAGGATCACCATGATATGCTTGGCTGGAAGCAGGGCGACCTGGGTCAGGAAACTGCCTACTTCTATGTAACTGGACCAATTATTGTCGCTTGGTTTTCCCCCATTAACCGGAATGAGGTAGCCGGTTTCATGAGCTACCCCGGCAACGGAATCGGTTCGGGTTTCCCCGTGGCCGGCATAGAAGAGAATGAAGTTATCCTCCGGCTTGAGTTTGGTACGGATCTGGTCAAGCGCAAGCTCGATATTTTCCTTGGTCGCCTCTTCATTGTAAAGAGCCGGCACGACCGGGACAAACCCGAACTGTTCGGCGTAGATCTCCTCCGTTCCTTTGGCATCGCTGGCAGCGTTTCGCAGGGCCAGCCAATTTTCATAGTTATCGATCCCGATCACGAACATGTAATTCTTGCCCATTTTGATGGGGCCTATGTCGGTATTGGCGCGTCGCACTCCGCGAGTCCGCGGTTCTTCTGTTTCCTGAGCCTGACCGAAAGGTGCCAGCAGGATCATCAGGGTGGGGAACAACAGAAGCTTACTAAACATGGGAATATTTTTCATGTATCAATGGGTTCTGGAAGATTATGGCATGGCTTTTGGGAAATCAATAAATCTACCGGATCTGTACCGTTACCGAGCCGACCGATAATTGTCCTACGGGAACAGAGGCGCGTGTACCTCCAAAGAGCATTTCGGCGAATTCCTGCTCCCGCGTACCCACATTGCTGCGGGTAGGCCGGATAACGGGCCGCATGTCCAAAGGAGTAGGCGAGCCGATCACGATGTAGGTATCCAATCCGCGGGGCTCGGCCACTTCAAAAATGTATTCGCCGCGGGAGAGGGTAAGCTCTTCGCCCGGACCGATCTTGAATTCATCCACGTTGGCTCGCTCATCGGGCACCATCACATAAGACTCGTCGTTGGAAGAAACCCCTACGATGGAAAAGAAAAGGGGCGTTTGGGTGGTATTGGTCACCTTGAATATGAAAAAGCTCCCAATGTTCAAGCTCGGATAATTCACTACCGGTGCAGAGAGCGGTGGATTTTGTCCGCGCATACGCACCTGGCCACTGTAGGTTTGTTCGACCTGGACCGGAATGACCTGGAGATTCAGTCCGGCAACGTTGTAATTGGAATTGCTCAGGTTGCGGAGGTAGTTGGCCCGGGCATATTCCTGTATGCGGCCGACAAGCCCATTGGCCAGAGAAGAGGGGGATTGACCCTGACTTGGCCATTGCTGGAGTACTTGTTGGTTGCTGCTGATGAGCTGGAGAGATCCTCCGGGGCCGCTTTGCGAAACGATCAGTTCGGCACCGCTGTTGGTTACCTGAAGGCGTTGTTGCCGGGACATCTCCTGTTGGATCGCCTGCTGGAGGGCAGGGTCCTGCACCTGTACCGATACCCGGACCGGGATGGCCAGAGATATCTTCTCGGTAACCACTACTTTCCAGCTGCCGGGATTCAGGTCTTGCACCGGTGCATTCAAGCGAACGGTGGATTCGGTAAGCGTGGAGTTCGAAACCGTACCCTCCACCGGGTTAATGTTGGGATTGAGCGGATCGAGCCGGATCTTGCTGCCGGGGTGGAGGTCCCCCAAGGTGCCTGCCTGAAGAACGGGGGTCGTGGCATCGTTGAATTTCAGGATCTGGAGCCCCAGTAAGGGAAGGGGAGCGGAGCCGAAAACCTGCCGATCAATGTCGCCCTCAATCTGAGGGGTCTGGTTAGGGGCAAGTTGCTTCATTTCGTATTTCAGCTGTCGGAAAAAAGACTCAAAACTTTGCTGAGGCTGCAATTTGGCAAAGGTGCGACTGAGCGCATACGAAAGGGACCCGATGGGTTGCCCTTCGTGATCCACGGTTTCATAGTTGGGTTCGTCAGAACGGGCACCGCTAATGACGATCAGGGGTGAAAGTCCCGTTTCCTGGGTTACTTCGGTTTCGATCATTCCTCCGCCCGGATTTTCAATTTTCTTGGAAACGATTTCTTGATTTTCCGAAAAGATCTTGGTGGTGCCACGGGTACGTACCAGACCGGCATCCCGGTTGATCGTGCCGGAATAGCAGGCATCTACCGAAAAGACAAGCTGCCCATTGGGGCCCAGCTTCTTTCGGGCTTTATTCAGCAATTGGTGGATATGGTCATCTGAAAGATGGTTTTGTCCCTCATAGACACCATATTGGAACTGATCCCTCGCATCAACAGGGATCAGTGCTTCATCCAGCCTGTCGAATTCATCGACCGTAATATTGGGGGGCGAGATCTGTTCGGAGATCTGCTGCCCGTGTCCCGAGAAATGGAAGAATACCACATCACCAGGCCGGACCTGATTGATGATCTGGTTTTCAAAAGCATTGATGATCTTCTGGCGGGTGGCATCCTCGTCTTTCAGGAGCAGGATCTGATCAAATTGAAGTTGGTAAAGCGTGGCAGCCAGAACATCGGCATCTCTGCCGGAAGAAAGATCCATCCAGCCCCCTGTGCGGGGATAATCCCCGACCGCGACAATCAAGGCAAATTTACGGGCCGTACCTTGCGCCATTCCCTCTGAGAGAACCAGGGTCAGAAGGAAAAATGCGATCGAAAAAATCCGAGATGATTTCATTTGTACTGGTTTTTATGAATGGGGCAAATAAACTATTCGTTAGCGGGGTTGAAAAAAACCTTGTCACCCGGAAGCAAGGTGTCGCCCGGCGAAAGTTCATTCCATTCCCGGAGTTTATCCAGGCGAATTCCGTAGTGATTGGCAACGGAGATCAGATCTTCTCCCTCTTCGATGATGTGGTAAGAAAGGGGGATGCGATCCGGTTTTTCATCCAGGTAGAAAGGAATATTCTCTTCCAGCTTATCGGGTGCGAATCCTTCGTTGAAGGCTTTAAATTCTTCGAGTGTCAGATCCAGGTCGCTGAGTACTTTCTTCAACTTGACCTTGCGCTTGGCAACGACGCCTTTGACCCCATTGACCATGACGACCTTGTACTTTTTGGTTTCGGGAAGGTCTTCCCGGGCGACAATGAAGGGATACATATTTTGGAGGGTATCTGAATAGAAACCTTCGTTGCTCCCTCCGCGGGCCTTTCCGCCGCAAGCATAGCTCTGCAACTGGGCAACCACAGGATCGCGCATTTCCGGACGAAGGGGAAGGATGACCGAATAGCAATAAGCTTGTCCTTGCGGGATCCGGTCCGTCAAAAGCCAGGGGTTGTAGTTTTCGATCAGGGTAGCGTACTGATTCACATCCATTCCGGAAGTAGGTACGATCTGATTTACGAACATGGCTATTTCCTCAAAATTGTTCTGGATGCCCCCGGCATATTCGAGCAGGTACACATCGGAGCCCATTTTCTGCTGTTCGTAGGATTGTTTGAAAGCAAAATAGTGAGCCAGAAAATGTACGATGTAATAGTGGGTGTTCTCATCGACCACAACGTTATTCGTCAGATTGTTCTCCGCGATGTGGTTTTTGGCACCGGTCAGACCGGTATAGTAACTCAGCAGGGAATAGATCCAGTTGTTCAGGTAGTGGTAGCTCTTTTTGAAATAGTTACCTGCCGCCCGGCTGGAGGAGACGACATTCATGCGCTCGTCCACCTCCGAATCGATCTTCAGCTGGTATTCCTCGGCCGTGGGCCCCTTGAATTGCCAATAACCTACAGCCTGGGATTTGGAAACGGCCGTTCCCTCGAGGGTGCTTTCCTGCAGGGCCAGAAACTTGAAATCCTGGGGGACGCCTACACCGGCCAGCTCGCGCTCAATAATGGGGAAATAACGGATACAACGATTCAGATAATCGTTGTAGTGAGAAGAGCTCTGTGTCAGGGAATTCAGCTTTTCCTGGATTTTTTGAGCTCCACCGGGTGTGATGGTGATCGGAGTTTCCAGGACGGTTACCTGACTGGGGATGGAGGACTGTGAGTACCCTTGAAAACCCATTCCCGAGGCAATGGCCATCAGAAATAGTGGCAGGAAATACTTCATCGCTTTTGAATTTGAGATTAAGCTTTATGTGATCAAGGAAATCTTGATAAATCCAAATTTAACTTAATCTTTCAATCCTGCCAGCCCTTTTGGCGTAGGAAGTTTTCTCCAACCCCTTCTAAGCGTAAGTTTTGTACTCCTTGTCGGGATCGGGCGCCCTTCCACAGTCCCCGTTTCCTATCCTCAGGCTTTTTGTAGTTCGGCGGTTTTCTCTCTTTGTACCGAATAGGTGTCCAGGGATCCTTTATCTCTGGAATTCACCCTTCCCTGGAAGGTGCAGTCGAAACGATACCGGATCATGCCGTAAGTGGATTCCGAGATGTTTACCTGGCCCGTACGGCCTCTGCTCTCAACCTGCAGGGCTGTGTCCACGGCTTCTCCCCAGAGGTCGAAGTTAAATTTGTTCATGCCTACCACGCCGGCGACCACCGGGCCGGTATGAATGCCGATGCGAGCTTCAATGGAAGGAAGCCCCAGGCGGCTTTTTTCTTCCTTATGTTCATCCAGAAAAGCTTGCATTTCCAGCGCGGCACGGATCAGGTCGTTGGGCAGCGTCTTTTTGTCGGAGAGCCCACTGGCACAGAGATAAGTGCCGCCGGAGGTTTTAATTTTCTCGAGCTCCGGGTACTGGCTCAGGATCAGGTCAAAGGAACGGAAACAAGTGTCGATCTCTCCGACCAGTTGATCAGGTTGCAATCGCATGGAGAGCTGGTCCAGGTTACTGAAATGGCAGCGGAGTATGCTCGCCTCCGGATAAGATTTGGAGTAAGGTTTCCCGTTCGGGCTGAAATCGGAGGCCAATTCCGCGGGTAAAATTTGAAGCAGCAGTTCCTCCGACCGGATCTTTTCTTCCTCAATCTGGCGGTCCTTACTGGCTATTTGCTTTCTGAATTTCCGAAAACGGCTGATGAGGATCAGGGCGACCAGGGCCAGTAAAACCAAAACCAGGGTGGCGCCGACCATAAGGAGTTGGATCTCTTCCATAGGCAGGGGAAAGCCGCCCGTACCCAGGTTGGCGCGTGCCTCCTGCACCACCGCTTCCTGCGCCAGGGCAACTTTGGTCAGTTGCTTGTATTCGGGAGAGCGTATTTTGGACAGACGTTCGGCTTCGCCTGCCAATTCCGGGCTTAATCCCGCCGGGACCGGGATGGTGTCGAATGCCATGAGTTCTCCCGGAATGAACATGTTGGCATCTCCTTCCAGGTCGGATTCATCGGATTCGAAAGTGCTTTCCTCTTCTGGGGCTTCTTCTCCGGCCTTTGCCCGTAGCGAACGAATCTCCCTTCTGAGGCTGCGGACCTGGTTCTTCAATTGCTGGATTTCCTGTTCCTGCGCAAAATTCCTCCGCAAGGCCGCCTCACCCGTGCCGGAGGAGCCGGAGGAAGCTTGGTCCTCGAGATAATCGAAGGTGTCATCCAGGATCTGGAAGGCTTGCTGGTAGCTGCCGCTATTGCCTTCCAATGCACTGAGCCGGCTGGCGGATCGAAGGACCAATTCCGAGTCGCCTGCTCTTTTGGCAAAAATGAGCGATTGATTGAACCAAAATCTTTCCTGAGCGCGGTTGCGCATACGTGCGTATGCCTCCGCAGCCTGGAAAGCCGCCTTGGCTGCGCTTGCATTGGCGCCGATCTGGGATGCCAGTTTGAATGCCTCCCCTGAATGCAGGGCCGAGGATTCAGCATCGCGGGGCAATAAAGCCTTGCCCAGATCAAAATTTCCGGAAATTTTTTCTTCGGTTGTTTGGGCTTCTTCTAAAATGTTTTGTAACTCAGACAGGTTTTGGCCAAACAAAAGTTGATTCAGGCCAAGGGTGAGCAGCAAAACCAGCGTGAAGCGACCCCATGGTTTAAATAATCTGTTAGTCACGGTAGGATCGTTTTACCTGCTATTCAAGGGATAATTACCATACGAATCTACAAATTAGGGAAATTTCAGGTCTCGCGTACGTATAATCTTGCATTTAGCTTCTTTGCCAAACCTCTGACTCTCAAGACTTGTTCGAAATATTATGGAATTGTACCACAAGATCTTTGGCCGCGGAGAACCCTTGTTGATCCTCCATGGGCTATTCGGTTCTTCAGACAATTGGCAAACCCTGGGAAAGCGGTTTGCGGAACAGCATACTGTCATCTTGGTTGATTTACGCAACCACGGGCGATCGCCCCATTTACCCAGGCATACTTATCCGGAAATGGCTGAAGACCTTGAGTCCTTTCTGGACGCGAAGCGCATCCACCGTTGCGCCGTCCTGGGGCATTCCATGGGAGGGAAAGCGGCCATGCAATTCGCTTTGTTTTTTCCGGAGCGCATCGAAAAGCTGGTGGTCGTTGACATGGCGCCCCGAGCTTATTCCGGCGGTCATGAAAGCATTTTACAGGCCATGCGCGGGTTGCCTTTGGCCTCTTTATCTTCCCGGAAGGAAGCTGAAACCCAGCTCCTCCAGCAGATCCCGGAAAAAGATATCGTCCGGTTCCTCATGAAAAACCTGTCCCGAAGCGCCCACAATGGCTTTGAATGGAAATTCAACCTGGACGTACTGTACCGGGACTACGGGGCCATTTTGGCCGCTGTGGAGGAAACCCCTGAACCTTATCCCGGAGAGGCTTTGTTTATCGGAGGCGGTCGGTCTACATACATCCGGCCGCAAGATGAAGCTGACATTCACAGATTGTTCCCCAAAGCGGAAATCGCCCGCATCCCCGATGCCGGTCACTGGGTGCACGCCGAGCAACCCGATCGACTGTACAGCCGGGTTCGGGCTTTTTTAGACGGGAACCATCCAAATCCGTCTAACTGATGGGCAATTCATTCCCGGGAACCGAAAAAATTGCATCTTAAATACTTCCGAGCTGTCAGATCGGCGTTTACATGTTTACATAAAAGAAAAAAGGAAAGGTATATGTATCAGGTAAAAGGTTGGATTCGTGCATTGGGCCTGGTCGCCCTCCTGGTGGTGGGCACATCCACCACTCTTCAGGAGGAAAACAACCGCTATTTTGAGATCATTAGGAATATTGAAATTTTCACCAATCTGTACCGGGAACTAAACACCCATTATGTGGATGACCTGGACCCGGGAAAACTGATGCGAACCGGCATCGAAGCTATGGTGGGCAGTCTGGATCCCTACACCAATTATATTTCCGAATCCGATATCGAAGGGTATCGGCTTCAGACGGAAGGACGGTACAACGGGATCGGCGCCGTCAGCGATAAAATAGGGGATTATGTGACCCTGATCGAATTGTATGAAGGACAACCGGCGGACAAGGCCGGCCTGAAAGCCGGGGATGCCATTGTGGAGGTGGATGGGAAAGATATTGTTGGGAAGGACCTGGAAGAGGTAAACAACTTTCTCCGGGGTTTTCCGGGGCAGGACCTGGAACTGCGCATCAAGCGGCCGGGTATGGAAGATCCGATCGATGTCAAGCTTACCCTCGGAGAAGTGAGTGTCCCCAACGTACCGTATCACGGGATGGTCGCAGACGGCATCGGCTACATCGCGCTGACGACCTTCACCCGGGATGCCGGGCGAAACGTGGCGAAGGCGCTCCGGTCCCTGAAAAATGACGATCCGGACCTAAAGGGCGTTATTTTCGACCTCCGGGGCAACGGAGGCGGCCTCTTGATCGAAGCAGTCAATGTCTCCAATGTTTTTATACCTAAGGGAGAAGTGGTGGTCAGCACGCGGGGCAAAGTCAAAGAGTGGGACAAATCCTATTCTACACAAGGAGCTCCAACGGATCTGGAAATTCCGCTGGTAGTGCTGATCGATGGCAACTCGGCCAGCGCTTCCGAGATCGTGTGCGGGGTGATCCAGGATTACGATCGCGGCGTTTTGGTGGGCCAGCAATCCTATGGGAAAGGGCTGGTCCAGAATACCCGGGATGTGGGCTACAATTCCCGGATCAAGCTTACTACCGCCAAGTATTACATTCCCAGCGGCCGCTGTATTCAAAGTGTGGAATACGAAGACGGCGAACCGGTAGATATCCCCGATGACAGAAGGCAGGCTTTCAAAACGCGCAGCGGCAGGACCGTATTGGATGGAGGAGGTGTTCGCCCGGATATTTCGCTGCCCGCAGCTACTGACGATGCCGTCGTGAAAAGCCTGATCCGTCAGCATTTCCTGTTTAATTATGTGACCCATTACTGCCAGGACCTGGACAGCATCGCTCCCGTGCAAGAGTTTGAATTCTCCGATTTCCCGGGGTTCATGAATTTTGTAGAAAAGCAAGGATTCAATTATTATACCGAAAGCGAGCGACTGGTGAGCAAGCTGGAAGAAGCCAATGCCAAGCAGGGCTACGGTCTGGAAACGGATCTCTCCGAAATCAAGAGCATCTTGGAGAAGGCCAAAAAAGATCGCATCCTAAGCAAAAAAGAGGACATCATCGACTTGATCGAAAACGATATTGCTTCCAGGTATTACTATCAGACGGGAAAGGTCAAGATGAGGCTCAAAAACGACGATGAGATCTCGGAAGCGATCCGTATCCTTTCTGACCCGGAAGAGTACAAGCGTATCCTGAAAGGCGAAGGATAGGTAGTTTCCATTCGGTGAACGTCGGGCCGGTATGGACTATTTTGACGCAGGCCCCGCCATTTCGGTGAATCCTGGTGGAAGATCGCTTGCAGACTATTGCCCGGTCAGCCGGCGATCCAGGTGCTTCCCTCTTTGCTGTCTTTGACGATGATGTTCAATTCCTTCAGCGCGTCGCGGATCTTGTCGGAGGTGCCCCAATCCTTTTGTTGGCGCGCTTCCAGCCGAATGTCGAGGATGATGTCCATCAGGCCGTCGACCAGGTCGCTGCTCCCTTCTCCGCCGGCGCTTTCTTCAAGCAGTCCGAGGATCTTGAAAATAAAATCGCGGAAGAAATCCTGCAGTTGTTCGAGGGTATCTGCCCGGACGTCGGAGAGGTTCAGGTGGCCTCCCTTCAGCGCATTGATCTTGTTGACGAGTTCGAATAGACGGCTCAGGGCCTTGGGCGAGTTGAAATCGTCGTCCATATCTGCAAAGGCCAGTTCCATCAACTCACGGATCTGCTTGTCCAGATCGGATTCCTGACTTCCTCCCTCCGAAGATCGGAAGGACTGCAAGGTTTTATAGGCCTCCATAAGGCGCTGATACCCCTTTTCGGCCGCTTTCAAGGCTTCATCGGTGAGGTCGAGGGTGCTGCTGTAATGGCTTTGCATCATGAAAAAGCGCACCACCATGGGGCTGTACCCTTTGGTTACATGGGGGCTGTCTCCCTGGATCAGTTGTTCCGGGGTGATGGTGTTCCCGTCCGACTTGCTCATTTTCTTCCCGTTCATGAGCAGCATATTGGTATGCATCCAGTAGCGGGCGGGAGCGCAACCGAAGACCCCGAAATTCTGGGCCATTTCATTTTCGTGGTGCGGAAATTTAAGATCCGCACCTCCTCCATGGATGTCGAAGGTTTTCCCCAGGTATTTGGTGCTCATGGCAGAACACTCGAGATGCCAGCCGGGAAAGCCCACGCTCCAGGGCGAAGGCCATCGCATGAGGTGGCGCGGGTCGGCTTTGATCCAGACCGCAAAATCAGACGGATGCTTTTTTTCATCCTGGTTCTTCAGGTCGGCGCGGGTTTCGGAAAGCAGCTCTTCGATGCGGCGGCCACTCAACTGGCCGTAATGGGGTTCTTCTTTGGCAAACTTTTCGGTATCGAAATAGACCGAGCCGTTCTTTTCATAGGCGTAGCCCCGATCCAGCAGGGCCTGCACCATTTCGATCTGTTCAACAATATGGCCGGTGGCTCGCGGTTCTATGCTGGGGGGTAGGGTGTTGAAGGTGCGCATCATGTCTTCAAAGCCGTTCATATACTGCTGGACCACCTCCATGGGCTCCAGTTTTTCCAGCCGGGCTTTCTTACTGATCTTGTCTTCCGCATCCGAATCGGCATCGCCCTCCAGATGTCCTACGTCGGTGATGTTGCGAACGTAGCGGACCCGATAACCCTTGTAAAGAAGATACCGGTAGATCAAGTCAAAACTGACAAAGGTTCGGACGTTGCCCAGGTGTACGTCGCTGTATACGGTCGGACCGCAAACGTACAGGCCTACATAGCCTTCCTGTAGGGGTTCGAAAACTTCTTTTTGCCGGGTGAGGCTATTGTAAATGTGTAGTTGGCTGGATTGCATAGGGACTTTTGATGCGAAAGCCCAAAATTAGCGAACCCCCGTTCTGAGAACAAGAAAACCCGAAGAATAAAGGGCGGTTTTAGCCTGAGAATGCAGGAAAACAAGATAATGACCGCTTCAGGCCTCCGTCTCCAAAAATGCGCAGGCCAAAGGATGTGGTATTTTCCGATCTGGCGTAAGCTTGCCATTCCTAAAGGTGAATGGCGTCCACCTTTTTTCGCCTACTTCTTGCTTGCCTTGAACAGGAATTCCTTTTCTTCTTTGCTCAGGCTGTCGTAGCCGGCTTGCTTGATCTTGTCGAGGATCTCGTCCAGTTTTTGTTGGTGGTCCAGATCCATTTTATCGGTTCGTTTTTGACCTTTAGTCCGGGATTGATTGGGATTGCGGTAGGCTACCCGGGGCCCCTTCCGGGATTGGGGCCCTTTGGCAAAGGAACGCAGGAAATTAACGATCCGGTCAATGACTTGATTGATGGGGGAAAACCAGTCGTTTCCGTTCTGAAGCTGGCGAATGGTGAAGTATCCCATAAATGCGCCTCCCAAATGCGCCAGATGCCCTCCGGTATTGCTGTTGGGTCCTATGAATAAAATATCCAGCAGGACCAGGGCGCCGACCAGCCACTTCAATTTTACCGGCCCCAGGAACAGGAGGTGTATTTGGTAATCCGGATTGATGGTGGCAGAAGCCACCACGATGGCCATGACCGCGGCGGAGGCTCCCAGGGCAAAGCTGCCTTCCGGGAGAAAAGGGAAGCCCAGGTTCGAGGCGAGGAAAAAAACAAGCCCGCCGGCCAGCCCGCCCAACAAATACAGGGGTAGGATCCGCTGGTTGCCGATGAAGTCAACGACGATCCGGCCAAACCAGTACAGGAAAAGCATGTTCCAGAAGATATGACCCAATCCTTGGTGGAGGAAAATACTGGTAAAGGGAGTCCAGGGATGGGTAAGCAGGTAAAGGGGGTCCGACGGCATGCTGAAAAACCGCAGCAGAGGCTCCCAGCCGGGTGGGTCACAGGCACAAGCCAGTCGCATGATCAGGCCTGTCAAGTTGATCAGGACAAATACCACAACATTGACCAGGATCAGCCGGGTGACCATGTTCCCCTGGTAGTATTCCCTTTTCGCGTCTTCCCAAATGGACTGTAACATGATCGCAACTGCCTGTTTAAATTAAATCTGACCGGCCAATGAAATAAGACGAAAATAACCCTTCCGCTAGACAATCAACGATAGAGAATGGGATTAGGTTACAACCGACTCCCATATTTTCTCCAATACAGGATCAAAAGAAAGCCGAACAAGGCACCGCCTACGTGGGCAAAATGAGCAATTCCCGACCCGATGCCCCGGATCCCGAAAAAGAGTTCCAGGGCTGCGTATATGATGACAAAGTATTTGGCCTTGATCGGAATAGGAGGAATGAGCAGTTGAATGACCGAATTCGGGAATTTCATGCCATAGCCTACCAATACGCCGAATACGGCACCCGATGCCCCCAGCATGGGTATATTTTTACTCAGCGGATTAACGAGTCCGTATTGCAACTCATAGGTCTGGACTCCCAAATGCAGGGCCAGGGCGCCAAAAGCTGTGAAAAAGTAATAAAATAAAAATCGCTTGGGACCCCAGAGGGCTTCCAGTGGCGGGGCGAACATGAATACGGCGAACATATTGAAAAACAAATGCCCCAGACTACCGTGCATGAACATGTGGGTGATGATCTGATACGGCTTAAAGTATTCTGAACTGGGGTGGAAAATAGCCAGTATGTATCGCTCCCAATTCCAGAAATTGGTATCTACTTCGTTGATCAATTGACTGAAGGTATTACCGCCGGGCTCTCCCATCAGGAAGGTGCCGAAGTACATCAGTATATTAATGATCAGTATGTGCTTTACAACTCCGGTGACTTTGAACATAAGGATCTGCTAGTTGATCTGCTTGGGCAAAGTTTTAACTTTCAAAACGTTTGGCAAGTTCATCCAGATCAAAGGTGAGGTAACACTTTCGACCGCCGGGGCTTTTTTGGGGCATAGAACAAGCAAAAAGCCGGTCCAACAGACTCTGCATTTCTCTTTCGCTGAGCTCTTTTCCCGCCCGCATGGCTGCACTTCGGGCCAGTGAGCGGGCGAGATTTTCCGGCAGATCGAGTTGAAGTTCCTCGTTCAGCTTGTAGCCTTCGAGCAGGGATTCCAGCATGTCCTGAACCTCGGAGTTGTTCTCCAGCTCGGAGGGCAGTCCACTTACCACAAAACTTGTGCGACCGAATTGCTGCATGTCAAAACCCAGGTTGTTGATGGCCGGCAGCAATTCCTGCAGCAAGCCTGCATCCGAAGGGTCAAAAGAAAGAGTGACCGGGAAAAGGAGTTTCTGGGAACTGCTTTTCCTTTCCTTCAGCATGCCCAGGTATTGCTCGTAGAGTATGCGTTCGTGAGCCGCTTGCTGGTCGATCAGCAGAAATCCGGATTTGATCTGGCTCAGGATATAGCGGTTGTGTAATTGATATGGCGTGCGGGGGAGACTCTCGGATTTGTGATCCTGATCCGTCTCCGGATCCGACCAATTTGCTCCGATGATGAGGGTTTCAGGTTCTCCTTCCGGGACCTCCTTTTCTTTTTCCCGAATTCCCTGAAGCAGGGTTTCCCAATCCTGCACTCCGCCGGCGGAAGGCACGGGGTCTGGTTCGAAATCGGCTGCCGAGGGTTCTGCCCGTTGCCGGAAAGGGGATCCGCTGCTAGGGGGGATGAAGCTGGGTTCCTGCTCAAAATCAATGGAAGGCATGACGGCATATTGCCCCAGTGCATGTCGCACGGCTACCCGGAGAAACTGGTAGACCAGACGTTCGTCTTCGAACTTGATCTCCTGTTTGGTCGGATGAACGTTGATATCGATTTGGGTAGGATTCAGTTCCAGGAACAACAGGTAAAGAGGAAAGGTATCCGGAGGCAGCAGGTCTTCGAAGGCCCCCATCACCGCGTGGTTGAGGTAGGGGCTTCGGATGTAGCGTTGGTTGACAAAAAAATACTGTTCGCCGCGGGTTTTCCGGGCAAACTCGGGTTTGCCGATGAATCCCCGAACGCTGAGGATATCCGTTTCTTCGAGTACGGGGACCAGTTTTTTATTGGCCTGCGACCCCAGAATGGCGGTGGCTCGCTGGCGTAGATTGCCCGGGCTGAGGTGCCAGATCTCCTGCCCGTTGCGATGCAGGGAGAAAAAAACGTCGGGATTGGCCAGGGCGACCCGTTTGAACTCTTCTTCGATGTGGCGCCATTCGACCTTGTCGGACTTTAAAAAATTCCGACGAGCCGGTACGTTGTAGAAGAGGTTCTTGACGGATAGGTTGGTGCCGGCGGTGCATTGGCAGGCTTCGTGGGTTTTCACCTCTGACCCTTCGATGACCAGGCGAATCCCCAGCTCGTTCACCTGCTGGCGGGTGCGCATTTCCACCTGTGCGACGGCAGCGATGGAAGCCAGCGCTTCTCCTCGGAACCCCATGGTGCGAATGGCGAAGAGATCCTCTGCCTTGCGGATCTTGGAAGTGGCATGCCGTTCAAAAGCCATGCGGGCATCCGTCTCGGTCATGCCGCAGCCGTTGTCGATCACCTGGATCAGGGTGCGACCGGCATCTTTGATGATCAATTTGACCTGGGTGGCTCCCGCATCTATCGCATTTTCCAGCAATTCCTTCACAACCGATGCCGGCCGCTGGATGACCTCTCCGGCAGCGATCTGATTGGCAATAGCGTCGGGCAATAGCTGAATGATATCAGCCATAAGAAAGCCAGGAATTTTTATGCGGCCGCATGAAGCGGCCTGATGAAAGGATTATGGTTAACCGGCATTTTGCATTTCGCCCACAACGGTTTCAATCTGGGGCAGAAACTGAGTCAGGAACAGATAGCAAAAGAACAGAAGAATGACAACGATCCCGATCAGGACCAGGTTGGACCGGAGCACCTGACGCCGGCGATAGGCCGAATTATGGGTATATCCCCTCCGAAAGCCGCTGGTGATCCTCGCCTTGCTTCCGTCCAGGCCGTCTTTCCTCAGTTGGTTCAATTTTCTGAGCCGCTCCTCCCGCTCTTCTTTTTCCGGATCCCAAAACCGCGGCTTGTAATCAAACTGCGAATGTTTGGGGGTTTTGAATATGACAAATTTGAAACTCATTACCTCCAAATTAACTTTCCACCCAATAAATCGGGCCTTTAAGATACGGCCTTTTCAGGGGTCTTACCAATTCGATGAACGGAATTGATAACGGATGGCGATCCGGATGCGGACGAAGGGTCCGATCCGGAGAATGGGAGAGGAGAAAAGAAGATAAAAAAATGACCGACAGGCAACTTTCCCGTCCAATCGGTTGTAGCCCATTATTTAAGGTCTAATTTTGCATTTTGCCTCAATGCTACTCCATGAGTGACCAAATAAAACACGAATGCGGCATAGCCATGGTCCGGTTGTTGAAGCCGCTTTCCTATTACCATGAAAAATACGGATCCGCCCTCTACGGGCTGGAAAAACTCCGGTTGCTCATGCAGAAGCAGCGCAACCGGGGGCAGGACGGCGCCGGACTGGCCACCATCAAGCTGGACCCCCAACCCGGGCGAAAATACATTTCCCGAAAACGAAGCAATGCTCCGGATTATCTCGACGACCTGTTCCGAAAGGTGTTCAAGAATTTCCTAAAATTGCCCGAAGAAAAGCTCCGCGATGCCGAATGGATGAAGAGCCACCTTCCTTATACCGGCGAGCTCTTGCTGGGACACCTGCGCTACGGCACGCATGGCGACAACTCCATCGAAACGGTTCACCCTTTTCTGCGCCAAAACAACTGGATCAGCCGTAACCTCATCCTGGCCGGGAATTTCAACCTCACCAATGTGGATGAGCTCTTCGATGAACTGGTGGAACTGGGCCAATACCCGAAGGAAAAAGCCGATACGGTCACGGTTCTCGAGAAACTGGGTCACTTCCTGGATGATGAAGTGCAACGCTTGTTCACCTGGTTCAAGCCAGACGGCTACACCAATGTGGAGATCAATGACCTGATCTTCGAAAACCTCGATGTTCTCCGCCTGCTGCGCCGGGCCAGCAAGAAATTCGACGGAGGGTATGTCATGGCCGGCCTGATCGGCCACGGGGATGCTTTTGTAATTCGGGATTCCGCCGGGATCCGGCCGGCTTTCTACTATCAGGACGAAGAGGTCATTGTGGTAGCCTCGGAGCGCCCGGCCATTCAGACGGCCTTTCACGTTCACGTCAGCAAAGTGCATGAGATCCGACCCGGCCACGCCTTGGTGGTGAAAAAGGACGGCCGCCTCTTTCACGAACCCTACATCGATATTCTGCCGGAGCGGCCGTGCTCCTTCGAGCGGATCTACTTTTCCCGGGGCAATGATCGCGATATCTACAACGAAAGGATCCAACTCGGTTATCAACTTACCGGAAAGGTGCTGAAAGCCGTGGATTACGACTTCAAGAACACCGTCTTTTCTTTTGTCCCCAACACGGCCGAAACGGCCTTCTACGGTTTGATGAAAGGGCTGGAGGACAAGCTGAACGAGATCAAATACGATAAGATCCTCAAACTGCAGGATCAAAACGACCTGAAGCCCAAAAAGCTGCAAAAGATTCTTTCTCTGCGGCCGCGCATGGAAAAGATCGTCGTAAAGGATGCCAAAATGCGGACCTTCATTGCCGACACCTCCTCGAGAGGCTCACTGGTGTCGCACGTTTACGATGTGACCTACGGCATCGTTCGCAACGGAATGGATAGCCTGGTGCTGCTGGATGACTCCATCGTCCGGGGAACCACCCTCCGGGATAGTATCCTTCAGATCGTGAACCGTCTGAAACCCAAGCAGATGGTGATTGTGAGCTCAGCGCCCCAGATCCGCTACCCGGATTGTTACGGGATCGATATGAGCAAGATGCAGGAGTTTGTAGCTTTTAGGGCCTTGGTGGATCTGCTCAAACGGGATGGGAAGGATGACCTCCTTCAGGAAGCTTATCGCTGTGCCAAAGAACAGGAGAACAAACCCGTGGAAAAGATCAAAAACGTAGTGCAACCCCTTTACGATCAATACCCATACGAACTGGTCTCCCAGCACATCGCCCGCTTGCTGACCCCTCCGGAGATCGAAACGCCGGTCAAGATCATTTACCAGGGATTGGAGGGCTTGCACAAAGCCATACCCAACAACAATGGCGATTGGTATTTCAGTGGCAATTATCCCACCCCCGGCGGCAATCGGGTCGTCAACCGTTCCTTCATTAATTTCATGGAGGGGCGGGACGAAAGAGCCTATTGATGGTTGAACGGCGCCAGTGGACAAATTGGCTAACGGGCCGGTTTGAATGGATCTGTCCTCTGGACATGAACCCCATTTGCACGCTTACCGCATGAACCGCAGGCACCTTAAACGGCTTCCTTCATCTGCTTCTTCAGGGCGAATAATTCATCGCGATACTGGGCAGCGGTGATAAAATCGAGGTCTTTGGCGGCCGCTTTCATTTTGCGTTCGGTTTCGGCCATCATTTTCTCGATCTGTTCGCGCGTCATGTATCCCATGAGCGGATCGGCGGCGATGCTGGGTTTGTCCGGCTCGATGTAGGCTTTTTCCTTTTTCCCGCGTATGTCCAGGATGGATTTCTTCTCCAGGATCTCCTCCCGGCTTTTCCGAATCGTTTGTGGCGTGATGCCGTGTTCCTCGTTGTAGGCCATCTGAGCGGATCGGCGGCGGTTGGTTTCGTCTATGGTTTCCTGCATGGATTCGGTGACCTGGTCGGCATAGAAGATCACCAGACCGTTCACGTTTCGGGCGGCCCGTCCGGCGGTCTGTGTCAGGGAGCGCGTGTTGCGCAGAAAGCCCTCCTTGTCCGCATCCAATACAGCTACCAGGCTCACCTCCGGCAGGTCAAGCCCTTCCCGGAGGAGGTTTACTCCCACCAACACGTCGAATTCACCCAGGCGCAGGTCGCGCAGGATTTCGACACGCTCCATGGTGTCTACCTCTGAATGGATGTAGCGGACCTTGAGCTGCATCTTGGTAAGGTACTTGGTCAGTTCCTCCGCCATCCGCTTGGTCAGCGTAGTGGCCAGCACTCTTTCATCGCGGTCTATGCGCTGGCGGATCTCCTCCATCAGGTCATCGATCTGGTTGAGGCTCGGTCTCACCTCAATAGGCGGATCCAGCAGGCCGGTAGGACGGATCAACTGTTCTACGATCAGGCCTCCGGTTTGTTCCAGTTCGTAATCCGAGGGCGTGGCGCTCACGAAGATCACCTGGTTGATCAGGGATTCGAATTCCGAAAAGTTCAAGGGCCTGTTATCCATGGCGGAGGGCAAGCGGAATCCGTGGTTGACCAGGCTGAGCTTTCGGGCGCGGTCCCCGCCGTACATCCCGCGCACCTGCGGAACGGTGACGTGGCTTTCGTCAATGATCATCAGGTAGTCGTCCGGGAAATAGTCCAGCAGACAAAAGGGCCGGGTTCCCGGCTGGCGGCGGTCGAAAAAGCGGGAGTAATTTTCCACTCCGTTGCAATAACCCAACTCCTTGATCATCTCCAGGTCGAAGTTGGTCCGCTCCCGTATCCGGCGAGCTTCCAGGAGTCGCATTTCCTTTTCGAAGTATTTTTCCTGTCCGTGCAATTCATCCTGTATCTCCCGAATGATCTGAGCCAATCTTTCCTTGGGGGCTACGTAAAGATTGGCCGGGAAGATGGCGGCGCGGTCCATGCGCTCGATCCGTTTCCCGTTTTCCACATCGATCATCTCGATCTCCTCGATCTCGTCTCCGAAGAAAGTGATCCGGTAGCCGTAGTCTACGTATGGCAGGTTGATATCGACCGTATCTCCCCGGACGCGAAAAGTGGCCCGCCGAAAATCGGTCTCGGTACGGGAATACAGGCTTTCCACCAGGCTGTACAGAAAGCTGTTTCTCGTGATCACTTGCCCCTTCTTGATCCGGATGATGCTGCTTTTGTAGTCCTCGGGATTGCCCATACCATAGATGCAGCTGACGGAGGCTACGATGATGATATCCTGGCGGCCTGAAAGCAGGGAAGAGGTCGCCCGCAGGCGCAGTTTGTCAACTTCTTCGTTGATGCTGAGGTCCTTTTCGATGTAAGTATCCGAAACGGAGATGTAAGCCTCCGGCTGGTAATAATCGTAGTAGGATACGAAGTACTCGACCGCATTGTCGGGAAAGAATTCCTTGAATTCCCCGTACAATTGGGCGGTCAGGGTTTTGTTGTGGGTCAGTACAAGGGTGGGCCGGTTGAGTTCGGCTATGACGTTGGCCATGGTAAACGTCTTCCCGGACCCGGTCACACCCAGCAGAACCTGAGCTTTTTCTCCGGATTCGACGCCCTGCACCAGTTGGTTGATGGCCTGCGGTTGGTCGCCGGTGGGGGAAAAAGGGGATTGCAGTTGGAAGCCCATGGGAAAACGTTTATAAGCAGATGATCAAAAAACGATTAAACATAACGCTTTTTATAAGCGCCAGGTTGGGCGGAATGACATCTCCTTTTTAGGCAAACCCTAGACGGTAGAAAGAAAGCGGATACTCCGGAATTCAACTACCGGCCGGTACCCGATCGCCTGGTAGATCTTGTTGGAGGTCGGGTAGTCCAGGTCGGTGAACAGGGTGCAGAAACGATATCCTTTCTCCAGCATGCTTCCGCTGAGTTGCGCCACGCAAGCCGAGGCGAACCCTTTTTTCCGGTACTCCGGCGGGGTGTAAACGGCATTGAGGGTGATCCCGTTTCGAGTGGGTCGGCTGATGCCGGCCATCGAAACCGCTTCTCCATTCTCCCAGACATACAGCGTCTGCTCTTCGATGCGGCTATGGGCTGCGACCAGGGCCTGGTCCGGGGTATCTGCCTCGATGTTGGCTTCGTTGTTGAACCGATACATCCAATCCCCCACCAGGTCGAGGTCATCCTTGGTTGCCAGCCGGAGCGATCCGGGCACCCGATCCGGATACCGGACTTCAACCAACTCATAGACCATCTGTCGCATGGCTACTTCGAAGCCTATACCGTGAAGCTTTTGCCAGGCTCGCGCGAAAGAAAGAGCCGTTTCCTTCTCCCCCAAAATTCCGGGTATTGGTCCTGGCCGATCCTTCCATTGGCGGGCCAGTTCCAGGAAGTCTTCTTGTTGTACGTTTTCGCAGGCCAGGATCAGGAATCGGCCCGGCGTTTTCAGCGCAGCCATTCGATTTCCCCAGGGATCCTGCGTAGAACAAAGGAAGGGAGGCTCCGGGTTGTCAGTCCGGGAAGCGCGGATGGCCAGACCCAGCAACAGGCTGTTGGCCACCTCATTCTTCTCCAGAAAGGCCTGGTTGGCCTCCAAAAAAGCCAGAGCATCGTCGAAATAGGTTAGCTTCATATCGGGTTCTTATGGTTCAGCGGTTGGAATGGAAAGGGGCCGGGACTTGCAACGGTATTTGTCTTGATCAATTCCTTCGCGATCTATGCCGCCGTGCTTTCTGGGTAATTCGTTCGGAGCATTCCCTCTGGAACGGATGCAGAAGGCGTTGATCTCTTTCCGGAAATCCCATTAATTTATCCGCCCGCAATACCTTCGGGTCTGAGCATAAATGCAGATCTTTCCCGATGAGTTCCCGGGGCCCCTTTTTTTGAAAAAGTAACTTCCTTAAAGCATGATATCCACCGAAGAAGCGACGCGATTGATCCTGGAGCGTGCCCCCGCTGGTTGGGGTACGGAAGTGGTGCGGCTGGAAAATGCGCTCGGAAGGGTATTGGCCGAAGACCTGCGGGCCGATCGGGAATTCCCGCCCTTTGATCGGGTGACCATGGACGGGGTCGCCATTGCCTACGCGGCCTGGCAAGAGGGCAAGAGGGAATTCCGGATAGCCGGCATGGCTCCGGCGGGTGCTCCCGAAGAGACGCTTTCGGACAACGGATCTTGCCTGGAAGTGATGACCGGGGCCCTCCTACCCCGGAATACGGATACGGTCATTCGCTACGAAGACCTGGAGTTGAGGGGCGGGATAGCGCAGATTCGCGAGATAGATATCCGGCAAGGCCAAAATATTCACCGGAAAGGATCGGATCGGCCGGTCGAGAGTCTTTTGCTGGCTTCGGGCACTCCCATCGGTCCGGCTGAGATCGGGGTGGCCGCTACCGTGGGAAAGCCGGAGCTGAGGGTACAGAAGTGGCCTCGACTGACCTTGATCTCCACAGGCAATGAAATCGTTCCCATCGACCAGCAGCCGGCACCTTATCAGATCCGGACGTCCAATATTCCCACTTTGCAGGCTCTTTTTCGGCAATGGGGACTGCCTGCCGGGCACGTCCATTTGCCCGACGACCTGGATGCCACCCGGCATGCGCTGGAAGGATTGGTCGCGGAAAACGACCTGATCATTCTGAGTGGCGGGGTATCGAAGGGAAAGTTTGATTACGTGCCCAAGGCGCTGGCTGAGATCGGTGTGGAAAAAGTTTTTCACCGGATCCGGCAGCGTCCGGGCAAGCCCTTGTGGTTTGGGCAAAAGGAGGCGGGCCCCACGGTTTTTGCTTTGCCCGGCAATCCGGTATCCACCTTTGTTTGCTGCCTGCGCTATGTGCAACCCTGGCTGCGAAAAGGGCTGGGGCTGGAGCCTTATACGTATGGCTATGCCGCACTGGCTGCCCCTTTCGAGTTCCAACCGGAGTTGACCTATTTCCTGCAGGTAAGGGTGGAAATGGGGGCGCAGGGGAATCTTTGGGCCCATCCCAAGGTGGGTAGAGGATCCGGCGACCATGCCAACCTCGCGGATGTGAACGGCTTTCTGGAATTGCCGGCCGATAGAACGACCTTTCCGGAAGGGGAAATTTTTCCCCTGCTGGCTTTTCGCGATATTTTCTGAATGCAATCTTAATTCTAAACCTATGCAACAGGATTTTTCTCATATCGACGCCCAGGGCAATCCCGGCATGGTCGATGTAGGCGAGAAAAAAGCGACCCGCAGAATGGCCCGGGCCCGCAGCGTCGTTATACTGAACGAAGAAATACTCGACAAGCTGGAGCATGAGGATATCCATACGAAAAAGGGTCCCGTCTTCCAGACCGCGATCCTGGCCGGCATCATGGGATCCAAAAAAACGGGCGAACTGATCCCGCTTTGTCATCCGTTGGGGCTGGATAATTGCACCGTCGAAATCCACATCAATGAAAGCAAGGAGGTCGTCATCGACTGCACCGCCACCCTGACGGCCAAGACCGGCGTGGAGATGGAAGCGCTGACCGGGGCAACCATAGCTGCCCTCACCGTGTATGATATGTGCAAGGCTTTCAGTCACGACATCATCATCCGGGAAACCAAGTTGATGGAAAAGCGGGGTGGAAAGCGGGACTTCAAAAGGGAGGAAACATGAAGAAACACCAAAAGCATGCCAAAATAGCCCGGCCCGACCTCGGGCAATTCGCCCGCGCGGAATGGGCCCTTATCGGAGCGCCCTGCAGCCTCATTCAGCAGTTAGCCGGGCAGTTGATCCATCGGCTTTCAGATCAGTTTGCCCTCTCCTGGGTCGACGCCGACCACCAATCCGGTGAGGACGGACAACATCCCGGCCTGAAAGCCGGCGGCACAATGGCCTACACCGACAAGATCTCCCACCATCAATTGGAGTGGAAGGGATTGTTCGAGTCCTTCCAACGAAGAGTCTTTTTCAATCAGGCCGACGGCGCCCTGGTCAATGGGAACCACTTCACGGCCCAACGGCAGATTGTTATCCTGCACCCCAAAAAGAAAGATTCGCTCCAACGGAAGTTGGACCGACTGACGCAGGTAGAGCTTATCCTGACCACAGAGGAACAACAAGAGCCCTGGGATTTCCTGCGAGAGCATCTGCCGGAGATCGAAAGGATCCCGACTTTGCCTTTGGATTCTTTCGACGCGGTAGCGCAATGGTTGTCCGGAGAAATGAAGGCAATGCTACCTGCAATCCACGCGTTGGTGCTGGCCGGAGGGAAAAGTACCCGCATGGGCAAGGACAAAGGGGAGTTGGCATACCATGGCAAGCCTCAACGGGAGCATCTGGCCGAATTGCTTGCCCCCTTTTCGGAGGAAGTCTACCTGTCTGCCCGCCCCGGACAGAAGCTGGAAAGTGCTTTTCCCGTTTTGGAAGACACCTTTACCGGCCTGGGGCCTTATGGAGCGATTTTGTCGGCATTCCGGGAAAAGCCGGACGCTGCCTGGATGGTGGTGGCTTGCGACCTCCCCCTGGTGGATGGGGTGACTCTACGCCAGTTGGTGGAAAACCGAAACCGTTCCAAACTGGCCACGGCATTTTACAATAAGGCTACCGATTTTCCGGACCCACTGATCGCGCTCTGGGAGCCGAGGGCCTATCCGGTACTGCTTCAGTTCCTGTCACAAGGCTATTCCTGCCCGCGCAAGGTTCTGATCAATTCGGAGATCGAAATGATCCGCCCGTTCAAAGAGGAGGCTGTGATGAACGTGAATACACCGGAGGATCATGAAAAGGCGCTCCAACTTCTTGGTATCCTGCACTTCCCTGATTAGTGTTGACCGTTTTTAAAGATTTCGGTTATCAAAA
>CAZXIX010000020.1:0-50118 GCA_964640855.1 uncultured Saprospiraceae bacterium
CCATCTGAAAACCGGAGTCCACGACCCTGTAACCCATCCATATGATGGGTTACAGGGTCGTGGACTCCGGTTTTCAGATGGTCCTGGATCCTCAGGTACCGGAGACCATTGCCGGTCACATGCCCGCTGTCCTGGATGAATTTCTGGAAAAACACGGTTGGTCAATGAGCGAACTGAAACACTTTGTCTTTCACCCCGGCGGAAAAAAGATCATGCGGCTGGTCGAGGAATTGCTGGCTCCTATGGGAAAAAACATCGATGCCACAAAAGAAGTGTTCCGGACCTATGGAAACATGTCCAGCGCCACGGTGCTTTATGTGCTGGATCACCTGACGCGAAAGGGGGTAGAGGCAGGCGATAGAGGGATGATGCTCAGTTTCGGCCCCGGCTTTTCCGCCCAACGGATATTATTAACTTGGAGTTGATGCAAACATTTAAGCAAACCGGCTATTGGGCCGTGATCCTGGGCGGATCCAGTGGCATAGGTCTGGCGGCCGCCCACAAACTGGCCGCCGAGGGCATGCATCTGTGCATCGTCCACCGGGACCGCCGCCAGCGCCTTCCCGAACTGGAGAAGGAATGGGCCTGTCTGAGGGCCGCGGGAGTCGAACTCCTGACCTTTAATCGCGACGCCCTTCGACAAGAAAAGCAGGACGAGATACTGGATGAACTGGTCACTGCTCTGGGAAAAACTGGGAGGGTACGGCTGTTTCTGCACTCCATTTCGCGGGGCAATCTCAAACGGCTGTCACCAGCCTCCTCCCAGACGGCGGATTCTCTGGCTCAGCCCGATGATTTTGCGCTCACCTTCGAGGCTATGGCCCTCAGCTACTATCATTGGGTCAAGGCCTTTTTCAATCGCAGGCTCTTTGCCAAAGACGCCCGCTGCATCGGTTTGACCAGCGAAGGCAGTTACCGGGCCTGGCCGCATTATGCGCAAGTGGGGGCTTCCAAAGCTGCCCTGGAGGCTATTTCGCGTTCCATCGCCGCCGAATTCGGCTACTACGGGATCCGCAGCAACCTCATACAGGCGGGCATTACACCAACGCCCTCCCTGGCACTTATCCCGGATCAGGAAACCTTAAAGGCTCAATCCCTGGGCCGGAACCCCATGCGCAGATTGACCCGCCCGGAGGATGTGGCCGATGTGATCTACCTGCTATCCCGAGATGAAGCAGCCTGGATCAATGGGGCCATTTTACCGGTAGACGGGGGTGAAAAAAATGTTTGAATCCATGAAAAAGGCCTCCCGGGTGGAATGCCAGCTTTGCGTCGGGCTACTTCCCTATGGCCCTTCTTTTCTATTCGTGGATGAGATCCTGGAAATGGACAGCGAACACATTCTGGGAAGTTATACCTTTCGGTCGGATGCCTTTTTCTTTTCCGCCCATTTCCCTGATAAACCGGTCACCCCCGGGGCTATTCTCATCGAGTGCATGGCCCAGATTGGCCTGGTTGCCTGGGGTTTGTATCTGTCAGGTACCCATCGCAGCCGAAAAGCCAAGCCCTTCGCTTTCACCCAGGCCGGGGTAGAGTTTCTCCTGCCGGTCTTCCCGGGCCAGCAGGTTCGGGTCCGGGCCCGAAAGGTGTATTTCCGATTGGGTAAGCTAAAAGTGAAGGCGGAGATGTTTAATGGGAAAGGCGAGAATATCTGCCGGGGAGAATTATCCGGCATGATCCTTCCTGAAAAGCCAGATCGATGAATCGAAGAGTAGTTGTTTCCGGTATGGGGGTGGTAGCGCCCAATGCGATTGGGATTCGGGATTTCGAACGGGCTATACGGAGCGGTCGTTCGGGTATCCGTCTGCTACCGGAGTTGCAGGAAAAAGGCTTTGGTTGCTGCATTGGCGGCGTCCCGGAAATGGACGAGACCCTTTTGGCGAAACACTTTTCCGAGTTGGAACGAAAACAGCTTAAGGTTCACAACCTCATATACGCGATTCTGGCGGCAGAAGAAGCCTGGAGGGATGCGGGTTTGGAAAAAGCCCGGCAAGAGCCCCTCTGGGATACCGGATGCGTATTCGGAGTGGGGCTGTCCGGGGTCCGCGCCATACGAGAAGGCGTATACCTGATCGACGGGCTACAGGTCAAGCGCATGGGGAGCCACACGGTGCCGCAAACCATGGCCAGTGGGGTCAGCGCTCATTTGGGTGGCCGATTCGGTTTGGGTAATTGGGTGTTCACCAATGCATCGGCCTGCAGCACAGGGACGGAAGCCATCCGCCTGGCCAGCGAGCACATCCGGCGAGGCGGTGCCGAACGCATGCTTTGCGGCTCCTGCGATTCGGACGGGCCCTACATCTGGGGTGGCTTTGATGCCATGCGGGTATTGACCCGGCGGTTCAACGACCGGCCGGAAGAGGGCTCGCGCCCCATGAGTGCTTCGGCTTCCGGCTTTGTGCCAGGGGCGGGAGCCGGCGCCCTGTTGTTGGAATCGCTGGACAGCGCCCGGGCGAGAGATGCCGAGATCCATGCCGAAATCGTAGGCGGATTCACCAACTCAGGCGGGCAACGCGCCGGCGGGAGCATGACCGCGCCCAACCTGGCCGGGATCGAAAGATGCATAGCCGGCGCGCTGGCACAAGCAGAGATCCAGCCTTCGCAAATAGACCTGGTCTCAGGCCACCTGACCGCTACGGCCGGTGACCCGGGGGAAGTATCCGCCTGGGTTAAGGCTCTGAAGCGTTCCGGGCAAGACTTCCCCTGGATCAATTCCCTCAAATCGATGGTCGGCCATTGCCTGAGCGGAGCCGGGGCTATCGAATCGGTAGCCGCCATTCTGCAATTAAAATACCAATTTGTTCATCCTTCTCTGAATTGTGAAGACCTGCATCCCGATATTGCAGCCCATATCGACTCCAAGAGGATCCCCGCATCGGATCAGTCGGTGGATGGGATGAAATACGTCGCCAAAGCCAGTTTTGGATTCGGCGATGTGAACAGCGTGATCATTTTGAGAAAATTCGACGGTTAAAATGGAAAGAGAACAAGTCAGCCAAAAACTCCGGGAAATCATTGAACCCTATGTTCAAGACAAGGAAGCTTTTGCTCAACTCAACGAACAGACCGACCTGTTGAAGGATTTGAAGATCAACTCGGCCAACCTGGTGGATATTATTCTGGATGTAGAGGATGCTTTTGATGTAGAGATCGATGATGAATCGGCCGAGAAAATGCTCACTGTGAAGGCCGCACTGGATACCATACTAAAGAAAGTCAAGACCTCTTGATCGGCAATGATATAGTCGACCTCACTTATGCGGTCGCCCATTCGCGTTGCCGGGAAATGCGCTTTTGGAAGAAGGTGCTGCGGGAGTCCGAATGGAAAGCCCAAGAAAAAGCCGGGACGGATCTCGCCTGGCTATGGGCGCACTGGGCGGCCAAGGAGAGCGCGTACAAACTGGAGCGACGGCAAGGTAGAGCCCGACGTTTTTGCCCGAAAGATTACCGGTTAGCCTGGGAAAAGGGCAGGGGATCCGGCCGCGTTGCCGGGATGCTCGGAACGTATGAACTGAGGATCGATGTGACCGAGGATTGGGTTCACGCCAAATGTTGGTCCCGCTCGGTATCCGAACCCGATCAAAGGGTCGGCCATCTCGCTGGCGAATCTGTCTTCCCGGAACTTCCCTGGGAGTTTTTGATCCGGCTGGAAAGCGGGGCCTTGTGCGCTGGCTTCCGCAACACTGGCCCTCACTTTCCTGTTTCTAAGAGTCATCACGGACGATTCCAGGCCTATGTCTGGTCAGCTACCGAATGCCAACATGTTTCCAGAAAAACGGGTTAGTCGATGGATTCTCTTATGCATCCTGTTGATCAGTGCCTTCTGGCTCTATCAGCTAAAGGACCTTCGATTTGATTATGACCTGGAACGCTTCTTTCCGGCCCATGACCCCGAAACAGCCTTCTTTCAGGAGTTCACAGATCGATTTGGTACCGACAATGCCTATGTATTGATCGGACTCCAACCGGAGTCGGGGGTGTTCGATCCTGCTTTTTTGGTCAAGCTGGATAGACTGACCCAACAATTAGAAGCAGTCCCGGGAGCCCAGAAAGTCTTCAGCCCAACCAATCTTCGCTATCAGGTCCGAAACACCAACCCTTTCGGCCCCCGGATGGTCAGCACCCCCTTTCTGCACGTCAAGGATCCGGAACGGCTGTCAGCGGACAGCGTACAAATTTTCCGGCAACAAGGGTGGGTGCGTTCCTTTTTTGGAGAAGATCGCCAATCGGTGGCCTTGCAACTCTGGCACGGCCCCATGCGCACAGATGCGGATTGCGCTGCCCTGGCTGACACGGTACGCCAACTGGTCAATGCCTTAGATGTACGGCATTCGGCTATGGCCGGGAAGTGTTTCGGTGAGACCACCTTTATCAAGACCCTTCGGCGAGAGACGCTCTTGTTTACGGGCAGTTCGCTGTTGGCGGTTCTGCTTTTGCTGGCGTTGGCTTACCGCACGGTCCTGGGCGTGGTCTTGCCTCTTTTGGTGGTGGGGCTTTCCGTCTCCTGGACGGTGGGTATGATGGCCTGGAACGGGCAACCCTTCGACCTGATATCCAATATCATCCCGACTATCCTCCTGGTAATCGGCATAGCGGATGCCATTCATTTGATTACCCATTATCAAATTTTTCGCCGTTCGGGCATGTCTCTTCAGGACGCCCTGAAGCGGGGCATCCGGGAGGTGGGTGCAGCTACCCTGTTGACGACCCTGACGACAGCGGTTGGGTTCCTGACCCTGACGACATCCACCTTTCAACCGCTTGTGGAAATGGGCTGGGCCGCTACGGCCGGGCTCTTCTTCGCTTTATTGCTGACCTACACCCTCATTCCAGCCCTAATCGTTCTCCAGGGGGATGTATTTCTGGGCTTTTCGGATGCAGGGGGCTGGTGGTCGCGCAGGATGCTTCGCCTTCTGGGTTGGGTTACGCGAAATCAGAACTGGATCCTGCTTTTCTCGGCTCTGGTGCTGTTAATTAGTCCGATCGGAATCCTGCAGTTGCAGGTCAACAACTACCTGCTGGAAGATCTAAAGAAGGACCACCCCCGGAGACAAGCCTTCCGTTTTTTTGAAACCCGCTTTTCGGGGGCCAGGGGACTGGAACTGGCCTTGATTAGCCAGGATACCACAAATGATCTGCTCACGCTGGAAAACCTCCGACGGATCGAGCGACTGGACAGTCTGATCAAGCAGGAATTTGAAGCCGGGCGGGTAGTATCTCCTGCCGAACTGGTCAAGCAAGCCCGGCAGATTGCCCGCAGCGGAGATCCTGCTGCCTATCGGTTGCCCGATGGGCAGGTAGAACTGGATGAACTGATACGACGGCTGAGATCCGAAGCCGGTTCGGACCTATGGGAGAAATACGTCTCCAGGCGGAACGGGCAGACCTGGATCCGGATTAACGCCTTGGTGAAAGACGAGGGGAGCGCCATTTTCTTGAATAAATATCAGCACCTGAGGTCGTGGGCAGAACAGGCTTTCCGGCAGGCTCCTTTCCGGCTACAGATCACCGGCACCCCCTATTTGCTCGACCTCAACAATCGCTACCTGGCAACCAACGTCATCAAGGGATTGGCCGTTGCCATCGGGTTGGTGGGCATATTATTTGCCTTCGTGCTCGGGTCCGTACGACTGGGCCTGCTGTCCTTGATCCCCAATTTGTTGCCCCTGATCCTCATGGCCGGCCTGATGGGAGGGCTGGGTATCGACCTGAAAATATCTACCTCCATCATATTCATTCTCTCTTTCGGGATCGCCGTAGATGATTCGATCCACTTCCTGGCCCGGTTCAAAAGAGAAATGGAGGCGCGGGCTTCGGTATCGTCCGCATTAAGGCATACGATGGTTTCCTCCGGAAAAGCGATCATTCTGACCACCCTGATCCTGATGTGCGGCTTTATGACCTTGACCTTCTCCTCCTTCCTGGGGACCTTTTACCTGGGGCTTCTGGTGAGCATTACCTTGCTCCTGGCAGGGTTATTTGACCTGACCCTGCTCCCGGTACTGCTGAGGCTATTCTATAAAGGGACAAAAAAATAAATGGCAGTTTTATGGCAGAATCGAACGATACGTAAAAAAATTACGTTTCTCTCCATTGGAAGAATTATTATTTTCGCAACCAGAAAAAAGGAAAACTTTCCTCGCCTGATAGCCCATTTTGCCGATAACCAAAAACAGGAGACCTATCATGAACGGAAAAGAGGTAAAGACACGCTACACCGACCAGGAACTGGAAGAATTTCGGGTTTTGATCCAAAATAAATTGGAAGAGGCACGTCAGCAACTGGATTTTTGCTTTCAACAATTGGATGAAATGGCGGATAATCCGGATGCCAAGATCAAGGGACTTGACGATGGTACCGGAACGGCAGAGAACGAGCGCCTTACCACCATGGCTAGCCGTCAGCGTAAGTACATTCAGCATTTGGAAAATGCCCTGCTCAGAATCGACAATAAGGTCTATGGCATTTGCCGGGAGACGGGCAAGCTGATACCCAAAGCCCGCCTGATGGCGGTCCCTCACGCCACCTTGAGCATCGAAGCCAAAGAAAATCGCAAGGGAGCCTGATAACTTTCTCGCCAGGAAAAGAGTTATACATGAAAGCCCATCCCGGCTTGCCTGATTCTCATCTTGGATAAAAGATGGTTGCCGGGGCGATTGAGCACCTGCTCCGGCATGCACATTTTCTCAACAAAGGCTCTACGTATTTTTGAGTAATCGCAATAAATCGATCCTGTTAATTTTTTGCATCCTCCTGGTGGATCAAGCTGTAAAGGTGTGGGTGAAAACGCACATGGCCTACGGGGAAGATTTCTCGTTTTTGGGCCTGGATTGGTTTCGCATCCACTTTGTGGAGAACAACGGCATGGCCTTTGGACTGCAGTTTGGAGGAGCAAATGGAAAGCTGGCCCTCAGTCTTTTTCGGCTCACAGCAGTGATCGTTCTGGCGTACTATCTCCGGGTGCTGTGGAGGTCCAATGCTGCATTCGGGTTGATCAGCAGCTTTTCTTTGATTTTGACAGGCGCTTTGGGAAATATTATCGACAGTACCTTTTACGGACTACTGTTTTCCGAATCCAGCATCCACGGAGGGGTCGCTGAGTTCCTGCCGGCGAGTGGAGGTTATGCCGGTCTTTTTCACGGCAAGGTGGTAGATATGATCTATTTGCCGGTCTGGTCGGGCATTCTACCTTCCTGGATACCCTTCGCAGGAGGTCAATATGCGCAGTTTTTTAAACCCGTTTTTAACATTGCCGACGTGGCGATCACGGCGGGGGTGATCCAGGTCCTGTTTTTCCAAACCCTGGGGACCCCGAAGCGTAACCTGGCTACGGAGAAAGAAGAAAAAAGTCAACAACCCATGCCAACGGAGGATAAGTTGGCAGATGCCGGGGACATGGAATCCAGCTCATCAGCAGAAGAAAGAGAAAACGAGGGGAGCACTTAATCTCCCCCTTTTCCCCTTGTGTTTATCCGCAACCTTTTTCTACTTGCCCGTATCATCCAGATAGGCCCGGATGGCATCAATCGTGTTGCCGAGCTTATCGTAATTGAGGCTGTAAAAAATGAACTTGCCTTCCCGGCGGGTATTCACCACCTCGGCCAAGCGCAAGATGCGTAAGTGCTGAGAAGTAATGGACTGCTCCAGCTTCAGGGAGTTATAGATCTTGTTGACGTGAATGGAATCGTTTTTGTCGATAAAGCCAATGATCTTCAGTCGCAATGGATGAGCCAGAGCGCGGAGTAATTCTGCGGCCTGGGTCAATTTCTCTTGCTGTAATCGAACGTTCATTTCGGTTTTCTGCATAGTATTACGGTTCATTTTATCCCCTGCGAATTACATATATGCTTAAAGCAAATCTTTTCAGGCTGATTCATTCTCTCGGCCCTTATCTGTTTCGTGCCAGGCCGAGTTTGAGAATAAAAAGCCAACAGGGAAGGGATTCTGCCGCCTGATCAGGAGACATTTAATTGCTCAACCAATTCGGAAATCAGTTTCAATCTTTCGCGATCCAGAGAGTAATGGATGAATTTTCCGTCACGGCGCGTTGTGACGACCCCGGCCCGGCGCAGAATGGCAAGGTGCTGGGATGCTACGGACTGTTCCAGTCGTAGTTTGATGTAGATATCCGTGACGGTCAGACTGTCGTTTTCCTCCAATAGGTCAATGATCCGTTGTCTGAGTTTGTGATTGATTGCCCGCAAGACGAGGACGGCTTTTCTCAACTCCTCGTAGTTCAGGTCAATCTCGCCACCTTGCAATTCAATGGATACCTTTTTTTGTTTGCCCATCAAGAAAACAATGTTTTTGGTTTGTAAATACACCGGCAATCCGGATCGGTACATCGATCTGGGGTAAGCAGGCAAAAATGATTCAATGGGTTCCTTGAGGCGGTGAAAGCGGCAGGAGTACAAAAGTAAGAAAAATATCTATTAAAGAAGTCTTATTTGAAAGGCCCGAAGCCAGTCTGGCAGATCACAAGGCCTTCTTGGGTTGCGTAATATTAGGGGCCGTAATGTAGTCCGGTCGGAAGGAAGCCGCTTCGACAAATTCTTCGGATTGCCACCTCCTGAAGGCTGGTTCGACCAGCAAACGGGCGGAGTGATCCAGGTCCAATACCCGTACATTGCGCCCCAGGAGCTCCTTTGCTTTTGCGGATCCGCTCCCGGCTACCCAGATCTCCGATTCCGGAAAGTCCGAAAAAAGGGTATCCGATAAGGTGCACATAATCGTTTTGCCTACAAGTTTCAGATTTCTGTCAAAAAGGGAAACATAGACATCTTCGCGTCTGGCATCCAGCATGGGGGCCAGAATATCGCTGGATTTCAGTTCGGGTTCCTGACTCATGCGAAAGGCCAGAGCATACAAGGTCGGAATTGGTATGAGGGGTATATTCAGCCCGTAGCACAGCCCCTTCGCCGTGGAAGCGCCCACCCGCAAAGCTGTGTAGGAGCCCGGCCCGCTGCTCACACTGACCGCATTGAGATCGCAGAGCTGGATACCGCCGGCTTCAAGAGATTCCTGAATGAGGCCGTTGATCCGGGAAGCGTGTTGAAAGGGTTCCTGGCTCTCCCGCAATGCGAGTAGCTTGTCTGCCTTGCTCAAACCGACCGAACAACGCTCCGTAGCTGATTCCAGATGCAGGATCAAGGGCTCCTTCATGCCTCAAAAATAGCAAAACAGCCTTCCCCGGCTTTAATTCCATGCTCCTCCTTTTGCTAACTTTGCTTTTTCGAATCGAGTCCTTTAATTCCTTTTGGGCAAGGTAAGGAGCTGGCTTGAGGAAGTTGATGCCCCTGTTTCGGTAAAGGAACCGGACCCGCTTAAACCATTTACGAACATGATCGATAAGCTCGAAGCTATTTATCACAGATATCAGGATCTGGAAACGCAAATGGCTGATCCGGATGTCATTTCCGATATGGACCGCTATACCCAGGTGAGCAAGGAATACAAAAAGTTGAAACGGATCGTGCAGGCTTATTTCGAATACCGGGATCTGCTTTCCAATCTGGAGACGGCCCGGGAAATGCTTGGCGAATCGGACACGGATATGAAAGCCATGGCTGCCGAGGAAATTGAAACCCTCGTGCCTCGAAGGGAGCAGATGGAGGAGGAGATAAAAATGCTCCTCATCCCCAGAGATCCCGAGGACGAAAAGGATGTGATCTTTGAGATCCGGGCGGGGACAGGCGGTGACGAAGCCGCCATTTTTGCCGGCGACCTGTACCGGATGTACAGCAAATACTTCGATACGCAGGGCTGGTCGGTCGAAGTAGTGGATACCAACGAAGGAGCCGCAGGCGGTTACAGTAAGATCGTGCTCGAAGTAAGCGGAGAGGATGTCTTCGGAAAGTTGAAGTTCGAATCGGGTGCCCACCGCGTGCAGCGGGTACCCAAAACCGAATCCCAGGGTAGGGTGCATACCTCCGCCGCAACCGTCGTCGTCATGCCCAAGCTGGAAATGGAAGATGTCGATATCAACAAGGCCGATCTCAAGGTAGATACCTTCCGGTCCAGCGGCGCGGGTGGGCAGCACGTCAACAAGACCGAGTCCGGAGTGCGCTTTACCCACCTTCCCACGGGAATCGTTGCCGAAAGCACGGACGGGAGGTCCCAGATCAAAAATCGGGAAATTGCCCTGCAGCGACTTTACCAAAAGATCTACACGGTCCAGAGAGAGCAACACGAATTCGAGCAGGCAGCCAAGCGCCGTTCGCTTGTCGGTTCCGGGGATCGCTCGGATAAGATCCGCACCTACAATTACCCTCAAAACCGGGTCACCGATCATCGGCTGGAAGGAGACCAGAAAAATTTTAACCTGCAGCAGGTGGTCGAGGGAGAACTTGAGCCCCTGCTCGAAGCCCTGATCCTGGCCGAAAATGCGGAAAAGATGCAGGCAGGCAGTTAAGCTGCGCCGTTCCCCGGGGAGTAGTAAGCCTAGAAATCCGTACCCAGCGAGAAGTGGAAGCGAGGCTTTAGCACCTCCCGGGTTTCAATTCCCCAGGCATAATCCACCCGGATGAAATACCCGAACAAAGTGGTTCGGAGGCCGACACCGTAGCCCATGATGATCGGATCGCGGAAGTATTTCACGCGCACCCGGATGGGGCCGTTTCCACCGACGTTGGTAATATTGAGCGGGTTGTCATCACTGAAGGGAGAACTTCCTACCCAGGCGGTACCGGCGTCAAAAAAGCCTACGATCTGGAAATTTCGGATGAAAGCAGATCGGATCCTTTGAGAAATATACTGAAATACGGGGATGCGGATCTCGGTATTGAAAAGTGCATAGCTGGCTCCGTTTCGAGCCTGATAGGGGAACCCGCGGACCGGAGCGGCCAACCCCTGGAAAGCAAAGTTCCCCGGCGGGATGGACAGCGATTGATCGAACTCAGCGAAGAGCCAATTGTTGACTCCGCCCAGGAAGTAAAGGATTCTTTCCGCACCGAAAGTGGTGGTTCCGGCCAATCGGAAAGCCAGGACCGAATGTTTGAGCAGCCGTTCATAATGGCGGGCGTCAAATCCGATGATGGTCATGTAGCCTTCTCCGAAATCAAAGGAAAATCCGTCCAGCAGATCGATCTCGAAGCGTTTGTAGACTTCTGCAAAGACCTTGTAGCGGGTTCCGTTGAGGATATTGATGCTCCTCTGCAGGGTATTGTCGAAAACGTACTCCAGGCGGAGGCCAATACGCTGGGTATTCTGAGTGGGGACCTGCAGATTGAAGGAATCGGAAGCCTGTTGGGTGATGCGATCGTCCCGCAGGGTTACCCGGGCGCGCAGGCTGCGGAAGATGTCAAAGGGATAACGGGCTTCGTATTGCCCCAGTAGGATGCGTTGCTTGGCCCGCTGGGGAATGCCGTTGCCGCTGGGCTGATTCAGGCGTTGGCTCCTTCGGTAAAAGTTGAACTGGTGATCGATCTGATGCTTTTTGTTCTTGTAGATCAGGAAATATTCTGATCCGTCGAAGGTGGTGGGAATCCGGGCGCCGGCCTCAAATTCGTGGTCTTCCAGCAGATCCTGGAAATTTCCCTTGATCAGGATACCGGCGGGGGGGACGCTGAATTGGTCCTGGCCGGCCGAAAAGGTATTCAGCCCCTCAAACAGAAGGCTGTTGTCCAGGGAGACGTTGATGAAGTCCGTTCGGAATTTGAGGCGATAAGGCACAATACGGCCGGTCCGAAACCGGTACACTTTGCGGGTATCGATATCCTCACCGGCTTCCGGAAGGTCGGATTGAGGCAGAACGGCGATTTCTGTTTCCGGGCTTTCTTCTTCGACCTCGGGATCGGGTTGTGCGGGTACGACCCCTGTCTCCGGCGCCCGTTCATTGGCGTCGAATTCCGTTTGGAACAGATAATTATCGATGTCGATGGTACTGTCCGGCTGGCTGGGCTCTGCATTGGGAGCCTGAAAAACCGTATCGGCCGGGGCAGGCTGGGGCTCATCCGGCGGCTGGGGAGGGGGAATGCGCATTTTTCCTCCTTGTTGGTAAAACCCTCCCGGGTTGACACTGCCTTTTTTGAAAGGGCCTGCCCCGGAGGCTGCCTGTCGAAGCCGTTGGATGTATTCGGTCGGAGGAGCGGGCTTGGAGACCTGCGGGTCGTACTGGCTTACGAAGATCTCCGGCTCAAGAGCGTTTTGGAACACTTCCACGACCCGGGAACTCCTCACGGAGGTATGTTGGTGGCGGATGTTTTGCCGGTAGTTCGTCTGGTTGTGAATGACGGCACGGGTTTTGTAAACCGGTTCGATGGTTATGGTATCCACCAGGGTGGAGTCGATGTCCCGAAATACGGAATCCATGTGGAGCCGAATATTATCTCCATCCACCAGGGTGACTACCTGCTCGTAATGGTGGATGTAATCTTCCAATTTGGCGGCTTCCCGGTTAAAGATCCCGCTTCGGTCGCTCAGGTAGCCGAAGTATTCCTGGTCAAGCGCTACCGGGCTGCGTTCGCTGGCCAGGGGGGTCCGGGTAATCTGCACGAGTTCACTTTCCCCCTTTTCCATGTCGTAGAAGAAGAGATCGAAATTGCCGATGGGAAGGATGGTATCCATCCGCGGGTTGGAGTTCAACAGGCTGTCGGGTCGATTGGAGGCGAAAAGCACTCCGCGTCTTTGGCCCAGGGTTACGTAGGTGGCATCCAGATCGTCCCATATGTCATTGGTGATGCGCTGCCCTTGCCGGGTTTGCAAAAAGTAAATGAAGAGGTCGGAGATGCCTCGGGTAGCAGCTGATATGACCAGGGTGTTGGGGCTCATATAATCCATGGAATAGACCCGTTGGTACTGAACTCCGAATAGTTCGTTGGTGGTTTTTCCGCTTTGGAGGTTGGTCCGCAACAGCCGGAGTTTGTCCCGATGCTCGTACAGGATGGCAAGTTCCTGGCCGGTGGGTGAATAGGCCAGCAGGGGGTATTCATAGTCCGTTTCCTGGAAAGGGTTTCGATTTCCTTTTCTCAGCAGGACCTCCCGTTTGGGCTTTTTGCCGGTCAGGTCCTGTATGATGACCCGATACCGACCGATTTCATTCAGGACGTAGGCAATTTGGCGTCCGTCGGGGCTGAGCCGGATATCCGTGACGGGAAGCTCCCGTTTGTTTCGGAATTCCACTTTCCCTTCATCGGGATATTCTCGCTGGGCATTTTCTGTCCCGTATCTTTCGCGGAAATACAGCGTCCATTCGTTGACGATCATTTCGTAGGGCCTCCCCAGTACATACAGGAATCCACTCTCAAAGCTCCGGTTGATACGAGTGAGGTACAGCAGATTGGATACGGTGGCCTTACCGTAGGCTTCGCTGATGTAATACCACATGGATTGACCCGCCAGACGGGGATGATCTTGCGAAAAGCGTTTGAAGTCTTTGAACTTTTTGTAGAAGAGGTGGTCCCGAAGCTCATCGTCCAACTCGGAATTCCAGGGTTCGCCGGCGTAGGCGATCAGGCCCAGCTTGAACCACTCGGGGAGATTTAGCATGACGGCATTCTGGACGATCTCCTGCAGGTTGGATCCGAAGAGCATGGATTCCATATACACGGTGGCAATTCCTTCTCTGATCTGGCGCCGCAGGTCGTTGTGGTCGCCTTTGAAGTAAACGAAGATCTTGTTGCCTACGATTTTGGTCTGCCCCCCGGTATTGGTGAAGACCTCCTCATTGCCGATATTGCTTTGCTTGATATCTGTGAGGTCGGTGTAGACCAGGATCTCCATCTTCTGGTTGATCCGATGTTCGAGCAGGGCCTGAATTTCGGCGAAATCGTACTCCGCCAGTTGGACAGCCGCCTGCCCGATGTTGCGAGCTTCGCCGTACCAGTAGGAAATGAAATTGTCACTTTCATACTCCACCCATTCGTCGAAATCCCGGTGAAACTGTACCCGGTTCTTGCCGAAGACCACCTCAGTACCCTGTCCCCAAAGCCCGGAGGCAGAACAGAATAAGATCAGAAAACCGAGTAATCTGTGAAGCGATTGATGCATGCAACTAGCCCTTTTTCAGAAAAGCCATACTTTAGCCATCCATTGTTTCGGCTGGCCCATGCCTGGCGAAGCACGTGTAAAATAATTTATTTCATCAGCCTTTCCAATGCCAAACGGCACTCCCATGGCCCGTGTTGTAGCTTTCACCTTCAATCCCTTTCAGGAAAATACCTATTTGGTAATTGCCGACAATAATTCGTGTGCCGTGTTCGATCCGGGTTGCGCCACAGCGGCCGAAAAAAGCTTTCTGGCCGATCATATACAAGAACACGATCTGGAGCCCAAATGGTTGATCAATACCCACTGTCACCTCGATCATATTTTTGGCAATGCTTTTGTGGCCGAAAGGTATGGACTCGAGCTGGCCATTCACCCACAGGAAATGCCGGTATTGCGATCCGCTCCCCAATCGGCCCAGATCTTCGGCATTCCCTTTGACCCGGCCGACCTGGTAGAACCGGGAATCTGGCTCAAAGAAGGAGACTACATTGAATTGGGTGACGTAAGGCTGAAAATGTTGTTCACTCCTGGCCATTCTCCCGGAAGCCTTTCTTTCTATGATGAGAAAGGCGGCTACCTGATTTCCGGGGATGTACTCTTTCAGGGAAGCATCGGCCGGACGGACCTGCCCGGGGGCGACCACCCCACCCTCATCCAAAGCATCCGGACCCAACTGATGATGCTGGCAGATGATGTCGTCGTTTATCCCGGTCACGGACCGGCTACCACCATCGGATCCGAACGGATCAGCAACCCGTTTCTCCAGGGGTAAAGCGCTATTTGAAGCCGGGGAAAGCGATTGGTTCGCCGGCAGGCAACAGGCGGAAACTCCTGCGGTGGTGCGGGCTGGGCCCGTGCTTGCGTATAGCATCCCGGTGATCGCGGCTGGGATAGCCCTTGTTGCTGGCCCAACCGTACATGGGGAATTGTTCGTGCAGGCGCTGCATCTCTTCGTCCCGATAAGTCTTGGCTAATATGGAAGCAGCTGCAATGGAGAAAAAGCGATCGTCCCCCTTCACCATACAATGATGGGGCAATTGGCCGTAGGCCATGAACCGGTTCCCGTCGATCAGGAGGGAGTCGGGTTGCGGAGCCAGTTTTTTAAGTGAGCGATGCATGGCCAGAAAAGAAGCCCGGAGGATATTGTGCCTATCGATCTCTTCCGGGCTCAGATACCCTACCCCGTAGCAAATGGCCTCTTCCCGGATCAGATCGCGCAGTTCCAATCTTTGGGACAGATTCAGCTTTTTCGAGTCCCGGAGTTTCGGGTGGGAGAATGTTTTGGGTAAGATCACGGCTGCGGCAAAGACGGGACCCGCCAGGCAACCCCGGCCGGCTTCATCGCATCCGGCTTCCAACCCATCGACCTGAAAATAGGGGAGCAGGTTTTTCTCGTCCGGCTTTTCGGTTTTTCCCATACCTGCAAAATAGGGTGCCGATGAGTAATTGGGAAACCACCGGACTAAAAACAGGATAAGCTGCCTCGCAGGGAACCTTTTTAACAACCAAAGCCTGCCTGGGTGGTTTTGATGGGGAGGTTAAAAAAAGAAATATGACTCCAGCTTTTCGGTGGTCGATCCTGGCTTTGTTCGCCGGTCTGGCCATAGTAAGTGCTCTCCAGATTCCCCGGCTACAGTTCACGTTCGATTTCGAACAGTTTTTCCCCCAGGGAGACCCCGACCTGGATGTATTCCGGGAATTCATCGAGGAGTTCGAAACGGACGATAATTTCCTGTTGGTCGCTCTTCACCGGCCGGAGGGGGTATTTGATTCCGTATTCCTGGCACGAGCACATCGTTTCAGCCTCGACAGCCGGTCTTTGCCCCATATCAAGCGGGTTCAGTCGCTGACCCAGTTTGCCTACCCGGTGAAGACCCCTTTCGGCATCACAAGCGTTCCGGCGGTCCACTGGGAGCAGCCCGACCGCTATGCCGCCGACCGGGAACGCATCCTCCAGGACGAAAGGCTGGTGTATAACTTCATCTCCCCGGATGCCAAGACGCTGGTGGTTTACCTGAAGACCAAAAACAGTATGGATCTGGATCAGGCCAAAGAGCTCATGGGAGAATTGGAATCCCTGGTCGGCCAATACGGTTTTGCCAGTTATCATTTCCTGGGAAGGCCTTATTTCCAGAAGGAACTGGTGCGGATGCAACAAAGGGAGATCATCGTATCGGCTCTTGTATCCGCTGTGTTGGTCAGCCTGATCCTTTTTCTCATCTTCCGCAAGCCGGTCGGAATAGCCATTGCGCTGGTTTCCATTGGTTTGGGCATGTTGCTGTTCATCGGTTTCCTGGGTTTGTTCGGTCGGGAGCTCAATGCCATGGCTGCTCTTTACCCGGTTCTGATGATTATCGTCGGCACCAGCGACGTGATCCACATCATGAGCAAATACGTGGACGAGTTGCGCAAGGGCTCCACCCGGAGGATGGCCATTCGGGTCACGATCCGGGAGATCGGATTAGCTACTCTGCTCACTTCGCTCACGACAGCCGTTGGGTTTGCATCCTTGCTGACCAGCCGGATCCAGCCCATTCGGGATTTTGGCATCAACTCGGCCGTTGGCGTCCTGATCGCTTATTTTACGGTGATTCTCTTTACTACCGCCTTGCTCAGCTGGTTCAAAACCCACCAGATCATGCGTCTGGATAAAGGTTTTCGCTGGGAGGGTTGGTTGCTGGGCATTTACCGGCTGACTCGCAGAAGACCCCGTGAGATTGCTCTGGGAGGGGTCGCTCTCTTTTTGCTCAGCCTTTGGGGCATCTCCCGGATTACCACCAATTACAGCATAATCAAGAATATGCCCATTGGGGAAAAAATCACCGAGGATTTCCAATTCTTTGAGCAAAATCTCACCGGATTTCGGCCTGTGGAATTCGCCATCTATGCACAGGAAGGTCGCAAAGTGACTGAATTCGAACTGATCCGGGAGATCGAATCGGTAGAGCAATACCTCCGCCAGGAGCCCCGGTTGAAGGGCATTGGCTCGATCACCACCCTTTACAAAAGCATCAATCAGATGTACAAGGGGAATCGGGAAGAAGCCTATCGCCTGCCCGAAGACAAGCAAACTTTTCAGCGATACCAGGCTCTGGCCGATCGGGTTCCGCAAGAGCAAACCAATGTGCTGGTAAGCCGCGACAGGACGAAAGCCCGGATTACCAGCCGGGTCTTCGATATCGGCGCCGATAGCATCAAAGCCATCAATCAGCGCTTTGATCGCTGGACAGCGGCAAATGTCGATACCAACCTGATACAGGTAGCGCAGACCGGCACGGGATTGATCATTGACAAGAATGCCGCTTATGTACGCCGCGATCTCTTATTGGGCCTGGGTTTTGCGATTCTGGTGGTCAGTTTTCTCATGGCACTGCTCTTCCGCGACCTGCGCATGCTGCTGATCTCCCTGGTACCCAACCTATTCCCGCTCATTCTGGCCGGAGCCCTGCTGGGGTTCCTGGGTATCGAACTCGAGGCGGGCATATCGATCGTTTTCGCGGTTATTTTCGGGATTGCCGTGGATGACACCATCCACTTTCTCAGTAAATACAAATTGGCTTTGAACAAGGGGCTAAGTCGGGAGGAGGCGCTTCGGGTTACCTTCACCGAAACGGGGAAAGCGATCACCCTGACTTCCATCATTTTGTTCTTCGGCTTTCTGGTCATGTTGTTCTCCATCCATCTGCCGAGTGTGATCATTGGGTTGCTGATCAGCCTGACCCTGGTCAGCGCTTTGTTCAGCGATCTTCTGTTGATCCCCATTCTGATTCGTCGTTTCATTCCGGAGAATGAAACGGAGGATGCCCGAAAAAAGGTGGATGCGGAAAAGGGGACTTATCAGGCAGCCTAGCCATGGGGGGCATTGATCTGCGGGTGTGGTGGAGAACAGGATTCATGGAAATCCCTGAGGGCCATCGGATTCAAACTTATGCCTTCCCAGAATCGGGTCGCTTCTAATCCTCTTCCAGCCTCATGGCCTCGAAGAAATCATCCAGGTCGTCGAAAGATTTTAAACCCACTTTTTCTTCCTCACCCCCCTGAACGCAGATACCGGAAAGAGGAAGCTGAGCCAGGAGATCCTGGATCTGGGCCGGGTTTATTTCGATGCCCAGTAGAAGGGAGTATTCGGAAGCCCATTCCCGGATTTGCTCAAGCGAAAGGGGATTCCCCCGGATCAGGTCCTCCCAGCGGATCCCCTGTTTGTCCAGGCTTAATTGGAAATGGCTGACGAGAGGAGCGAAAGCTTCCAGTTGCTCCTGTATGGTTTCGGCGGGGTTTTCCGTCAAATACAGCAGTTCCTTGATGACGGAGGTATCGGATCCGAGTTCGATCAGGGTTTCTGCCGAGGTCAGCGGGCCCACCTGTATGTCGTCCAATTGGAGTAAATCGACGGCCTCTTTGAGCTCGGGGGCCGTTTGCCGGTTGAACTCACCGACAAAGCGTACCCCTTCCACCCATTCCCGTATGGCGATCATTTCCTGGGGGCTCAGGTGAGGGACCGCATCCGGATCCAGGTTGAAGCCCAGCCACTCGACTTCCCAGGCGGCAAAATAGCGGGCATCGGTCAGGTTGGTGATCCCTCCGGCCTTGACTTTGGCTTTGAGCATCTCCTCGTTTTTTGCAAGGATAAGGAAAGGAAGCAAAAAAATGATTATGGATTGCGGATGATGACCTTTGGCCTGCGAAGGGCGAAGGTCGGATCGTTTCGAGGGGAAAAGCGTAATTTGGCTACCCTTAACGCAGAAATATGGCAGAAGGACAGGCTCCCAAGCGAACCGAGATCAGTGAATTGGGCGAATTCGGGTTGATCGACCACTTGACCCGGGATATCGAGTTGATTCACGAGTCGTCGTTGCGGGGAGTGGGAGATGATGCAGCGGTGGTGAATAACGAGCCAGACCGGGTGAACCTGATCACCTCCGATATGCTGGTAGAGGGCATTCACTTCGATCTGGTCTATACCCCTTTGAAACACCTGGGATATAAGTCGGTGGTGGTGAATCTGTCGGATATATATGCCATGAACGGAACACCCCGGCAGGTGATCGTGTCGCTGGCTATTTCGAATCGTTTTTCAGTGGAGGCGGTGGAAGAGATCTATGCCGGCATCAAGAAAGCCTGCTCCTTTTACCGGGTTGATCTGGTGGGGGGAGATACCACCTCCTCTCCGAGAGGGCTGGTCATCGGTGTGACGGCCATCGGAACGGCAGAAAAGGATAAAGTGGTTTACCGGAACACCGCGAAGGTAGGGGACCTCATCTGCATTACCGGAAATCTGGGAGCGGCTTATTTGGGGTTACAACTGCTGGAAAGGGAAAAACGGCTTTTCCTGGAGGATCCGAAGATCCAGCCCGAACTGGAAAAACATGCCTATCTGGTGGAGCGTCAGTTGAAGCCGGAAGCTCGCCGCGACATGATCGAGGCCTTTGCCAAAGAGGGTATCCTGCCTACCAGCATGATCGACATCTCCGATGGGCTGGCCTCCGAACTTTTTCACATTTCCAGGGAGTCCGGCGTCGGGGCTTATCTTGAAGAAAGCGGGGTGCCTATTCATCCGGACGCGCAGATGCAGGCGATCCAGTTTCAGTTGGACCCCATTACCTGCGCCCTGAGCGGAGGAGAGGATTATGAATTGCTGTTCACGATCGATCCCCAGGACATAGAAAAGGTGAAATATCTGCCCGATATCTACATTGCCGGAGAAATCGTGGATGCAAAAGACGGGGTCAAGCTGCATACCAAAGGAGGCAATATTCACGATATTAAAGCGCAGGGTTGGGTTCACTTCAATCCCGGGGCCTGATTTTCAAATAAAGGGTTCTGTGAACGGTAAATCCGGCGGGTCTGCTACCCATCATTTTCCAAAAACCAATTATTTCATGTTAAGGCCGTTTTCCAAATTGTTTCTTTTCCTTTCAGCGACACTGATCCTGGGAGCGTGTCAATCGGACTCTGCGAGTCAAAAATCGAATCCCGCCCCTCCAAAATCGGTTCAAGTTCCGCGTTTCGACTCCGATTCAGCTTATGCCTTTATATCGAGGCAGGTGGACTTTGGTCCGCGCGTTCCCAACAGTGAGGGGCATAACCGGACCCGCGATTGGCTGATTGCCAAGTTGGAGTCCTTTGGCGCGGAAGTGGTCCGGCAGGATTTCCAGGCTACTGCCTACACCGGTGAAGTACTGAAGGCCACCAACATCATAGGGCAGTACAATCCCGAAGCCACTAAACGAATTATTCTGGCCGCCCACTGGGATACGCGCCCTTTCGCTGATTCGGACCTGGAAACCGAGCGCAAGGAAGAGCCCATCCTGGGAGCAGACGACGGTGCCAGCGGGGTAGGCGTGCTCCTGGAAGTGGCCCGGCAATTGGGGGAAAACCCAATAGACATGGGTGTTGATATCATCTTTTTCGATGCTGAGGACTACGGCGAAAAAAACGGCGAAGATGAAAAGACCTGGGGCCTGGGTTCGCAATATTGGTCGGCCAACTTCCACAGGCCGGGCTACGATGCCCGCTACGGTATCTTGCTCGACATGGTCGGCTCAAGAGGTGCCCGGTTCCCGCAGGAAGGTTTTTCCCTGCGATATGCCCGGCCGCAAGTGGAAAAGATCTGGACTTTGGCCAATCAGATGGGATACGGTAACTTTTTCGTGAATTCCCCCGCCCCCGCAGTCCTGGATGATCATTATTTTGTGAATACCATCGCCAAAATACCTATGGTGGACATCATCAATAAGCCCGCTCAATCCGAGTCGGGCTTTGGTGAGTACTGGCACACGCACAACGACAATATGGACATCATTGAACGACGCACCCTCCGAGCCGTTGGTCAGGTCGTTTTGGCCGTGGTATACCGGGAAGCCGGAGGGACCTTAAGCTGATCTATGGCTGCTAACCATAAGCGGCATATTCTGATTGACCGGGGGGCAGGCAGACCAAGCTGACCCACGGTGAAGGGTTTTCCGATCTGTTGAGTGGCCCTGTCTTACGCACGATCCGGGAAAACACTTTGAAGGGCTGTCAGGCGATAAGCCAGGCCTTCAAAGAGAGGGTTTAGGACTGAGTACCCGTTCTGGTTGATTCGTTGCAAGACCACCTGTCACTGTACCCGGTGCCGGACGAACGACAACCTGCAGGGGCCTGCACTCCGGCACGGTCATTTAATCTGACAAATTCGACAGAGAATCCGAAACTCTAATGCGTTATTTTCGTGGCTATGAAGGCCAAAGCCGACCTCAGGAAATATCTCCTTCACCGACGGGCCTCCATGGATCCCGAATGGAAATCCCGTTACGATTCCCGTTTATGCGAGGCGCTTTTTCAATTGATCCGCGATGGGGGGTTCCAACGGATTCACACCTATATACCTATGGGGCACGAGGTGGACCTCATGCCCCTTCTCAGGCGTTTACTGGCCGATGGGCTGACCTTGGTAGCTCCCGAAACCCTGAAAGGCAGGAGACTGAAAAACTGGGTGATCAGGGATCTGGATGATCTGCAAGAGGGTGTTTTCGGAACCCGGTTTCCCCGGTCGGGGCAAGTCTTTGAGGAAGAATTCGATCTGATCCTTGTTCCGGGTCTGGGCTTTGACGCCAGAGGTTTTCGCTTAGGATACGGAGGGGGCTACTACGACACCTTTTTGAGCCGTCATCCGGCGAGTTTCAAAGTCGCGGCGGCTTACCCTTTTCAGATGATCGAAGACCTTCCGCTTGAAGAACACGACATCCCGGTGGATCAAGTTTTGTTTTTCCCCGACATATCCGGCTAGCCCGGCTGCTAATCCATTTGAAATGGGCGATATTTAGATTTGTAAATGGTCCAAATGTGTCTGAAGGAGGTCACGATCGAAACCCCGCGACTCCGCCTCCTTCCCATTAACATGGAGTTCGCTGGTGATGTGTTTCGGGAGTTCACTCCCGAAATAACCCGCTACATGTTTCCCAAGGCCCCGGATGCCCCGGAGGAGATCCACCATTTCATCCGCCAATCCGAATTTTGCATGGAAAAGCAATTGGATCTCGTGATGGCCATAACGGCGAAAGATGGGGAGTGTTTCCTGGGATGCTGCGGCTTGCACAAGATCCATACCCCTCATCCGGAACTGGGGATCTGGTTGAAAGCTGCGGCTCATGGCCACGGTTACGGACTGGAATCTGTAGAAGGCATGGTACGTTGGGCCCAGGACCGGCTTGATTACGAGTACCTCATTTACCCGGTTGACGAACGGAACCTGCCTAGCCTTCGAATTCCCCGAAGGTTGGGAGGACAGGCTTTCCGGGCTTACGAACGGAAGAATGAGAGTGGCAACCTGCTCCGCATTCTGGTGTACCGGATTTACAAATCCTGATCGGGGTTTTAACTCCAAAGCCCACGGCTCATTCCAGCCGATACAGTTCTTTGCCTGCCGGTTCGAATTTGTCGCCTTCGACCCAATAAGGCCTTTGGGCCCAATTGGCGATCAATTCCGCCGACCGGACAAAGGCTTTCCAGTATTTATGAATGTAGGCCAGATCTACGGTATGAAATTCGTCGGTCGGGCGATGGTAATATTGAGTGATCCGCTCATCAAAAGCGGTCATGGACATTTTAAAGTTGATGGCCAGGACCCCTTTGCGGGCAAAACTGACCTGATCCGAACGTTCGTAGTAGTTCTGGTCCGGTAACCGGTCGCCGATGACCCCTAGCCCCGACTCCGCAGCCGCCTGAACAACCAACTCGTCAATATTGGTACGATTGGTATCCAACAGAGTGATGACATCGGTTGTGGTATATCCGGAATTATCAATATTGAGGGCAAACACGGTTTCCTCCAAAGGGATCTTTGGGTTATTCACGTAATATTCGCTTCCCAACAGACCTTTTTCCTCCCCGGTCAGTGCGAGCACCAGGATAGACCGTTTGGGCGGATATTTCCCGAAGTATTTCGCCGCATTGATCAGTCCGGTGGTACCGATGCCGTTGTCACGCGTGCCGTTGTAGATCGAATCCTGGCTTTCGCCCGCTTGCACACCTATATGATCGTAATGGGCGCACATGACCAGGTGTTGCTTTTTTAATTCCGGATCGCTGCCTTCGATTTTTCCAATGATGTTGAAGGCATCTATTTGGTTTTTCTGTACTCCTTCCATCCGGATGGAAACCTAGCTGATCGGGCTCTCCGACAACGCTTGCAGGTAGGTGCGATCCGAGTCCCGCACCCAGATCCGCAGGAAAGCATCGCTTTCGTCATCGGGAATTTCTCCCACGCGCATTTGTTCGCGATTGAGGAAATTCAAGACGGGCTGCCAGGGATATCGCTGTCCGGGCCCGAAGAGTTCTACCAGTCCCATTGCCCCCGCATCGCGAAGAGCCTGCACTTCATCCGGATTGCCCAGGGAAGCGCTCAGGCTGCGCAAGGGGGTAGCGACCAGTTTCCCTTCCAGGTCCAGCGACAAGGCTTCTTTAAGGTCGGCCACATAGACGAGCGATGTTTCTGTGTTGACATTGGCGCCTGCCAGGACGCCCATGTCCACTCCGATTGTAAAGTCGTGCTCCATCAGGGAAAGCGTACCGGAAGCGGGGGTGCTGGCCATATGGAGGGGCACTCTTTGGAGGTAATCCTGCTGGGAATCTCCCAGGGGAAGGAGGCCGGATTTTCGAAACTGCTCGGCAATGTATCTTCCTGCGATCAGCAGTTCGTTCGTGCCGGTATTGCGTCCTCGCAGTTCGTCAGCAGTAAGAAAACGAAGGTGCGATTCCGCTTCCAATGAGTCCAGTGTCCGTTCTATTCGATCGGTCTGGGCCTCTGCCGAAAAGGAAGAAATAAGGAAAAGGACCCAAAAAAGAGGGAAGGCTGATCTCATCATGAGGCTCAATTAAAGGGAAATGCATGAGAATCGGGCAGGGTAGCCCTCCCGATCAATGGTTTGAAGATTCAAAATACAAGCCCTGATGGCAAAACCAAAGGTTTTGGCTGACAGGCGAGGGATTGCATGGTCCTGTGTAGGGCAGCAAGGTGCATGGGCTCTTCCACTCCTTCCGTGTTGCACCCGGGGAAAATCTGGAATAGGATATTCATTTTTCCGTTTATAGTTAGGGAGGAAGGGCTTTTTCCCGTAGTTTTCTGGATTGAAGGAACGAACTATCCTCCTTGTTTTTTCCCTGACCCATAGCCAGACATTGATTGTTCAGAACTGACCTGCCCTTCTATGCGGGGCCGATTTTTTGGTTTAGGATGCAAAAAGTACTCTTCTATCGGCTTTTCCCTTTTCTGCTTGTCCTTTCGCTGGTGATGGGATTCGCGGGAAGTTCATCCCTGCCCAATGACAAGGCAGCTTACCGGCATTATTACCGAGGGCTTACCCTGTATGGGGATTCGGACTATGTGAAAGCTGCCTCCGAACTGGGAAAGGCCTATCGGTCCTGGCCGGAAAATTTCAATTTTAGTCTGGCCTATGCCCTGGCCTTAAGTCGAAACGGCGATTACCAGAAAGGCTTAGGGGTTTTGAAAAAAAACAGGATTTCGGCCACAGATCCCTACCTGGAACATAAAAAAGCGCTGCTTTTTCTCGCTAACGCCCTGGTATTTCACAACGGAGGAGAATCTTCGGCAGCCATTTCAGCCATGGGGAAAGGCATTGCCTGGCTGCAAAAAACGGGAAGCGATGCTTATCTGGCTACATTCTACAACACTCTGGGGCTGATCCGGCTGTACAATCAGGGCATGGGGGGCAATCACAATGGTCTCGGCGAGCATTATCACGTGCACAAAAGGGATATGGAAAAGGTCTTGCGGGACTTTGAAAAAGCGGTATCGATCGACCCGGATAATACGCAGGCTGTGGTCAACATGTGGACCATGGCCGATTCTCTGGGAGTCAAGCCCCAGATCCCGCAGAAAAGGTCGGCCTCCGGGAATGCGCGTTTCAAAAACAGCCTGGTGACCGGCCTGCCCCAGGATGTAGATCGGGTCATGGAACTGGCTGACTTTGACGAAGTCGTCTTGTTGGTGGATATCTCCGGTTCCATGGTGGAGGAATCCGTCATTTGTATGGATCGAACCCGCTTCGAGGTCATGCGCAATCTGGGCTTGTACCTGGTGGATGAACTGCCGGAAGACACACAGATCGGACTGGGGACCATCGGCGGTGATTGTGGAGATTCGGCGCGAACGTGGGAGCCGGTCGGGGGGCTCTCCCGTCGGGATTTGCGATATAAGGTCCGCTTCCTGAACGCTCATGGAACAACCCCTATGGTGGAGCGACTAAAAAAAGCGGAGGAATTATTTTCGGATGATCCCAAGACCACCAAAGGCCTCTTCCTGATCAGTGACGGTGCCAATGTGTGTCCGGAGGGCAACGAAGGAGTCTGCGCATGGGCCGGCCGGATGCGCTCCAGAGGGATTACGCTGAATGTGCTCACTTTTTTGGATGTCTCCTTCAATAATGTCGATGCTTTTGCCGAATACGGATGCCTGGCCGATAATACGGAGGGGCGGATTTTCTACCTGAACAACGTCGATTGTGCTTTTACCGACCTCTCTTACCAGTGGCTGAGCGCCCTCCAACTCCAGTTGCCCAAACTGGAGAAAGTTTACTGTTGGGGCCCCCGCATAGAATCGCTCTGGGCCATCTTCCCGGAAGAATAAGGAGGTCGGGCAAACTGAAAAGAGTCCTGTCCCGTTGTATTTAGTCGGGGGAAATTTAAAGGGTTTCGATTATTTTATGGGATAACCGGTTTACATGTCCGATCATCCTGGTCTCAGGCCTCATCATCCCAATAAGCACCCCCTGGCTTCGTGGCACTAAAAGAAACAACATGACCCATCAGGCCCACCGGGACCGCGTTCCCGCTGCTTCGCTAAAAATTCTGGAAGCCCTATCCAAATGGCCCAATCTGCAATCCTCTCCTCACCGATTCGGGGGAATTGAATACCGGGTTTTTGGGACCGAGATCGGGCATACGCATGGAGACCACCAGGCAGATGTCCGTTTCAGTCAGGCGATACGGGATCGGTTGATTCAGCAGGGCAAAGCCGAAAAACATCACATCTTGCCGGAGACGGGCTGGGTAAGCTTGTATATTCGGGAGGAGAAAGACGTGGAGCGGGCCATTGCCCTTTTCCGGGAGGCTTACGACTGGGTCTGTGCCCGCAAGGCGAAATCCCATTCCTCATGGACCAAACCCTGAATGTTATCCACCAAAAGGAGCGCAAGCGCTTCCTGGTCCAGTGGGACGGGCAGGAAGCCTTTTCCGAATACATCCCCTTGCCCGACCGTATCATATTCACCCATACGGAGGTGCCCCGGCCTTTGGAGGGTAGGGGCGTAGGAGGCAAATTGGCAGAAGCCGGATTGCAATGGACCCGGTCGGAAGGCAAGAAGGTCGTTCCGTTATGCCCTTTCGTTGCCGGCTACATGGCACGCCATCCGGAGTGGAAAGAAATTCTGATGGAAGGGTATAGCGTGGGCTGATTTCGGCCTGCCTGCCCCGACTATTCTCCCTGCCTGTCGATTCCGTTTGCTCGCTGAAACGCCCCTCCCATCGTTGATTTCGTAACGATTCCTGCCTTATTGCACGGGCCTGCGTAAACAATGTCCTGTCTTACAGAGAGCCGATAGAAGTTAACTAAAAGTTAATCTTAGCTTCATTAATCTGCCGTCAGGGGGGTGTTATATTCGCACTCATACATTCCTTCTTCACTAAAACAGTTTTTCATGAAGAAACTTCTACCACTCTTTTCATTGCTGGCCTTCTGCTTTCTGACGGCCCAACTTTCTGCCCAAAGCCTGATGATCTCTCGTCGGATCATCGCTACCGACACCATTTTTGACGAAGAGCAAGGTGTTTCCATCCCGGTATCTTCTGACGATGCCGAGCAGGAAAATGACGAGATCGATGCGCTGTTTGATGATGACATCGATGCGGGTTGGGAAGGTGATGGTGGAGACGCCAACATCCTGACCGCCGGTATGCGTTTCCAGAACCTGGCCATTCCACAGGGAGCCACGATCGATTCTGCTTTCATCATCGTACACTCTCACGAAGCTAAAACGGAACTGGACGTAGCCAACCTTACTATTGTATGTGAAGCTACTGACAACGCAGAAACCTTCAACGACTCTACGTTGATTGATGCCAGACCACAAACGACTGCTTCCCTTCGTTGGATAGTGGATGTGCCCTGGGGGCTCTGGACTCCGCACCGTACCCCCGACCTCAAGGATCTGGTTCAGGAGGTCGTAGATCGGCCGGGTTGGGAAGCCGGTAACGCCCTTTCTTTCATCATCCTGGGTGAAGACCAGGGACCGAGCGAAGTAGAGAATGCCCGCGAATGGGAATCCTTCGAAAACATCGCCGACCCGGAAGACGGAGGTGACGGTATGAACAAGCCCGAGCGCATTCCGGAACTGATTGTTTACTTTTCTGTGGAATCTGCCGTGGTGGACCTACGTATCGTTGCCACCGACACCATTTTTGACGAAGAGCAAGGTGTTTCCATCCCGGTATCTTCTGACGATGCCGAGCAGGAAAATGACGAGATCGACGCTCTGTTTGACGATGACATCGATGCGGGTTGGGAAGGTGATGGCGGAGACGCCAACATCCTGACCGCCGGGTTGCGTTTCCAGAACGTCCGGGTTCCTCAGGGAGCTGTGATCGATTCGGTTTTCATCGAAATCGTATCTCACGAAGCCAAAACAGAATTGGACGTAGCCGACCTGACCATTGCCTGCGAGGCTACGGACAATGCAGAGACCTTCAATGACTCCGTTCTGATCGATAGCCGTACCCTGACCGATGCCCAAATCAACTGGGTAGTAGATGTACCCTGGGGACTATGGTCAACGGAGCGGACCCCTGATCTCAAAGATCTGGTCCAGGAAGTCGTTGACCGTCCGGGTTGGGAAGCCGGCAATGCCATTGCTTTCATCATCTTGGGTAAAGACCAGGGCCCCAGCGAAGTAGAGAACGCCCGCGAATGGGAATCCTTCGAAAACATTGCTGATCCGGAAGACGGAGGTGATGGAATGAATAAGCCCGAGCGGATCCCGCGCCTGCTGATCTATTTCTCTTCCGGCAACGTGACTTCTGTGAGTGAGCTCTTCAACCCGGAGATCGGCAAGCTGACTGTGTTCCCGAACCCGGCCAGCCAGATGATTACCATCGATCTGGAAACCGAAGAGGCGGCCATCATCGAAATGTTCAGCATGGAAGGACGTATGGTCAGAGGCATGCGCAGTACTTTCGGAAAGCGCCACCAACTGAATGTCCAGGATCTTCCCGCAGGAATGTACGTAGTACGTGCTCGCCAGGGAGATAAGCTTTACACTCAACAGATCGTGGTCAAGTAAGCGATTGCGAATACACACCAGAAAATGGGCTTAGCCCTGAAGGACGATGAAGGATTCAATCCGGCGGCTTCGGCCGCCGGATTCGATCCTTTTCTCATTGAAAAGACCAATCCTACACTCATGCTGTCTCTTCTCCGTAAAGGATTACTCGCTATCTGTTTGCCCATGGTAGTCATGGGTACCCTGTGCGCACAAAACAGTATCTCCGGCCGGGTTCTGGATGCCGAAACCGGCGAGCCGTTGATCGGTGCTGCCGTTGGTATTCTGGGTACATCCAGAGGGACCGCAACAGACGAACGGGGACGGTTCAATTTGAAAAACATCGAGGAAGAGCAGGTCACTGTTTTCATTTCCTATACCGGATTTAAGGAACAACAGTTGGAGGTGAATACCACCTCCGGCAATCCACTGGAGATCAGACTTTCCTCGGATGCCGTTCAGCTCCAGGAGGTTGTGGTTTCCGGCATTGTGGATGGCCAGTTGGAAGCCATCGTAGATATGCGGGAAGCGGTAAACATTAAAAATATCATCTCGGCCGAACAGGTGATCACCTTTCCCGACCTGAATGCTGCCGAGGTCATACAGCGCATTCCCGGAATCACCCTGCAGCGGGACCAGGGGGAAGGCCGTTTCGTGCAATTAAGGGGTACGCCACCCGAACTCACAAACTTCAACATCAACGGCGAACAAGTGCCTTCGCCGGAAGGAGACTTCCGTTATGTCGGTCTGGATATCATTCCTTCTGACCAGATCAAATCCGTAGAAGTCACCAAAGTAATCACCCCGGATATGGACGCCGATGGCATAGGCGGTTCTGTGGACATCAAAACCCGCCGGGCCGAGGATGGTCCTCCCCAGATCATTGCCACCCTGGCCGGGGGGTATACCAATCTCCGCCAAAGGCCGATGTACAACGCCCAGTTCGCCTATGGACAGCGATACGACAAACTCGGGTTTCAGCTCAACGCCAGTTATTTCCAAAATAATCAAGGCTCGGACAACATTGAGTACAAGTATACCAAGGGGCCCTTCTTCAATACGGAAGATCAACAGGAAGGCCAGGATAACTTCTTTCTGCACTGGAGAGAAGTGCAGCTCCGTCATTATGATATTACCCGTACTCGAATTGCGGTAAGCCCAACCCTGGACTACCGTTTCAACGATAAGAACTACATCTACCTGCAGGGGATGTACAACAGTTTCGTCGATGATGAAACCCGTCGGCGCAAGATCTACGATCTTGACGACCCCCTGAATGCTACCTACTATCTTTTCGGGGGCATCGACCACGATGTGAGAAATAGGGTCAAGAATCAGCAATTGTCCACCGTTGCCCTGGGCGGTGAGCACGATCTGGGCTTCATGCAGATCGATTATCAAATGTTCTATGCCAATGCCAGCGAGCTCCAGCCGAATCGTCTGGAGGGGCGTTTTGACAGCCCGGGGCAGGCCATCACGATCTCCTTTGACGTCTCCGACCCGGACTATCCGCGCGCTGAATTTCCGGTAGAAAGCAACGCCGGTAACGCAACGGATTATGAAAACTTCGAGATGGATGAACTCATCTTCGAAGAGCATGATACCCGCGAAAATCTCTGGACACCGCGGATTAATTTTACCATTCCCTATGGCTCCGGCGGCAACTTCTTCAAATTCGGCGGAAAATTGAGAGGAAGGGTCAAGGAACGGGATATCCGTTCGCTCACCTTCGGGAATTACAGGGAGACCTCACGTACTTACGCCGGCATGGGCGATCCGCTCAACCTGGTGACAATAGGCGACGGATTTGTAGATGACGACCTGCTCAAACAGGGCTATTTAATCGATTTCATGCCCGGCGAGCAGGAGTTGCGTGATTTCTACGAGTTCTTCCCGCAGTTCTTCATCATCAGCCGTAATGATACACGCAAAAACAGTTACAACGAAGATTATCGCTACCGGGAAAATATCTATGCGGCCTACGGTATGGTCGAGCATAATTTCGGACGATTGATGGTGCTGGCCGGCCTGCGGTATGAACGCACCGATGTTTTGGAAAACCGGGCTTTTGGAGTTCGGCTCGATGGTCCTCGTTTCCTGGGTATCGATACGTTCAACACAACCCGGGTCATCGACTTCCTTTTGCCCCAGGTCCAGCTTCGCTACCGCCTGGATAATGGGATGAACCTGAGGGCTGCCTTCAGTTACACCTATTCCCGGCCCAATTACGTAGACGTAATCCCCGCTCGCCAGGAAGATCGCCGGGAGATAAGCATCGGCAATCCCAACCTGGAATATCCGCTTTCCATGAATGTAGACCTGATGTTCGAGCGTTACTTCAAGCGCACCATTTTCTCAGCCGGGCTCTTCTACAAGAAGATCGACAATTTCGTTTTCAATTACCGGCGTTTCGGCAGGGAAGGTGCTCCGGGCACGGGAAACTTCCCGGTTTTCGAATTCACCAAGCCGCTCAACGGCCAGGATGCCCAAGTCTTCGGGGCGGAGGCCCAGGCCCAGTTTAAATTCGACTTCATCAACGGCTTCTTCGGTGATTTCGGAATTTTTGGTAACTATACCTACACCTATTCGCAAGCGTTTATCCCCGAACGCGTGCCGGCCAACTATGCCGATGCCGTCATATTAGACCCCCAGCAGGACGACCTGAGCGAGTTTTTCCAGGATGAGAACCGCGAGGAAACTCAATTGCCCGGGCAAGCCCAGCATACCGCCAACCTGGCCCTATTCTATGATGGACCCAAGTTCTTCGCGCGCCTTACGGCCAATTACCAGGATGATTTCCTGACCGAAATCGGCGCCGATCCCGATCTGGATGAGTTCTACGACCAGGCTCTCCGGCTGGATTATACCATGAATTACCAGATCAACCAGACGGTCAATGTCTTTTTTGATTGGATCAACATTACCGATACTCCCCTAAGGCTCTATTTGGGCGAGCCCAATACCATCAAGCAGTTGGAATACTATTCCTGGTCTATGCGGGCGGGAGCGAGATTGCGCTTGTAAATCCTTCCCAAGTGAACCGCTTTTCCCAGGTCCCAGGTCGGGGAATGAGAGTTGCCGAGTCAAAACCTAATCTCCCATAGGCCGGTGCCCCAGTAACTTCCGAACCAGATAAGCTTGGCCCAGATGGTAAAAACCATGGGTCAGGCAAAAATGGGTGAGGCACCAGGCTTTGGTTTTGCCTATGTAATTCGGGATCACCCATTCGGTGCGGGGGCCGCCTATTTCCTCTTCCACGATAAGTTTCCGGACCCTTTTTTCATCCAGCTTCTCATCCAGGGTTTCCGGCGATACCTCATCCAGCAATTTTTCCGTCTGCTGCCCGACGGCATCATAGTAATCCAGGACACCCGTCACCGAAGCCTTTCGGGCCAATTCCTGAACTTCCCCGTCGGTCATACTTGTCCCGTAATGCTTCTGGGGAATCCTCATATTCAAAGCCCAATTCTCATCGAATAGCTGAGGGGCATCTACGACGAAGCGGGTAATCCCGACGTCTTCCACCCGGGCGATGTGCCAGAGGTACCAAAGGATGGGAGTCATGCCGGGATGCGGGCTTGTCCGAAGATCGTCTTCCTGCAGCGGTTCCAGAAAATGCTTGAGCATACCGCCATGCAGAGTACTGTGGCGCGTACGGAAAAGGGAGACAGCGTCCATGTTGATCTTTTTTTGCAACATCGTTAGCGGGAATGAAAAAGCCAAGCTGAAATCTCAAGTTTTCAGCTTGGCTTTTTAAAGGGTCCGGATCCCTGATCAACGAACGACTATCTGCCGGTTTTCCATGCTCGACCCACTAACGACTTGCACTGTGTAGGTTCCGGATGGCAGGCCGGACAAGTCAATTTGCCGGTGGATGCTTCCCATATCCCGGAACCGCTTCAACTGCTGCCCGGTCAGCGAATAGATGGAGATGGTTACCGGCTCATCCCTTTTTTCACTTTGCCAATGCAGGTTGAGATTCCCATCGGAAGTCGGGTTGGGATAAACGTACAGTCTTTCCGTGTAAAGGCTCCGGTATCCGGCATCGCTGCCCGACCGCAATGCCAGGGAAGGAGCGGCTGTATTCACAACTTCAAAGTCAGCGAATACATAGGTGACGGGAGGCACGCCCGGAAGAAGGTTGTATTCTTTGGCGCTCAGGGTGTATTTGCCTGTCGCGGGACCCTGGCCCTCCCAGGGGTGATAGTCTCCTTCCTGATCTCCATACAAAGCATAGGGTGCCAAATTTTCGGTACGCCGATTGGAGCCTGCTCCCTCGAGATTGAATTCTACCTTGTCAATGAAGAAGTTATTGAAGGCAAAAAAGCCTCCTTCCGGGAGATATTCAATATTCAAAGCGGAGGGAGCCAGCGCCAGATCCAGAGTGTCTTCCAGGGGGCCTACAAGGAGGTCGTTATCCGCATCCACGATGGCAAAATCGATGCCCGGCAGTTGGTCCGTCAGGAAAAAAGATATGGAGTCCGCGGAAGAGCCTACGGCAGCGGAGAGTGTGAATTGGCCCTCTTTGGCGCGCCAGGCGTTGAAATTGCCATTTACATCCCCAAAAAGAGCAAATGGGGCATTTGAGTCCGTAAACGAGAAGGATTGATCTCCGGACAGGTCGAATTTGACGCTGGAAGGCGCCTCCTGTGTGCCGGGGCTAACTTTTGCTACGATGTTGACCTTGGTAGGTTCTACCGGATCGACCATACTTATGGTATCGCCCTCCCGGATGGTGGAAATAACCCGATTGGCTACTGCATTTACGAGTTCAAAACGATAAACACTCGGGCTGGGCTGAACAGCTGCTACGGCTGCATCGGCTTGCACAAAGCCATAGCCGGTCTTGAAATCGAATCCTTCGTCGAGTTCCAGGGTTGCCGGATCGTCCATATCTACAGCCGTTTGGATGAGGATCTCTTTCATCTCCTCCGGGCTCAGGCTGGGGTGGGCTTCCAGCATGAGGGCAGCCACGGCAGCTACGTGGGGCGCTGAAGCAGAAGTCCCGAAGAAATTGGGCAAACCATCGCTCTCAGCGTCTCCTCCGAAAAATGTATTGTTGCCGCCATCAGGACCAGTGATAAGGGGTTTTTCGCGTACCTCCGGATGCGCTTTCCGGCTACCGTCGGCATTTAAGTATAAAGGAACACCCCCTACGGAGGAGAAAAAATTGATAAGGGCGGGGCGATCCCCGAATTCCTCGGTATTGAAATAAGCGGAAGCTCCAACAGCTACAGCTCCCGCGGCGTTGGCATGCCCCACGCAAGTGCCTCCGGGGCTGGAGTTGACTTCATTGGGGGGGACCGAACTGCCAAAGTCAATAAACTTGATCACCTCCGGATTCGGGCCTGCAAACCGGTTGATGGCAATGGCTATTTCCTGAACGATTCCGGTGGTATTTTGAACCGAAACCACCTCATAGTTGTCGCAGAATGCGAGATTATCAAAATTTCCGCCGAAAATGGGGTTCAGAAATTCCCCTGTATTGGCGTCAAAGATGAGAACATCCATATCGGTATCGGGACAGGGGCCTTCATAGATCTGGCCGGGATCGTCGAGATTGTTGGGGGCTGCAAAAAGGGTTGGATCGTCCCATTGAAACCAAAGATTCGTGATCTGACCTGTGTCCAGCGTAAAAGTCAGGAAAATATTCCCGTCGCCGAAATCCTGGAAGGTATGGCCGTTAAGTTCTATGGGGTGAAATGCGCTTTCGTAGGAATTGCGATCAATATTCCCGGCTGAGGAGAAATAAGACACGCCTTGCTCTGTGACTTCATCCACTGCCTGCGCAATGGAGCCGTCCTGGAAATAAGGCTCAACCAGGTACAGGATATCATCTACGATAAGGTCGCAACCCGCTTCGGCCAGGGCACGTATTCCCTCGGCAAAATCGAAGTATCCGTTGAAGGCGGAGTAAAAAAAGATTTCTGCTCCGGGAGCGACATCATGTACAATCTCCGCCATAGCCCGCCCTTCATCGCTTCCAATATCCGGGAACTCAATCTCGGAGAGAACCACTACTTCCTGCGTAAATCCATTGGGATTGCCCGGACCGGGCAGATCTCCGCTGGCAATTCCGGCCGCTGCTCCGCCCAGGGCATCGTAGGAATCGGAAAGGATTCCAATCCGGATGCCGGCCCCATCCACATTGTAGGTGGCCCTTGCCAAATCGGCCCGCAGGGACACGTCACCCTCGCTCGTTACGGACCCGGAATACGCGATCGGTTTGAACTCCGGCCGCACAAAGCGAAGAGATTCGAGTTCTTCCAATCGATTCACTTTCGCTACCGGAAACAGTGCGCAAACCACACCATGTGTTGTTCGGGTATTTTTGGCTCCAAGTTCTTCCAAATCTTTTTGCAGGATTTCCGGTGTCCCGGAAGGTTGGGCAATGATCCGCACCCATCCATCATAGATCATCATTTGGTCATTCCATCTGGAGTCCAGATTTCTGCTGTTCAAAGTGGCCAGGTCAGAGCTGATCTTGCGGCTCTGTTCTTTTTGTTTCTGAATTTGGACCAGGGCTTTCGAAACGGCCTCCTGTAGGGGTTCCTGCGCTTGCAGCAGGCAAGGGAGGATCAGCCATGCCGTCAGGCATAACAAACGGGGTAAAAAGTTCTGTGACATGAAAAAAATATTAGGGTTAATAATAGGCTGTTGACTTGGAATAATATGCTCGAGGGATAGGCGAACCTGGGAAAATTGGCTCTGTATTTATACTTCTTTAATCTATGTGTTTATTCTTTAAAAAGCAGATTTCCGCAGGAAATTGCATGTCAAATTTTGGGAATCTTCCCGACTCCGGGCCAAGAGGCAACGAGAATTCCCCCTATGGGGGAAAAATTCCGGAAGCTGGAGGACAGGGATTTTGAGAAGCTCCTTATCCCCTTAATCTACGACCAGAGTGGAGCGATCCAATTCCTGTTGCCGGATGTTTTCGGGCAGTTCCCGGTATTCGTATTGCTGGTTGCGCAATTGGGGAATAAAGCCGGCTTCGCGTATGGCTTGCTGGATGCCATCTGCTGTGAAGCGAAAATTGGCTCCGGCTGCGCTCACCACATTTTCCTCGATCATGATGCTGCCGAAATCATTGGCCCCACTGTGCAGGCAAACCTGAGCTACCTGCTTTCCCACGGTCAGCCAGCTGGCCTGAATGTTGGTGATGTTGGGCAACATGATCCGGCTCATCGCGATCATGCGCACGTACTCGTCGCCCGTACAGGTGTTGCGGGCGCGCTTGATGCGCTTGAGAATGGTGTCTTCGTCCTGAAAAGGCCAGGGGATGAAAGCGATAAAGCCTTTGGCCTCTTCGGGTTTCTCACTTTGTACCTGCCGGATATCGACCAGGTGCTGCATGCGCTCCAGGTTGGTCTCGATGTGGCCGAACATCATGGTGGCCGAAGTGGTCAGACCGATCTTGTGCGCTGCGCGCATGATATCGAGCCATTCCTGCCCACCGCATTTGCCTTTGGAGATCAGGCGTCTTACGCGGTCGCTCAGGATTTCGGCTCCTGCCCCCGGCAGGCTATCGAGGCCGGCTTCTTTCAAAGCGGAAAGGACCTCCGTGTGGGTGCTTCCTTCCAGCTTGGTGATGTGGGCAATCTCCGGAGGCCCGAGAGCGTGTAGTTTCAGGTTGGGATACAGGCTCTTCAACTCCCTGAAAAGATCCACGTAAAAGGAAAGGCCAAGGTCCGGATGATGCCCGCCTTGCAGCAGCAATTGTTCTCCCCCGAAAGCAAAAGTTTCCTCGATTTTCTGCTTGTACTCGTCGATCGTGGTGATGTAGGACTCTTCGTGGCCGGGGCGCCGGTAAAAATTACAGAATTTGCAATTGGCTATGCAGACGTTCGTGGTATTCGAATTTCGATCAATGATCCAGGTGACGGTATTTCCGGGCACTTTGCGCCGGCATAGTTGGTTGGCAACATACATGAGTTCGCCGGTGCCGGCCTGTTCAAAAAGAAATACACCCTCTTCGGCAGATAGAAACTCTTCTTTCAATGCTCGGTCGAGCAGCGTTTGGACCTTCATGATTCCTTTGGCTTAGTGAGATAAATGTAGCCTCTTTACATCGAATGATTTATGAGTTCAACAAACAGCCGGCAAGGTGGTTTTCGATTGCTGAAAAGGTGCATTGCAAATCTCCCCGATTTTGCTTATTTTTGCGATAGACTGACGTAATCGACGGAGGGAACCAAAGTGTTCCCTCTTTTTATTGCCCAAAAAGGAGGTTTTTTGATTGACCAGCATTTGATCCCGCTTCTCCAACGGAAGTTTCTGGAACCCGGATTTTCGGATTGCTTTTTGTTGGAGATCCGGGCCCGGCCGAACAACAAGGTGGAAGTTTTTCTGGACAGCGACGAAGGCATAACTTTCGAGAAATGCCGTCTCGTCAGCCGTTTTCTGGAAGAGCATATCGATGAAGCCGGCTGGCTGGGTGAGAAGTATACGCTGGAGGTAAGCTCCCCGGGAGCCACCCGTCCGCTGGAACTTCCCCGGCAATTTCCCAAGCACATTGGAAGAAAGCTAAAGGTAGATCTCCATTCCGGAGAAAGCGTAAAAGGGAAATTGACCCGGGCCGGCGAAGAGGCCATCGTCCTTGAGGTGAGCCGGACCGAGAAAGCCGGGAAAAAAAAGAAGAAAATCGTGGAAGACCGCGAATTATCATTTGAAAACATAAAGCAAGCCATTGTGCAATTGTCTTTTTAAATGCATGGCATATGAATTTAGTAGATACCTTCTCGGAATTTAAAGCCGGGAAAAACATTGACCGCCCGACCATGGTCAGGGTGTTGGAGGATGTCTTCCGGACGCTGATCCGTAAAAAGTTCGGCTCCGACGACAATTTTGAAGTGATCGTAAATACGACCAAGGGAGACCTGGAATTGTGGCGGGTGCGGGAGATTGTGCCCGACGGCGAGGTAACGGACGAGAACAGCCAGATATCCATTTCCGAAGCGCTCTCCATAGACGAGGATTACGAGGTCGGGGAAGAATGCTACGAGCAATTGTTCCTCGAAGATTTCGGTCGCCGCTCCATACAGGCGGCCCGGCAGACCCTGATCTCCCGGATCATGGAGCTGGAAAAGGATGAAATCTACAAGCGCTACAGCGATCGTGTCGGTGACATTGTTCTGGGAGAGGTAAACCAGATCCTCAAGCGTGAAATCCTGATCCTGGATGATGCAACGGGCAACGAACTTGTATTGCCCAAAACGGAAATGATCCGTGGCGATTTCTTCCGCAAAGGGGACATGGTCAGGGGCGTGATCCGGAAGGTGGAAATGAAAAACAACAACCCCGTTGTCATCGTTTCCCGCACCGATCCGGCCTTCCTTGAAAAATTGCTCGAACAGGAAGTACCCGAAATCGAGGACGGACTCATCAGTGTAAAGAAGATCGTCCGAATCCCCGGCGAAAGGGCCAAGGTGGCTGTGGAAAGTTATGACGACCGCATCGACCCGGTGGGTGCCTGTGTAGGTATGAAAGGGTCGAGAATTCACGGCATCGTCCGGGAATTGTGCAACGAGAACATTGACATCGTCAATTACACCAATAACATTACCCTGTTCATCCAACGCGCGCTGACACCGGCCAAAGTGACGAACATTGACCTGAATACCGAGACTATGCACGCCAATGTATTTCTGGAACCCGATCAGGTTTCCCTCGCCATCGGCAAAGGAGGAACCAACATTAAACTGGCCAGTCAGCTGACCGAGTTTGAGATCGATGTTTACCGCAATACGCCGGATTACCAGGAAATCGAGGACGTGGATCTGGATGAGTTCAACGACGAACTGGAAGAGTGGGTGATCGACGCACTCAAGGGGATCGGTTGCGATACGGCACGCAGTGTCCTGCAATTGAGCAAACAAGAATTACTCCGGCGTACCGACCTGGAGGAAGAAACCGTCGATGAGGTCCTTCGGATACTGGCCGCCGAGTTCGAAGAATAGAAAGTGAAAAAATGGGGAACGTCCAGGCAGTCTGCGTTGTTCCTCTGTCGACAAAGTCTTATTTTTCAACGGATATTAGGACTTTGCAGTGGGTAAAGCCCTTAATACTCTTATCTTTGTGCCAAATCCGGATAAGGTATTTTCATTTTTCACCCTTCGGATTGACCCGGGTCCGGTCATTTGAGTAAAAATTGCAACAAAAAGCAAAGGGGCGGACCCAAAAGCCCTTTGCTAAAAGATTAGAATGACGCATCGCCTATTTAAAGTAGCTAAAGAATTGAATGTGGGAACTCATACCATCGTTGAGTTCCTGAACAAGAAAGGTTTCGAGGTAGAGGATAAACCCAATGCCAAAATATCCGCCGAGATGCACAACGAACTCCTCAAGGAGTTCAGCACCTCGGCTGCCATCAAAGAGCAAGCGGATCAAATTACCATTGGGAACCGACCGGCGACCGCTAAGAAGGAATCTGAAGTCTTGGCTTCGGTAGAGGAAGCTGTTGGCGTTTCAGAAGGAGGGAGCGGCAATCCACCCGCTTCGGAAACTCCCCCCTCGGTGAAAAGCGAGCCTGCTCCTCAAGAGGAAGAAAAAGAAGAAGATAGAGCGGCTTCCAAGCCCCGACTGAAAGTAGTAGGCAAAATCGATTTGTCTGAAAGACGTCGGAGCGGACGGAAAAAAGGACCTTCGGAAAAAGAAGAAACCGAAGATAAAAAGGAAGAGCCGAAAGCTAAGTCGGCCGAAAAAAAGCCGGAACCTCCCCAAAAAGAGGTTGGAGAGGTAAAAGAGGAAAAAAAGGAGGAGGAGAAACCTGAAAAGGAAGAAAAACCCGTTTCCAAAAAGCCTCAGCAACCCAGGAAAGAAGAACCCAAGGCTCCCGAACCTCAGCCCAAAGCCGAGGAAAACAAAGGAGATGCCAAGGAGGATAAGAGTTCAGGGGAAGATGGAGATATGATCCGAGCGAAGACGCCCGAACTTCGCGGACTGAAAGTCCAGGGAAAAATCGATCTGAATACCATTCCGGGGGTCCGTCCCAAGAAAAAAGATAAAAAGCCTTCCGATAAGGAGGGCAAGACTGGCGAGGTGCCTTCCGAATCTTCCGACAGAGACGGCAAAAGGAAGCGCAAGCGGCAGCGCAAGCGGGTACCGGTAGAGAATGGCCGCGGGGCCGGAAGATCGAGAGACGATCGCGGACGGGGGCGGGCCAAAGACGGCAAGCCGGAAGACAAAGAGGTTTCCCAAAAAGAAATCGAAGAAAAGATCAAGGCCACCATGGCCCGCCTGCAAGGGACCGGGAAGAAAAAAGGTCAAAAACTTCGCCGCGACAAGCGGCAGAAGCATCGCGATCGCGAAGAATTGCGGGAGGCGGCGGAAGCGGGAGGCAAGCTCCAGGTAACCGAATTTATTTCGGTTCAGGAATTGGCCAACCTTATGGACGTGGACGTGGCCGAAGTGATCATGGCCTGTATGAACGCCGGCGTCATTGTTTCCATCAATCAGCGGCTGGATGCCGAGATCATCGAATTGGTGGCTTCCGAATTTGAACACGAAGTAGAGTTCATCGGCACCGAGGAAGAGTCCGAAGAGGTGGACGAGTTCGAGGACGATCCCGAAGATCTCCTCCCGCGGGCTCCTATCGTCACGGTCATGGGGCACGTTGACCACGGTAAAACCTCCCTGCTTGACTACATCCGGAAAGCCAACGTGGCCGAAGGAGAGGCCGGTGGTATTACGCAGCACATTGGCGCCTATGAGGTAGAGGTCGGCGAAGAAAACCGGCGGATCACTTTTCTCGATACGCCCGGTCACGAAGCCTTTACCGCCATGCGTGCCCGAGGTGCCAAAGTCACAGACATCGCCGTGATCATCATCTCGGCCGATGATCGGGTCATGCCTCAAACCAAGGAAGCGATCAGCCACGCACAGGCTGCCGGCGTACCTATGATCTTTGCCATCAACAAAGTGGATAAGGCCGGAGCGGATCCGGATCGCATCAAACAAGAACTTTCCAGTATGAACCTCCTGATCGAAGAATGGGGAGGTAAATACCAGAGTCAGGATATTTCGGCCAAAACCGGACAAGGAATTGACGAATTACTGGAAAAGATACTGCTCGAAGCCGAACTTCTGGAGTTGCAGGCCAATCCAGACCGATTCGCCGTCGGTACCATCCTGGAAGCCTCCCTGGAGAAAGGAAAGGGTTATGTGGCGAACGGCCTGATTCAGGCCGGAACGCTGCGCATCGGCGATGCGATGGTAGCCGGAGAATACGCAGGTAAGGTCAAGGCCATGTTCAACGAACGCGGCATGCGGATCAAGGAAGCCGGTCCCTCCAAGCCGGTCATGATCCTTGGCCTGAACGGCGCTCCCCAGGCAGGAGAACGGATCAAGATCATGGAGACCGAGCAGGAAGCCAAGGCCATCGCGAACCGACGCGAGCAGATCGCACGGGAACAGGCCAACCGGGCAACCAAGCGGATCAGCCTGGATGAGATCGGCCGCCGGATCGCCCTGGGTAATTTCAAAGAACTCAACCTGATCGTGAAAGGTGACGTAGACGGTTCCGTTGAAGCTTTGGCGGATTCCCTGATCAAAGAGTCCATTGAAACGGTTCAGGTCAATGTCATTCATCAAGGAGTCGGCCAGATCATCGATTCGGATGTCATGCTGGCTTCTGCCTCAGACGCGATCATCATTGGTTTCCAGGTACGTCCTTCTCTTACCGCTCGGCGACTGGCCGAACAGGAAGGGGTGGAGATCAAAACCTACTCCATTATCTACGAGGCGATCGGAGAGATCAAATCCGCCATTGAGGGGATGCTCGAACCCACCAAGGAAGAAAAGATCCTCGGCGAACTGGAAGTGCGGGAGACCTACAAGATCAGCCGCGTAGGTACGGTAGCCGGATGCTTTGTGCAGGAAGGGCGCATCACGCGGAATGCGAACGTACGCCTGATCCGGGACGGAATCGTTATCTATCCGACCAAAGAAGGTCAGGTGGGCGAATTGGCTTCGCTCAAACGGTTCAAAGACGATGTGAAAGAAGTGCGCTCCGGTATGGAGTGCGGGGTTTCCATCAAAAATTTCAACGACATCAAAGTAGGCGATACCATCGAAGCCTACGAGATCATAGAGGTCAAACAGACCTTGTCATAGCATTTCCCACCTCGTAGTATCGGGAAAGGGCAGCCGCGCGAAAGTGGGTTGCCCTTTTTCCGTTCGGCCAAGGTGGAAAAGCGCTCTGCGACCCCAGCAGGCGGAAAGGTTCCATGGGCTTAAGGTCGCTCATAAGGGCCAAACTCCATGGGTTTTTCCGGATAGACATCTCTTGCCTGACCGCCTCAGGCCGGGGTTGAGGCTGAAAACTTATTTTCTCTGCCCGGGAAGAAATACCTTTGATCTTTAACTCATATATTTTTCCCAAGGCAATACCTATGACGTGGCTCGACCGAAAATCTCTGCGCTCCTTCCTGTTCTTTTTCGGGATCCTGCTCTTTTCCAGCTATTTTTTTCAATCCGATGGCTTCGCTGAATTTGGATTTGACCTCCTGCTCCTTCGCCGGGCCGGCATGGCAGCCGCTATTGCCCTGGTGATCGCCTTTTTTATGTCCAAGGCCAGAAGGGCATTCGAAGAAAAATGAAAGGGAGTCTTAATTTTCGGGCAGGTATTTTTCCGGGATGGGATTCTCCTCACTTTCTGCCGACCAGTAAATATTCACCACCCACCAGCGATCTCCATCGTTGAAAAGCTGTATGCTGTTGATCCCGCGTGCGAAGGGCTCTTCGTCGGAAGCATTGCGGTAAGATTCGTAGGTGCTGAACGCATGGGTAACTGGGCCGAATGATTCTGTGACCCTGTGGATCTCCTTCTCGAAAAAACCGCTTTGCTCCAGGAAAGTGCCTGCCCGCTGGATGTATTCCTCGGGAGTCCAGGGGGAAGTTACCAGAGTACCTTCCGGGTCTTTTCGGGTAGGGATAAGCCTGGCATCGGGCGTAAAGAGGTATTTGAAGAGTTCCCAATCCCGTTTTTGACCCTTGGGACCCGAAATTACGCTGTAAAGGGTCTCGAGGGTCTGATCCAGCGTCTGCACCCTCTCGCTGTAATCCACCAAACCCCGGGATTGGGTAAAAGCAGAGGGTAATCCGAGCAGGAAGAAGGCGAGCAAAGCAAGGGTGATACGGTCCATGTCAATTTGATTTCGGACCAAAATACTCGGAAACAAAGAGATTTAAAACCCCGCAATCCGATTATTGGCGATCAGTAGCTGAAGACGGTCGGATGGGTTCGAAGGGCCTCCATCATGATCGAAGGCTCCGAAACGATTACACCCTCGGGCAGCATTTCTTCGGTCACGGCATGGGCTTCCATGCAATGGGGGCAGACAAGAACTTGCCCTCCGTCTTCCAGTATGGCAGACAATACCGATCTGAGGTTCTCATCCTGAAAGGACAGTTCTTCCGCCTCGGGCAACAGGAGTTTTACACCGTGCACATTCAGGAAAACCGTAGCCGGCATGCCTTGCTTCATTACATTTTGGGCGAGGTGAAGCCCCATCAGGATGCTGTGCGGATCTTCCATGGGGTCAGAGGTCATATTCACCATAAGCGGGGACTCCTTTTTTGCCTCGGAGGCCTTTTCGGGAGCGGTGGCGGCAGGGTCGCAGGAAGCAAAACCCATCATCAGAATGCCTCCCAGGAAGAGGCTTGGCCATAACTTTTTCATACGTCAAACAATTTTGAATGGACAGAAACAGCAAGTACTGTTTTCGAATTCCAAATTACAGCGCCCCGGTTGGATAAGCCGTGACCCTTGTCACGCTTTTCCGATCGTCCCGTTGATTTTTGGCCAAAGAAACAGGCATGGATCTGTGTCAGGGGAGGCCGGCGAGCTTAACTGCCGACCACCAGCATGTAGATCTGCGTGGTAAAAAAGGTCACGATCAGGCCCAGGGCGATCGGCAGGAAGGTGGAGATCAGGGTCCACCTGGCGCTGTTGGTCTCCTTGTAGATCGTATAAATGGTCGTCGAGCAAGGGTTGTGCAGCAAACTGAACAGCATGAGATTGAGACCGGTCAGCAGGGTCCAGCCGCCTGCGCGAAGGATCTGCTCGGTATCCTGCAGCGAATCCAGCTCAAACATCACTCCGGCCCCTTCGCCCATGCCGGCCATGCCCGCGTTCAGCACGGTGAGCATCAGAATGGTAGGGATGACGATCTCGTTGGCGGGGATGGCGATGATGTAGGCCAGAAGGATCACGCCGTTCAGGCCGAACCAGGCGGCAAAGGGATTAGTCGCCTGAATGAAATGCTCGGCCAGGCTCATGCCTCCGACCTCGACATTGCCGACCAGCCAGATCACCAGGCCGGCAGGGATGGCAAATACGATGGCTCGCCACAGGACAAAGATTGTGCGGTCGATCAGGGAAGTAAAAAGGGTTTGCAGGATTCGGGGCGGTCGATAGGGAGGCAGCTCCAGGCTGAAAGTGGAAGCTTCGCCCCGCAGCACAGAGCGGCTCAGGCCCCAGGATACCAGCAGGCTGAAGCCGATCCCCAAAACGGCTATGCCCACCACGGCGCCTGCCGAAACGAGTCCGGCCCAGGCTGCCGGCACGGCACCCCCGATGAAAATGGTAGCGATCAGAATTTGGGTAGGCCAGCGACCGTTGCAGAGCGAAAAATTGTTGGTGATGATGGCGATGAGGCGCTCGCGCGGGCTGTCGATGACTCGTGCGGCGATGACACCGGCGGCATTGCAGCCGAAACCCATGCTCAGGGTCAAGGCTTGCTTGCCGTGGGCGCCGGCCTTTCGGAACAGGCTGTCCATATTGAAAGCGACCCGGGGAAGGTAGCCCAGATCTTCCAGCAGGGTGAAGAGCGGGAAAAAAATGGCCATGGGCGGAAGCATCACAGCGATGACCCATGCCATAGATAAATAAGCTCCATCAATAAGCAGTCCATCCAGCCACCAAGGCATGCCGATGGCCGCCGCCCCGCTTTTGAGCAAAGGATGCATCGTATCGATCAGCAGGCCTGCCAACAGGCTGGACGGCACATTCGCTCCGCTGACCGTAATCCAGAACACCACTGCCAACAGAAGGAACATGATCGGGAAACCCAGCCAGCGGCTGGTAATGATCCGGTCGATCTTCAGGTCAAGGCTGTACGGAACCTTTTCTCCGGCTTGTTCCACCGTCTTGTTCGCGATCCGGGCGGCATCTTCATAGATGGACTCCACGACCGTATCGTGAAAATCGACGCCCAGGTCCCAGCGAAGCCGGTTGGCCAGGGAGAGGAGCTCATTTTGCTGATTTTGCGGGTTCTGGGTCATGGCATTTGTTTTAAAAGGTGGAAATTTCTCCGGCCGGGCTCAACTGCCCCAGTGCTCCGCTTTTCACGGCCTCCATGATTTCCTGATCGCCTTCCAGCAGGCGAAGGGCTACCCAATTGAGGTTGGGCAGGTCCGGAAACTGGGCCCTCAGCTTTTCAGCCAATTCCCGGATGGCCCGGTTTAATTTGGAGGACCGGCTTTTGACCCGGTGGGGTTTGCAAACGAATTTTCCGGTGGCGACCTCCTCAATGGCGGATGTCAATTCGGGCATGCCTTCCCTTTTGCGGGCGACAGCGGGGATGACCGGAATACCCAGCTCCCGCGAAAGCGCCCGTACGTCAATCCGGATCTGGTTTCGCTTGGCCTCGTCCATCAGGTTGAGGCAAAGAACAGCCCGGTCGGTGATCTCAAGGATCTGTAGCGCCAGGTTCAGATTGCGCTCCAGTCGGGTGGCATCGGCCACGATCACGGTCACATCCGGCCGGCCGAAGAGGATGAAATTCCGGGCCACTTCCTCATCGGTACTGGTCGACAGCAGAGAGTAGGTACCTGGGAGGTCCACCACTTTGTATCGTTTATCGGCATAACTATACCCGCCCTCGGCGCGGGTGACCGTTTTCCCGGGCCAGTTGCCCGTATGTTGACGCAGGCCGGTCAGGTTGTTGAAAACGGTGCTCTTCCCGGTGTTGGGATTCCCGGCCAGGGCGACCACGTAATCCACCCGGTCCATGGCTATGCCCAGGCGGATCAGATTTTCCCGATGGTGGATCGGGCAGTTCTCACAATTATGCGATGGGTTCATGTTCTTCTTTTTTTCGGATAAAGATCAAATCGGCCTGATCCTTGCGCAGAGCGATGGTGGCGCCCAGGATCCGGTAGCCCGTAGGATCGCCGGAAGCACTTTGGATCCCGGCCTGTATCTGGGTGCCCGGCACCATGCCCAGGTCCAGCAAGCGACGCCGCTGGGCTCCTCGGCAGTTGGGCGAAATACCCAGGACCTCGGCTTTTTCCCCCAGTTTCAGAGAAGAAAGCAATGCCCAGTTTTCCGGCAAGGGGACCTCCGGAGATCGCCTTTCCACCGTGATGTTGGAAGCGAAGAGTGGTGTCAATACGCATTCCTCCCCGTTGGCGGCAAAAGTGATCCGGCTCGCGGTTTTATCGAGCAGATAGACGGGCATGCCGGGATACAGGCCCAGAGCGACCAATTGTTCGTAGATACTGGCGGGTTCATCCTCCATGTGGGCGATCACCGCTTGCTCTCCTTCTTCGAGTTGATGCAAAGGAACGCCTCGCAAAGCCGGGATCTCGCCTTTCGATGTCGGGATGGGGTCGCCGTGCGGATCGAAAACGGGGTTGCCCATGCGGGCGGCCAGGCGATCGGCGGCTTCCGGGCTGATCCGGTGTTCACGAAAATCCGCCTCGCCGTGCCATTCTGTTTCCTCCAGGCCGGTTTCGTCCGCCAGATACCGTTCCCAGATCCGGTGCACCCGGATGACACGCAAGGCATAGGAGCGCCCGGAGTCTGTGAGTTCAAAGATTTGGTCCCCCTTCATCTGAGCCAGCCCGAGGGTGCGGAGGCGAGTAAGGAGATCGGTAGCCTTGTCGGTAGAGATATGGAGATGGCCCGCCACCGCATTCAGGCTGCACAGCTTGTGTTTGTATTCGCAATCGAACATGAATTTCAGCGCATCTTCCAGCAGTACGCGCTGTCTGTCTTGGCGGACCCGGCCGAAAAAGGCCAGTAGCCCCCATTTGGGCCAGAAAACCCAGGCCAGGAGGGCGAGGCTTAGCAAGCCGATCAAAAGAAGGATTCCCGGATGTAAGGTTTGATCCATTGTCTTATGTTAATCAGCGTATTTCTTCCGTTTTTTCCCGTTTGTCTCCCGCAAGCGCAAGCTCATTTATTGGGTATAGCATTTTGTTTCTTGTCTTCAAAGGCGACTTGACAGGTACGATCAATTCAATCCCAGTTTCATGCCCGCGAAAAGAGTGCGCGGCCGGATCGGACCATAAACGTAACCCGCATCTCGGTCGGGCCCTGTATCGAAGTCATCCTGGTAGCTGTTGAAAATATTTTGAATGCCCGCATTGAGCTCCACGTAAAAATCGCCCTGGAAGGAAAAAGTATAAGCGGCCCTGAAGTTGGCTTCGAAGAAAGCAGGGGTCTTTTCGATAACGGTAAATTCACTTTCGGGCTCGACCACGTGAGGCACCTGCATCCTGCCGGTATAAACGCCCGAAAACGTAAGGGAAAGAGGGTTGACCGGTCTGTAGTTCAAGGTCAGGTACCCATAGCTGTTCGGGTTGCGCAGCAGGTTTTCGGTTACCGTCGGCGGGGTAGGGTCGGTACCGTCTCCGGGACTCCAGATCACCTCCGGGCTCAGGTACCGGGCCGACTGCAGGGTTAACCCCGACTGCAAGAGGACTTTGGTGGCGAAGGCAAAGTTGGTCTCCAGGTTGATTCCCTGTACGACTGCTCCCGAGCCATTGCGTTTGTTGATGACGCTTACGCCCGAAGGCAACTCCTGGGGGTCCGACAGGATGAAGGGATTGTGCAGGCGGGTGTGGAAGCCCTCCAGAACCAGGTTCATCTGGGTTTTGCGGATGAGCCGGGTGAAATTTACGGACAGGTTGTAGTTGTCGGAGCGTTCTGTTTGCAGTTCGGGATCAAGCCGGATGAAACGGGCGGCTCCTCCTACGGTCTCGATGTGGAGGTCTTCGTCGAAGGCCTGCGAAGCCCGGTAGCCCTGTGCGAAGGATGCCCTTAGGGTCAGGGATTCGGTCAGGTCGTACTTGGCCGTGATCCGGGGGACAGCTACCGGCAGGGATCTTTCGTTGATGAAGCTTTCTGCTCCCAGGTCGTAGCGGCCATCGATGTGTACATAGTCGAACCGGCCTCCCAGGAGCAGGCAGAGCTTGTCGAAGGGGCCCCATTCCAACTGGGCGTAGGCGCCGAGGGTACCTACCCGCTGCCGGATCGACCGCTCATAGCCCGGCATTTCGTCGGTCACGTCGTTGAACTGGTACTCGCTTCCTGCCAACAGGGATAGGGCTTCGTTGATCTCGAAGGCATATTGCAGCCCTCCGACGGCCGACAGATCTCGGGATTGGCCGTAAGCGTTGATGGCCAGCAGATCGGTTTCGGTGAGGGTATCCTGAGGAGTCAGCACCCGCCCGCCGGCACCGTAGTAGCTATTGCGCCGGGTGTGTTGCAAAGAGCTGTAGAGCGATATTTTATGGCGGTAATTCCGGGAATAGAGATCGTAGGTAATGCCGCCTCCCAGGATCCGGTGATCGAGTTGCTCGGCTACCCGGCTTTGGTGCAGCTCCCGGTCGAAGTCGCTGCCACCGCGCCGGAATTCGTTGATGCTTTGGCCGTTGAGGCGGATCTGGCTCCGATCGTTGGGCTGGAAAGAGGCGTCAAACCCCAGGGTGGTATTATGTAATTCCGTGATCTCGGAGAAGCCGTCGTCGTTGGCATCCCAATGATCGCGGTTGCGATTGTAGCCAAAAATATGGATGCCTTTGTCGAGATCGTCGCTGACGAGAGACCCCCTGAAAGAGAGAGTGCGGTCGGATGCCTCGGCGTTGATGAAGGACTGGTTGGCTCCGATTTCGAAGGAATTGATCACCGGGTCCCGGGTGATGATGTTGACGGTACCCGCGATGGCGTTGCCCCCGTACATGACCGATCCGCCCCCTTTGACCACTTCTACACGCTCCACCATATTGGCCGGGAGCATATCCAGCCCGTAAACACCGGCCAGGGCCGAGAAGACAGGACGGCTGTTGATGAGGATCTGGGAATAAGCCCCGTCGAGACCGTTCATCCGAAGCTGGGTGAAACCGCAATTCTGGCAATTGTTTTCCACCCGGAGACCGGGCGAAAAATTCAGCCCCTCGGACAGGCTCAGAGACTGGGTGGTCTCGAAGGTGTGGTTGGAGATTTCGTTGACGATCACAGGCGACTCATAGATGGGAACCTCGTTTCGGGTACCGGTCACGACGACCTGTTCGAGGTTCAGGTGATCCTGCTGGAGGGCATAAGAGGGGCGGGACACTTCATCCTCGGAGAGCTGTATTTCTTTTGATAGGGACAGATATCCGATCCGGCTGACCCTGAGCGTGTAGGTGCCGGCCGGAATTTCGGCCAGGGCGAAAAAGCCTTTGGCATCGCTGGTGGTGCCCTGGAAGAAGTCTTTGCCTGTCAGTTGGACGGTAGCCATTTCGAGCGGCTTATCTTCCGAATCCAGGAGAGTTCCTTCCAGTCGGGCGGTTTGCCCATAGGCATGGAGGGAAGCGAAGAAAAGTAGGATGGCGAACAGAAGCTTTTTCAAGAGACTTATTTTTTTCTTAGTCATCACAAATTTAAAAAGTTAGACTGAACTAACAATTTTTTAAGCTTGATTTTTTCCTTTTTTTGGGATAAAATCCGGTCGATGCCATCACAGACCAAGGAGAACTATCTGAAGGCCCTTTATTACCTGGCCGACGAGTCGGGGAAGGTGCAGATCTCGCAGTTGAGCAAGGAGATGGGTGTCAGTACGCCCACGGCCAACAGTATGGTGCGCAAGCTACAGGAAAAGGGTTGGGTCAACTATCAGAAGTACAAGCCTTTGCAGCTGACGGCTTCCGGCCGGAAAATGGCGGCTCTGATCATTCGCAAGCATCGGATTGCGGAGATGTTTTTGGTAGAGAAGATGGGGTTTGGGTGGGAGGAGGTGCACGACATTGCCGAGGAGATGGAGCATTTGGATTCGGAGGTGCTTTTCGAGCGGATGGATGAGATGCTGGGCCGCCCGACCCTCGATCCGCATGGGTCGCCCATACCGGACAAGGAGGGCAAGATCCGGTCTCATTCGTACAAGAAATTGCTGGAGGTGGGGCCGCGGGTCCGGGTTCGTTTGGCGGCTTTGTCGGACAGCTCTACGGATTTCCTGGTCTATCTCAACGGCAAGCAACTGGAGCTCGGTCTGGAGATTGAGGTTTTGGACATTGAGCCGTTTGACCAGAGCCGGATGGTGCGGTATGGAGATTTTGACCGGATGATGCTGAGCCGGGAGGTGTGCGAGAAGTTGTTGGTGGAGGAGGTAGGGCGGTAGCATGATTGGATGGGTCGGCTGTCGCTTCCTGGATGGATGTGCGGCTAAGGCCGCGGTTGGATGAATCGCTTCGCGATTGTTTGGATGGGTGGGTGTGCTCGCTGGGGCTCGCTTTTGGATGGGGGTATAGGTAGCGGCGATCTTTAGTCGCCGTGCGGCAGCTCATCTCTATGGGTAGATAGATCCATATTGAAGCCGAGGCCCTGCATATGGTTGAACAGGGTGTGAATTTGCGTTAAATTCAATCCTTGTTGGGTCACAACAGCTCGAAGACGACGGAGATCTATACGCATGTAGCCCGGATCGATCATATACAGAGCCCGTTGGACCGGATAGATATATGAGATATACACGTCACTGGGGTGGCGTGTGTACAGTTGTTGTGTGCAATAATATATAACCTAACAAACCTGATTTAATCATGATCCGATTT
>CAZXIX010000021.1:0-49337 GCA_964640855.1 uncultured Saprospiraceae bacterium
TAGAGCGCAACCTTGCCAAGGTTGAGGTCGCGGGTTCGAGTCTCGTCATCCGCTCAAGAGGTCTTCCAGAGGAAGGCCTTTTTTATTGTTCATTTGTGCTTAATTTAGGGGGTCTCCCGGCCCGGGTGGTGGAATTGGTAGACACGCAGGACTTAAAATCCTGTTCCCATTAGGGAGTACGGGTTCAAGTCCCGTCCCGGGCACTCAGAAAGCAGGCGAACCCGGCCTGCTTTTTTCATTTGGGGGATAATCAATAGCCCCTTTCCGGGGCCATTTCGTTCTGCGTCCGTTCCAGTTTGCGTTTGGTATAGAAGTACATCTCCACCTGGGAGCGTATGGCCAGATCAGCGCCCGATCGCCGGTAGCTGTTGCTCAAATCGCCATCCAGGTTGCGTGCTTTGACGTTGTCGGTCATCTGGATGTGCAGATGATCCTTAATCTCCTGTTTGAGCTCCGGATCGTAAATCGGGAAGCCGACTTCTATGCGGTGCCGCAGGTTTCTGACCATCCAATCGGCGGAGGACAGGTAGATTCGTTCCTCACCCCCGTGGTGGAAATAATAGATCCGGGCATGCTCCAGAAAGCGGTCCACGATGCTGAAAGCCTCAATGTTATCGCTGATACCTGGTACCCCTGGAACCAGGCCGCAAATCCCCCGGATAATCAACGTAATGGTCACTCCAGCCTGGCTGGCTTCGTAAAGCTTGGCGATGATCTCTTTATCCTGGATGGAATTCATCTTCAGGATAATATTGGCTTTATTGCCCTTTCGGGCTTCCTCGATCTCAAAGTCGATCAGTTGTTCGATGCCGGTCAGGAGGTTGAATTGCCCTACCAACAGGTGGTCGAAGCCTTGCGAGGGGAGTTTGACCGTTTCCAGGAAATTGAACAGACGTACTACTTCCGAAGTCAGCCTCACGTCAGCGGTGAAAAGGCCGAGGTCTGCATACACCTTGACCGTATTTTCGTGAAAATTCCCGGTAGACAGGTAGCAGTAGACCTTGTTTTGATCCCCCTCTCTTCGATTGACCATGGCCACTTTACTATGGACCTTCACGCCCGGAAAGCTGTATTGTACCGACACGCCGGCTCGTTCCAGCTTTTCTCCCCATTTCAGATTGGCCTCCTCGTCAAAGCGGGCTTTTACCTCGATGAAAACACTGACGCGCTTGCCGGCTTGCACGGCATCCATCAGCGCCTGCATAATGCGGGATTTTCGCGCTACCCGATATTGAGTGATCTTGATGTGGGTCACCTGGGGGTCGCGAGCCGCCTCTTCGAAAAAGCGGATCACCGATTCGTAGGATTGGTAAGGGACATGGAGAAGGTGATCTTCCCGGTCTATGGTCCCGAAAAAGTCCTGGCTTTCTTCCAGCGGCGGATAGGGCAGAGGGGGCATCGGGATATACTTCAGATGCGTCAGACCGAAATCCGTGAAGCTGAAAAAATCGAAATTGTTGTGGTATCGCCCTTCCCGGAGCAGGTCTTGCTTGCCCAGTTGAAAGACTTCCATGAGATACTCCAGCAGCTCGTCCGGCATTTCCCGATCGTAAACGAAGCGGCTGGCGGTGCCTACATTCCTCTTGTTGAGGCTCGATTTGATCTTTTCAACCAGGTCTCCCGAAAATTCGTCATCGATATACAACTCCGCGTCCCGGGTCAGTTTGATCGAGTGGGTGTCGAGAATCTCGTAGCCGGGGAAAAGATCAGATATGTTGTGCCGAACGATGTCATCGAGCATGATGATGTCGTGCCGGCTGCTGATGGAGGGCAATTCGATGAAACGCGGAAGATAGTCGGAGGGGATCTTTACCATACCGTAGACCTTCTCTTTTACGGATTCGTCCTTGTCCCGCATGACCACGGTCAGGTAGAGGGCCTTGTTATTCAAAAAGGGTTTGATCTTTTTACCGACCAGCAAGACCGGCTGTACGAAGGGTAGCATGTGGTCTTTGAAGTAGGCTTGCACGAAAGCTTTCTGCTCTTCGTTGAGATCCAGCCGCCTCAGCAGGTGAATGCCCTGTTGCCTCAACGCGGGCACAATGTTCTCATCGAAGATCTTGCTGAACTGTTCCTGTTGTTTGTTGACGATCTTCTGGATCTCCTTTACGGTTTGTTTCGGGGAAATCTCCAGTTCTCGCTTGGTTTTTTTCCCGACGCGCAAAAGGTAGCGGTGGTTGGCCATGCGCACCCGAAAAAACTCATCGAGGTTGGAGGAGTAGATGGCCATGAACTTGAGTCTTTCCAACAGCGGAACAGAGGGGTCCAGGGCTTCCTGCAAGACCCGAAAGTTGAATGAAAGCCAACTGATATCCCGGTGAATATAGGGCATGCCGTCCGGGCTAAACAGCATGGCCTTGCCGGGTTTGTATTCGTTGGTCAGTGGCGACATTTCTTTGGCATTCAGATCCATTGGGCAAATCAGATTGTTAGAAAAGGCTGGTTTGTTGGTTTTCGGTCAGCCATTTGGGGCCTCGGGACGTTATGGTCTTGCCATCCTTCAGCTTTCTGGAAAAATAGTCAATCATATCCGGAGCCAGGAGATTATCGGGTTGGTGTGGGAAGAAAAAGGCTTGTTGAAGGCCTGAATCAGCCCATTGGGTTAACCGCTGCACCCAGGCATCCGCCCGCCGATAGTCGGTTTCATGCAAACCGTTGCCGACAAATCGGACCAGGGTGAAAGGGGCGCTGATCCGCATATGCAAAACATCTCTTCTTCCTGCCACATCTGTAATGACCAGGCCGAATCCGAGCTCCTCTATCCGTTTGAAGGCGGCTCGTCCGGGTCCCGGATCCTCAAACCAGGAGGCATGCCGAAATTCAAGGGCGAGCGGAATGGATGCCGCCGGCCAGTGATCCAGGAGCTTTTCCAGAGCTCCCCAGCGGGTCGTATCGAAATAAGGGGGTAATTGCAGAAAACAGCAACCCAGTTTGTCTCCCAACCCGGCGATGACATCCAGAAAATGATCGACATGAGGCGTGTCGATCCCGAGTTGCCTGCCGTGGCTGATCAATTGGGGAACTTTTGGGCAAAACCGAAAATCGGACGGTACCTGCTGTTTCCATTTCTCGACTTGCGCCAGCGCGGGAATCCGATAATGGGTGGTGTTCAACTCAATGCTGTTGAACTGTTTGGCGTAGAAGGCCAGATAGTCCCGGGCTTTGGTTTTGGGAGGATAGACCCTGCCTACCCAATCCTTCATGGACCATCCGGTGGCCCCCAGAAAAACCTGCAGGTGGGAAGATACTCCAGCCCCGGCTAACGAGCTCAGAAAGCCGTTGCTGTCCGGGTGGTCTGGTGGAAGGCTAAAATCCACACCACGGATGTCGGAAAGTTTTCCAAACTTCATGGGTATGCAGGTTGAGCCAGTAATTTACAAAAAATGAAAGGGGGGCGGAGAATTAACGAATCTCCCGGGTTCCCTACATTTGCCGAATGGGCTATTTGAATGAACGGTTGAAAGCAGCTTTGGAGGCAAGGGCTCGGGATGGCTCTCTGAGATCTCTTCCTACCAATGAGCACAAGATTGACTTTTCGTCCAATGATTACCTGGGCCTGGCTCGCCTGAGGAGGCCGGCCGATGCGGCCTCGGAACAACGAATCGGGTCTACCGGCTCACGTCTGATCTCCGGAAATCACCCATTGGCCGAAACCCTGGAATCCGAACTTGCCGCCTTTCACCAGGCAGAAAGTGCCCTCCTTTTTAACTCCGGTTACATGGCCAATCTCGGGGTTCTGTCCAGCGTTCCGAAGCGCGGAGACACGATCCTGTACGATCAGTTGATCCACGCTTCCCTGCGAGACGGGATCCGTCTGTCGCATGCCCGGGTTTTCTCTTTTCGGCACAATGATCTCCAACATCTGGAAGAACGCATGAAAAAGGCGACCGGCCAGGTTTTTATCGTGACGGAAAGCCTGTTTTCCATGGATGGCGACGAAGCGCCCCTGGTTTCTTTATGCGAATTAGCCGGGCGATACCAGGCTGCGCTCATCGTTGATGAGGCCCATTCTACGGGTGTTTTCGGTCCCAAAGGAGAAGGGATTGTGGTGGAAAAAGGTCTGGCGAATAAGGTTTGGTGCCGGATTCATACCTTTGGCAAAGCCGTTGGCGGACATGGAGCTGCAGTATTGGGGCCGGACGAGCTCAAACCCTATCTGATAAACTTTGCCCGATCGTTTATTTACACGACCGCTCTTCCTCCCCAACAATGGGTTCACATCCGGGAAGCCTACCAAAGTGTGGGTCGAGGAGCAGAGGAGCGGGCTCTATTGTTTCGTGCCATAAGGGAGTTTTCCCACCGGTTGCCCAACTCGATACGCGAGAAGTGGGTGCCTGCGCGAGGGCCTATCCAGAGTCTGATCATAGGGGGGAACGAGCAAACCAAACGGTTGGCTGCCCACTTAAATAGGGCGGGCCTGGGAGTAAAAGCGATCCTGGCCCCGACGGTGCCTCGCGGAACCGAGCGGATCCGGATCACCCTGCACTCTTACAACTCGGACGATGAAATCAGAAAACTGATCGAATGCCTGGATCAATACCTCTACGAACTCGACGCTCCCGAAAAAAACACCTCCTCCTTGGGATTTGCCTCCTGACGGTTTTCGCTCCCTGCCACGGGCAGCAATTCCTGGGAGCCGGATTGGAGGGAGGAGCCATCCGATCGATCCTGACCAACGGCTCCGTGAGCGATCCCGAAACGAAGGCCGCTTTTGGGTTGGGCCTCTGGTGGTTGCCCGGTGACCTGTTGATCAAACCGTCTTTTCTGACCGACGGGCAAAACCATAGCTTGTCCCTATCCGCTGGTGCGCGCCTGTTTGGCCGGGTCGGGTTTTCGCTGCGCGGAACGCTGCTTCGGGACCAGTTCCAGAATACCTTTTTCGACGATATGCAGCAACTTCAGAAGCTGGACCGATCTCAGTGGTTCCTGCTCTTCGGGGGGGATATAAGCTATTTTCCCCAACTCGCGCCGGAGGCGCCCCAGAATAGTTGGGCTTTCACGGCGGGTTTCAGTTATTTGAACGGAGGGACCTTCGTGGCCAACGTAGGTCTGGGATATACCTGGAAAATTAAAGATCAAAAGGCTAATGAATAAAGGTGTTTTTATCTCCGGGATCGGGACGGATGTGGGAAAGACCGTTGTCAGTGCTTTCCTGGCCGAGGCTCTGGAGGCGGATTACTGGAAACCGGTCCAATCCGGCGACCTGGATTATTCGGATGCGGATAAGATCCGGGAATGGGCACCTTCGGGCCGGAGGATCCATCCGGAAACTTTTCGATTGGAAAATCCCTTGTCTCCGCATGCATCTGCTCGCATCGACGGAGTGGCGATCCGGTTGGAGCAATTTTATTTGCCCCCAACCGATAATTTCCTGATCGTGGAAGGTGCGGGCGGGCTTTGGGTGCCGCTCAACGAAAAGAAAAGCATGCTGGACCTGATCCAACACCTGGGGCTTCCGGTAGTATTGGTTTCCCGTCACTACCTGGGAAGCATCAACCATACCATGCTCAGTCTGGAAGCGCTGCATCAGAGGAAGATACCGCTGGCCGGCCTGATCTGGAATGGATCATCCACGCCGGATACCGAGCGCATCATTGAGCAATTTTCGGGCGTCCGGGCCTTGTTGCGCCTGGAGGAATTTCCGGAGGTCAATGCGCAAGCCATTGCCCGGGCCGCCGCCCATCATTCTGAAAAACTGATCAACTGGAAAAATGAACTTACTTCAACGCGATAGCCGGGTTATCTGGCATCCCTACACACAAGCCGCTTTGGCCGATCCCCCCTTGCCGGTCGTTGCCGGAAAAGGAGCTTTGCTGATCACCGAAGATGGACAAGAGATCATCGACGGGATAGCCAGTTGGTGGACCAACATTCACGGCCACTCCCATCCGGAGATCGCAGACCGGGTGCACGAGCAAATGATGCGACTTGAGCACGTGATCTTTTCCGGTTTTACCCATCCGCCGGCCGTAGAGCTGGCTGAAAGGCTCCTCGAAGTACTGCCTCCCAATCAGAACCGGATCTTTTATTCGGACAACGGTTCTACGGCTGTAGAGATCGGCATCAAAATGGCCTTGCAATATTTCCATAATCAAGGCAGGCCCCGTCGCTACCTGATCGCCTTTGAGGAGGGCTTTCACGGGGAAACCTTCGGCGCCATGTCGGCCAGCGGAGATCATTCCTTCAATACCGCTTTCCACAGCCACCTGTTTGAGGTCCTTCGAATCCCGGCTCCCCTTCCCGGCAAGGAAAAAGAAAGCGAGGCTGCCCTTGCTCGTTGCCTGGAGCAAAAATCCGTTTATGCCTTTTTGTTCGAACCGCTTATCATGGGGGTCGGCGGGATGCGTATGTACGAACCGGAAGCCCTGGATGCCCTGATCGGGCTTTGTCGGGAAAAAGGCGTTCTGACGATCGCAGACGAAGTGATGACGGGTTTTGGCCGTAGCGGCCGGATATTCGCTTCCTCATTCCTGGCCAACCCGCCCGATATCCTCTGTATGTCGAAGGGATTGACGGGAGGAAGCTTGCCTTTGGGAGCGACCTCCTGCACGGAAGCGATCTTCGAGGCCTTTATCAGCGAGGACCGCTACAAGACTTTTTTTCATGGGCACTCCTTCACCGGCAATCCGGTAGGCTGCGCAGCCGCTCTGGCAAGCCTCGACCTCCTGCTCAGTAAAGAAAGCCAAGAGCAGCGTCGGATGATCGAAGAGCGACACGCTGCTTTCATGGCCAATATCCAGGATCATCCCGGGATTCGAGCCACTCGCATGCGTGGAACCATTCTGGCCCTGGAGTTTGAGCAAGGCGGAGAAACCTCCTACTTCAACGATTTCCGGGACCGCCTGTATCGCTTTTTCCTGGAGCGGAATATCCTTTTGCGGCCACTGGGCAATATCATTTACCTCATGCCGCCCTACTGCATTACTCCGGAGCAGTTGGATCGGATCTATACCTCCCTGGAAGAGGCGCTGACCCATTTTGCACCTATGGCAAAATCCAGCTAGACATGGCCATCGGTATTACCGGTATGGGCAGTATTTCTGCCATGGGCGGCGGAGATCCCCAACAAAAATGGGAGCAAGCCACCCGGGGGAAGCATTTTCTCTGCCTGGATACGAACTGGTGCGGTCGGCTTTCTCAAGAAGCTGAAGCCTTGTTGGAACCTTTTCAAAAGACCTATGAGCGCGCCGACCGGACGGTACATCTGGCTCTCTATGCCGCTTCGGAAGCCTTGAAAATGGCCGATTGGGAGAAAGGTAGTTCCTATGGGATCAATTTGGGATCTTCCCGGGGGGCGACCGGCCTGTGGGAGGATTTCCATTCCCAATATCTGAAGGACCGGCGTTTGCATCCCACGGCTTCTCCCACCACCACCCTGGGGGGATTGTCGAGCTGGGTCGGACAACATTTTCGAAACCAAGGTCCGGTTTTCAGCCACTCGATCACTTGCAGCACGGCTTTTCATGCCCTGCTGAATGCCTGTGTCTGGATCGAGTCCGGGCGCTGCGACCGCTTTCTGGCCGGAGGGACCGAAGCTCCTCTGACTTCGTTCACCTTCGGGCAAATGAACGCGCTCAGGTTGTGCGCCCGGCCCGAACCCCAGGAATTTCCCTGTCGGGCTCTGGATTTTGAAAAAAGTGAGAACACCATGGTTTTGGGGGAAGGAGCGGCGGTTTTCTGTCTGGAAAAAGATCCGGAAAACCCCCTGGCATGGATTGTAGGGCTGGGTTTCGGAACCGAAGAAACGCCTTCTCCGGCAGGGATCAGCCCGCAGGGAAACTGCCTGCATGATTCCATGAGCAGGGCCTTGCAGGAGGCCGGGTTTCCCGAGATCGACCTTGTGCTGACCCACAGTCCGGGCACGGTTCGGGGAGATAGAGCCGAGCAAGCAGCCTTGGACCGGGTTTTTGGGAAAGCGATGCCCAAAACCAACAACAAGTGGATGATCGGCCATACGTTGGGGGCTTCCGGCGGGCTGAGCCTGGAACTGGGAATCCTGATGCTTCAATATCAGCAATTGGTGGGCATTCCCTATCTTACCCCGGTTAGCAAGACGGGCCCGATCCGGCACCTGATGATCAACTCGGTTGGATTCGGTGGCAATGCGGTCAGCCTGATTATTCGCCAAGCCTTTTAAGGATATGTTCGAGAGACTGATCTTAATTTTTCTGGGATTGGCTCTTTTTATCACCAGTTGCAACCATCTTCTCTCCCGATGGGGAGGGGCAGACAAGCTCCGAACCCTGGATCTGGCTGATGCGGTCCGGTCTGGAATAGGGGATGCCGAATACGTTCAATTTCAGGGTATTTGCCCGGGTCCGGATCTATATACCTGGAAGGGATCGGGGGAAGGCATTTTCTTTTTCCCGATAAATCCCTGCCAGCGAACGGCAGCTCTGCCGGCTGAGAGCATGCGGTACCAGCTTGTCGGCTGGGCCTACTTCCGGGAGGACTCCGCCGGCCTCTTTTTTCCCCGGCTTCCGGCAGAGCCCATATCCGTAAAAGGGCTGGTTCGCGAAACGCCTCGTCCTTCCCGGGAATACGTGAAGCGTAAGGTAGGACAGGAGGAGAAAGATTTGATCTGGCTGAGGCTGGATGCCGAGCCTATCCATTGGGGATGGGGGGTGGCCGGGATGATGGTGCCCGCCTTATTGATAATCGGGATGGAAAGCCGTTCCTTCAAACGAAAGAAACAAACATGAATACAGCAAGAAAAAATTGGACGCTGGAGGAGATCCAGGATGTTTACCGTATGCCTCTCATGGATTTAGTTTACCGCGCCGCAACGGTCCATCGCGAACATCACGACCCTTCCAAGGTGCAGATCAGCAGCCTGCTTTCCATAAAGACAGGAGGCTGTCCGGAAGATTGCGGCTATTGCCCGCAAGCAGCCCGGTACTACACCAACATCGATGAAAATGATCTCATGTCTGTTGAACAGGTTCGCGATGCGGCCCTCAGGGCTAAGGGGCTGGGAGCCTCCCGTATCTGCATGGGAGCGGCCTGGCGGCACGTGAAAGAGGGTCCGGATTTTGACCACGTCCTCGAACTGGTACGTACCGTAAATGCTTTGGATATGGAGGTCTGCTGTACCCTGGGGATGGTAACAGAACAGCAAGCCCAAAAACTGGCCCAGGCCGGGCTGTATGCCTACAACCACAATCTCGATACCTCGGAAGCCTACTACAAGGAAATCATCTCTACCCGAGGATACGGCGACCGCCTGAAGACTCTTGACAATGCCCGCAAGGCCAATTTAACGGTCTGCTCAGGCGGCATCATTGGTATGGGGGAGAGCGTGGAGGATCGCTGCAGCATGCTGCTAACGTATGCACGTATGGAGGTGGCCCCGGAGTCGGTCCCCATCAATGCCCTGGTGCCGGTAGAGGGGACTCCTCTGGAAAATCAGGAATCGGTTTCCATCTGGGAGATGATCCGTATGGTGGCCACTACCCGGATCGTGCTTCCGAAATCGGTTGTCCGCCTGTCGGCGGGCCGCACCCAGATGAGCCGCGAGGGGCAAGCCTTATGTTTTCTGGCCGGCGCCGGATCCATATTTGCCGGAGATAAGTTGTTGACCACCCCAAATCCGGATGCTTTCGAGGATCTGGAGATGTTTGAACTTCTCGGAATTCAACCTACCGAGGCCTTTGTCAAAGGGAAGCCGGAAGGAGCTGCGAGGGAACCGTTTGAGGCAGAGCCTGCGGACAAGCCCGAAAAATGGTCACGCCCGGGTCACCGCATTGAGGCCAATATCCAATACGCTCGTTTGGGGAAGGAAAAAAGAAAATCGCTGAAAGAAGAATAGTCCTTGTTTCTTACTTTTCCATCTCGAAAGAAAAAGAAAAGCTGATGAGCCAAAGCCCAAGAAGAAAAATTGCCGCCGGCAACTGGAAAATGAACACCACCTACCAGGAAGGCCGCGATCTGACCCTGGAGATCGTAGAGCAACTACAGCCCTCGGAGAACCTCGTCATACTGGCGCCTCCCTTCCTGCAGCTGAAACATCTGTCTACTCTGATTGGAGATATTTCGAACGTAGAGATGGCGGCTCAGAATTGCCATTTTGAAGATTCCGGGGCTTTTACGGGTGAGATATCGGCTCCTATGTTGAAATCGGTAGGGGTCAAATATGTGATCCTGGGTCACAGTGAGCGAAGAGCTTATTTTGGAGAGGACAATGCCATTTTGAGTAAAAAAGTCGATGCTTGTCTGCGCCATCAATTGCGCCCCATTTTTTGTTGTGGAGAAAAGCTGGAGGAACGAGAAGCCGGAAAACAGGAAGAAACGGTCCGCGACCAGATCCAGGGGGGATTGTTTCATCTGGAGCCAGGGGCTATGGGTTCGATTGTGATCGCCTATGAACCGGTTTGGGCCATTGGTACCGGTAAAACAGCCAGCCCGGAACAGGCCCAGGAAATGCATGCTTTCATCCGGCAATTACTGAAAGAAAAGTACGGAGAGGAGGTTGCAGAGCAGACTTCCATTCTTTACGGGGGGAGCGTAAAGCCGGATAATGCGACCGATCTCTTTAGCCAGGCGGATGTAGATGGAGGCCTGGTAGGCGGTGCTTCTTTGAAAGCCGAGGATTTCATCGAGATCATCCAGGCTTTTCCTGCTGGCTGATATCACTTTTTTGCTAGGGCCTTTCCGTTTTTGCCCTTGAATCCTTACTTTGGAAGAATACTTGTTTCCCAAATCTGCCAAAGTATGAATAGTGTTGTCACTCAGAGGTTTATCAAATGTCACGATAAGCTGAAAGAGGATAAGCACGTTCGTTCAAGTCGGCAATTTGCCCTGTCTCTGGATTATCTGCCTCAAAGTTTAAGCGAAATACTGAAAGGCAGGAGGGACGTCACCATCGAATTGGTTCGAAAGGCGGTCGAGACCTACCGGATCAATCCCGTGTATCTGTACACCGGGGAGGGTCCCATGTTCATGAGTGATGATTGGGGCGGTCAATTCCGGATTCTTACGGTGGTGACCGACAACCGGCAGGAAGAACGGATCGTACATGTCCCGATTCCCGCTCAGGCCGGCTATGCCGGAGAAATGTCCGATCCCGGCTTTGTGGAAGAATTGCCTACCTACACGCTTCCGGATTACAAATACCGTTCCGGAACGCATCGATCTTTCGATGTAGCCGGGGACAGCATGGAACCTACGCTTTACGAAGGGGATAAGGTCGTGTGCAATTTTCTGGAGCCGGCCTATTGGGAAAGCAGCATCAAAAGCAATTACGTCTATGTGGTGGTCACCCGAAGTGATGTGGTGGTCAAGCGGGTGAAGAATCTCCTGAAAGACAAAAAAGAACTCGAGCTGATCTCCGACAACTCCTTTTATCATACCTACAAGGTAAGCCTGGCTGATATCCGGGAGATCTGGTACATAAGGGCGAAGATCAGCCCTTTTCTCCCTTCTCCTCAGAACGTGCAGCGTTATTTGCTGGAGGAGATCCAGGCGTTGAAGCAAACGATCTTCCAGCAGAATCAACTCATCCGAGGTCTGAGCGAGGTGATCGAAAAAAAGTGGCAGGTGGAGATGGAAGACCCATATTTAACTCAAAAACATGAAGAAATTTCGGATAAAGGGTAAGGTGGTTCACCAAGACCTGGAAGGAGGCTTCTGGGGAATCGTCGGCCAGGACGGCCGCCAATGGCTTCCGGTGAATATGCCCGAACAACTCAAAGAAGAGGGCAAAAAAGTATCCCTTACGGTTAAAGAAACTGAAACCGTCGGCTTCCAGATGTGGGGGACTCCCATCCAGGTATTATCCTTTCACACTTAGAAGCCCTGTCCCTTACCCGCACTTACGATATATCTTGCAGTAAAATCTTACTTCTTATTTCCCGGTTGGGCTCGATCCCTACCTGGGAACCACCCGCCTGTCCTCCGGGGGGCCCAGGTCCAGCGTCAGGCAAGGCCCTCTATCATCCTTAAAGAAAGCTGGCCGGGGAACGAGTTGGCAATTCTCAACAAAACTTAGCTTGTCAATCACCTACCATCTATCTTCTTACCTCATCAACCGTTCAGCTTCGTTTGGTTGGGGGTTTACCGTTTCTGCCTCCACTCCGGACCGTTGGTCCGCGGCACTTTTACCATCTGATGCTCCTTTTGATACAGATGAGCGGCGAGTAAAGCAGCGGTATGGGCTTCCCGTTCTTTTTCCGAGCTCAGGGCAACCCCCTGGAAGTACTTCCCAACGAAGCCGGTATCGAATTGGCCGCTAAGGAAAGCGGGGTGATCCATGACGAATTTGCCAAAGGATAGGGTGGTGATCACGCCTTCGATCCGGTAGCCATCGATGGCCTCTCGCATGCGCTGGATCGCCTCCTCCCGATTGGAACCATAGGTGATCAACTTGGCGATCATCGGGTCATAGTAGATGGGTATGGCCATGCCTTCCTCGAAGCCGTCGTCCACCCGGATGTTCTCACCATTGGGCCGGACATAGGTTTCCAGGGATCCGATATTGGGGAGAAAATTATTTTGAGGATCCTCGGCGTAGACCCGGAGCTCCATCGCGTGTCCGTTGATCCGGAGGTCCTCCTGTTTGATGGAAAGGACTTCCCCCCGGGCGATCCGGATCTGCTGTTCGACCAGATCGACGCCGGTGATGTATTCGGTGACCGGATGTTCTACCTGAAGACGGGTATTCATCTCGAGGAAATAGAAATTCAGGCCGGCATCTACCAGGAATTCGACCGTGCCGGCGCCGGTGTAATCGCAGGCTCGTGCTACGTTTACGGCCGCTTCGCCCATGGCTTTCCGGATTTCCGGGGTCAAAACGGCGGAGGGAGCCTCCTCGATGACCTTTTGGTGCCGGCGCTGGATGCTGCATTCGCGCTCGAACAGGTGTATGGTGTTGCCGTGGGTATCGGCCAGCACCTGGATTTCGATGTGTCGGGGAGAAGTGATGAATTTTTCCACAAATACAGACCCGTCTCCGAATGCTGAGGTAGCCTCACTGATGGCTCTTTGCATCTGCTCTTCCAGATCATCCGGCCGTTCGACGACCCGCATGCCTTTTCCCCCGCCACCGGCTGAAGCCTTGATCAGCACGGGATATCCGATTTGTTCGGCTATCTCTTTGGCCTTGTCCACTTCCGTAACGGCTTCGTCGATGCCCGGGACCATGGGGATGTTGTAGGTTTTTACGGCATCTTTGGCGGCCAGCTTGCTTCCCATCACCCGGATGGCGTGCGGACTGGGGCCGATAAAGGTAAAGCCGGCCTTTTCAACCGCCTCGGCAAAAGCACCGTTCTCGCTCAGAAAACCATAGCCAGGGTGGATTCCTTGTGCGCCGGTAGCTTTGGCAACTTCAATGATCCGATCCCCTTTTAGATAGGATTGGTTGGATGGCCCCGGACCGATTAAAACGGCTTGATCTGCGAAATGAACATGGGGCGCGTCGCGGTCGGCTTCCGAATAGACGGCAACGGTTTTGATGCCCATTTTTTTGGCCGAACGCATGACACGCAGGGCAATCTCGCCCCGGTTAGCAACAAGGATTTTTTCCATAGGGGAAAGCGCTTTAGTGGTTGTGGGCTAATCTATAATTTTTACACCAAAATCTACCTTTCCCTGCCAGCTTTGCATAAAAAAAGAGATCTGCTGGATGCAGACCTCTTTGGGTTTGGATTATTATCCCGGGATTATTGCTCGGGCGCTACGTCCTCCTTCAGAGTAAAGGTTCGGGTGACCGGATTATTGGGAGCGTCAACCGGATTTCCTTCCGCATTGACGAGTGTCAGAGTGATGGTGTTTTCTCCCATGGGCAAACCTTCAATGTAATAGGGTTGCCAGGTGTCGATCATATGGGTTTCTCCGTTTATATCGGCTTTGACCATGTAATCAGAGCCCAGACTGGCATTCACCAGATAAAAGTCGAGCATTACTTTCTCGGTGTCTTCGCCGATGTAGGTGCCTTTCGGGCGGCTATAGAAAATCATAGGGCCGGTGATATCTTCCGAACTTGTAATCGAATTGTTGGTCACCGTTACTTTCTGGGCTTTGTGCGCCTTTCCGTTTTTGATGCTTTCGTGATAGGAGCGGGAGAGAAAGGCCAGGATGTAGTGCTCGCCATCTTCAATTTCATAGCTGAAAGAGGATTCATACTTGGCGGCGTAGGGCTGATCGTCAACGATCAGGTGAATGTGCTGTCCCTGTGCGGAATTGGCGCACATTTTGCTGGGTGCATCGGGCGTCTGAATAGCCAATTCGTAATCAGCCACGCCGAAGTTGAACATGCCGTCTGTGAATTCCATGCTGGTCAGGGTCGCATTCGGATAATCCTGAGAAGGGGAGAAGGCCGTCAGGGTATAGGCCATTTCTGCCTTACCTCCGGTTTCTTCCTCCGAAGCGGTTTCGGTATTGGTGTTGGTTCCGCCACAGTTCCAGATCAGGAAAGCCAGAGCGATTAAACCAATGGGATAGAATTTCATGGTGAATATGTGTTTTAGTTTGAGAATGGATTAAAGGTAAAGGCTTTCCCTTTGTAATTGTAAATCTTACTGATTGTTCGTGGCCAAAAGAAAAAGCTTGTGATCCAGGACCACAAGCTTTTTCCTTTCGGTAGGTGATGGGTTTATTCGGATACGATGAAGCGTTCGCGGACAATGGTGCCGTCGTTCAGCAGAAATCGTACGGTATGGAGCCCTGGACTCAAGCCGTCGGTTTCCATTTGTTCGCGCAGCGTATTCTGCAAGCCGGGAAGTGGACGGTGGCGCAGCGTTCGGCCCAGGGGATCCAGAATTTGATAGGAAACGGCCCGGGCATTTCCCGTCAGCTTGAGTTCGATCTGCAGGGGAAGGTCCTTGACCGGATTCGGGAACAGATTCAGATCTGCTTCCCGGGAAAGGGAGGGGCTGAGGCTGGAGACATTTCCGTAGTCATAGAAAATAGGGATCTGGAGGCCATCCAGGGTGAGACCCGGTGATGTGATCAGTTTGCCGGAGGTGGTGAAAACGCCGTAAAAAGTAGCAAAGGTTTCCTCCACCTGAGGTGCCGGCAGTATGGCGGTGTAGGTTTCCCCGCCGGGATCCGCGGAGAAGGGTACTTCATAAAGATTTCGGAAGTCCTCGGATTCTGCCGCAAAAACCAGGGCGAGCGTGCTCAGATCGAGATCCTCATCCGTGCGAATGCTGATCGTGACCGGGACTTCGGCATCAACGCTGAAACTCGTATCGAAGGGTGGGGGATTCTCCGGAAAAATGGTCGTAGAGAACCAGCCCAGGTCATCCATCAGGGTATCCACGATCTGCCCCGGATCCTGGATAACCGTTCCGCCTTCACCGATGAAAGGGGTCATCAAGGCATTGCCTTCCTCAATGTTACTGTAAGTAAGTTCGTCGAGATGATGTATGCTGGATCCCGGAATAAATTCAGAGGGGGCATACAATCTGAAGGAGGTGGTGTCCCCGAAGAGATTGTTGTTGTAGAAAAGGCTTTCTGAGGTAAATACGTTACCCAGGGAGGTAGATGGATCGGCCACGGCCTCGATCACTTTCTGCCCGTTGTTGGTCAAGGAAATATCAAAGATCCAGGGGCGGTCAAATTCCCGGAGCGAACCCAAACCGGTACTGTCTACCGTCGCCCCGCCCGCAAACCCGAGTCCGTGGATCATTTCGTGCAGGATCACGGTGACGAAATCGGTTCGGCCGCCGATCAGCTGGGGGTTCTGATAATCGTAATACCAGGGGAAATTGGGATTGACGATAACGAATACATCGGGTTCATCTTCATTGATATTGATCCCGACCATTTTTTCAGCCAAGGCAATGGGATACCAGCATTCTGCACAAGGGAACAAGGTGAAAGGAACGGCGTCGGCGGGCAGGGCCCCTGCCAGGGCATTGGGGTTGGTATTTATGGAAAACACCTCCACCGTAATAGGGACATCGGACGTAAAAGTTTGGGAAAGAATGGGCAAAGCTCCATTCTCAAATGCATCTCGCAGATCGGCTGGAAACTGGGCGGCACCGCCGTTGTAATTTACGTTGAATGCAAGAGGCGCCGATCTTCCCTTCTTTCTTTGGTCAGCCGGAATGAAAGCTGAAAACGGCTTCTCTTTTTCCAGCTTGGCGGTTTTGAGTTCAATGGCGCTGGGTGAGATTTGAATGCCTTCTTTTTTCAGGTCAATCTTCCGGGGATCAAAATTGTATTCGCCCAGATCAAATTCTCTTTGTCCGATCAATGGAACGGACAGAAATAGAAAAACCAGGAGGGTAAATGTTTTACTCATATTCCGGTAATGGATGGTTTGACAAAAGAGTTTGTTTAGCTCCTGACTGTATGGACAAGCAGATCTGTTTCGGATTCTCATGCGCTTTGGGTTTTCCTGACGCGCAAAACCTGGGTTGGGAAAACTTTCGCTTAAGCGATGAGCCGGATACCGGATCAAGTACTCTAAGGCCTGCTTCTTGCGGAGGGGAGAGACTAAAGACCCATAATTCGTCGCAATGGGCAAGGGTGACGCGAAAAGATTCTTCAACCCGTTCTTTGTCAGTAGAGTTTGTCGCTACAGTAAATGTAAAATTAAACTACCGATTTAATATACGATTATTAAACCCACAGCCCCTTGCTTTGGACCTCCCTTCGAGTAAGTCGGTCGGATCATTGACCAAAAATCAGCTTCGGATCCCATGCATGCGGGTGCGGTTTGGCCCTGCCATTTTGAAGGATCAGCGGCCTGTTTCCGTTTTCAGAAATCGTCTCCGTTGCACGGAACCATCGTCAAACTCAATCAAAAAGGTGTACAGCCCGGGGGCAAATCGTTGGGTATTCAGACGGATGCGCAAGAATTCTCCGGTCGGATCGAGTTTTTGCTGGAACTGGATTCGCCCCAGCGGGTCTACGACCCGGAAACTCTCTGCTTTCCTGCTTCCGGGATTCTGCAACTCGACCGTCAATCCCTGGTCACCCACCGGATTGGGGAACAATTTCAAAGAGGTTTCTTTCGCAATGACCGGTCTGATCGCTGTGACTTGATTCTGGATTTCAAGATTTTCGATAGCCCAGCCCCACCCCGCGGCAAAGGGATCCGAAAAAAGCCGGAAACGGATCAGTACGATGTCTTCCGGCTGAAACTCTCCGCTGAAGAACATATCGATCGAACGGGTGCGATAGAGGGAGGGGGCCCCTACGCCTGTAGAAATATTACCATTGAAACCGCTGTTGTAGACATCCTCCCAGGCGGCCCGGTCTCGTGAATCATAGGGCGTAGCCAGGGGGATCCAATCCCGGGCGCCCACTTTTCTGGCCTCCACGGCAACGTAATCCCAGAACTCGACATCTCCGAACTGCGTCCCGGGTTCTCCGGGTTCTACCAATACGATCTCGTCGAAGGAGATCGTGCCCAGGTCTTCTTTCAGCTGGATGGGGATGGTCAATTCATAGATCAGATCGGTGGTATTGCCTTCGCCGGATTCCGGATAGGGGTGGGGCGAATGGATAGCCGGTGAGTTGAATCCATCGGGTTGTTCTATGTCGAAATCCCCTACGAAATCTTGGGAAATAATGTCAAAGTCATTTACATAAGTGACAACGGCATCCAGCAGGTCTTGCACGGGAACTTTTACCTGGCCGTTATCCGGGAAAATGGCCTGATTCCGATTGATGGATTGGTCAAAGGCCAGAATCTGGTACCGGAGGGTGTCATCGACCTGGGAATTGGGCAAGGGCAGTTCGACGAAATATATATCGTCTTCAAAGCCATCGTCTTCATCGAGGGTCATCGCCAGGGTATCGAGCGGATCATCGTTCACTGCCCAAACCAATACAACCGAATCGACTCCGGTGAATGCATCGTTGACCTTCGCTTCGATCACGATGGAAGGATCGCCGGCATTGATCGCATCTTCCGGTTCGTGGGTGATGACCGGGGCTTCTTCGTCGAATCCAAAAGTGTATACGTAGGTAACTTGCTGCCCGGCTGTGTTTCTGCCCGGAGAGGTGACCACCTTTCGGGAGGTGGTCTCCACTTCAAAATAATAGTCCACATCACCGGCTTGCCCGGGTCCGGGCAATTGGGTAGAGTAGGTCTCGGCCCCAACGTCCTGCAATAAAGGAAGGCTGGCAGAGGTTGCGAAATCGTCAAAGGAATAGACTACACGGAGCGTTGAGAAGTCAACCTCTTCATCCGTGCGTACCCGGACCGTAACACCCAGTGAGCCGGCCGGATCAGTTTCCAGGTCTTGCTCCGGAATATTTTCGTAGAGGATGGAGGTAGAGGTCCAACCCAGGTCGTTCATCATCGTCAGGGCAATGCCCGGGTCCCGGTTCACGCGAGCCCTCGCAGCGAAAGGGGTCATCAGTTCATCCTGCGTATCGACGTAGCGGGTGTTGTCCAAATGGCCGAGACTGGATCCGCTGGTGTAGTTGGAGGGGGCATACAATTGAGCCCGATCGGCAAAAGAAAAGCTTTGGCTGCCGAAAAACAGGGCATCGGAAGTGAGGGCCTCCCCCAGGCCCGGAGAACCGTCAATGTATTGATCCAGCAACAAGTTGCCCTGCTCGTCTTCCATTTGAGCGGAATAAATGCTTGGGCTTCCTCCCTGCAACAAAGAGCCCGCTCCACTCTCATCCACCGTCGATCCCGGAAAGGAAATGAATCCCAATCCGTGAAAGACTTCATGCATGACGATGGTCACGAAGTCGAATCGGGCCCCTATGCCAAAGGGGTTTTCAAAATCGTAGTAAAAATTAGCATCCAGATTTATGGTGACAAAGAGGTCGAAATCGTCGCCATTCAGATTTTGACCCGTCATTTTTTCTACCAGCGCGATCGGATACCAGCAATCGAAGCAGGGAGCTTCGGGGACGAACCGCCGGTTGCTGGAAGGACCGGCTGATGCCAACGTATTCCCGCCGGTTGGATTTTCCGTTACGAATATCCGTACCGGAACAGAAGAAGAAAAGAATTGGGAGAGCAGTACGAGTGCACCGTCCTCGAAAGCGTTTCTCAGATCCGGAGGAAAGGAAACCGTCGGATCGTAAGTTACCTGAAATTGGATCGGCTGGTCTCTCTCTTTTTTGAGCAGTTCTTCCGGAGTCGGCTTGTAAATGTCAATGATCTCCTCGGTGACCGGACAAACGATAATGGGATCGTGGATATCGACCTCATAGACATCGTGGGAGTGGCCAGTTACCTGACTTGTGAGTTGAGCTGTAGTACAAAAGAGGCATAGAAGCCCGATTAAGCATTTCTTCATGCAGCCGGAAGTTTTCTGTCAACTATTCTTTTAAATGAAGGATTCCAAAAATAGAAACCCCTGATCATATTTTCCGCCTTTTTTGGCATTGCTGTAAACCAGGCGCAATATTGTATTTTTCAGTTACGATCATAAGAAGGTTTTCGGGATGGATTTTGTTATCCGAAAGAGGAAAGGATCCCTCTCTTGGTCATTTTTCGGACCAAAAACGGGGTATCCCCAGCTTACCGTAATTTTATGCGCCAAAAGCAACCCAGTCGGAACACTATTTTGTTAGTACTCTGAAATGTATGCTCCGGAATGAAAAAGCGAATGGAAGATCAGGTCTTGCTGAAAGTGGAGGGGATGGATTGCAATAACTGCGCCACCGGAATTGCCCGCTTCCTGGAAAGAAAGGGCCTGGAGGAGGTTTACGTAAACTTTGCCACCAAGGAAGTCAGGTACAAGCCGGTAGAATCCGGTCCTGATCTCGAGCAGGTGGTGGCAGGCATACACAAGCTGGGATACGAGGTGGTCGACGAAGATACAGGACCCGGATTTTGGACCCTGGAAAGAAAATGGGTCGTGAGCGCAATTTTCACAGCGCCTCTCCTGATCAATCACCTTCTTATGCTGGTCGGACTCAGCATACCGCTCCTGCACAATGGCTGGGTACAGCTCCTGCTTTGCCTGCCTCCGTTTATCATTGGTTTCACCCACTTCGGGCGGTCCGCCTGGAGCTTCTGGAAAACCCGGGTGCTCAACATGGATGTTTTGATTTTCATGGGGAGTACCGCGGCTTTCGTATATAGTCTGGTCGGTTTATATCTTCAGGATCCCGACCTGATCTTTTTCGAGACGGCGGCCACCATCATTACCCTCGTCCTTTTAGGCTATTGGATCGAACACCGCGCCGTTGATCAAACCACTTCTTCCATACGCGAACTGACCCTTTTGCAACCTCAGACTGCCCGTCGGGTCCTGCCTTCGGGCACCGTGAGCACGGTGCGGCGGGAAGAGTTGCGTCCGAAAGATCTCGTACTGGTCAGCGAAGGAGATCAGATCCCCGCCGACGGAACCCTGATCAAGGGGGAGGGCTGGCTGGATGAAAGCATGTTGACCGGCGAAAGCGAGCCGGTGCGCAAAGGGCCGGGCCAAATTGTATATGGCGGAGCCATTCTTGTCAAAGGGAACATCCGCCTGGAGGTGGATCAGATAGGGCAGGATTCCCTGTTGGGGCAGATGATCGAGTTGGTTAAAACAGCGCAACAAGATAAACCGGACATCCAGCGGCTGGCTGACCGAATCAGTTCCATTTTTGTTCCCGTGGTGTTGAGCATAGCGCTTTTGGTGCTCCTGGGAACTCACTTTCTGCTGGGCATACCCTTCACCGATGCCCTCATGCGTGCCATTGCGGTTTTGGTTATTTCCTGCCCCTGTGCGATGGGACTGGCCACGCCGACGGCCGTAATGGTGGGCATCGGGCGAATGGCCCGAAGCGGGATCCTGGTCAAAGGAGGGCAAACGCTGGAAGTGTTTGCCGGTATCCGGCAGATGGTATTCGATAAGACGGGTACTTTGACCACCGGAAAATTCGCCCTCCAATCCATAGATTATCTGGGAGGCGACGAAGTCTGGGTCAACAGTTTGATCCACTCCATCGAACAGCATTCTTCCCATCCGATCGCCAAGTCTCTGGTGCAGGAGATGGAAGGCCGCAAAAATGGTATGGAATTCCAATGGGAGCAGATCGAAGAAGAGAAGGGAAAGGGAATGCGAGCGGTCGACCCGGAGGGCAATGTATACCGACTGGGCTCGGCACGGATCCTGCCCTCGCGAATCGTCCCGGGCGAAAACCAGCTTTTCCTTACCCGAAACGATGAGTTGCTGGCTGGGATCCGGCTTGCCGACCCGCTGCGGGAGCATGTTGGAGAGGTGATTCAAGGCTTGAAGCGAATGCAAATCGATTCGATCATTCTGAGTGGCGACAAGAAGCAAAAAGTAGAAGATTTGGCTCGGGAGCTGGCGATTGACCAGGCTTATGGCGAGCAGTTGCCTAATGAGAAGCTGGAGCGGATAGAGGCCCTGAGTCAGAAGGCGCCCACGGCTATGGTCGGCGACGGGATCAATGATGCGCCGGCCCTGGCCAAAGCGGATGTGGGGGTTTCCCTGAGCGAGGGGTCACAGGTGGCCATTCAGACAGCTCAGGTCATTCTGCTGAATGGAAAACTGGAGCAGATCCTGCCCGCCGTCGGCATCAGCCGGCTTACTCTGCAGACCATCCGCCAAAATCTGTTCTGGGCCTTCGCCTACAACATCGTTGCTATCCCCGTAGCGGCAGCCGGCCTGCTGAACCCCATGTGGGGAGCTTTGTTTATGGCTTTCTCCGACGTGGTTGTCATTGGGAATTCCATACGGCTTCGGTATAAGAAACTGCCGAAGTAAGGTTCCGATCATCCCCTTAAAGCCATTGCCTGGCCCCTTGTATCTATTTGGAAAGCCCACAAAACGCATGAAAACATTGATCAATCGTTTTTACCTGTTTCTTTTATCCGTATTGGCGTTATCCTGTGAAAGGGAATTCATACCGGATATTCCCCTCGAAGAACCTCAACTGGTCGTAGAGGGATACATTGAGGCGGGAGACCGGGCCCTTCCGCCCTATGTCTTCCTGACGCGATCCATACCTTTTTTCCAGGAGCTGGACTCCGCCCAGTTCGATAATTTGTTTGTGAGCGGGGCTGAGATCTACGTTCGGGAAAGCGATCGGGAGATACAACTGACGGAAGTCTGCTTCGCCGACCTGACACCCGAGCAACGGGAACTAGCCCGGGCTTTCCTGGGAATCAACCCGGATGAGGCCGGGTTGAACTTTTGCGTTTACCTGGATCCCACGTTCCAGTTCCTGGGGGAGGTGGGCAAGACCTATGAGCTCGAAGTCCGGGCCGAAGGGAAGGTACTTCGGGCGCAGACCACGATCGCCAACCCGGTGTCTCTGGATTCGCTTCGATTTAAACAGCCGCCGGGAGATCCCAGCGATACGCTGCGGGAGCTGGAGGTTTTGATCCGTGATCCGGCCAGTGAAGCGAATTTCTATCGCTATTTCACCCAAATCAACAGCGAGCCGCTTCGGGCGCCCTTCGCCTCGGTTTTTGACGATGCCCTCATCAATGGTAAGGAGTTCCGTTTTCCTTTGCCCAAGGCCGAAGCGCCGGACGCCGATTTTGATCCCGAAACCTTCGGGCTGTATCGTCTGGGAGATACTCTTTTGGTCAAGTGGTGCACCCTTGATGAAGCCCATTTCAACTTCTGGAATACCCTGGAGTTCAATCAGGCCAACCAGGGGCCGTTTTCCTCTTACACTCTAGTCGAGGATAATGTCGAAGGCGGTCTGGGGGTCTGGGGCGGCTATGCAGCCCGCTATTACAATTTGATCGTGGAAGATTCCGAGTAGGCTTACTACTTTAGCTTCTTATGGAAATCATCAAGGGCAACAAGACAGCTTTACTGTTTGGAGGTACGGGCCTGGTGGGGCATCAGGTGCTGCTGGCCCTGCTGGAGCACGGCGCCTATCGGAGGGTGATCAGTTTCGGGAGGCGTCCGTTGGATATCGAGCACGTGCGACTCACCCATCACCTCATGGATTTCGGTAACATGGATGCTTTCCGGCACCTCTGGGTAGGAGACGACCTCTTTCTTTGCCTGGGCACGACCCGATCCAAGGCAGGCAGCAAGGAAGCCTTTTTCCGGGTAGATTATACCTACCCTTTGGAGATCGCCCGACGAGCAAAGATCAAGCAGGTACTGTTGGTTTCTGCAACGGGCGCCAGTCCCGACTCCCTGTTCTATTATTTGCAGGTGAAGGGAAAGCTGGAGCATGCCCTGGCGAAGATCCCCTTCTGGGGATTGCGGATCTTCAGACCCTCCGTGTTGGAAGGCGACCGAAAAGAGTTCCGTTTGGGCGAAGAGATCGGCGAACGCCTGCTTCGGGGCGCTGATTTCCTGAGCGGAGGCCGGGCCATTCCGCCGCGCTTCAAATTGGTAAAGGACTCAACCGTCGGCCGGGCTATGGTCATGGCAGCCCAGGTACTGGAACCCGGGTTGCGCATCTACGAAAACGAGGATCTGCCTCGCCTGGCAGCCCAATGGAAAGGGCGCAAGCCGGAAAAAACCTGAACCCCTTAGTTTATTGACAATCAAAACGTCTATGGAAAGTATCGAAAAAACAAGTGAGATCCGGATCGAAGTCGGTTTGAATCCGGAAAATGTCCCCAGCCGCATTCGCTGGCAGGCCCAGGACAATCCCGAAACCCAAACGCCCATGGAGTGTAAGGCTTTTCTGCTCTCCATCTTTGACAAGGAAAGCCGGGAAACGCTGAAGATCGACCTCTGGACCCAGGATATGCAAATTGTCGAGATGGACCGCTTCATCTTTCATACCCTGCAGGCTTTGGGGGACACCTACTTCAAAGCTACCCAGAACCGGGAGCTGGCCGAACGAATGCAGCAATTTGCCCAGCATTTCGGCGAAGAAACCGAGATCATTCCCAAGAGTTGATTTTCTGATTTCGTGATGCCGCGATATCCCATATCGGAGGCCACCCTCCCGGGGGAGGATATTCGACCTCGTACCCCTCCTCCCATTGCGCCATCGTGACATCGCAACATCTCGACATCCAAAAATTGGTCTTTATCCAAAATTAACCTTAAATTCGCACCCTGGTGAGCGACCACGACCAGCTCCCGCTGAACCCCCCCAGGCCGGAAACGGAGCAAGGGTAGGTCGGTTGAGCGGTGCGATGGTCTGCTCACCTTCTTTTTTTCCTGTCTTTTTGTTAAGCGTCCCCTTGAACCGGTCCTTCCCCTGAAGCGGATTGCTTACCTTTACCAGCCACGAACCAAAGCAATCCACTCATGCAGTTTTTCATCGATACGGCCAATCTGGATCAGATCAGCGAAGCCCACGACCTCGGCATCCTGGACGGGGTGACCACCAACCCTTCCCTCATGGCGCAAGAGGGGATCACCGGCGAATCCAACATTCGGGAGCATTACAAGCGGATCTGCGATCTGGTACCCGGTCCGGTGAGCGCAGAAGTTATTGCCACGGATTACGATGGCATTCTGAAGGAGGGGCAAAGCCTGGCTGAGATCGCAGATAACATCGTGGTGAAAGTACCCATGATCAAAGAGGGCGTGAAAGCCATCAGTTTCTTCTCCGATCAGGGGATCGCTACCAACTGTACCCTGGTTTTCTCTGCCGGGCAGGCCATTCTGGCCGCGAAAGCAGGGGCTACCTTTTTGTCTCCCTTCATCGGTCGCATCGACGATATCAATTGGGAGGGGATGCGCCTGATCCACGAAATCGTTGAGATCTACTCCATGCAGGGATTCGATACGCAGGTCCTGGCAGCTTCGATCCGGTCTTCCAAGCACATCGTGGAAGCCGCCCGGCTGGGAGCGGATGTCGTCACCTGTCCGCTATCGTCCATCCTGGGCTTGTTGAAACACCCGCTGACGGATATTGGATTGGAAAAATTCCTGTCCGACCACCGGAAGGCAAACGGATAATCCGGTCTTTTCCCGACAGGCTATTCCAGGGCGAGTACCTCTTGGAGGACTTCCCGGATCAGACGGTCCACATCCTTTTGCGGGTCCGAACTAAACGTGCCCCGGGCCCGATTGGCCAAGATCACATTGCAGGATAAAGCCCGGTGGCCCAACAGGCGACTGAGACCATAAATAGCCGACGTTTCCATTTCGAAATTGGTAATCCGATGGCCTCGGTGGCGGAAATGGGGAATCCGATCCAGAGCCGTCAGACGGGATTTCAATCGAAGGCTCCTGCCCTGCGGACCGTAGAATCCCGGGCTGGTAATTGTGATGCCCAGAAGCATGTTTTTTCCGATCGTGCGGATCAAATCCGGACTGCCCGACACGGCATAGGGTTGCACCGGCCAGCGTTCGGTCACCGCCTGAAACCCGTTCAAGGCGGTGATCAACTCGGCTTCCCCGAGGTTGGGTTTCAGATCGTAATAGGCCAAAAGATTGTCAAAGCCCAGCCCGTAGGTGGAGGCAACCCTCTGCCCCGTTTCTATATCCGCCTGGAGGGCGCCGGAAGTACCGATCCGTATGAGGGTCAGGGTTTTCAAATCGGCTTTTTCACGGCGGGTTTCAAAATCAATATTGACCAGTGCGTCCAGCTCGTTGAGCACGATGTCGATGTTGTCCGGACCGATTCCCGTAGAAATAACCGTAAGTCTTTTATGCCCGATGGATCCGGTATGAGTGATGAATTCGCGTTTTTGGACTCTGTGTTCGATCCGGTCGAAATGCTGCGAAATTCGTTCCACCCGGGCCGGATCTCCCACCGTGAAAATGGTATCTGCGATCTGGTCCGGCTGAAGGTGCAGGTGATAAATGGATCCGTCGTCGTTCAGGATGAGTTCGGAGGGTGCGAATGAAGACATGGGCGGCTGTTTTCGGGTTTGGCAACGGGTATCTTACCTTTGCCGTCTCAATCTATCAAAATGAAAAAAATCTACCACCTCGGCACCTGCAATACTTGCCAGCGCATTCTGAAAGAGTGGAATCCCGGTCCGGATGTGGTGCTTCAGGAGATCAAGACCAAACCCATAAGCCCGGAGCAACTGGATGAAATGCGAGAATTGGCCGGTTCCTACGAAGCCCTTTTCAGCCGAAGGTCCCGCCAATACCGGGCGAGGGGGCTGCACGAGCAAAATCTTACCGAGAAGGATTTACGCGCTCTCATCCTGGATGAATATACATTTCTGAAAAGACCGGTTGCCTTGGTGGACGGCCAAATATTTATCGGAAATAGTAAAAAAGTAGTCGAAGCGGCCAAAGCTTTTTTTTGATGTCGCGATTTTACGATGTCAAGAGCATTTTATAAGCAGATGTAGGCATTACCTTTTCCCATACCCATTTTCTCCCATGATACCGGACAAGGACGCAATCCAACAATTCTTTCAAGATCTCCAGAACCGGATCTGCCAATCCCTTGAAGAGGCGGATGGGGAAGGGAAGTTTCAGCAGGACCTGTGGGAGCGCCCTGGCGGCGGTGGCGGCCGCACCCGCATCCTGGAGGGCAAGCACATTGAAAAAGGAGGGGTCAACTTCAGTGCGGTCCACGGTACCCTGTCGCCCAAAGCGGTGAAAAAACTGGAATTGGAAGGGGAGACCTTTTTTGCTTCAGGAGTCTCCATCGTATTGCACCCACTCAACCCCTGGGTCCCCATCATCCACATGAACATTCGCTATTTCGAGATGGATACCGGGACCTGGTGGTTTGGCGGCGGCATCGACCTGACACCTCACTATATTCAGCCGGAACAGGCGCGCTGGTTCCACGAACAGCTCAAAACCGTTTGTGACCGATTCGACTCCTCTTACTATCCTCGATTTAAAGAATGGGCGGACCGGTATTTTTACCTGCCGCACCGAAAAGAGACCCGCGGAGTGGGCGGCATTTTTTTCGATCGTCTGCAGATGGACAAAACCTCCAATTTCGAATTTGTAAAAGCGGTCGGAGAAGCTTTCGTTCCCATTTACGTCCACTTGCTGGAAGAAAACCGGGACCGTTCCTTCGAACCCGAGCAGGTGGAATGGCAGCGCTATCGCCGGGGCCGCTATGTGGAGTTCAATCTGGTCTGGGATCAGGGCACACGCTTCGGGTTGGAGACGCAGGGGAGGACCGAATCCATTCTCATGAGTTTACCCCCACTGGCGAGCTGGGCTTACGACTACCAGCCGGACTCTGACGGGCTGGAGGGGCTGACCCAATCCCTGTTGCGGAAGGGGATCGATTGGGTTAATTACACAAAATGACAATGGGAGACGTCTCGATGGTATTGCTGACGTTCATGGCGCGATCCATGATGCTGATGAAATAGGTCATGGTATCGGAAGGGAATTCTTCGTTGGGCAAACAGGGGGGCGCGCCATTCGGCGGAATGCAGCACAGACCGACCTGGTTGTTGATCAAAACGGTGAATTCTCCGGAAATGCCGTTGGCAGCTCCCTCCCGGGGGATGGGCGGGATTCGGAAGCTGTCTGTGATAGCCAACCGGCTGTCGCGAATGAACAGATCGAAAGTATCGGAGGACAGATCCCCGTCTCCATCCGTGAAAGAGAAGAACAAAGCCACCGTGTCCAAACGGGTATTCCGTTGATTGACAATATTCTTGGATAGGCCGACGAATTCAATTTCGGGGGTATCCGGATATTCCGGGGGCTTGATGCAGCTGGTGAATAAAAGACCCAGTGAAAATAAAGCCAACCAGATGCCTTGCTTCATAGTTTTGTTTCCTTAGTTTGGTAACATTCAAACGGTAAAATACGGCAGAATAGTTCAATGAAAAGAGAGGAGCCGGAAGCCGAGCGGCTAAAATTAAGGTCACAAGTCGGCCAGTTGCCCAATGTGCCGTTCGAGCCTCTCGCTTTGGCCGTGTTTCGATACCAGGTTTCCCGATTGCCCCTTTACCGGGAGTATTTGAAGCTGGTCCATATAGATCCGCAGAACATCCGGGATCTGGATGCGATTCCCTTTCTGCCCATCGCTTTCTTCAAGTCTCACTGCTTGAAAAGCGGAGATTGGGAAGCGGCCACAGAATTTACCAGCAGCGGTACAACAGGCACTCAAACCAGTCGCCATCCGGTGCGAGATCCGGACGGGTACCTGGCCAATGCCCGGAAAGGGTTTGAATCTTTCTATGGCCCGGTTCGCGAATATGCTTTCCTGGCCTTATTGCCGGCCTACCTGGAGAGAAGCGGATCTTCCCTGGTCACTATGGCGGATCATTTCATTCGATTGTCAAGGTTTGGCGAAAGCGGCTTTTTCCTCGATCAATACGATGCCCTGCTGGCCAGGCTTGAAGAGCTGAAAGCCCGGCGGATACCTACGATTTTGCTCGGGGTCAGTTTTGCTCTGCTCGATCTGGCTGAAAAAGGGCCCTTTTCTTTTCCCGACCTGATCGTCATGGAAACCGGCGGTATGAAGGGCAGGCGAAAAGAGATCACTCGTAAGGAGTTGCACGAGATCCTCTGTGCGGGTTTCGGCGTGGAGCAGATCCATTCCGAATACGGCATGACGGAGTTGTTCTCGCAAGCCTATTCTTTGGGGGCAGGGATGTACCGTCCTGCGCCTACCATGCGCGTTTTCAGTCGTGAAATTACCGATCCGCTTTCTCCGCAAAAAGCAGGAAAAACCGGCGTCCTCAATCTGATGGATCTGGCTAACCTGGATACCGTCTCCTTCCTGGCTACAGAGGATCTCGGCCGCATTCATACCGATGGTCGCTTTGAGGTGTTGGGACGTCTCGATCATTCGGATGTCAGGGGCTGCAATCTTTTGGTTTTTTGATCCGAAAATTCGGGATTCCGGAAATCCGAAAATACATTGAGGAAGACATTCCCAAAACGCTGGGATAGCATCTAAAATCAATCACTATGGCAGGCAAAACAGCACAGAATGCACCCAACAGCGCAGTATATGGCCTGGGCTTTATCGGTGCACTGATCTACTACATCTCCACTGCCACCAGTTTTTGGATGGGCGTATGGGGATTTTTCAAAGCCCTCTTCTGGCCGGGCTTTCTTGTTTACGAAGCCCTGCAGGCGTTAGGGGCCTGAAAGGAACGGTCAGACGGCCTGACCGTGGCCCGACATTCTTCGCTCTCAAAGGCCGGATGATCCCGTCTTTCAATTTGGAAAATCCGGTTGATCCATTTTGCCTATTTTCCCCAGGCAAAAACCATTTTTATGTCCAAAGTAATGATCATTGGCGCAGGAGGGGTAGGCCGGGTGGTCGCCTATAAATGTGCCCAGAATCCCGGAGTGTTTTCCGAAATCCTAATCGCCAGCCGGACGCTTTCCAGGTGCAGCGAGATCGCCACCGCTGTAAAACGGGATGTCGGTTATCAAAATATTTCCACCGCCCCGGTAGATGCCGAGAATGTGCCGGAGCTCGTCAGGCTGATACGATCTTTCCAACCGGAGATCGTCATACACGTTGCTTTGCCCTACCAGGACCTGACGATCATGGATGCTTGTCTGGAGGCCGGCGTCCATTACCTGGACACCGCCAATTACGAACCCAAGGATGAGGCCAAGTTCGAGTATCACTGGCAATGGGCTTATCAGGACCGATTCCGGGAAGCCGGCCTGACCGCCGTTCTGGGCTGCGGTTTTGACCCCGGGGTGACCGGCGTCTTCACAGCCTATGCCGCCAAGCACCACTTTGATGAGATGCATTATCTGGACATCGTGGACTGTAACGCGGGAGATCATGGAAAAGCATTCGCCACCAATTTTAATCCCGAGATCAACATCCGCGAGATCACCCAGAAGGGAAAATACTGGGAAAACGGAGAATGGCACTATACCGAGCCGCATGAGGTCATGAAGGTGCTCAACTATCCGGGGATCGGCCCCCGGGATTCCTACCTGATCTATCACGAAGAATTGGAATCTCTGACCAAGAACTTCCCCCGTTTGAAACGGGCCCGTTTCTGGATGACCTTCGGGCAGGAGTACCTGACCCACCTGCGAGTGATCCAGAACATCGGGATGGCCCGCATCGATCCGGTACCCTACAAAGGGATGGACATCATTCCCCTGGAATTTCTAAAAGCCGTACTGCCCGATCCCGGCGAATTGGGCGAGAATTACACGGGCCAAACCTCCATCGGCTGCCGCATCAAGGGGGTGGAAAAGGGAAAGGAAAAAACCTACTACATCTGGAACAACTGCAGCCACGCCTCCGCCTATCAGGAAACCGGGGCTCAGGGAGTCAGTTATACCACCGGCGTGCCGGCCATGCTGGGGGCAAAGATGGTCCTGGAGGGCAAATGGTCCGGAGCCGGCGTCTTCAACGTCGAACAGTTTGATCCGGATCCCTTCCTGAACGAACTGGGCGAGCAGGGCCTGCCCTGGAAGGAAGAAGTAAACGGGAACCTGGAGTTCGAATATCCCTGATTTCACTTATTGATTGACCGATGCTTGATTCTTTATACGATTTTTCACGCGTTCCTTCTCCTGCCTTCGTCCTGGACGTCGGGCGCCTGCGCCGCAATCTGGAATTGATCCGTGGCGTCCAGCAGGAAACCGGTGTCCGGATCATCCTGGCCCTGAAAGGCTTTGCCTTGTGGAAGGTGTTTCCTCTGGTAGCGGAATACCTGAGTGGGGGTACGGCCAGCAGCCTGCATGAGGCCCGGCTGATCTATGAAGAGATGGGCGTCAAGGCACATACCTACTCGCCGGCCTACTTGCCGGGGGAGTGGGAGGAGATCCAGAGATACAGCAGCCACATTACCTTCAACTCTCTGGACCAGTTCCGTCAATTCCGGGATCGTCTGCATCCGGGGATTTCCGCCGGTCTGCGCGTGAATCCGGAATTTTCCGATGTCACCACAGATCTGTACAATCCCTCTTCGCCCCATTCCCGGTTGGGCCTAACGCGAAAAAGCCTGGGGGATCACTGGCCGGAAGGCGTAGAAGGTTTGCACGTACATGTGCTATGCGAGTCCTCTGCCCAAGCCACCGGAGGCCTTATCCGGGCCCTGGAGCAAAAGTTCAGGGAATTTCTTCCGGCCCTGAAGTGGATCAACCTGGGAGGAGGCCATCTGATGACCCGGTCGGGCTACGACCTGGATCATTTGATCTCGGAATTGAAAGCTTTTCGGGAGCGCTATCCGGATCTGGCTGTCTGGATGGAGCCGGGAAGCGCTATTGCCTGGGAAACCGGTGAGCTGGTCACCACCGTACTCGATATTGTGGAAAATAACGGAACAAAAACCGCCATTATCGATGCTTCCTTCACCGCTCATATGCCCGACACCCTCGAGATGCCTTACCGACCCCGCATCCGGGGGGCCTGGGCCGATATCCGGCCCGATATGCCGTCTTTGCGGATCGGAGGAGTGAGCTGTCTGGCGGGGGATTTTCTGGAAGCTTATTCTTTTCCAAAAGCGCCCCGGGTGGGAGACCGGCTCATTTTTGAGGACATGATGCACTACACCATGGTAAAGACCACCACCTTCAACGGCGTAAAGCATCCGGCGATTTGCCTTATTCACGAAGACGGTCGCCTGGAAATTAGCCGTGAATTTGGTTATGCCGATTTTAAAAATCGCCTCAGCTGATGAATATCAGGGAAGTCAACGCCTGGCTGATCCGGGAGCTGATGGATCAGGAAGGAGAGCGTGAGGCTCGAAGTCTGGCTCGTATTGTATTGGAAGATGGCTTTGGCGTCCGGGATGTGAACAGTTCAGACAATCTGCACCCGGATACGCAACTTCAGTTGAATGAGATCCTGCAAAGGCTGAAAGTCGGTGAGCCGGTGCAGTATCTCGTAGGAAAAGCTCACTTCTACGGTTATACTTTTCAGGTTGACCCGGCGGTACTCATTCCCCGGCCGGAGACGGAAGAACTGGTGGAGCTCATTCTGAAAAAGGAGAAAAAGAAACAGGCCCTCCGGGTTCTGGATGTGGGCACCGGTAGCGGCTGTATTGCCATCAGCCTGAAAAAGAAGCGGCCCAAATGGGATTTGTGGGCTCTGGATATCAGCGCGGATGCCTTGTTGCTGGCCGAAGGGAATGCGGTTTTGCTCGAGGCCCCGGTGGAATTCCGAAGACTGGATGTTTCAGAGGTCAGCGCATGGGTCGATTTACCAACCTTTGACCTGATCGTAAGCAACCCGCCTTATATCGAGCCGGGTGAAAAAGCCTTGATGGCCGGGCGCGTTACAAGTTACGAACCCGATGTAGCCTTGTTCACGCCTCCGGACGATCCCCTGTTCTTCTACCGTAAACTGGCTGAACTGGGAGTGGAAAAACTGGTCAAGGGAGGCCGTATGTATTTAGAAGGCAGCGAATTTCACCTTCGGGAAGTCCTCCATTTGCTGAAGGCGTACGGTTATTCCCAATTAGAATTGTTTAGCGATATGCAAGGGAAGAGCCGGATCGTAACCGGCCTCCTCTTTTGAAAAACGATTCTATTTCAGATAGGATGGCCAAAAGGTGCCGGCTACGGCCAGCGTGGCGGCAAGGGCTAATACAAACAATCCGCTGGCGTCTGATCGGCCAAGACAAAGGGCTGCTGAAGGGATTCCCAGGAAAAGGGAGAGTCCCAAAAGGCCGTTTCCGATGTTGTCCTTTTGCATGGTAAAAGTATTTCTCGAATAAAAAATGGCCGGATTTTCAAGAGGGTAGGGCAAACTTGAAATCTCTCGAAAATCTCATTGTCCTAAAGTTAGCCCGGCGAGCCCTGGCCCCGGGTTTGTTTTGACAAGCCGACTGATGATTTTCATCAGTTTCCTGCGAGCAGGAGAAAAACAGCTGTTCTTCCTTGATGATAGAATCTTTCACGTCTGCGGATATTGAAAAGCTTCCCCAACTACAGCCTTCCGATTGGCGGGATGTTCGACCGGTTTTCCGAAAGTTTATGGGAAAATCCTGGTTTTTTCCCGTCAAGGTGGAGCAGAACGGAAAGCTGCTGGCGGTAGGAGAAGGTATCCTGCACGGCCCTTCCGCCTGGATCGGCAATGTGATCGTGGCTTCGGACTACCGAAGGCAGGGTTTGGGTATGCAGATCACCCGACATCTGCGGGATGAACTCGCGGAGAAAGGAGCCCGATCCCAATTGTTATTGGCTACCGAAATGGGGAAAAGACCGTACGAAAAACTGGGATTTAAAACGGAATCCCGGCATTTATTTTTCAGGACTCCGGATGCTTTCCCTCCAAAGCAGACGCCGGTCGATGAATCCATCAGGGAAATGAGTTTCTCGGATTTGCCGGAAATCGTTCAACTGGACTTTGACATAACGGGCGAAAGGCGGGACCATTTGCTCCGGGATTTCTGGAAAGGGGGAAGGGTCATCCGCGCCGGGCAGGAGAATTTATCGGCCTTCTACCTTCCCGAACTGGGCGAAGGACTTGTACTCGCACGGGTTCCGGAGGCGGGAATGCGTATGTTGCGGTATCGCCTTCAACATGGACCCCGAATTTTGGTCGTACCCGAGCAACAACAACCCTTGATCACATGGCTGCAAAGCCGGGGGTTCCGACTCTATCGGGTTGCCTATCGGATGGTCTATGGAGAAAGGGTCCTCTGGGATCCGAAAGGGGTCTACAGCCGGATCGGGGGATATTTGGGATAGATGCAGGTTCAAAGCCATCTACACTGGGGGTCTTGATTTTTCGGAACTGCGGGAGGATCTTCCCTTTAGGGAATCAAAGGGCGCGGGTGGGAAATAAGGTATCAGGTATCGGGTAGGTGGTTGAGTAGTTAAGTGGTTGAGTGGGGATTCGGGATCAAAGCTTAATCTGATCATGTATCATCTTTCAACATCCGGGTTTCCCTTTTCTGGAAATGAAAAAACAGTACGGATCAAGCTGCAAGCCTGATTGGATGGCATTCTGGTGAGGTACGGGTTTATTCTTCCCGGGTACTTTTCCTCTTCAACAGGAAGTACTTTTCATTCCCATAAGAGTTCAGGGGCACGTATTGGTCTTTCAACTGTTCCAGTTCGTCTTTGGGCACGTAGTAGTAATCGGCGGATCCCTCCCTGTTTAACTCCTTGGAATAAGATCCCAACTCAAGCCAGTCGGCTTTGCCGAACCGGGTCTCATATTCGAAAGACCAATAAAACCACCAGTAGAGGTTGAGACTTGTCGAATTTTGGGAAGCCTGGTCGGCTTGAATATTCTGAATCACCTCGTGGGTGTGCGCATCGTAGCGCCATTCCCATACACTGGCCGGATCCCAGGTGCGGGTCAGGTGCCATACTGCCAGGATCAGGAGAGGAATCACCAGGGTCTGGGCCAGCCGTGGCCTGTAGCGGTGCAGTTCGTGAACCCAACCTGCCGCCATGAGGATAAAGAGAGGAAAAAACAGGAGAGCCGTCCGGTCGGTCAGGTTGGGCGTGCTCAAAATATAGGCTTGAAGGCGATTGACCCCTACCGTCAGGGAGAGAAGGCCCCAACCCAGCCAGCCGGTTTGGGAATAAAGGCTTGAAAAGCCGTCCCGGTAGATCTGCCGGGCCAGATAGCCGGCCGAAAGGATTATCAGTAGGATGAAAGTCCAACCGTAGGAGGAGTCCGGAAGGCTCAGGATCGAAGAGCCATAGCGGCTGTTGTGGATCAGGGTCATGACCGTATCCGTGTAGAAACTGTTGGCCTCCCAGAACCGGAATTGGTCGCTGCTTTGCATCTTCTGAATGGGCGTGTAGATCAGGGCCAGGTACCCGGTATTGACTAGCACCCAAAGGACCCATTTCCTCCAGCTTTTCTTATTGTTGGGGCTTTCTCCTTTACCTATCCAGAAGAGCAGGATCAAGCCATTTACGGCACACCAAAAGATCAGGGCAGTGAAATTGGCATAGGCGGAGAGCATAGCCAGACCCAGGGCCATCCAGAGTTCCCTTTCCCGGCCGCGGATATAGGCTCGCCAGAGAAAAAAGGAGGACGCCAGCAGGAAAGCTACAGATAAGGCATAGCCTCTTCCCAGGCTGAAAAAGTCCAGCAGGTAAGGGTTGAAAATGAAGAAAACCAGAGTAGCAGCAGCCAGAAAAGCCGACTTCGGAAATAACAATCGACCCATGGAAAGGGCGCTGGCAATGTAGATCCCGAAGGCCAATACGGATGGAAGGCGAGCCGCCCACAACTCGGGGCCGAAGATGCCGATCGATAGCTTGGCCAACAGGGTATTCAGGATGTGATTGTTGGGCCAGGGATCCGGGTACAGCATGATCTTACCCACACTGAATTGGCTGTAATGGGCAATGGTGCTGAATTCGTCGTGGGTGAGAGGCAGATGGATGGCCTTGTACAAGACCCCAGCCCAGCAGACCAGTCCGAAACAGACGCTTGCTGATAGCCACAAGCTTTGATAGGGCCGTGGCGATGCATTCGTTTCCTCTTTTTGCATGATTTTACAAATAAAGCGGGAATTGGGCTATTCCAGCTCACACGCGACCTTCCTATCGATCCTGGTATGTGCTCTTTTCGTTTCTGCCATTCGAATCAGGCATAAGGAAACCCGTTCCTCTCGGGGCCTGATAGAATCAGAAGATTCGTGTGAAAAAAGCGCTCAGTCTTCCTCCGCCTTCTCGGCTTCCCCTTTAAAATCATTAGGTTGCGGGGCACCTTTTTTCCGGGCCTTTTCCACGGCAAGGTCGTGATTGAGGTCCAGGGCAAAAAACCGGGTTTTTTTGCCGGCTTCTTTCGCGCCGGAGATTTCGTCCCGCGCCACGGCTCCTCCTCCGATGGCTACCATTTCGTCAGATACCTCGACCATCAGTTGAGAGGTAGGAGAAAGCTGGTCCGAGCCGGGCATTTTTCCACCCCAGGTCGGGTCCTCTACGTAAAAGCAACGGTCTGCGTCCGGAGAAAGGGCCACGTCGCTTTCGAGCGCCTGCGAAGAAACGATTCCCGTGGTATGAAATCCTTTTTTCTTGGCTAAGGGATAGACGGCACCGATGCCATCGGGAGTAGCACCGATGTTGACGATCGTATTTTCCGGCTTCCGCTCCGCCAAGACCGTCTCGGCTATGCGCAAAAGGGCGTCGGGGTCTTCGTAACCCGCCCCGGAGAACCCTAAAAAAGTGAGCACGTATTTTCCCTGATCCCGGAAGTAGGCTTTGATCTCCGTTGGGCTGTGAATATCGGACATGGTTTCTTTTGGATCTGAGCGCGAAATAAAGCAAGATAAAGAATTGTGGGTTTTGGCGATGACGCAATAATATGTCCGGTCCCCCGTCTCTTTTTTGTAGCTTTCGCTGATCCCGGAATAAAAAGACACCTGATGCATGCAAAATCCCATTGGATAATCCTGCTTGGTTTCCTTTTTCCCTTATGCGGCCACGGGCAGACCCTGTATGCGGGGGGTGGCTTCGGAAATGGGTTTAACAAGAAAAAATTCACCGATCTGAGGGGAGATGATTTTCAGATCAAGGAATCCCAACTTGCCTGGAAGATATTTGCCACTGCCGAATTGAATTTCCTGGGAGCCGAAGGTGGATTCCGGACTTTTAACACGGTTGAGACTTCCTCCGATCTCGGGCGAGGCACTTCCCAGACCCGCGGAGGGGACATCATGGCCAAAGGAACTTTCAACATCCTGATATTCCAGGTTTTCGGAAAGGTAGGCGGTTTTTTTGCCCGAACCCGAAATCAGGTGGTCGATGCCCAGGGCAATATCCTGGTCGATGAAATCGTCCGCCAGCCGGCCCTGCTCTGGGGCTTCGGTGGCGGGGTCCGATTGGGCATCCTGCAGGTCCGCCTGGAGTATGAGAACATTGAATTGAACCCCAGCAACCTGGGCATGCTGTCCATCAATGCCCTCATCCGGATCAAGAAGCTGGAATCCAATCGGTAGGCAACTTATGAACCACTGTTTTTCAAAACGGAATTCGACTCCCCGGGGCCTGGGCTTCTTTTTCTTGCTGGCGGCCCTTTTCTCCTGTGGGCCGGAAGGGAATTTAGATTACCGTAAGTCGGCGGAGGCAACCTCCCTTTTGGGCGAACCGCTTTATTCCCCGGCGCCGGATGCGGAGCTGCTGGATCGATACAAGCAATATAAGGTAGACTTCCTCATCGATACCTCCAACGTGGAGAAGCTGATCTGGTTTGGCCGCTTTGCCGGATATACCGGGGCTTATCGGGAGGCCATCGCCATCTACAGCCGGGGCATCCGGATGTACCCGGAAGATCCCCGCCTGTACCGGCACCGGGGGCACCGCTACATCAGCGTTCGAGAATTTGATGAAGCGATCCGGGATCTTCAGCAGGCTGCTCAATTGACGGACGGGCAACCCAACGAGGTCGAGCCCGATGGCCTGCCCAATGCGCAAAATATTCCCGTCAGCACGCTCCAGGGCAATATCTGGTACCACCTGGGCCTCGCCTATTATCTGAAGCAGGACATGGAATCGGCTTTGGAGGCTTTTAAAAAAGGGCTGACCACCGCTGAAAATCCCGATAACATCGTGTCCAACACACATTGGATCTATATGATCCTGAGGCGATTGGGTAGGGTAGAAGAAGCGGATACCTATCTGGAGCCTATCCATAGGCAAATGAATGTGATCGAAAACTTTTCCTACTACAAGGCCTGTCTGATGTACAAGGGCGTCTTGAAGGTGGATGAACTGCTGGGCGAACTGGAAAACTCTTCCTCGGGCGATGCCCTGACTTACGCGATCGGGAACTGGTATTTTTACAATGGCGAGCAAAAGCAGGCCAGGGCCCTTTTCCGGAGATTGCTGGATCGGAAGACGGGCTGGGCATCCTTTGGCTATCTGGCGGCCGAGTCAGACTGGAAAGCTCACTTTCTGGAATGAACCCGGTTGGGTGGGATTATTTCCTTTTGTCCCAGGGCGAAGGTTCATCCATTTGCCGGTGGGTTGCCTGGGGTCAAGGAACCACCTTTTGCTCTTCCCATACTCCGTTCTGCAGACGATACCGGGCGCGAAGGTGATGTTCCCGGCCCAATTGCAGAATATCCAGCCGAACGGGATTCAATTGCACCACAGCGAAATTTACTTCTTCCCCGGCTTGGGCCTCTATTCCTTCCTGGATGGGGGTGCCGGGAGCCCTCCGGGAGGTATAATCCTTCAGGGAGCCGGATTGCTCCACTTCTTGCCGGAAACTCCGGTAGGGTTCTCCGGAAGTTTGTACGGTCGCCTCGGCATTGAGGCGTAGCTGTAGCTTTTTTTTAGGATGGTAAAACAAGGCCGAGACCCTCGGGTTTTTTAGGATGTGTTGCACCTTGGGGCTTCGGGCGTCGGTGAAAAAGGTGATGCGGAAATCAGTTTCTGCTTTTCGTTGGACCACCGTTCGCACTTCCGGAAAATGATCCAGGGTGGTTAACCAGAAGTAACGGAACGGATGCCTGCGATCCGCATTACTTCTTATCAGTTCGGCTTGGGCCAGCAGGAATAATTCCATGTGGTTTGCAATGATGAGCGAAATTTTGAATTATAGGAAAGATATTCTCGGCTTCCCCACGCAAGTAACGTGTCACCCTTCCGAAAGATCCCAAAACGGTACGCTTATGCATTACTTATCTCTTTTTCTTTTGCTGCTAATGGTCCCTGGCCTGTCCTTTCCCCAGTCCGGTCAGTCCGCGGACCGTCAGATCAACGGCAGATGAGAGCCCACTGGTTCGGATGGACTGGGGGATTTCCGGGAAGACGTCAGGCTTCTTTTCAACGATATCCGGGTAAACGAAGAAAGCGGCACCTTTACAGGAACCAGCGAGCAGGCCGAGGTGGGTTTTGCCATCCTGCACTGTGTGGAGATCGATGAGAATACCTACATTTTTCGAGTGGAATACGAGATCTTCAAACCCCTCCGAGACCGGGATTATCATCCGGCACGCCGGAACAAATACCTGATTGTCAAAACCGAAACCAACCGCAAAGGCAAGCTCAGAGTGGAGGCCTCTCTCGTAGGGACCGCAAACGATCCCGATTTCTCCCGCCTCCGAAGAATGAAGGAATGAGAAGGTCGGGCGACCGATTAAAAACATCGCAATACGGGGATTCTATGTGAGCTCGCCAGGCCGATCCGCCGACTGGCTTTCTGGATAAAGGCGGATTGCCATACCCATTCGGATTGGACTGCATTTCGGGTTTTTGTAAATTAGGCCCATCCGGAGATCGAATCTTCCGTTCATTTACCAAAAACACATCAAGTGAAAACTACCATCACGCTTTTCCTGCTTTCCCTTCTTTTTCTGGCTTCGCCCGCCTGCGCACAGGATCTGGACGAGTTGTTCAAACAATTGGGGGATAACCCCGCTCTGGCCGAAATGCTCGGGAACACCAATGTCGAACTGGAAAAATCCTATCAATACGATCTGGCCATTACCTACCAGGTTGAAAGTCCGGATATGGACGGGCCGCTCGAAATCAAGCAACTTTTGTCCAAAGGGAAGACGTACCTGGGCATGCAGATGGGATCCACCGGCGGAGGAAGTAACATGCCGGATATGGGGAATATGATGACGGTATTGGACGTCGACCGGTCCCTCATGGTACTGCTGAGTCCCGATGAGAAACAGGCTATCGTGATGGCTTTCGATCCCCAGGGAAGTTCCGGTGGCGAGGAAGGCGACGACATGTCCGATCTGAAAATCGAGAAAACCGGGAAAACCAAAAAGATCCTCGGCTACACTTGCTACCAATACCAGGTTTCCGGTAAGGAGGGAAATGGCGAGATGTGGGTTACCAATGAGATCGAACACGAAGGGAGCGATATTTTTACCTACATGAGCCAATTGCAGCAGGGTCAGGGTGGCGGAAACGGCTTTTGGGGAGCCGACATCGACGGATTTGTCATGGAAATCCGGGGTGAAGATCCCAATGGAGGTGAATTCAGCATGATGGCGACCGCTGTGGACGATGAGGCCGGGATTACTTTCAAAATGGATGAATTCCAGGTGATCGACCTTTCGGCCATGCAGAAAATGCAGAAAGGCAACTGATCAGGCATCCCATCCCTCGATCCCTACTGTTTTTCACATCGTGGGATAGACCTGTCTCGGGCTCAGGGGTGATCCATCCCTAGGCCCGATCTATTTTCTAACATTAGAATACGATCTGTTTATATGTCAAAAACGATCATTGTTTCCAACCGATTGCCCGTTCGAATTGAAGCAGACAACGGCGAGCTCAAATACAAACCCAGCGAGGGCGGACTGGCCACCGGGTTGGGGTCCATCTACCAGGATGGAAACAATATCTGGATAGGCTGGCCGGGCCTGGCGGTTGACGAGTCCGAACAGGAAAAGGTCACCCGCTCCCTTTCCGAGCACAGTATGCGACCTGTCTTTCTGACCAATGAATTGGTGGATCGGTATTATCTCGGATTCAGCAATCAGACCTTGTGGCCGGCTTTTCACTATTTCATGCAGCATATCCGTTTTGATCCTGCACTTTGGGAAGCCTATCAGGAAGCCAACGAGCTCTTTGCCCAAACCATCGAAAAATGGCTGGAGCCGTCGGATACGCTTTGGGTCCATGATTATCAGCTGATGCTGGTGCCCCTTATGTTGCGGCAGAGGCACCCCGATCTGGCCATCGGTTTCTTCCTGCACATTCCTTTTCCTTCCTATGAGGTTTTCCGGACCTTACCCTGGCGCAAAGAGCTGCTCAACGGGATCCTGGGAGCCGATTACATCGGTTTTCACACCTACGACGATATGCGTCACTTTCTGAGTAGTTGTCACCGGTTGGCCGGCTACAGCTACCAGCGCAACGAGATCTCCGTCGGCAATCGCGTGGTGGAGGCCGATTCCCTGCCCATGGGTATCGACTATGAGAAATACGCCAACAAAGCCGGTACCTTCGAAGTGCTGGAAAGAGAAAAACGCTACCACGAGTCGATAGGAAAACAGCGCATCATCTTATCGGTGGACCGCCTGGATTATTCCAAGGGGATCCCGAACCGGCTGGAAGCTTTCCGGGAATTTCTGATCCGGTATCCGGAATACCACGAAAAAGTAAGCTTGCTGCTGGTGGTCGTACCTTCCCGCGATCGGGTGCCCAGCTATGCGGAGCTTAAAGATGAAGTGGAATTGCTGGTCGGGAACATCAACGGGAAATTCGGTCGCATTGCCTGGCAACCCGTCCATTATTTTTACCGGAGCCTCCCGCTCGATGCCTTGTCCGCATTCTACCGCATGTCCGATATTGCCATGATCACTCCCATGCGCGACGGCATGAATCTGGTGGCCAAGGAATACATCGCCTCCAGGCAATTTCAGCGAGGCGTTCTCATTCTGAGCGAGATGGCCGGAGCCGCCAAAGAGTTATCCGATGCCCTCTTGGTCAATCCCAATGACGAGGAACAACTGGTACAGGCGATCAAGTCGGCCCTCGAAATGCCCGAACCCGAACAGATCAGGCGGATCAGCATCATGCAGAAAAGCTTGCAGAAATACACCATATTCAATTGGGTCGAACTGTTTTTTGATAGCCTGGAACGGGTCAAAAAGCGTCAATATGCCCTTTCTACCCGCAAGATCACGCGGCAGCTCGAAAAAAAGATCCTGGACGAATACAAGAAAGCCAGGAAACGGATCATTTTTCTGGACTATGACGGGACGCTCGTGGGCTTTCACGAAGATCCGGAAGCCTGCGCACCGGACGAAGAGCTTACGGAAATCCTGCAGGGCCTGAGTACGACACCGGGCATGGAAATGGTGGTGATCAGCGGCCGCAAAGGGGCCAACCTCGAGGCCTGGCTGGGGGAGTATCCCATCGATCTGATCGCCGAGCACGGGATCAGCGTCCGCAAAAAAGGCCAGGAATGGATCCACAACGAAGCTGCCCAGGATTTGGGCTGGAAGGAGGAGGCTTTGGAGATTCTCCAGTTTTATGTAGACCGGACCCCCGGTTCCTTTATCGAGGAAAAAAAATACACCCTGGTCTGGCATTACCGCAAGGTGGAAAAAGGTTTGGGTGAACTGCGCAGCGGCGAGCTGGCAAGTCATCTCAAACATCTATTGGCGGACAAAGGCCTGGAGATCATGGAGGGGGATCATATTGTAGAGGTCAAACTTTCGGCAATAAATAAAGGGCGAGCCGCTTCGGAAAGATTGGCGGGCTTTGATGGCGAATTCATCATGGCCTTCGGAGATGACCGGACGGACGAAGATACCTTCATGGCCCTGCACGACCGGGCCGTAACCGTCAAAGTAGGGGCGGGTTCCTCCAAAGCCCAGTACAGGTTGGAAAATCATCGGGAGGTACGCTCTTTCCTGAAAAAACTGATCCAAAAATAAGCGTAGCAAGCGGCAAAGGGGAGAATGAGCTTTGCGATTACCTCATCCGAATACTTCTCCCCTTATCCCCCCCTAAAGCAAAACCCAGGATTTTGGATTTAAGCCAGGAAGCCGGGCACATTCAGTTTTTTGGAGATCCGGAAGGCGGCATTGACCAGGCCAACGTGGCTGTAGGCCTGAGGAAAGTTCCCCCATTGGGAGCCGGTGGCGCTGTGGACATCCTCGCTCAGTAGTCCGACATGATTGGAATAAGAGCACAGTTCCTCGAATCCCTCTATCGCCTCGTCGATACGACCGACACAAGCCAGCGCTTCCACATACCAGAATCCACAGATCAGAAAGGTGGAAAGAGGCTCCCCAAAATCATCCATGTGCTTGTAGCGATAAAACAAGCCTTTCCCTGCTCGCAATTCTTTTTCCATGGCCTTCAGGTGGGCTTTGGCCCTTTCTCCTGCCGGATCGAGGTAATTCATCATGATCAATTGCAGGTTGCTCGCATCCAGGTGAGGTACGCCGATGGCCTGGGTGTACACTTTTCGCTGGGGGTCATAGGTTGCCTCGATCAGTTCTATGGCTCGCGTCACCAGTTTTTGAGCCCGCTCCGCCCGCTCCTGGCTGCCGATCCGGCGCGCAATCTTGAGCGCGGCAGAAGCTCCGGCCCACTGGAATAGATTGGTGTAGGCATGCTGCTGAGCTCTTCCCCGGAATTCCCAGATGCCGGCGTCCTTTTGCTCGATGGTCTGCTCTATCCGGTGGAGAACCTGATCCAGGATGTATTTGGAGCCCAGGCGCTCGGTCGGGTTGAAACGGAAATCCACAAAAAGGGGCAAAATGGCCAGTATGATCTGACCGTACACGTCGTTCTGTACGTGCGTATAGGCATCGTTTCCGACGCGGACCGGCTGCTCGCCCAGATACCCGGGCAGGTCAAGCTCTTTTTCCACCAGTTCGCCGTTTCCCAGAACGTTGTACAGGGGCTGTACTTTCTCGGCGCTCTCCATCTGGATGTTGGTAAGGAAATAGAAGTATTTCTCCATTTCCTCAAAGTGCCCGATGTTGTTGAAGGCCGTGAGGGTGTAGTAGGCATCCCGCATCCAGCAATAGCGATAATCCCAATTCCGGGTACTGCCGGGAAATTCGGGCAGGGAGGTCGTCGGAGAAGCGATGATCCCTCCCGTATCTTCGTATTGGTGGATCTTAAGGGCAAGTGAAGAGCGTATTACCTCCTTCTGAAAACCGTTCCCGATACTGGTGGATTTGATCCATCTTTGCCAGTAATTGACGGTTTGCTGAAGGAAGTTTTCGGAGGTTTTCTGGATCTCCGCTTCCAGAGGCACTCCGTAGGTAAACGCGATGTAACGCGTAGTGGAGAGGACGAAAGGCTCCTCTTCTATGAACATATTGATGGGAATGTCGGTAGTCAGTCGGGCCGATTCTTCCAATCCCAGATAGCGTATGTGATTGCTCCCGCGCTGCCGCGTCAGTTCCAGCGTTCCGTATTCGCCTACCGGCCTGCAGATCGGCTGGATGCGCGGAAGCCCGCGGAGCGGCTCCACTTTACGGATGAGCATCAGAGGCCGGTAGTAGCGGTCAAATTGATAAAAACGCGGGGCAAAATCGGTGATCCGGTAGGCGGAATTCCCACAATCGATTTCGGTGACCAGTACGTTGGTGTTGGGAACGTAGTACTGGTGGGAGGAAAAGGAGCTCCCCACAGGCTTGAGACTAAACTCACCTCCTTTTTCCCCGCCGATCAGAGCGCCGAAGACGAAGGAACTGTCAAAACGAGGCAAGCACATCCAATCCACATTGGTGTCTTTACCAATGAGGGCCAGGTAGGCACAATTCCCGATCAATCCGCAATTGTAGGTGTGTTTTTCCATGGGCGCAATAAAAGAGATATTCCCCGTTTCACAAAGTTGAAAATCGGACTTGGCAGCACCGGCATGCGCCCATTTTGTCTAATTGCAGCAGGCCTTAAAAGGACAGCGGACCGCTTGTTTTCACCAGGGCATCAGGCTATCAGAACGTTTCTTGTCCGGAAAAGTAAAAGCCCTGGGAATTCTGCCCCACACCAAAATCCAGATTGATGTTGGTCCGGAATTCTTTGTTGAGCATCACCCGAAGTCCAGCGCCCATACCCAGCCGGATATGCTGAAAGAGCGGAATATCCCGGGCTTGGTTGGAGGTCGTAGTGGCGTTCAGGAAAAGGACCCCTCCCAGGATGCGGCTGCATTTGGAAATGGGGAAACGGTATTCCACTTCTCCGTACACCATATGATCTCCCCGATACCGACCGGCAATGTAGCCCCGGCCAGAACGCGCCCGCTGATCTTCCCCAAGGGCCATCAGGGTCAGATAAGGTTGCCGGCCACTGATGCGGAAATTGCTGAAAAACCAGAAGCCGATCAGATGACAGGGCGTTTTCTCCGATAGCGACAGATAGGTCCGGAACTCCAGCCAGAGAGAAGAGGAGTTTTGGCTGCTTCCCAGAAATTTGGGATTGTAGCGGTAGTTGATGTTGACATAGTAGCCCTTGTACGGATTGATGAGGTGGTCTCGGGAGTCGAAAACGAAGTTCAGACTCAAGCCGGAAAGCGTGTATTTTTCGAGATTGAAGTTATAGATCTCGGAATAAATGAAGTGAGGGGTAAATTCCAGCGGGAGCGAATCCAGTTGCAGGGAAAGGTCGGTGATGTTGTAAAAAAGGTCGAGGTGATAGCCCAGGCCGAGGTATTTGTTTTTACCCACCTTGTAGTTGACGATCTCGTGGAATTTCAAAAAATTGTAAGTCATCTGGAATCCATCGTTTACGTCGTCCAGCCAGGCTCCTTGCCAAATGAAACTGTTTTCGGTTTCGATCGAGTCGGGCGCATTGGTGCCGAGGCCCCAGGTGGGCGCCCGATAGATTAAAAAACGCCAGTCTCCCTGCAGGAAGAATTTGTTGTCGGCCTTGTAAACGTTGGTTTTGATGAAAGACAGGAATTGTCTTTTGGTGGTGTAGGCCGCGTTGAAAGCAGCGGAGGAAACCCGGGTGGATTCCTTGGGGCCCAGGTAGAAACCCGAGGTGCCGGCTAGGCCCAACAGAAGCCCGTTGACGGGATTGGAGGATACATTGGGCAGCACCAGGATCATAGACTGCTTCTCCTTCGTTTTTTTGGGTTTTTTCTTCCCGCGGAACAGATCGCGCAAATCTTTTTCCACGCAGGCACTGTCGGCCCGTCCCCGGAAACTTGGTGTTTCGGCCGTCGGCGGGATCGTATCCCGCGTTTGCCCGGCCAAGCTCGGAGCCCCGAAGCCGATGCCCAGAAAGGTTACGGCAAAAGATAGGTGAAGAATGGATCTTGAGATGCCAGATGAGATCCGTTTTGCGATGCCGTTCCGGGCTGTTTTCATCAGGATACTTATGCCAAATTCCACTCAGTTGGAGGCGAATTTCAAATGCACCAAAGCCTGTTTTCCCTTTTCGGTTAAGTAGGGAAGATACACATGAGTGAAAATACCTCTGAGATAAAGGGCCTTATTTTCGGCATAGGATTTGTTTCGATCGTACATGTCGAGGTGGACCACCCACTGAGTCATGAGGTTGATCAATACGAAAAGAAAGGACGACCAGGCGGGTTCCCGAAATACACGAGGCTCGACCAACCCCTGATCGACCAGGTTTTGTATCCGGCTCCGGATCAGCAGCAGGTTGCGCCCGTAATTTTCCCGGATCTGCTTTTTCAGTTCATGCTGGGACGGACTCAGCACATTCAGAAAGATGATGCCGCAGCGATATTTGTACTGGGCGTCCATGGTGTCTCCCATATAATCGACGTATAGCTGCAGGGAGGCGCTTTTCTCCACACTTGAATATTGCTTTTGTATGGCAGCGTATTCTTCTTCGTACTCCTGAAGGATGGCAATAAACAGGCTTTCCTTGGTGGGAAAATGATTGGAGATCCGGCTCCGGGTTACGCCCATCTGCTGAGCCAGCGTACTGATGGTGATGTCAATACCATGATCATTGTAAATCTTCCTCGCCTTTTCAACAATCTGCAGTCGGGTGGCGGCGCCTTTGGTCAGTTGCGTCATATTTTCTTCGTTCGGACCCGGGAGGGGCGGTCCGGGCCTGAAATAGTATGTTTTCGAAAAGTATAGGCGTAAAGTTTAAGGCTTTTTCCCAAGAAATGAACTCTTTTTATGGGACTAAAGCTTCTCTGAATTTTTCGGATGTTAAAGATAGAAATCTATTTAAAAAAACTTTTTTTTTAAAATGAATTTCCGATAAATTGACCCTTGAAATCCAGCGCCCTTTCCGAATAAACTCTACCCATACGTTTCCGGGAACTGGCAAGGCAGATCCGGAAAACCCGATTTCTTCAAGAAAAAAACAAACACATGTCTGTCAGCAAACTTTTTGATCTCCAGGGCAAAACAGCCATCGTCACCGGAGGTGGCAATGGCATCGGAAAAGGAAGTTGTGAGATCCTCGCAGCCCACGGGGCCCAGGTGGTCGTATCCGATCTCAAGTTGCCGGATGCAGAAGCTGTTGCGGATCAGATCCGGAAAGATGGCGGTAAGGCGGTTGCCGTCGAATGCAATGTCCTCAAGGATGAAGACCTGGTCAAGACGGTCCAGACTGCCGTTGACGAATTCGGAGGCGTGGAGATCCTGGTCAATAACGCGGGCGGCGGCGGCGGCGGCCGGGAAAACCCCTACAAGATCAGCGTCGATGATTTTGCGTGGGTGTTCAAGCTCAACCTGTTCTCTGCCTGGCGGCTTGCCCAACTCTGCGCACCCGAGATGGAGAAGAAGGGGTACGGGTCCATCATCAACATCACCTCCATGGGCTCGATCAACAAAAGCCCGAACATGAGCGCTTATGCCGGTTCCAAGGCAGCTTTGAACCACATGTCCGCAAACCTCGCCCACGATTACGGCCCCCACGGCATTCGGGTCAACGCGGTCGGCCCCGGTGCGACCCGGACGGCGGCTCTGGCCAGCGTGCTCACGCCGGAAATCGAGGCCAAAATGCTGTCTCACACGCCGATCAAGCGATTGGGGGAAGTGTCCGATATCGCCGGCGCCGTGCTGTATTTCGCAGCCCCGGTCTCCGAATGGGTGAGCGGACAGGTACTGTTTGTCAACGGCGGAGGGGTGCAGACGCTGGATTGACGGGCAAGATGTCAGACGTCAGATGTCAGACTTTTCATTTCTGGGAATCGCGTAAAACAATCTAAAAACCATTAATCATGGAAGCCATTAAGGACCTGTTCGATTTCAGCGACCGGGTGGTCATCATTACCGGCGGTGCCGGCGCCATCGGCAGTGCGACTGCTGAACTGCTCGCCTCTTTGGGAGCCCATATCGTTATCTCCGATATCAACAAAGACCGCATAGATAAGGTGGTCCGGGAGGTTGAAGAAAAATCGGGTAAGGAAGCTTTGGGTGTGGTGGCCGATTCGACCAAAGAAGAAGAAATGAAAATGCTGGTGGATAAGACCGTTGAAAAATTCGGCAAGATCTCCGGTCTGGTCAACAATGTGGGCTGGGGCGCCAATACGCCGATCTGGGGATCTGATACCGAGAAGATGGTCAAATCCTACAAGCTCAACACCTTAGGAGCTTACAATCTCACGAAGTTCTGTATGCCCTACCTGGAAAAGGAGGAAAATGCATCTGTGGTGTTTTCCAATTCGCGGGTGGGCAATACGCCTTCACCCGAATTTATAGAATACAGTACGGCCAAAGCTGCCTTGCTGAATATGGCGAAAAGTATGGCGGTCGTATCCGGACCGAAGGTTCGGTTTAATACCCTAATCATAGGGTCTGTTGACAATGGAGAGTCAACCCTTGATGCCGGATTTACGCAGGCAATGCTCGATAAGATCAATAATTCCATAGTGATGAAACGCCGGGGTTTTCCCAAAGACATCGCCTATGGTATCATGTTCCTGATGAGCAAGGCAGCCGCATGGGTCACGGGAGTGGACCTGACCCTGGATGGTGGAGGCCGGTACGAAAGTAAAATGCCGACGGCGGACTGATTCACAAAGGGAGTCGGCTGGACCACTCTTCGGATGGATTTCCCTCTGCATTCAGCCCCAAAAAAACCAAACAACACATCCCATCGCTTTTAAACCTATAATAATTCCTAATGGCAACGAATAACAACCTGGGCAGGCTTGCCTTCAACGGCAAGTCTCTGCTCATTACCGGCGGCGATACCGGCATGGGCGCTGCTACCGCAAAACTGGCCGCGCAACGGGGCGCCCGTGTTTTTATCGCCTCCCTGAACGAAGATACGCTTAAGAAAACGAGCGACGAGATCAATGCCGCCGGCGGCGAATGCCGCTGGATCGTTTGCGATATCCGCCACAAGGATCAGGTGGAGCGCGCCGTGCAGGCCGTGGTGGACGCCTACGGCTCTCTGGACCTCGCCTACAACAATGCCGGCATCGCCCACGGGCCCCAGATCACCCATGAACTCGACGACGAGCTGTGGCACAAGGTGATCGATACCAACGTTACCGGCACCTATTACTGTTGCAAAGCCGAATTGCAACAATTCATGAAGCAGGGTAACGGGGGCAACATTGTGATCAACGGTTCTATGGCCGGCATTGCCGGGGTGGGACGCATGACACCCTATGTATCCAGTAAACATGCCCTGGCCGGGATGGCCAAGTCCCTGGCTGTGGAATACGGTGGTTATGGCATTCGTGTGAACTTTCACGGCCCCGGCGCCACGGATACCGGCATGATGGTGCAAGCCATTAAGGATGTCACCGAATTTCGAAAAGCACATCCCAATGATAAGATGCTATCCAAGATCCAGGGGCCGCTCAATCGCAACCAAACCCCGGAAGAACAGGCGGAGGTGGCCTGCTTCCTGTTGTCGGATGCTTCTTCAGGTATGACGGGCGCCATTGTGATCGTTGACTGCGGCGCTACGGCTTATTAGAGAGGTCAAGGCGCAGAAATGAATGGCATTAGAGCGATAGTCGTTATCATGGGGTGGCTGGCTGTTGTGCCAGCCGGCCTATTTGCCCAGGGGGATGGAACGGGCCTGAATGCCCCTATCCAAATAGGGGAAGTGCGGGTCGAGTTTGCGGAAGATACCATCAGTGCCTCCACCCGGGATCTGGTGCGATCTACCATCCTGAATAAACTCAGGATCTTTCCGCATGACCACGTCCAGGTATCGAAGCTGGATCAGGCCATGCAGCGCCTGCAAACCATCCCGGAAGTAGGTTCTGCGACCTATGACCTGGTGTTGGGGTCCGGGATCAGCTATGTGCTGAAGATCACCATATCCACGGAAGGTAAACGTTTGCTGCAGGAGGGTGCCACG
>CAZXIX010000022.1:0-3666 GCA_964640855.1 uncultured Saprospiraceae bacterium
AGAGTCTGGATAAACCTCCTTTAATCAAACCAGACACACTTAATTGAACTATCCCATTTTGGGCGGTATTTTCCGCCAGGTTTCCTTAACGAAATCATAACAAGGCCGTTGAACTCCAGCCTTTACCTTTGTATATCTGGCATTTCAAAATCGTATGTCTTCTCGATCCGAAAGAGATCTCTTGATTTGACAAAGCCCAAAGCTCAAGCCCGTGCCTAAACCGATAGGGCAATTCTAAATCCGGCTCATCATGAAAAACATCCTTCTCCTTTTCCTTATCGCCCTTGTTTTTTCCTGTGGGGGTAATTCGACCGCCGAATCCGATAACCGGGAAGAGGCTTCTGCATCCCCTGAGCAGGAACGCACCGTGGAGGCTTCCAATCCTTCCTACGAGTCTTTTCCCGTACCGGTCCATACCACTTTTTCCAGCCTGGAGGGGATTTTCAAGAAGCAGAATGACACAACCTACGTGATCAATTTCTGGGCCACCTGGTGCAAGCCCTGCGTGAAGGAACTGCCCTATTTCGAGAAACTGACGGAAACCTATCGCAACGATAAGGTGAGGGTGATTCTGGTCAGCCTGGATTTCCCCAAAGACCTGGAAAGAAAGCTGATCCCCTTCCTGGAGAAGTGGGATCTGCAGTCTGAGGTGGCGGTCCTCATCGACAGCCGGCAGCAAGAGTGGATCGACAAGGTGGATCCTTCCTGGGGCGGGGCCATTCCGGCTACGTTGGTTTACAGGTCCGGCGAGCGAACTTTCCTTGAGGGATCGTTTGAGAACTACGAGCAGCTGGACGAAATGCTTCGCTCCCACATGTAATCATCACCCTTTCACAAAATCATATTGATCATGAAAAACATCCTGAAAACGATTCTGCCGCTTACCCCCCTCGGGCTGGCCACCATGGCCTTTGTTGTCCTCCCAAAGGAAGGAGCGGACGTGCTTGAAGTAGGCCAGAAAGCGCCGGCCTTTACCTTGCAAAACGCTATCGACGGGAAATGGCATTCTTTTTCCCCGGAAACCATCGCCCAGGATCCCGAGGTCAAAGGATATACAGTAGTTTTTACTTGCAACACCTGCCCGGTAGCCCGCATGTATGAGCAACGGATCATCGATCTGCATAATAAACTGGCTCCCAAGGGATACCCCGTGGTCGCCATCCAGCCTAATTATGGAACCTATCAGGCCGGCGATGGAGAGACAGATTCCATGGAGGACATGAAAAAGCGGGCCGAACGGAAAAATTACCCTTTTGTATATCTTCAGGATACGAAGCAGGAAATCTTCCCACAGTATGGCGCCAAGCGTACCCCGGAAGTATTCTTGCTTGACGAGAACTTCATCCTCCGTTACCACGGGGCGATCGACGATAATCAAAGCAATCCGGAGGCGGCCACGCACCAGTATGTGGAAGAGGCTGTCGCCGCCTTAGAGAAAGGTAAAGATCCCAAGATCGCTCTGACCAAGGCCGTTGGCTGCTCCATCAAAGTGAAGAAATAAAGCCGCGCGTTTTAAGGGTAAAAAGTAAAAAGGCAACCCGAGATTTCCGGGCTGCCTTTTTTGGTACGGGCAGTTCCGGATCAGAGCGCGTTGAAGGCCTTGGCCAGATAAGTCAGAACAAATGGCAGCGCCAGCCAGAACCACTCGTTTGCATACATGAGCAGCAAGATCATGACGACCAGAGAAACCAAAAAGATTCCCCAATCCATTAAGTTGCTTCTCGTATTCGATTTTGTGGCTTCCATAAATTCTTTTTTTGCGACTCAAATATATTCAAAAAGTGGGGTTTGGCAGGCTTCATTGGAAAGGATGATTGTCCGCTGACCCAAGAAAGGAGAACAGACCCCATTTTCCAGGCAAATCGTTCCGTGCTGTCCGCTTTCCAGATTCCTTGGCCATTGATTTTTCCCTGACCGCGCGAAATCTACATCCCTCCACTGCCTTTGCGTAATTCAGCCGGCATAAGAACCGCCGGTAAAGCCTTTTGACGGTATTCTTCGTTGAAGGAATCTACTTCCTCCAGCAGGGTTTCCAGATGAGCCCGGTAGGCTGCCCATTCCGATTTCAGATCCTCCAAACGAATGCCGACGCCCTCTGGGATCCTGGGGTCCTGGCTATCTGCTTTTTCTTTGAGGTTCAGGGTTTCGGCGAGCAGCTTATTCGGGAAGTTGATGACATCCTGAAACGTCTTTTGCTTCGGCTGAACGAGTCCTTCCTCCCACTGGACCAGTTGCTGGCTGATTTCGCGGGCCCGCTTGCTCAGTTCCTCTTCTTCGGTCTGTTCTTTCAGCTGCTTTTCAAGACCGTCAAACTGTTGTTTCAATTGCTGGACCTGATTGACCGAGCGGGCGATCTCAGCGGCCATCGATTCGATATCGTACAACAGATTTTGTTGCCTGGCGTAGGCTGCCTCATTGACCTCCAGACGAGGGTCGGGAATAAGCCGGCAGGTCTCGGTCAGGGTATCTGCCCCGGCAATGAGTTGGAGGACATACCTGCCCGGGCCGACATGGCTACCTGCGTAATTGCCGTAAACGAAGCAACTTTGGGTGGCGGGCAGGGTCGCTCGTCTGAGATCCCAGTAAAATCGATTCATCCTCTTTTCTTTGGGTAGGGTCCGGGGGGGCGGAGGACCGCCGGGATAGGGTTTGAAGGAAGGGTCGGGTTCGCTGGCATACTGGATCAGTTCCGAACCGTCCTCGTCCAGTATGCGCAATTTTATGCCCAGGCTGTCCGGCATTTCCGGCAGAAAATAGGTAACAGGGAATCCATCGGGCTGATTCTGGCCCATCCCTTCCGGAGAGCTGCTGCCTGCTCCCGACCAAAACCGTACCTGATCGGCCGGTGAGAACAGTCGGACTCGGGTCGTATCCTTTTCAGATTCCCATTGGCGTAAGGGATTGATGTCGTCCAATATCCAGAATCCCCTGCCGGCCGTGGAAAGGACCAGATCGTTTGCCTCGTGGGCAAGATCGGTGATGGGGAGATGCGGCAGGTTCAATTGCAAACTTTGCCAGTAGGTTCCATTATCTACCGACCAGTAGAAGCCCGTTTCCGTGCCGGCGAATAAAAGTCCTTCTTTTTCCGGGTCTTCCCGGACCACCCGGACAAAGGCATCCCCGGGGAGGTTGCTTTCGATACGCGACCAGCTTTCTCCGTAATTCTCCGTATACAGGATCAGCGGGGTCTGATCCATGAATTTATACCGGGTGACGGCCACATAAGCGCTCCCATCCCGGTGGGGAGAAGCATCGATGGCGTTGATCAGGGATTCCGGAAGGAAGTCGGGGGTTACATTTTTCCAGCTCCCGCCACCGTCTCGGGTGATATGGATCAAACCGTCGTCGCTGCCGGCCCAAAGGACACCTTTTTCCCGGGCCGAGGCTTCCAGGTAGCTCAGGGTGTTGTAGTTTTCGCCACCGGCGGCCTCATTGGTGAAGGGCAGACCGCCCGCTCCCTGCCGGGTCGTGTCGTTTCGGGTAAGGTCGGGGCTGATCTCTTCCCAGGATTGCCCGCCGTCCCGGCTTCGAAGCACCATTTGGGCGCCCTGGTAGATCGTCGTCGGTTCGAAAGGGTCAGCGATCAGCGGATTGTTCCAGTTAAACCGGTATTTCATCTCCTTGGGCATGGTACCCAGGTTGATCGCCGGATAGGCCATAATGTCC
>CAZXIX010000022.1:3676-46776 GCA_964640855.1 uncultured Saprospiraceae bacterium
AATGTCCTGCACCAGACCGGTTCTTTCGTCGTAGACATCGATAAATCCCTGTATGCTGTTGCCGTAGATCCGGGTCGGATTATCCGGATCGAAGGCGATGAAAGCACTTTCCCCTCCGGAAACAGCCTTCCAGTCCCGGATGCCGATACCGGCCGCATTACTGCGGCTGGCGATGGCCACGGTCGAATTGTCTTGTTGCCCGCCATAGATTCGATAGGGAAACTGCCGATCCGTGATGACCCGGTAGAATTGGGCCGTGGGCTGATTGGCCTGGGTACTCCAGGATTCTCCCCCGTTAAAGCTGATGCAAGCCCCCCCGTCGTTGGCAAGGATCATATTCCGGGGATCATTCGGATTGATCCAGAGATCGTGCTGGTCGGAATGGGGATTGGAGACGGGGGTAAAGTTTTGGCCCCCGTCGATCGAACGGAGCATCTCGGCGTTGAGCACATAGACGGTATTGGGGTTGACCGGGTCGGCAAATATCTCGGTATAATACCAGGCCCGGGTGATCGTGCGCCGGTCTCCCGTGCTCCGGCTCCAGCTCTTTCCGCCATCTGTCGACCGGAAAACGCCGCCTTCCTCCGCTTCGATATTGGCATAAACGATCTCGGGGTCCGCCGGAGATACCGATACGGCCACTTTGCCCATCTCCTCCGGCAGCCCTTTTTCCAATCGTTCCCAATGGTTTCCGCCGTCTTTGCTTTGGTAAATTCCGGAGCCGGGACCTCCGCTGCGGATCTCCCAGGGCGTTCGCTGATGATCCCAAAATCCGGCATACAGTATGCGGGGGTTGCGGGGATCCATGGAAAGATCGCAGGCGCCGGCGGTCTCATGGACAAACAGGACTTTCTCCCAGTTCTTGCCGCCGTCCTCCGAGCGGTAGATCCCTCGATCCTCGCTTGGGCCGTACAAGGCTCCCTGGACGGCTACATAGACCCGGTCCGGGTCATCCGGATGAACGACAACCGCCGCAATGTGGCGGGAGAGGGGCAAGCCGATGGGTTGCCAGCTTTCACCGCCGTCGGTGGATTTGTACATCCCGTCGCCGGCCGAGGTCATCACGCCCCGCACGGCATGTTCGCCCATACCTACGTAGATGACGTTGGGATCCGAAGGCGCTATGGCGATCGCACCCACGGAGCCCGTCTGAAAGAAATCATCGGATACGTTGGTCCATCGGTTGCCGGCATCCTCGGTTTTCCAGAGGCCACCGCCCGTTGAGCCGAAAAAATAGAGAAGGGGATTGCCCGGCACCCCCGCTACCGCATTGGAACGCCCGCCCCGGTAAGGACCGATGTTTCGCCATGCCAATCCTTGCAAATAGCTTTCGTTCAGACCGGAGGTTTGAGATCCTGCCGGAAAGTTATTTGATAACAAAAAGTAAAGGGTAAATAGAAGAAGCTTAGGTATACGAAATCGCTCCATTTCCGGAGAAAAATTCTCGAAATGCATGGTTAGGTATGTTAGATGAACCCCAAAGGCAAATGCCTATTTCGAGCAAAAGGTAATAAAACCCCTTGAAACGGTATTTTCTGCAGAGCGAATGGTCGGTCAGAGAGCCTCCAACTTCTGTAATTCGATCTCCAACATCTCCGGTGAACGGAAATGAATAGCGTGCAGACCCACTTCCCGGGCTCCGCTCACGTTGGGCTCATTATCGTCAATGAAAACGGCCTTTTCCGGGTCCAGGCCGTATCGTTCGATCAGGAGTTCGTAGATCTTTGGGTCCGGCTTGATCAGTTTTTCTTCTCCCGATACCAGGATGCCCTCAAAGTGGGAATTCAACCAGGGAAATTTTTCCTTTGCTACCGGAAAAGTTTCTTGCGACCAGTTGGTCAGGGCAAGCAGACGATGGGATTGCCGCTCGTAGATCGTTTTCAGAATAGCCAAGGTGCCTTCGATCGGACCGCTGATCATTTCCGGCCATCTTCCATAATAAGCGCGGATCAATTCTTCCCATTCCGGATGACGCTCAACCAGCCATTCTGTGGCTTCCTCCAGCGGCCGACCGGCATCCTGAAGACCGTTCCATTCGGGAGTAGCTATCTCCCGGAGAAAGTATTCCATACGTTCTTCCTCCGAAATGAGTTGGCGAAATAAATGGCGCGGGTTCCAGTCGATCAGGACACCTCCCAGGTCAAAAACCACCGTATTTAACATAGAAAATGGGCATTTTGGAGGCCTCGAATTTAGTTTTTTTTCGAAACGATTGCGCGTGAAACCGTATTTTCCTTATTTGAATGTTTCGGCATGCGATTCCTAATTCTGTCCCGGGGACCCTTTCTTTATTCCACGCAGAGCCTGTATTCGTCGGCACGAAAAAGAGGGCATGCGGTGACTGTAGTGGATCATACTTTTTGCACCATTCAAACGGGAAACGGCCAGGGGGGCATATTTTACGAAGGAAGGATGTTAGAGGGTATCGACGGGATCATTCCCCGGATCGGCCCCTCGGTGACAAGCCTTGGCGCTACCCTGATCGGTCAATTTGTAGCCCAGGGGTCGGTATCGCTGCTGACGGCAGATTCGCTTCTACAGGCCCGGGACAAGTTCAGAAGCCTCCAGATCCTGGATCGAAAAGGAGTGCCCGTACCCAATACCGTTCTCCTTTCCGGAACCCATGGATTGGAACTTGTGGTAGAAAGCCTGGGGGGGTTCCCCGTGGTTTTAAAATTGCATGGGGCTACCCACGGAGAAGGGGTTATGTTGCTCGACAATATGATCCAGCTCAAACCCGCCGTGGAGGCTTTCGAACACCTCAAACAGCAAGTGATGTTGCAACAATTCATCCGGGAGGCCTCCGGAGAGGACATTCGGGCCCTGGTCATCGGAGGTGAGGTCGTGGCCGCTATGCGCCGACAAGCGCGTCCGGACGACTTTCGGGCCAACCTTCACCAGGGAGGCACCGGCCAGTCGGTATCCTTGTCCAAAAGAGAACAAAAACTCGCTGTCCGGGCGGCTCGAACCCTGGGGCTGGAAGTGGCAGGCGTCGATTTCCTGCGTTCCAAACGGGGTCCTCTGTTTCTGGAAGTGAATGCTTCGCCGGGCCTGGAGGGGATCGAACAGATCTCGAGGGTAGATGTCGCCGGGAAGATCATCCGACGGCTGGAATCGTTGGTCCGGGAAAAAAAGATGCCGCATGCCGATCGTACTTAACCGAAAAGAAATACTTCCCGGCCAACGGATGACCATCGGCTTGCCGGCCGGCCGCCTACCCACAGGGAGACAGGTTACGGTCAAGGTGGAGGTTGTCCGAAGCCTGCAGGACGGCCCGGCCGTGCTCCTTCTCGGGGGCATGCACGGCGATGAGGTCAACGGGATTGAAATCGTCCGGAGGGCGCTGGCTTCCTCCTGGATGCAACGCTTGCAATCGGGTACGGTCATCGCGATTCCCTTGCTCAACGTCTACGGCTTTATCAATGGCCGGCGCGAGACGCCGGACGGGAAAGACATCAATCGTTGTTTTCCGGGAAGCAGCCGAGGATCCATGGCCGCCCGGCTGGCCGCTATCCTGAGCAAAAAGATCCTGCCGCTCATCGATTGGGGGATTGATTTCCACACCGGAGCAGCCCAGATCTACAATCATCCTCAGCTTCGCTATTCTCCGGGTGATCCGCGTGCGCTGGAGTTGGCCCAAAGCTTTGCTTCTCCTTTTCTGGTTCCCAAAATGCCCATTTCCAAATCCCTGCGGAAAACCTTTCTCCGCAACCAACGAACCATACTCATCTACGAAGGAGGGGAGAATCTGCGTCTGGATCCTTTCTGCATCGAAAAAGCCCAGGAAGGATTGAAGCGACTCTTTTCCCAACAGGGCATGTTGGACAGCCCACCCCGGCCGGAAAATAAATCGATTCGATTGGGCAGGACATCCTGGCAGCGCTCGCCTGCCTCGGGGCTTTTCCAGTGGTTTAAGTCCTCCGGCCAACGAGCCGTTGAAGGGGAGCCTCTGGGAGTGATCCGCTTGCCCTATGGTTCGGGAGAAACGGTCATTAAAGCCAGAGAATCCGGTTACATCATCGGGCACTCCAACGCCACCCTCGTCAGCCAGGGGGATGCCCTGTTCCATTTGGGACAAGCAGACTGAGGGATTGGCCAACATCCGTCTCCCTTCCGGGAATCGATTGTCGGAAGCCTTTTTATTTTTGTTTTTCACCAAAAATCACCGGCTTGACCAACAGGATCATCCGTTCGCTCCGTCAATTTCGTTCCTACCATAAATATGTGGGTTTAGGGATCGGGCTCATCCTGCTGATCAGCGCTCTGACGGGTATTTTCCTGGCCTGGAAAAAGGACATTGACCTGCTGCAACCCCCCACCCAAAAGGGAGAAGCTTCTGAATTGACCGCCTGGCTGCCGCTCCAGCAATTGGCGGATTCGGCTCAGCTGGCAATGTGGCACTACCACCCGGAAGGGAAAGATCTGGCCATCGACCGCATGGATGTCCGCCCCGCAAAGGGGGTGATCAAGGTTTTATTCGAGAAAGGTTGGTGGGAAGTTCAGGTCGATGGCTCTACGGGCCGGGTGCTCTCTATTGCACGAAGGCATTCGGATTGGATCGAGAAGGTACACGACGGGTCCATTGTTTCCGATGGCTTCAAACTCCTGTCCATGAATGTGCTCGGGATCGGCTGCCTGGTCATGATCGCCACCGGCCTCTGGCTCTGGTACGGCCCCAAAGTATACCGCCAAATGCGCCGTCATCGCTGATGGAAAAGTGCTTCGTGATTTTGTAGATTAACCGGCAGGACAAGCAAATGAAAAAAGCTGAAGGCTGAAAATACCCGCCCATGAAGATGCTCCCGTTATCCTACCTATCCGCCATCCGGTTCCCAGCTTGGCTTTGGTTTTTGTTCCCTTTGTCTTTTCCTTTATCTGTGATTGCTCAGCCCGCGACGGATGGCTACAGGCCTTTTAAATTTCAGCTGGATGAGACCTTCCTCCCCCTGACGAAGGAACGCAGAGAACAGGAGGCAAGGGAAATCGTGGCGGCTCAGCAAAGGCTGCAAGAGGATCATGGGGAAATAGGGTATTGGAATGGGGCCTATCCTTCCTACCGCTGGCACCAGATTCTCATGGAGGTCAGTCGCGCCCACCGGGGACACAAAAACGGAGGGCGGGTGGCCATTATGCACCTCTCCATTTTCGATTCCCTGGTGGAGGTATGGAGGCACAAAAACAAAACGGATCGCCCTGCACCTTTCGAAGCGTATGCAGCCATTGCAAAACGGGGCCGCAAGCGGGAATATTCCGCTTTCATTTGTGAATACAGCGCGACTGCAGGGGCCGCTCACCGGATTATCGGGTATTATTTTCCCGAGCGGAAAGCTTATCTGGATAGCCTTTTGGAAAGCTTCCAGGCTGCCCGGTTGAAGACCGGGTTGCAGTACCCTTCCGATATGGAAAGAGGCCTCCGGATCGGGAGGCAAATTGCCGATCGGTATATTTCCTATGCCAAAACGGACCGCACGGATCGCACCTGGCAGGGGCAAGTTCCCCGCGCGGATAGCCTGTGGTCGGGTAATCCCGGCAAGTGGGACCCCATGAAAAAGCAATGGAGGCCGCTCACGCTGAAAAAAGCGGATCAATTCCGACCCGCACCGCCGCCCACGGATTGGTCGGCTGATATGGAAGAACTTCGCCGTTTCAACGCCACGCACCCCACCAGCGATATTGCCTGGAAGTGGAAGAGCGAGCCCGTATGGGACAACCGCCTGGAGAGGAAGGTCCTCGAGTATGATCTGGATCCGTTGGCGGCGGCCTTCGCCAGTGCCGTATTTCATGCGGCCCGGTTCGATGCTATCATTGCAGCCTGGGATGGGAAATACCATTATTGGGGCATCCGTCCCTTTCAGTACGATCCTGAGTTTCGGCCCCTTCTCGTGGATACGCCCAACTTCCCCGGCTATCCTGCCGGGCACACGACCGTTGCCGGATCGATCTCGACCGTACTGGCCTTTCTTTTTCCCCGAGATGAAGGCTTCTTTCGGGAATTGGCCCGCGAATGTTCGGAATCGCGCTTCGAAGGAGGGGTTCATTTCCGCACCGATAACGAGGTCGGACTGGAAGTGGGCGAAAAAGTAGGAAACCAGGTGATCCGTGCCTTCCTGAATGGGGGAGAATGAAACTTCACCAAAACCGATCCGGGATCCCGTCAGAAGAAGATGGGATGAAAAATGACCTGGCCCCGGGTATTGACTTCCAGCGTGGGAGAGGGAATCTTGATGAAATTCAGCGTTCCCAAAATAAATTTCAGAAATCCAATACGAGTCCGGATGCGGCTCAGGTCCACATCGAGGCTCAGGTAAAATTGACGATAGCGCGGATGGGTCAGGGACGCATCGTAGCCCGGCCATTCGTTAATGGCTGCCCCATACATGTTTTCTGCTCCAATCCCTACGGCGAAGTTCAGCCAGCGCAGGACTTTTGTCTCTTTCCGAAGGAAGGAAGTCGGGTTGATCGACCACCAGACGGTCATGCCGTTGTAGTCTTTGATGAAACGCTCCAGCAGGTGAGTGCCAAAAAGTTCATCCGCCCGGATTTTGAGAGAGGTTTCCCCGCTGGGGGGCAGGGGTTCGGCGCTGTAATAAGGGAAATGATTCGAGATCTTTAATCGAATGCGTTGTTCGTCCCATAGGAATTGTTGGCTGGTAAACAGGGCCGTACCCATCAGATTAAAGGCAAGATCATGCCAGGAAAATCCCCAGCGGGCGGAGAAAGCATCCATGATCTCAACCGTTGTCTGCAAACTAACGCTGACACCCGTAGCCGCCCAGATCGAGGCATTCCGTTTCATGCCCGTCCAGCGAAAAGCTCCATAAGAAAGATAACCGTAGGTATAAGCCGCCTGGGCATGGCCCCACTTGTCTACCCGCTCCCATTCCTTCCAATCGTTGAAAGTACGGAAGCCGGCCCGTTCATGGCCTTCATACCAAGCCTTGTTCAATCCGATCAATGCCAACCCGTACACCAGGGTGCCGCCCCCGGTGACCACGCCCAGCCGCACAGGATCGATCTGATCCGGCACTCCCCAGAAAGCCGGATAAGGTTTTTGGGCGCTCCCACACACCGGCAGGGCCATCCAGAAGACGACCGCTAAGCCAAAGAGGAACCAGACAAAATGGCTTGGACGTTTCACCCTGGTAAAATAAAGCCGAAATAGAACCTTTCGTCTATAATCCTGTGTAGGAAATGGAGATTAATCGGAGATTGGCCAAATCCGGGACAACTTCCGGAGGCAATCCTGGAGAGATGACAAATGTGATGCAAATCGGAGCTTTGATCCTGGCGGCGGGCGGATCATCTCGCCTGGGCTTCCCCAAGCAGTTGCTGGAATTGGAGGGAGAGAGCCTGGTCTTCCGGACCTCCCGCATGGCGCTCGAAGCAGGTTGCCATCCGGTACAGGTGATAACCGGTGCGGTACACGATCCGATCCGAAGAGTCCTGACAGACTTGCCGGTACGCATTCACCGAAATCCGGATTGGCAAGAAGGACAAAGCACCACCGTCAAGCTGGGCATACAATTGATGTCCGAATGCGATGCTCTGGTCGTTTTGCTCACGGATCAGGTGGGCCTGGAAACAGAATGGCTGAGAGGATTTCTGGACCGGTTCCGGAAAGCGGAGGAAGATATTCTCATGGCTGAATACGGGAACGGGATCACCGGAGCTCCCCTGGCCTTTTCCAGGAGGCATTTCCACAGGGCTGAAAAACTGCAAGGGGATCAAGGGTTGAAAAGGGTGATCCGAAAGGAAATGATCCCCTATGGCCTGTACCCCTTTCCGGCGGGAGCATGGGATATAGATCTCGAATCCGATCTGGAAAAGTTGAAAACCAAAGGCTTCGGATTGGTCAGGAAAAAGTAAAGAAAAAACTGTGGAAACTTTAAACTCAAATATTGTTTCCTCTGTTTTTTGACTTTACCTTTGCGCCGCAAAACTACCAAATGGAATCTGTCCGGCAAGCGGAACTGAAGGAGCAAATCCTGGGCAAATCGGATGAGCTCTTTATTCGATACGGGATCAAGTCCATTTCTATGGACGATCTGGCTCGGGAGTTGGGTATTTCCAAAAAGACCCTTTATCAGTTTGTCGATAATAAAGCCGATCTGATCCAGCAAGTCTTTCAGCGTCGGATCAGCCAGGAGAAAGCCCTGATGGCCCGGTTTCGCGAAGATGCCGAGGACGCGATCGATGAGATGCTCCGGTTGGCGCGCTATGTGATCGGGGTTTTGCGCGAAATTTCACCTACCACCGTCTACGATCTCCAAAAGTATTACCGGGAAGTTTGGGAAAAGATGGAGGCTCTGCAGCAGCAGCACGTTTTCGAGATCATCCTCGAGAACCTGAAGCGGGGCATGGATCAGGGGTTGTACCGCGAGAATCTCAACCCGGAGATCATCGCCAAGCTCTACGTTGCCAAAACGTCTATGGTTGCGGATAAGGACTTTTTTCCGAGTGCCGAATACAATATGGGGACGCTTTTTCAAGAGTATTTCCGCTACCACATTTACGGGATCGCTTCGCCGAAAGGCCTCAGATTGCTGGAGGCGCATCTGGACCCTTTGATGAATTCACTTGACTAAACTATAATCGGACAATCAGATGACTTTCCGAATTTCGTCCTTCTTTCTGTTACTGATCATAAGTATGGGTTCCGTGCATACCGTCTGGGCCCAACCTTCCGGAATGACGCTGGAGCAGGCCATTGAGTTTGCCTGGACCAACAATACCCGGATCCGTCAGAAGCAGATCGATATTGCAGATGCGCAGCAGCAGATTATCGAGAACCAGGCCTTCGGAATCCCGCAACTTAGTGCTTCCCTGGACTTTACCCGATACATCGTGGTTCCTCAGGCCCCCATCCCGAGAGCTTTTCTACCCGACACGGTTGATGCCCCCCGGAGCGCGGCTTTTGTGCTCAAAAATAATTTCTCGGCCGGGATCAATCTGGACGCCATGATCTTTGACGCTCGCTATTTTATCGGTCTGCGGGCGGCCAAGCAGTACAAGGTCCTGGTCAACCAGGAAATGGAGTCCGAGAAAAGAAATGTACGATCGGATGTGGTCAATGCCTATCTCCCGATCCTCCTCATCAACCAGTCTCTGATCCTGCTGGACAGCAATATTGCCATTATTGAAAAGCTCCTGTACGAGACCGAGCAGCTTTACGAAACCGGCTTTGCCGAACAACTGGACGTGGACCGGCAGCGACTGTCCCTCTCCAACCTGGTTACCGAAAGAAACTCGCTGGAAAGGCAACGCAATACGGCCCTGAAGCGGCTCAAATACACCATCGGTTATCCGGTGGAGCAGGAACTCGAGGTACTGGAGTCCCTCGAAGGCTTGCTGGAGTTCGCCGAGATCCCTGACCTTACCGCCAACATCGACCTGAATCAACGTCCGGATTTTGTGCTTACCCAGGAAGCACTTCGGATCAACGACGACCGGATCGCGGTGGAGAGGTCGGCCTACTTTCCGGCGCTCCGGGCTTTCGCTTCGGCGCAGGAAAACTATCAGGGAAATACTTCCCAGGATGATTTCTGGGCGCCATCCGTATTTGTGGGCGCCTCGTTGAATATTCCCATTTTCAGCGGCCTGGAACGGAAGGCTAAGGTAGAGCGGGCCCGCCTCGCGAAGGCCGAAGTGGAGGTGCAACAGCAGGATCTCATAAGGGGTATCCGGTTGGAAGTCGCCGCCACCCGCAACGAATACAACCGCGCGCTGGAAACTTACGAAGACCAGCAAGAGAACCTGGCTCTGGCGGAGCGCATTTTCAATACGACCAAGATCAAGTACAGCGAAGGGGTAGGAAGCAGTGTAGAACTGGTCCAATCCGAGCAGGGTCTTTACGACGCTCAGAGCAACTACATACAGGCATTGTACGATCTGGTTTTGGCCAAACAAAACCTCGACATTGCCCTCGGAAAAGAACTGTAAGAAATTTCACCCATCCGAAAACAGAACCCGATCATGAGGATTGTAAACGGACTTCTTTTACTGCTCTTTCTGGCAGCTTGCCAACCGGCCACCGAAGAGTGGCCGCAGGAGCTCGACGACAAAAAGCGAGTACTCAAGGCTAAGCGCAATGAATTGGCAGAACTGACCAAAGAGGTCGAGAAACTTCAGGCCGAAATAAGCCAGCTGGAACCCAACCTGGCCACTCAGGGCAAGCTGGTGACGGTAAGTCCGATCGCCCGAAAGAACTTCGAGCACTATGTGGAAATCCAGGGCATTGTCAGTTCAGGACGTACCGTCAATGTGACTTCTGAGGTGCCCGGGCGGATCAAAAACCTGACTGTGGACGAAGGAGACCGGGTTCGCCAAGGGCAATTGATAGCCGAGGTGGATCTGGCCCAGATTACCAAACAGATCGAAGAAGTCGAGATCTCCCTCAATCTGGCCAATACGGTTTTCGAGCGGCAAAACCGGCTCTGGGAACAGAATATTGGCTCCGAGATCCAATACCTGGAGGCAGAGAACAACAAAAAGCGATTGGAAAAAAACCTGGACGCGCTACAGGTCCAAATGGAAAAAGGGCAGATCTACAGTCCGATCAGTGGGGTAGTAGATCGCAAGATCCTGGGAACGGGTGAACTGGCTTCCCCGGGTAGTCCCATCTTACAGTTGCTGGATGTCAACGATCTGCGGGTGGAGGCGGACGTCCCCGAGACCTACCTGCGGGAGGTTCAGCTGGGTGAAACGGTCCGGGTGAGATATCCGGCTCTTGATATGGAACAAAATGCCAGAGTCAGCCTGATCGGGAGCAAGATCAAAAATGCCAACCGAACCTTCAAGGTAGAGGCCAAGGTCAAAAACCTCAACGGGCTTTTAAAACCGAATCTCCTGGCCATTATGTACATCCGGGACTTCGCGGTAGAGGACGCCATAGTCGTCCAGCAGGAATTGGTCCAGCAAGAGGTGAGCGGCAAGGATTATGTGCTCATTAAGGCCGAAGAGAACGGAAAGTTCATCGCCAGGAAGGTTTACGTCACCACGGGCAAGAGCTATAACAACCAGGTTCAGATCCTGGAGGGCCTCGAAGAAGGCGCGGAGATAATCATCGAGGGAGCAAGAGGTCTGGCTGCCGGACAGCCGATCCGTATTCAGGAAGCGAAAACAGAAGCTCGAAATGGCTGATCAAGAAAAGAAAAGACCCAAAAACCTGAGGCAGTTTGCCCTCACCAATCTGGCAGTCGATAACGGGACCAGCGTCTTTCTGCTGACCCTGATGATCCTCATTTTTGGGTTGCAGTCCTACAACCGGATGCCGAAGGAACAATTTCCGGAAATCTCCCTGCCCACTGTATACATCAATACGCCTTACTTCGGAAACTCGGCAGAGGATATCGAAAATCTGGTCACCCGTCCGATCGAAAAAGAACTTCAGTCTGTGGACGGGGTCAAGGATATCCGTTCTACCTCCATCCAGGATTTTTCGGTGATCACCGCCGAATTTGAAAGCGATGAGGACATCGACGAAGTTGTGCGAAAGGTGAAGGACGCGGTTGACAAGGCGAAGAGTGAATTGCCCTCTGACCTGGATCAGGAGCCTACCGTGCTGGACGTGAATCTTTCCGAGTTGCCGATCATGACGGTCAACGTATCCGGGGATTACACCAACGATGAACTCCGGAATTTCGCCGAGTTCCTCCAGGATAAGATCGAAGCCCTCGATGAAATATCCGAAGCTCAGATCAAAGGCGCCCTGGAACGCGAAGTCCAGGTCGATGTGGACCTCTTGAAGATGGAATCCATGGAGGTATCCTTTACGGATATTCAGGAGGCCATCTCCAAGGAAAACATCACCATGTCGGCCGGAGAGCTGGTGAAGAACGATTTTCGGCGTGCCATCCGGGTGATCGGGGAGTTTCAGACGGTCGATGAGTTGGAAAACATGATCATCAAGAGTGAGCGTCAGAATCCGATCTTCCTGAAAGACATTGCGGAAGCCACCTATGGCTTCAAGGAGCGGACCAGCATCGCCCGAATGGACGGCTTCCCGGTCATTTCCCTGGATGTGATCAAACGGCAGGGAGAAAATTTGCTCAACGCGTCGGATAAGATCAAGGAGATTCTCGAAGAGGCCCAAATGGAATTGCCTTCTGACTTGAAGATCAGTCTGTTCAACGACCAGTCGATCAATACGCGCAATCAGGTTGCCAATCTGGAGAACAGCATCATCTCCGGGATCATTTTGGTTACGCTCATTCTGTTGTTTTTCCTGGGCCTTCGAAACGCCTCTTTCGTAGGGCTGGCCATACCCTTGTCCATGCTGATGGGGATCCTGATCCTTTCGATCATGGGGATCACCATGAATATTGTGGTCCTTTTCTCCCTGATCCTGGCCCTCGGTTTGCTGGTCGACAATGCGATCGTGGTCGTGGAAAACATATATCGATATTTTCAGGAAGGATATTCACCCTGGGATGCGGCCAAATACGGCGCAGCCGAAGTCGCCATGCCCATCATCGCCTCCACGGCGACCACCCTGGCGGCCTTCGTTCCACTGGCTTTTTGGCCGGGGATCAGCGGTAGTTTCTTTCAATATCTCCCGATCACGCTGATCATCGTGCTGTCTTCTTCGCTCTTTATTGCCCTGGTCATCAATCCGGTTTTTACCAGCCGGTTTATGAAAGTGGACGAACGGGCGGATGATCCGGCCGTCCGGAAACGAAAAAGACGCAATGCCTGGATATTGGTCGGAGGTCTCCTCGGTGCCGGATTCCTGTTTCAAGTGCTGGCCTGGGTTCTTGGCGTTCCGGATCCCGAGGTGGCGTCCGAAGCCGATCAGGCGGTTGTCGGGGTCAATTGGAATGCTTTTCGAAATCTGCTTTGGCTAGGGGCCATCATCACGGCTATCAACTTTTTCCTGTTGCGCCCGGCCTCTTTTTCCTTCCAGAACAACTTCCTGCCGATCCTGGAAGTAACCTACGATCGATTCATTCGTTTTGCCCTCCGCATTCCCCTCCTCATTTTCGGAGGCTCCTTTGTTTTGCTTTTTCTGGCGATTGCTCTGTTGGTCGCCTACCAACCCAAGGTGGAATTCTTCCCGAATCCCGATCCCCTCTATGTGAATGCTTTTGTCGAACTACCCCTAGGAAGCGACATTGAAGCCACCAACAAGGTGATGGATGAATTGGAGGACCGGGTTATGACGGCCCTCAAACCCTACCAACCGGCCGTTGAAGCTGTATTGTCGCAGATCGGGGAAAACACCTCCGATCCGAATACTCCACCGGAGCCCGGAGCTTCTCCGCACAAGGCTCGACTCACCGTTTCCTTCGTCCCCTATGAGGAGCGGAACGGGATCTCTACCTGGGATGCGATGAACGAAATTCGGGAGGCCGTAAGAGGACTGCCCGGTGTCCAGATCACCGTTGATAAAAATGCCGCCGGCCCGGCCCAGGGCAAACCCATCAACCTGGAGATCCAGGGGGAGGAGATCGACAAGCTGGCCACGCTGTCCGAAGAGCTGGTCAACCATATCGATAGTTATCAGATCCCGGGTATTGAAGAATTGCAGGCGGATATTAAGATCGGAAAGCCCGAACTCCGGGTAAACATCGACCGGGAGGCGGCTCGCCGGTACGAAGTGGCTACTTCCGACATTGCCAATGCCATCCGGACATCCGTCTACGGACGGGAGGTCAGCCAGTTTAAGGTCGGTGAAGATGAATACCCCATATTCGTCCGCTTGGATGAAAGATATCGATTTGACGTCGATAACTTGCTCAACCAGAAGATCACCTTCCGCAGCCGGGCCACCGGGGACATTAATCAGGTACCCATCAGCGCTGTGGCAGATGTCAAATACACCTCCACTTACAGCGCGATCAAACGGAAGAACATGGATCGGGTCATCACCCTTTTCTCCAACGTCGTAGCCGGCTATAATGCCAACGAAATCATTGCCGAACTGGAGGACATCATGGCAGATTATCCCCTGCCGCAAGGTTTTACCTACGAGTTCACCGGGCAGCAGCAGCAACAGGCTGAAGACTCCGAGTTTCTCGGTCGGGCATTCGTCATTGCGCTTTTCGCCATTTTCATCATCATCGTGGCTCAGTTCAATTCCCTGCTTTCGCCCTTCATCATTGTGCTGTCCGTATTGTTCAGCACCATTGGAGTGTTCCTGGGCTATGTGGCCACCGGTATGGATGTCTTCATTGTTCTGACCGGCGTGGGTGTCATTTCCCTGGCAGGGGTGGTGGTCAACAATGCCATCGTACTGATCGATTATATCGACCTGTTGATGAAAAGGCGCCTGGTGGCCCGAGGCCTCACGGATGTTAATGACCTCCGCAATACCGATGTGCGCGATGCCATCATCAAAGCGGGCAGTACACGCTTAAGACCTGTGCTGCTTACGGCGATTACCACCATCCTGGGACTGGTTCCCCTGGCAATTGGATTTAATTTCAATTTTTTCACCCTGATAACCCGTTTGGATCCCCAGATTTTTGTGGGTGGGGATAACGTGGCTTTTTGGGGGCCACTGGCCTGGACGGTGATCTATGGATTGTTTTTCGCTACTTTCCTGACCCTGATCGTGGTGCCGGTAATGTACTGGCTGGCCTACCGGGCCAAAAAATGGGTGGATGGCTTACTTTTCGGGAGCAAGACAGAGGAAGCAGAAGCCGTGCCGGCAGAATAGGAAATAGCGGAGAGGAGAGCAGTAAGGCAGGGAAAGGATCTTTCTCCACTTTACTGCTCGATCCTTCCTCTTTTTTTAGCAAAACGTATCGAAGGCCATCTTCAAATTGGCGGCGATGATCTCAGCGGACCTTCCCTCAATGTGGTGGCGCTCCAACATATGCACCAATTTCCCGTGCTTGAACAGAGCAATAGAAGGAGAGGACGGCGGATAAGGGAGTGTGAATTCCCGGGCGCGGTCTGTAGCCTCTTTGTCTACTCCAGCGAAGACGGTAACCAGGCGATCGGGAGTCTTATCGTTCTGAATGGCCAACTTGGCACCCGGGCGGGCGTTGGCGGCTGCGCAACCGCATACCGAATTGATCACCAGAAGCGTCGTCCCTTCCTGTTGCCCCATTACCTCCTCCACTTCTTCAACCGTTGTCAGACTTTCAAATCCGAAGGCTGTCAAATCCCGGGCCATGGGAGCTGTGAGTTCTACTGGATACATTTTCTTGAGTTTGATTATTTTGCGTGAACAATGCTTTCGTCGCGAAATGTACAATACCAACTGACGGAGAGTTCAAAAATCTTCGTGCGAGTATTGCTATTTTAACATTTTACGACTCTTGCCCTGCAAAATTGTGGATTTTCTCATGAATTTGATAAGAAGCCTGCTGGTATTCGCCCTCTTTTCCCCATTTCTCTTGAACGCTCAACTTCCGGAAGGCTTCGTTCGCGAATTGCTTGCCGTAGGGCTCGACCCCACCGGACTCAGCATTGCACCCGACGGGCGGGTGTTTATTGTGGAGAAAAGAGGGCGGATCCGTATCCTGGAAGGAGACCGGTTGCTCGAAGCCCCTTTTCTGGAACTGGAGGTGGATAACGAAAACGAACGGGGCCTGCAGTCGATGGTCCTCCATCCCGATTTTGAATTCAACAATTATTTCTATGTTTTTTATACCGTCCCCGGAGAAGGCCGGAACCGGATTTCACGCTTCACGGCAAACGGCAATGCCACCCTGGCCGGAAGCGAAGAAGTGATTTTCGAGCTGGATCCCCTCTCCGGAACCGTCCACAACGGCGGCGGAATGCACATTTCGAAATCCGGCCACCTGATGGTCTCCGTCGGGGACGGCTCCACGGGAAGGGATGCAGGTGACCTGAATAGCTTGAACGGCAAATTCCTGCGATTGAACCTGGACGGCAGCATCCCTGAGGATAATCCGTTTTTCGATCAACTGGAAGGGCAGTACCGGGCCATCTACGCTTACGGGTTTCGGAATAGTTACGGCTGGTCCATCGATCCGGTCAAAGGCACCATTCTGGCCAATGATGTAGGGGCGTCCCTTTGGGAGGAAATCAATCGGATCGAAAAGGGAAAGTTCTACGGATGGAACGAAATAGAAGGTCCCCGGGCCGACAATGAGGTCACGGAAAACTACGAGGATCCACTTTATGCCTATGACCACGGACAGGGATGTGCAATCACCCTATCCACCTTTTATTACGGTCCGCCGGGGAGCTTTCCCGATCGCTATCAGGGCAAGTATCTTTTCGGGGATTATTGCCAGGGCACCATCTGGGTGCTGGATCCCGAAAGCGGGCAGGTGGAAGAGACCTACATGACAGGTCTGGACCGACCCGTCTCGGGTTTGGTTGGCCCAGACGGGGCCCTTTATTACCTCCTTCGCCCTAAGGTGGAGGGTACAGTAGGTGCGGATGACAATACGGCGACCGCCGTGGGGGAACTCTGGCGCGTCCGGTATGTGGGGGATGGGAAACCGTTTATCGGGAGGCAGCCGGAGTCCCGCCTGGTACCGGTCGGCGAAAGTGCCCGTTTCGAACTGGAGGCCTCCGGAACTCCACCCCTGTCATATGAATGGTGGGTCCATGACACGGTCGTGAAGGGCGTGGATGCCCCGTTGCTTACCCTATCCGAAGTTACTTTGGATCAAGACCAGACCCGGATCTTTTGCCGGGTCTACAATGGAAGGGGAGAGCAGCATTCGGATACGGTTCTGTTGCGGGTCACGAGCAATCAGCGCCCCGTTCTTGAGATGGTGGAGCCGTTGGCCGGGAGTACTTATCGGGCAGGCGATATCCTCTACTTCAGGGGGGATGCCGCAGACCCGGAAGACGGCAAACTGGATTCCCGGCAGATGTCCTGGCGGATCGATTTCCATCACAATGATCACACGCACCCGGCTATGGGCAATAGACCGGGGATCAGAGAAGGCTACTACGAAATTCCCGTTGTGGGTGAGATCGATACCAATGTCTGGTACAGGGTCCACTTCTCGGCAAGCGATCAGGAAGGGTTGACCTCCTCGACCTACAAGGATCTTTTCCCGGAGATCACACAATATGAATTACACACTCGGCCCCAGGGGATGGAGTTGATCACGGACGTTGGCAAAAAGACGGGGCCGGTAAAACTGGCGAGCGTGCAGGGAATCCTTCGCTCCGTTGAAGTTCCCGAATTTCAGTTCCGGGGAGATACCATTTATTACTTTTCTCATTGGAGCCGGGCGGAGGCGGAAAATGCCTATTTCATTTTCGAGGCAGGAAGATTCGACTCCGCCACGGCTTTTTTCGGGCACGTCATTCCGCAATTTGCAGAGGGCGAAGGGCTCTTGGGCACCTATTACAACCACGTTTGGGAGGAAGACCCTTTCACAGAACAAGTCCTGGAACGCATAGATCCCGTTATCGGATTTGATTGGGATACCCGATCCCCCGTTCCCGGTCAGATCAACAAGGATAACTTCTCCGTACGCTGGACGGGCTCTCTTGAGCCTACGGTTTCGGGGTTGCATCGATTCCACATGACCTCCGACGGGAACTTCCGGCTGTGGGTAAATGGCCAACTCATAATCGATCGCTGGGAAATCGGGGAGAATCGTTCGGCGGAGGTGAAGGGTGAGATTGAGCTCGATTTGGGGGAACGCTACCCGGTTGTACTGGAGTATCAGCACAACTGGTGGATAGCCCGGATTGAATTGTTGTGGAGCAGTCCGTTCTTCCCCAAGGTGCAGGTGCCCAAATCCCAATTGTTTCCCGATCTGGTGCCGGTGGTTACTTCTGTACAAGACGAATTCGATTCCGTTTTTTCCATGAATCTGTTCCCCAATCCCGGAGGGGGCTATTCCCCCACCTTGAGAGTGAACCATGTTCGCCGCGAATACGTAGAATGGGAGTGTCGGGATACCCAGGGGCGCTTGCTGGAAAGCGGGAAAGCCCTCCTTTCCCGCGGGGAGAATCTGATCCCTGTTCCGATAGGCGAATTTCCTTCCGGGGTTTATTTCATCACGCTAAAAAGCCTGGATCATGGTTGGGCAAAAATGGGTCGGTGGGTCCGGCTTTAGAGCTTGTTTTAAATTCGTAGAAGAAGGCAGAAAAGTGGCGATTGGGTCGCAGAGAAAAAATTTGAAACACGCTCTTTGTATGAAAACCGGAGCCTTATTTCTGGCTTTCGGGTTCTTCTTGCTGTTTGCATCGCCTATGCCTGCTCAGCATTTTCTGGAGGGGCGATGGGAAGGAACGCTTCATGACTACGACTCCCTGGGCGTTAAGACCTCCTACCGGGTAGAGCTTTTTCTCGAAAAGGATGGGGAGGAGATCAGCGGCAGGTGTTTCGTTCATCTTTCGCCGGGCAAAGTTATAGCCATGGAGGTGTTGGGTTATCAATACTACGACCGCTCCATTTACCTGTCGGATCAAAAATACCTGGGGCCGGACCTGGAAAAAAAGCCGCCCTATTATCGGATTTATCAGCTTCTGCCCAACCGGAGCATTTGGAAAACCACGCTCGACGGTTACTGGCAGCAATCGGTTTCTACCGATCCCCTCAACAAAAAGCGACGCCTGGGGACCATCGAACTCAGGAAGTTGGATAATAGCAAAGCCTGAACCGCGTCAAGGAGGTTGAAAGGCCGGGAGACAAAACCGATCCGAGGGGAGGGCATAAGGGCGATCAGAAATCCCACCCATACGTTTCCCAATCCTCGGCAAAATCGATATCCGGAAGTGTGGGAAGCATGCCGCATGAGGCGCCCAGCTCCCGGATACGCCCGAGAGTGAGGTCCGCCACCTGATCGGTGCTCCAGGGCATTCCGGCGAACAGCTCCGGTGTCGGCTCTCGCATCCCCAGCAAGTAGTATCCCCCGTCGGTGGCCGGCCCGAGCACGTAAGGATGTTCTTCCAACAGGTCGAATGCCTGTTCAATATGGTTGGTGGTGAGCAGAGGGCAGTCGCTTCCAATGATCAGAACACGACGGCTGCTCTGCAGTGCCTCCTCAAAGGCCTTTTGCATTCGCGAGCCCAGGTCACCCTCCTTTGCCTGTATTCTTTTCTCGAATTCCGCCTCCGGCCATTCGTCTTTCCCGGGGATGAAAGGGGTGTAGTAAAGGAGCCTTCGGGCGCTCACGGCCCGGCTGATATCCCGGGTGTGGCGCAGGAGTTCCTGGTAGATGGCCAGGGCTTTTTCATTTCCTACTCCCTTCGCCAGCCGTGTTTTGACCTTACCCCATTCGGGGTTTCGGATGAAGAGGATCAGTGTTCGCTTGAATGACATGTAGCAAAAATGCTCAGAAAAAAGAAAAAGCAGAGGGATTCAGATTCCCTCCGCTTTTTAAGGTGTCAGTGAGTCGGGTTTCCCTTGTCAGAGCGGTTTATTCTTCCTTATTTGTTTCTTCTGATTCATCTTCATTTTCGACGACAACTGCCTCTCCGGCTTCCAGGACACGTGCTACTGCATTATAGGGGCCTGTGACGACCTCGTCTCCCAATTCCAGCCCTTCGATCACCCGAATGTGGCTGTCGTCCTGAATTCCGGTTTTTACCGCTTGCATATGAACGGTATCTCCTTTTACGACAAACACCACTTCCATGATGTCATCTTCCAGGATGTCTTCTTTGCCCTTCTTATCCTCTTTTTCCCGTGTGGTGACCGCCTGGATCGGAATGCTGATCACATCTTCCAGGGTCTCGGTATTGATTTCTACCGTGGCGGACATACCCGGGCGGAAGGGATAGCGTTGTGTGGGGCTGACCAGATCCTGGTAGGAAGCGGGATCGATGTTGATCCGCACCTCGAAGTTGGTTACCTGATCGTTGGTCAGAGCTGCCGTAGCGGTGCTGACATTGACCGCCGAGTTGGCAATTTGGGTGACGGTACCCCGGAAGGTACGGTCGATGTAGGCATCTACCTCGATGGCCACTTCGTCTCCGATGGAAACCCGGGGAATATCGTTTTCGCTGACCTCCACACGGACCTCCATGGCATTCAGATTGGCAATTCGCATCATTTCCGTACCGGTCATCTGGATGGTACCCACTACCCGTTCACCTTGTTCAACATCCAGTCGGGAAATGATGCCGCTGGAGGGCGCAAAAATACTCGTACGGATCAGGCTGGTCTTCAATTCCTTAAGCGTGGCTTCTGCACTTTTGACCTGGTATTCGGAGGAGCGCACGCTTTCTTTTGCCGCTTTGATGCTGGCTTCGGCAGATCGCAAATTGGCTTCCAGAGCCTGGACATTGGAAAGGGAGGCGTCGAAATCCGCTTCGGAAATCACCCCGTCCTTCTTCAATTCCTCATTCCGGCGATGGATCTCCCGGGCATTGACCAGTTGGGCCTGGATTTGCTCTTTTTGCGCAATGGAATTCTCCACCTGGGATCGGGCATTCGCCAACTGCGCTTTGGTGCTGTTCAGGTTTGCATCCCCTCGCTCGACCTGGCTTTTTACTACCTCCGGGTCGATTTTGGCCAACAGTTGGCCCTGGACAACCGAGTCTCCTTCCTCCACAAACAGCTCAACGATCTCACCGGATACATCCGAACTGATTTTCACCTCAGTCTGGGGAAAGACTTTGCCGCTGGCGCTGACCATTTCCCGAATGGTCCGTTTCTCTACTTTTTCCGTTTCCACCTTGGTGCCTCTCGGCCTTTGGCTGCGAATGGCCCCGAAGGCGATCAGGCCAGCCACGACTAACAGCAATCCGATGATTATGATTCGATTTCTTCTCTTTTTAGAAGCCATAGTGGGTACATTTTTGTGCTAATAGGGAGTACTGAGTATTGTGAAAAAGGGTTAATTCAGAGACAATGGGCGCCCCAGGTAGAAGTCTACCGTTTTCAGGTCGAAAATATATTGATAACGAGCCTGTGTCAAGCTGGTCAGAGCCTGGTCGAAATTGTTGCGTGCTGTGGTGAATTCATAAGAGTTGATAGCACCCAGATCGAAGCGGACTTCTGCATTTTCATAGGCAATGCGTGCCGCCTCGTAGGAGCGTTCCGCGGCTTGCAGGTTCTCCAGGGAAGCCCGGGAATTTTGTACGGCCCGATCCACATCGGTCTTGAGCTGCTGCCGGCGTTGGGTGTTGCTCACCTGCTGGTTCAAAGCGGATATCCGGGCTCGCTCGGCATTGATGTTATTGACGTGCCGGTTGTAGATCGGAACGTTGAGCTGAAGCCCGAAAGATTGACCGAAGTTATCGCCCAATTGGCCGAAATAGGGGCGGTCGGGGAAGGTCACATCCGCCTGCGGAACGGTTTGGATAATGGTTGCAGGGAAAGTCATGTTGTTAGCCTGCACGATCACGTCGTTGCTCACGGTCTGGGGGGGCAGGTTGGTTATGATCGGATCCGTGAAGTCCTTGCCCTGATCGGAAAAGAAGGTGTTCAATTGCCCGAACAGGAATAGGCTGGGCCACATGGCGCTCCTGGCGATCTTCCGGTCGTATTCCAGCACTTCCAGCCGAAGATCGTTGGCCCGGATGTCCGGTTGGGTAGTCAGGGCAATCTGGTACACTTCATTGGGGTCCATGCCGTAGGGATCTGCGTCGGGCGTTTCTACTTCCGGAGCGGTGATCTCCATTTCGGTCAGCGGATCGATTTCGAGCAACTGTTTCAGGGTCAGAAAGTTTTGCTCCACTGCGTTTTGGGCATTCACCAGATTTTGCTCAGAACGAGCGACCTGAGCTTCAAACTCAAACCGTTCGTTGTCGGCCAGGGCTCCGGAGGCAATGCGCTTAAGCGTCTGATCCAATTGCGTTTCGGAGAGTTCCAGTTGTTGTTGCGCATTGAGCAGCTGTTCTTCGGCCAGCAGAATGGACAGGTAGGCAGCCGCTACGTTCAGCATCAGATCATTCAAAGCGCTTTCTCCTTCCAGCTCGGTTGCTTCCATGTTGAGGCGAGATCTCCGCACGTTTCGATTGATCAAGAAGCCGTTAAAAACCGGCAAGCCGGTAGAGATCCCGAAACTGTTAGACAGGATGTCCTGGTTTACGAACTGGTTGGTGGTGGGGTCGACGGTACGACCGAACTGCCAGTTGAAACTTCCGTTGGCGTTCAGGTTGGGCAGGCGAGCGAACCGGTTTTGCTTCAGGGTCAGTTCCGCGCTTCGATTGTTGTAGAGGGTTTGTTTGGCAGTCAGGCTGTTCTGGCGGGCATATTCAATGCACTCCTCCAGGGTCCAGACTTTCTGCGCCGGCAGCGACAAGCTGCTTATCAGAATCAGCAATAGGGTAAGGAAACGATGCATATGTGATTTCTTTTCGTTGCACAATGGTAAAACTCCCCCCACCGGCGGCCGAAATTTTTATATCAAGCGCTGCTTATTATGGATGAAAGGAGAATCGGGCGGCTTAGCGCAAAGGCTGAAAAGAAAGATGGCCGATCACCTGATCGTAGCGGGAGCCAAAGGGGCGATAATAAATCAGGATGGAATAGCGGTTGTTGGTCTCATCGTGATTACCTTCGGTGAAAGCGGTTTCCGGACTGGGGGCTTCTGCCTGGTTGTCCAGCGTGACATACCAGTAATCGTAAAATCCCTGTTTCAGGAAGGCTTTTCCGACGTAGGCATTTAAAGCGGGATTGTACCGGAGCCGGTAGCGTTCCTGGACTTTCCAGTCGGTAAAACCGCCGAAGAGGTAAACATCCCGGTTTTCGAAGGTTTCGTCGCTCAGCAGGGTAAACAGCACGTCCACATAATCGGCGCTTAAATGGGGATCGAAGGGCTGATCGAAATTGTCTATCACGAATTGTCCTTCGGCATCCTGATAGAAAAGGTGGACCATGCGGTCACGGCGCTTGTCGGCCGCCATGCGAACTTCCCAGAATTCGGGATTGCGCTGGATTTCGGCAACCTGGGAGGATCGGGTGCGCAGGCTGCGCAGGTCCAGGCTTCGAAACTCATTTCCTCCCGGGAAAATGATCTTGTCCTGATAATCAAAGACCGATTGCTTTCCCCGGATAAAAAGGGGCTTCAGATCCAGAATGGCATTATCCCATCGCCCGTTCTGCAAGACTACGGCCCCGATTTCCACCAGGGGGTCCCTGATGACCAGGTTCTGATGATCTACAATGAAGTCGATCTCCTGATGCGTCCTCGCTTTGCTGACCGTGCTGGGGACCCGGTTGAATGCCTCTATACGGACCTGGTTTTCCACGACCACAAAACGACGCGTGATCACCGGAAAAGGGGAGCCTTCCTCATCAAAGATGTGAAGCAGATAGTTACCTGATTTGGTCCAGCTCAACCTCTGGTTGGGAATGATCAGTTCGTAGTGGGTGAAAAGGGTAAGTGTCTTGATGGAAAAGGCAAATTCGCGGAAAAGCTCCCCCTGAAAACCGTTGAGATATTCCATTTCGGTCAGGTCGGAGGGTTGCCAGTTGCGATCACAATGGACGATGGAGTAAGTGTAGGTCTTGTTATCCGCTTCCATATCGTCAAAGGCCAGACGCAGGGGCGTACCTTGCTGCAAACGGACGATGGGCGGCTCCAGCTCCGAATTGACCGGATGGAATTGAACGGTTTGGATATGAGGTTCGTAAACGTGATTATAATTGACCAGCCGGTTATTCTGTGCTGTGCCATGGGTATGTAGAAAGATCAACAAGACCAATAAGCGGAAAGGCATACAAGACAGTTGTGATGGGAGGAACAAAGTAAAGGAAAAACGGCAAAGTCTGTGAAAAAGGAGGGCCGGCTTTGAAAATGGGTTGGATGCGGGGAGCCTTTTCAGGGGCTCGTGGGGGACTTGGAAAGGCTTCCGGGAAAGTCCAAAATGGGTTTCAGCTCGTCCAGGGATTTGCATTTACCCGGAAGCGCCAGGGTTTCCCGGCCCATTCTTCGGCATAATCGATCCCAACCCTCGGGCCGGAAAGTATGTCCTCGGCTGCCAGCTGAAAAGCGGGATCCTCCTCCAACCAGATCTGCGATTCTTGTTTGAGCAACCGACCGCTGTGTTCCCTTCGTATGCCCAGGGCCTGGCTGAGCACTCCTGGCCCGGCGGTCAGTCGCTTGTTCAGCCCCTTTAGCTTCCGCCTTCGCAACATGAGCCCCGTGTTTTCCAAAGGCTCCAGGGCCCGGACCAGAACGGCATGAGGTGTGTCCTCCGGACCGGTAACGATATTAAACAAATGGTGGATTCCGTAAATGAGATATACATAAGCGTGGCCGCCCCGGTAAAACATGATCTCGGTTCGGGCGGTCCGCCGGTTTCCGTAGGCATGACTGGCTTTATCCTCCGGAGCCTGGTAGGCCTCCGTCTCCACGATGATTCCCGAGGTCCTTTCCCCGTCGAAGGAAGTGACCAAAACCTTTCCCAAAAGGGCCCGGGCCAGATGGACGACCTCGCCGCCGAGAAAAAAATCATCCGGAACAGCAGTCAGCTGACTGGCCAGCCCAGGCTTCAATTCCTTTTTCAAAATGGATTTTTCAGCCATAGAAATATGAACGATAGATCTCTCCTGTCCAGGTGGGCTATCCATCGCGAGAGCCTGGATGGTCAAAGAATACTCATCCCGGCATGGTTTTTTTGGGCCCGGACAGCCTATCGCCTGGAATAATTGGGTGACTCTTTGGTGATCGTCACATTGTGGGGATGGCTTTCGGCGACGCCCGCGTTGGAGATTTTTACGAAATGCGCCTTCTGCAGCTCTCGAATGGTGGCCGCCCCGCAGTATCCCATCCCGGCGCGAAGTCCGCCCAGGTATTGGACCATAACTTCGGCCACGGTACCTTTGAAGGGAACTCTTCCCTCAATGCCTTCCGGGACCAGCTTCCGGATGTCGTCCTCCACATCCTGGAAGTATCGATCCCTGGATCCTTGCTGCATAGCGCCCAGGGAGCCCATTCCCCGATACACTTTGAATTTCCGGCCTTCGTAGATGATCGTTTCGCCGGGCGCCTCTTCCACTCCGGCAAACAGGCCGCCGGCCATGACGGTATCGGCGCCGGCGGCCAGCGCCTTGGCAATATCTCCCGTATAGCGAATACCCCCGTCTCCGATCACCGGCACCCCGCTGCCTTTGACGGCATGGGCCGCTGCATAGATGGCGGATAATTGAGGTACGCCAACTCCGGCCACTACCCGGGTGGTGCAGATACTGCCCGGGCCTACCCCGACTTTGATCCCGTCGGCTCCGGCATCCACCAGGGCGCGGGCCCCTTCTCCGGTAGCTACATTCCCTCCGATGACCTGCAGGTCGGGAAAGTGATCCTTGACTTCCCGAATCGCATTCAATACGCCCCGGGAATGACCGTGTGCCGTATCGACAATGACCACATCCACCTGTACGTGGACCAGTGCTTCCACCCTTTCCATCATGTCGCCGGTGACTCCGAGCGCCGCACCCACCACCAGGCGCCCGTAGGAATCCTTGCAGGAATTCGGGTAATCCTGCACCTTCATGATGTCTTTATAGGTGATCAGGCCAACGAGCTTGTTGCCGTCATCGACTACCGGCAACTTTTCGATCTTGTGGGCCTGCAGTATTTTCCGGGCCTGATCCAGCGTTGTGCCGATGGGGGCGGTGATCAGGTTTTCGGAGGTCATCAGATCCTCGACCGGCCGGCTCAGATGCGTCTCGAAACGAAGGTCCCGGTTGGTGAGGATGCCCACCAAATGATTTTGCTCATCAACTATGGGAATGCCTCCGATCTTGAACCTTTTCATCAGCTCCAGGGCATCTCCCACGAGGGCGCCCTGGGTAAGGGTGACCGGATCGATGATCATACCGCTTTCCGAGCGCTTGACGCTTCGCACCTGCTCGGCCTGCTCCTCGATGGTCATGTTCTTATGAATGATCCCGATCCCGCCTTGCCGGGCAATGGCAATGGCCAGCTTGTTTTCGGTGACCGTATCCATGGCCGCCGATACAACGGGTGCGTTGAGCCGGATTTCCCGCGTGAGTTGGGAGGAAATATCCACGTCTCTGGGCAATACTTCCGAATAAGAGGGTACCAGAAGGACGTCGTCGAAGGTGAGCGCCTCGCCCAGAAATTTCTCGGTGGTGATTTTTACGTTTTCCATGCGCAAAGGTATGGAAACGAAACAGAAAAAGAAAAGGGCCAACGGCATTCCGACGCTCTATTCTGACTTCCTTTTACGGCAACCGCAAAGGGGAGTTCAAGGGCTTGGTAGTCGGTAGTTAAAACCTTGGCAGTAGAAAAGCAAATTCTTGAACTTTTCAACTCCTGCCGCTCCGCAAGCCGGGATACACAAGTCTGCACGGGCTGAAAGGATACTACGGTTGCGTCAGCCTCTGGATGGGCCGATAAATCACTTTTGGGAGGGCGATCATTCCGGGGTCAGCTTGTATATTTGAATTATGTTAGCGGTGCAAAGCGACGATTTTTTTATGAAGCAGGCCATTGACCAGGCCCGCCAGTCGGCTGCCGAGGGAGAAGTGCCGGTGGGGGCTGTCGTCGTTTGCAACGGACAGGTCATAGCGCGTGGGCACAACCGCACCGAGCGCCTGCTGGATGTCACGGCCCATGCAGAGATCATAGCCCTGACGGCTGCTTCGGATTACCTTCAAAGCAAATATCTGTCGGATTGCACCCTGTTCGTGACCCTGGAGCCTTGTGTCATGTGTGCCGGTGCCCTGCAATGGGCCCAGTTGGGACGGTTGGTTTTCGGCGCCCAGGATGAAAAAAGGGGCTTTATGCGTTTCGGAAAAGAACTCCTCCACCCCAGGACAAAAGTGGAATACGGGATCTGTGAGGCGGAATGCCGAAATCTTCTGCGCGTTTTCTTTTCGGCCCGGCGGTAGATCGGGTGAAATCTAAATTTGCCGTTAAATCTCCTGAACCTTTCGTTAAAGACATAGCATCGCTATATGCCCGGCCCCTATATTGTTTGGCGGAACGAACCGACTCAGCCCCCTAACATCTGAAAAACAGAACCATGCTTAGAATTGTATTTGCAGGCTTTGTATCCTTCCTGTTCTTCTCGAGTTGTCAAACCCTCTCCCCTTTCACCCGAGAACTTCGTCAGGATATCGCTCTGACCGATAGCGAGTTGGAGCGCATCCAATTCTATCTGTCCAAAGACATCGTCATGCGCCGCGAATTTTCGGGCAGTCAAAGCCGGATCGAGGGGGGCGAGATAAAAGTGGTTGACGGCCGAAAGGTCGAAGAGGTGATCATTGCCCGGCGCACTCCGGGCGTTTTGCTGTTCAGCCCGGAAAGCGATACCTATGCCATAGGCTTTGAAGAAGGTTTCAATAACCGCTACCTGATGTTCGGCCCCAATCCCAGCTCCGGGGGGCAGTTTGTTTTATTGGCTTCCGAGTGGAAAAGGAACGTTGGCCGGGTCACATACGATAACCGTGCCTACTGGGTGGAAGTGGATCGCTATGGAGCGGTACCCGGCCTGCTGGTCAATCTCAAAAAGATCAATCAAAGAAGTGTGAAATCCCGTAGGGCCGGAGGAAGGAAGATCGATTGAATTCAAAAGGGCCAAAAGGACGGGTTCCGGAATTTGACCTTCGCTTGTCCTTTTTTCTATGCGTCGTGCCCCACTTATCGGATGGGGATCAAATCTGGTGGGTACCCTTCAGGAATGGGACAAATTTAAATTGCCCGAACACCTCTTTCGTCCATTCCTTCTCTTGGGTGCGGGTGATGCGATACATTTTTTGGGTTTTCTTCCCCACCGGTATGATCATTTTCCCGCCGATAGCCAGCTGTTGCAAGAGAGCTTCCGGGATTTCGGGCGCTCCTGCCGTGACCAGGATGCGATCGAAGGGAGCAAATTCGGGTAAACCCTTGAACCCGTCGCGGAAATAGCAGCGCACGCGAAGCTTGAGCCGGTCCAACAGCCCGCGCGCTTTCTTGAATAATAATTCCTGCCGTTCGATGGTAAAGACCCGGCCGCCCAGTAGTGCCAGGACCGCGGCCTGATAACCCGAGCCGGTCCCGATTTCCAGGATTTTCATGCGGGGCTCCAACTCCAGGAGCTGCGTCATGTAGGCCACTGTGAACGGCTGAGATATGGTCTGGTCGGCACCAATCGGAAAGGGCTGGTCCCGGTAGGCCCATTCATCGAAGGCCGGATCCAGAAAGAAGTGCCTGGGAAGGCTTCCCATGACATGAAGGACATCCTCATCTGTAATTCCCTTGTTTCGCAATTCAGCGATCAGTTTTTTCCGCAGACCTTTATGTCGATAAGTGTCCTCCACGTAATATGGGCTTTCTCTCTTTTGGCAGAGAAGATGAGTGACAAAATAGTTAAATTTGACTCCCGTTCAACCATCCTGCGAAAGACCAAAAAAAATCCTTATGACCCAAATCAAATTCGGGACAGATGGCTGGAGAGCCATTATTGCCAAAGATTACACCGTCGATAACGTTAAACGAGTAGCAGAAGCCACTGCCAAGTGGCTCAAGAAGAACAACGGCAGCCAGGTGGTGGTAGGCCACGATTGCCGATTCGCAGGACAGCTTTTCGCAGAAACTACGGCCCAGACCCTGGGAAAGCACGGCATCAAGGTCCGCTTGGCCAAAAGTTTTGTTTCCACTCCCATGGTCTCCCTCGGAGTGGTGAAAACCGGATCCGATCTCGGCGTGGTGATCACGGCCAGCCACAATCCACCCTCTTACAACGGGTATAAACTGAAGTCCAATCTGGGAGGGCCGATGATCCCGGCCCAGATCGCCGAAGTAGAAGATGAGATCCCGGATAGCATTCCGGAAGGCCTCCCCAGCCTCAGCGAAATGGAAGAAAAGGGATTGCTGGAATATGTGGATCTGGAGCAGATGTACATGGACCACATCGAGGCAAATTTCGATCTGAAGTCTATTCATAAGGCCGGATTCGGAATTGCCTACGACGCCATGTTCGGCGCGGGCAAAAATGCCATGGAACGCCTTTTTCCGGATGCCCTTCTGCTGCACATAGATGACAATCCCGGCTTTCACGGTCAGGCACCCGAACCCATCCATCGCAACCTGGAGGAACTGTCCGAAGCCATAGCCCGTGACCCGAGCCTGTCGATCGGGATCGCCAACGACGGCGATGCAGACCGCATCGGCATGTACGACGAGGACGGCAATTTCGTGGATTCCCATCACATCCTCCTGCTCCTGCTTTTGTATATGGCCAAGTACAAGGAGGAAAAAGGAAAGGTGATCTTCACCTTCTCCGTGACCGACAAGATGCGCAAGCTTGCGGAACATTTCGGCTTCGATTACGAGGTTACCAAGATCGGGTTCAAATACATCGCCGAGATCATGGCCGAGGAAGATGTGCTCGTCGGCGGCGAAGAATCAGGCGGGCTGGCCGTCAAAGGACACATTCCCGAGAGGGATGGCATCTGGGTCGGACTGATCGTCCTGGAATTCATGGCCAAGACCGGAAAGAGCGTCAAAGAACTCATACAGGAAGTGTACGATATCGTCGGTCCCTTCTCGTTCGACCGGGACGATCTGCACATCCTGGAAGAGCAGAAGCAGGCTATTGTCAAGCGATGCGATGAAGATCCCTATCAGGATTTTCAAGGGATGAAGGTCGAACGCATCGAGAGTGTGGACGGAACCAAGTTCATCTTCAATGACAATGAATGGGTAATGGTACGCCCCTCCGGGACCGAGCCGGTTTTGCGCGTGTATGCCCAGGCTCCGACTCCCGAGCGGGTTCGAACGATCCTGGATGCGGCCCGGGCGACCATGCTGGGGTGATCGTTCTTTTCGAGCATCCGGCTATGGCAAAAGGCGACCGGATCCTGTTTCCGGGCTATCTCCTGACCATATCCACATGGGGGATGTCATCCTCCAGGTAGGTCTCACTGATGCGTTCGAAACCGAAGCCGGTGTAGAATTTCAAGAGATATTCCTGGGCCTGGATCTTAATGGGGCGTTTTCCAAAGGCTTTTTCCGCTTGCCGGATGGCCTCTTCTACCACTTTTTTTCCAAACCCCTTTCCCCGAGCCTCGGGCGCGGTCACAATCCGGCCGATAGCGGGATAGGTCCCGAGTTCGTCAGGGCCTTCGAACGGACTATGGCCCAGGCGCTGCCCGGGAGGGACTATACGGGCATAGGCCGCCAGTTTTCCTTCGGGATTACGCCCCAGCAGGTGCAGGCAAACAGGATCCTTCCCGTCGGCATCCAGATAGGGGCAGTCTTGCTCCACCACAAACACCCGTTGCCGCAATACCATCAATTCATACAATTGTTCTCGACTCAACTGCTCAAAGGGGAGACATTGAAAAGAAAGCATGAGCACGGGATTAGGCAAGAAGGGCTTGCAGATAGGGTAAAAATACGTAGAGGCCAATGGCCAATGCTCCGAAGGCGGTCAGCAACACCCCGGCTGCGGCGGTATCTTTGGCCTTTCCGGCCAGTGGGTGATACTCGGGACTGACCAGGTTGGTCAGTTCCTCAAGCGAGGTGTTGAAAGCCTCAGCTGCCCATACAGCACATATGGCTATGCCTATCAACGTCCAATCCAGGGCCGAAATACTGAAATAAAAGCCGGCGCCAATCACCAATCCCGTTGCCAGTAAATGGATCTTGGCATTGGGCTCTGAACGGAAGACCGTAGCGATACCCTTGAATGCGTAGCCGAAACTTTTGATGCGATTTTTGAGCATGGTGTAAAGCTAATTCGATTCTCTCCCGAGGGTGGTCTCCTTCTTCCTTCTTTCGGGCCTGGCAGTTGACAACGGATGCTTCGTGCTTTGTACAAGTAGCAAGAATCGCTTCAGCTGCTTGCCGTTGGGCAGGGACCCGGTGGGGAGATTCGGTAAATTTGGGTGATTTTTTCAATCCAACCTGCCTGCCAGTACGATGCTCTCCTTCTGCCGCGTCACATTTCCTTCCGGATCGAAGATCTCGCTCCAGACCACGTAAATGCCCAGGCGGGCTTTTTCGCCATCCTCATTGGTACCGTCCCACAAATATTGTCCTTCCGTGCCGAGTAATTCGTTTTGAACCAGAAAACGGACCTGATGGCCGTAGTGGTTCAGGATCCGGATGTTGAGTACGAAGCCCGGGCGCCCGGTTTCATAGTTCAGCAAAAGTACATCCTGAAAGCCATCGTTATCCGGCGAAAAAACGGGGGTGGGGATCTGGATAAAATTGTCCGAGGGCTCGGAGGGCGTGGTCACTTGCTGGGAGTTAGGAGCTGTAGGGGTGGCAAAACCCGAAGGTTCGCTGGCTGAGTGCCAGTTGCCGCCTTGATTGGTGGCCGCCTCCGCGCTCAATCGCTCCAGGCTGACGCCTCGGGTATTGTCCAGAAGCGGGAAATGAAGGTCATCCGAATAATCAAAGGAATCGATTGTAATGCCGCTGCTTCGGATGGTAATGTTCCCCTCGTCTGCATCCAGGGTGGGAAGATCGTTGGCCAGCAACCACTCCGGGCGCGCTACGGTGTAGCGGTCCAGTATGTCTTGCGGCAGATCGGTGATAACCACATAGGTGCCAGGAAAAACCAGAAAAGAATTGCCTATGGTCTGGCTGGTGTTGCCGCTTTCTTTGGCGGTATTCTGAAGGACCAGTCCGTTGAGGTCGATGATCTTTTCGGATCGGTTAAACAGTTCGATGAAATCCTCTCCGCCAACCTGCGGTTCAAATAAAATTTCGTTAATGATCAGGTCGCCCGGTTGCGGTGGTTCCGGCAGGCCAAATATCAGAGATTGGGGCTCCGGGCGAGTATTGCCCAGGCAATCGGTCAGGCCCGCGGCCAGGGTCAGGGTATATTCGGTACCGTTCTGGAGATTGGATTCGAGCATCAGGATGACCTCGGACTCCCCGGCCTGCAAAAAGGCATCCAGTATATTGATCTGCGGGTCGAGTTGATAGGAAGCCGGATCTTCGGCAATACCATCCCGGACGGGTTCGTCGAATCGAACCAGTAGTTCCATGCCTTCCAGGGGTATGACTTGCAGGAGAGCCGGAGGATCCTGCTCGATGGGCTCATCCAGCACGGAGTTCTCCGTGCCGGGAGTTCCTCCTATGGTTTCCCGGCTGGCGATCCAATTCCCTGCGCATGCCGGATTTTGGGTCGTATCGATCAACTCCAGCGAAAATCCCCCATTCGCCTTTTCCGAATCCCGATACCAGGAAAGGTCGTACAGGATAGAAACGAAGGTAGTCGTATCCCTTTCCAAAAGAACTATGTCTCCCCCGTTGGATAAGGAGGGGAAGCTTTCGAAGGGGATTACCCGGCCGAAGAATTCAAATTCCGATGCGAATTCCGAATCACAGAGAATGACGAATGCATTGGGCCCGAGCAGGGAATCCGGGAAAAGTTCCGGTGTGCCGCCGGAAGAAAGGCTCAGCCCGTCTAGCCGGAGGGTCCGGTCCGTCAGGTTGCGGAGCTCCAGATATTCAGCATCCGGCAGCCCCTGGCTGGGTGAAGGGTCGGCCATGATTTCCGTGATAAGCAGGTCGCCGGGTTGGGGGTCCGAAATCTCGATGAAGGTAAAAACAGCGCTTTGGGGGGAGGAGGCATTCCCGCTTAAATCCGATACATTTTCCGTGGTCAGCACGTATTCCTGCTCATTGAGCATCCCGGAGGGAAAAGTGAGTCGAACCGTATTGGGATTATCACCGAACAGTGCGGAGGCAGGGTTGCCCAATCCGGGATCCAGGGTGTAGTTGGATGGATTCAGAGCGGTGGAAGTATCGACCGGCTCGTTGAAGGTAACTTCGACTTCCGTGTCTGAAAGAGGGGTCGCCGACTCCAGCGAGGGAGGATCCCGATCTACAAACAGGGGGCTGACCAGAAAGTCGTCAAAAAAGAAATCGGTAACCCTTAAGGTGGTATACCGGCAATAGATCCCGAAAAAGGAACCGGTAGGGTAGGTGGCGTCTACGACCTCTCCTTCGACCTGCAGGTTATCCCCTGTAGTGTAGTCAGCTTCCAGGGTCCACCTTCCGTCGGGAAATCGGGTGATGGCCACCCGCGCCTGGGAAGGGACGGCTCCCACAGCGCCCGGGCTGCCTTCCAGGATGATGCTTCGGGAGCTGCCGTCCTGCCGGTAGAGCGTCAGCGCATCTTCCGAGCCGCTGAATCCGCCAATCTGCAGATAATATCCGTTGAAAGTCTCCCGAAAATCGGGATTGTCGGCCTGAAGAACGATGCGCGAAAGGTTATTGGTGGAGGGGGCAAACTCCTGCCGGACGAGAAATTCCCATCGGGTGGTGTCTTGGAGGCTGGTAGCGGCTTCGACCCAGAGAACCGATTCGTTGGTCGTGATGTCGTTCAGTTGAAGCTCCCCCTCGGTGACGACAAATCGGTCGGTGTCCCCGTTCCACTGATCGAGATTTCCGGAGGCGAAGTTATCCGCAAAGAACTGGCCGTAAGCTTGTAGACAATTGAGGCAGAAAAAGAACCATAAATAAGCCTTAGGGCGGATTTCCATGAGAGGTCTGGCGTAGGGTTGATGCAAAATACCTGTATTTCCCTTATTTTCGGCCTCTAATATAAAGGGAGTTAAAGAGAAATAGGAAGGTCATGAGAGTAGCAATAGTTGGTGCCACAGGCCTGGTGGGGCAAGTCATGCTGAAGGTATTGGAAGAAAGAGATTTCCCGTTGGAGGAGCTTTTGCCGGTGGCTTCTGCCCGCTCGGTGGGTAAAAAGGTTGTTTTTCGGGGGCAAGAATGGGACGTGCTCTCCCTGGAGGAAGCGGTGAAGAAACAGCCTAATTTCGCCCTTTTTTCGGCAGGAGCGTCCATTTCCCGGGAATGGGCTCCCCGTTTTGCCGAAGCCGGCACGATCGTCATCGACAATTCTTCGGCCTGGCGCATGGATCCATCCATTAAACTGGTCGTGCCCGAGGTCAACGGGCATGTGCTTGAGGCAGGGGACCGGATCATTGCCAATCCGAACTGTTCGACCATTCAAATGGTCATGGCACTCTATCCCTTGCATCGGGATTACGGTCTCGACCGCATCATTGTATCCACTTACCAGTCTTTCACGGGCACGGGTATGAAGGCCGTGAAGCAATACGAGTTGGAAAAAGCGGGTTTTGAACCGGACGAAGAGGAGCGCGCCTATCCCTGGCCCATTTTCGAAAACTGTCTGCCGCACTGTGATATCTTTCTGGAAAACGATTACACCAAAGAGGAGATGAAGCTGGTGCACGAAACCCGAAAGATTTTGGGGGAACCTGATCTGCGTGTCACGGCAACGGCCGTACGCGTACCGGTGCACGGAGGGCATTCCGAATCGGTGAATGTGGAGCTGAAAAAGGCGTTCGAGATCGGAGCCGTTAAAAAGGCCGTGGCTGAAATGGACGGGGTTGAAATTCTGGACGAGCCGGAAAACAACTGTTATCCCATGCCGCTCAAGGCCAAAGACCGGGATGAAGTTTGGGTAGGTCGAATCCGCCGCGATGAATCCATACCCAATGGGTTGAATCTTTGGGTAGTAGCTGATAACCTGCGAAAAGGGGCCGCAACCAACACGGTCCAAATAGCCGAATACATGCTGGCGAAAAACCTCGTGCCCAAAGCGGGAATGGCCCTTTGAAGAAAGGGAGCCTTTCAAATGATATTGTGCCATGGTTGGAGCCCAGGCTTCAACAGCTAAAACAAAGCCTCGTCAAGGCTTTAGACCATGAAAAAGAAGATTGTACTGTGGGGGAAAGATCCCCAGGAAAACCGGGTGCTGATGGCCCTGGAATTGAAGCCCGAAAAGAACGAGGTGGACCTGCTGATCTTCCCGGAGGCCGTCGCCACGGAGGAATTCAGCAACCTGATGATGACTGATTGGCGAAATTCCAAAGAAGTGGAATTCCCAGCCGAGCCTACTGCAGTGAATTTCGCTTTGCGGGCGGGTGGCGACCTCCTGCCGGGTGGGTTTGAGGTGGAGCGTCAGGACATCGTTCAGCGTGCCCAGACTGAATGGCAGTTTATCGTTCTGTCCCATAAGCTGTTCACCGCTTTCCAGGCTGAAATTGACGATTTCAAGGATCGGATCGACCAGGCCGGACAGTTCGAAGCCGGACTCTGGGAAGAGTTAAAAGGGTTTTGGGAAAAAGTCCAGCTCCAGATCAGCGACCGGAATCTGTTCCGCGACCACATCGACTATCTGCGCAAGGAGACAGACGGGCTGTTTGCCAAAATGAAAGCCTATCGGTCCACTGCCGATAAATACTTTCAGGAAGCTTCCCGGGAAAAAAAGGACCAGCTTCTGCAAGTTTTGGACGAGATCGAAAATCGACTCCAACAGGATGCCCGTTTGCAAACCCTTTTCAACGAACTCAAAGACCTGCAGCGGGAATTCCGCGAGGCCCCGCTGACCAAAGGCCATCGCTCCAAAGTCTGGGGAAGGCTGGACGCGGCTTTCAAAAAGGTGAAAGAGAAAAAGTTCGGCCCGGAAAAAGTAGGCACGGGAAACAGGCCCCTGGATCGACTCCAAAAGCGATACGAAGGACTCCTTCAGGCCATAGATCGAATGACGAAATCCATTCAACGGGATCAGAAAGATCAGCAATTTGAAAACCGGCGGCTCGAGAAAACCGATGGCCAACTGGAAGCTCAGATCCGGCAGGCCAAGCTTGCCATGATCGATGAAAGGATCCGGTCCAAGCAGGAAAAGTTGGAGGATATGCAAAAAACCCGGGCCACGCTGGAGGAGAAAATGAAAAAAGAGGAAGCCCGGGAAGCTCGCAGAGAAGAAGAGAGGCGCAAGAAGGAACTGGCCCGGGAAGTCAAGGAAAAAATCGCCCGGGAAATCCAAGAAGCCAACGATTCCAGAAAAGAACAAAAGGAACGACTCAGTCAGGCCGCCGAACAGATCACCGGAGGCAAAGAGAGCGTAGACCATAAAAAGCCAGCCGCCATCCCTTTAAAAGAGATTATGCAGGCGATTGGGACAGCAGTCGGATTGGTTAGCCGATGAATTCAACCCATTTAGGCACCTTTTTTTTCCACAACTGGAATCTCGTACATTCACAATAATGATCATAAATACTTGATAAAAAGCGTTTAGTGATTCTTTTTTTGCTATTTTCGATTCACACTATATTTTTTTTGTCTTTGTCCCATTCTCGAAAACCGGGCATATTCGTAATGTGTCAGGGGATTTTGTACCTCCCCAAGCTGACCCAACACAAAAAAAACGCCTTTCAAAGGCGAAGGGCGACTTAGGAAATATGTTCATGGGATTATAATTCGGTGAATCGTCCCGAATCCATTCGGGACGAATTTCACCTTTTCCCAGCGAACACACTCAAACGAAAGACCACAAAGATAAGTTTATGGGATTATGATTCGGAAAGCTGTCCACTTCGGACAGCTTTTCCTTTTTAGAAAAAGATCTCCTGGGCTTCCCGGTACGTGTTGGCATGGGCCTCTACAATATCGGCGATCCGGTCCGAATATCCCCCTCCCATACTCACGGCAACCGGTACCCGGTGCCGGTGTAGCGATCGGAGTACCAGGCGGTCCCGCTGCCGGCAACCCTCCCGGCTCATGCTGAGCCTCCCCAACTTATCCGTTTCCAGCACATCGACCCCCGACAAGAAAAAGGCGAAGTCCGGCTCTACTTCCTCCAGCAGGCGGGGCAGGGTTTCCAGAAGGATCTTCAGGTAGGCCTCGTCTCCCGTTTTATCCGGCAGGCCGATATCGAGATCGGATGCCTCCTTGCGGGCCGGGTAGTTTTTCGCACCGTGCATGCTGAACGTAAACACCCTTTTTTCATTCGCAAAGATCTGCGCGCTTCCGTTGCCCTGGTGAACGTCGAGATCAATGATCAGGATCTTTTGGGCGAGCCCCTGATCCAGCAGGTAGTTGGCAGCTATCCCGATGTCGTTGAGTACACAGAATCCCTCTCCCTTGTAGGTGAAGGAGTGGTGGGTCCCGCCGGCAATATTCAGGGCCACCCCGTATTGTATGGCAAATCGGGCACAATCGATCGTGCCCTGTGCAATGTGACGCCCGCGCTCGACTAGGGCCGGACTCATGGGAAACCCGATGGCTCTTTCCTCCTTCCGGCTCAATGTCTGGTTCTTCAGCTTTTCCCAGTACGTCTTTTCGTGGGTCAGCAAAAGCACATCCTCATCCAAAGGTTTGGGCGCGAAGAAGTTATCTGATTCGGCGGTGCCTTCGTATACCAACTGCTCCGGAAGCAGCTCGTATTTGACCATCGGGAAGCGATGGCCTTCCGGCAATTCGTATTTGTAGATAGGCGAAAAGGCAATTTTGAGCATAGCAGTATGACTCCGCTTTTTATGCCGGAAAGGCTCTGGTTTCCTGCCCGGTGGCTTGGCCAAAAAAAGTATTTTTGCAACCGTTTTCCGCCCCCGGTGGTTCAAAGCATTTCATCGGCCTAAAAAAACCGCGCATGCAACGCAGTGAACAAGAGATTATCCGACGCGAAAATCTGGCAAAAATTCGGGAATTGGGGATCGATCCTTTTCCTCCCGAAGCCTTTGAGGTCAGTGCCCATGCTGCTGAGATAAAAGAGCAATTTGACCCGGAAAAGAGCAATTTTCAGGAGGTTACCCTGGCCGGCCGTATCATGATGAAGCGGATCATGGGCAAAGCGGCATTCGCCGAACTGCAGGATTCCTCCGGCCGCATTCAACTTTACGTCAACCGGGATGAGATCTGCCCGGGGGAAGACAAGGCCCTTTACAATACCCTGTTCAAGAAATTGCTTGATATCGGAGATTTCGTTGGGGTCAAAGGCTTTACTTTTTTAACCCAAACGGGAGAAATTACAGTCCACGTCAAGGAACTCAAGCTCTTGAGCAAGTCCCTTCGCCCTCTTCCGGTAGTCAAGACCCGGGTCAACGAAGAAACCGGAGAAACGGAGACCTACGATGCCTTCACCGATCCGGAGCAGCGCCATCGCATGCGCTATGTAGACCTGATCGTGAACCCCGAGATCAAAAAAACTTTTTTGGTGCGGAGCCGGATCATTTCGTCCATGCGCCGTTTTTTCGATCAACACGGATGGGTCGAAGTGGAAACCCCAATCCTGCAGCCGGTACACGGTGGAGCGGCCGCGCGCCCCTTTAAAACCCACCACAATACCCTGGATATGCCGCTTTACATGCGGATTGCCAACGAGTTGTATCTCAAAAGACTCATTGTCGGCGGATTCGACGGGGTCTACGAGATCGGCAAGATGTTTCGCAACGAAGGCATGGACCGGACGCACAATCCCGAGTTCACCTCCATGGAGATCTACGTCGCCTACAGGGATTACCATTGGATGATGGACATGGTGGAAAGGTGTCTTGAGACCATCGCCCGCGAAGTCCTGGGTACCACCCAGGTAAAGGTAGGAGAGAAGGTCATCGATTTTGCCGGTCCCTACAAGCGGATCAGCATGTACGACGCCATCCTGGAGCATACCGGCACGGATATTTCACAAATGGACGAAAAAGGCCTCCGGGCCCTTTGCAAGAAACTCCACATTGAAGTGGACGAAAGCATGGGCAAGGGCAAACTGGTAGATGAACTCTTTGGCGAGACCGTGGAGCCTCATTTGATCCAACCCACCTACATCATCGATTATCCGATCGAAATGACTCCCCTGGCCAAAAAACACCGCAGCCGGGAAGGGCTGGTCGAGCGATTCGAACTCTTCGTCAATGGGAAGGAGATCGCCAATGCCTATACCGAGCTGAACGACGCCATCGATCAGCGCGAACGATTTGAAGAGCAGCTCGAATTGGCCCAACGGGGCGATGAAGAAGCCATGGTCCTGGATGAAGATTTCCTGCGATCCCTGGAATACGGTATGCCGCCTACCAGCGGCCTGGGGATCGGTATCGACCGGCTGGTCATGCTGTTTACCAACAATGCTTCCATCCAGGAAGTGCTGTTCTTCCCCCAAATGCGGCCGGAGGTCTAAAAAAATGGCCTTTTCGGGCGGTGGCCTCCATTTTTCCGGAGAATCAATTGCACATACTATGTACCATCGCAACTTTCTGTGGATAGCCGTTCTGGCTGTTTTTTTCAGTGCCTGCAGCCATTCGGGTTCCTCCTCCGAAGAGGCAAAGGAAAAGGAATGGGGCTCCGAACCGGAAACCCAAAACACATCCGTGACGGCCACGGACCTGAAGGCCGTTTTCCCCGACCGCCTGGGCGGCATGAAACGCGGCGAAACGGATGCCTCCCAGGTGTCTTTCGCCGGAATTGAAGTAGGAGGCGTCTCCGTTGAATATGGCGACCGGGAGAAAGGCCTATCCATCGATCTGGCAAAAGGCTCTTTCATCGGATTTGCCAGTTCCATGATCGAATCCTCTGAACTTCGATTTGAGGAAGAATCGGCCGATGGCTATGACCGGACCATCGAATTGGACGGTGCTAAAGCGATCGAAGAGTACGATCGAAAAAATGGCCGGCAACAGCTTACCGTCTTCTTCGAAGATCACATCCTCCACCTGGAAGGCTGGGGGCTGAAAGAAGGAGACCTGAGGAAATTTTACCGAAGTTTGAATCTGGAGGCCCTCCGATCCAAAGGAAGGGAGCGCCCGGTTCAGTAATTCCCGGAAAGGCTGTTTTGCCGGATCACCCGATGAAATTTCAGCAGGTGGTCCGGATCCTGTTCGTTGTATAAATGCAAATGCAGTTTTCGCTGGATCCGGCGATCGATCGGAAAGAGGATCCGTATGGGATTGTGCACGTATCCATTATCCTCGAACATCAGGATCTGCCGATTTCGCGTAGGCAGGCGGAACAAACGCAGTTCCTCCGCATTGCGGGGAAGGGGGAGGTCCCCATACCCTTCTTCCTTTAAAAACTGCCTGACCATATCGTAGGTAGCCTCCAGGTTGGAGCCGGCAAAAGAGGTGCGGTACTCGTAGCCATCGGAGATGCCGCCCAGATAATCGGTTCCGGCGGGAGGAAATTGAGTTCGTATCGCCATGGCAAAATCGGATCGGTCAGCTGTTCCGGGAGGCCAATGGGTTCCAGGTTGAAAATGACCGGTTTACCTTTCCATTTTATGCTTGAAACACAGATTGGAGGTGAATAATTTAAAAGCAGGCGACTTTTTACTCTCCATCCGGTATAAGGTCGGCGAGTACCGTTTGGTTGAACCGGACCCGATCCCCAATGGAAACCCGGATCCGGGCATCCGTCGGAACCAAAACGTCCACCCGGGAACCGAATCGGATAAAACCCACCTCCTGGCCCTGCCGTAACCGGTCTCCGGATTGAAAAGTGTTTCGAATCTGTCGAGCCACGGCGCCGGCCACCTGTCGGAATAACAATTTTCCCTGCTCGTTTTCCAAAACCACCGTGGTCCGTTCGTTTTCCAGGGAGGATTTGGGGTGCCAGGCCGCCAGATACCTGCCCGGATGATGCTTGTAATAAACCACCTGGCCTTCCAGGGGCGCGGTATTCACATGCATGTTGAAGAGCGACATGAATATAGATATCTGCACTCTTTTTTCCTGAAAATATTCCGGCTCGTCGACCTCCTCGATGACGACCACCCGTCCGTCTGCCGGCGCCAGGATCTGACTTTGCGGATCCGAATGGTCGGGGGTCCGCATTTTAAAGCGGAAAAATTGTACCACCACCAGAAAGAGAATGATCGAAAGGATCAGCAGGAAGAGCCATCCTTTGGGGAAAGCCAGGGCTACGACCACATTCAGGGATGTCAAGAGAGTGAAGGTGAACCCGATAATTCGGTATCCTTCCGGATGGATTTTCATTTCGGTAAAACCATTTCCCGCAAAAATAGATAAGGTAGTTGGTAGTTAGTAGTTGGAATTAGGCAGCAGTATTCCAGAATTATTAACTCACCTTACCCGTAGTCCATATCGAGGGGTCCATAAACTCAAAAGCATCCTTCCAAATGAGGAAGACATCAGATGCCAAAAACCAGACCTAAGAACAGCAGTCCTCTGAAAATCAGTGGATTTATCATTATAAAATCGGGCATCTAAATTTACCGGCAAGCGAACTAAGGGTTGGTAATTTCTTCTTTGTGTACTTGGCGGCTCCTTGGTGTACTTTGCGGTGAACGGGGAACTTCACCTATGTACCGCGAAGAACGCCACGAAGGCGCTAAGAGCGCAAAGGGTTTAACGATAAATGGACTGTTCCGCAAGATCGATTGTCAGTGCATCTACCATCTCAGGAAACTCATCCAATGGCTTGCGTAAGGTCAGTTCGTAACTCCCTCAGAACCCGAGAAACCCAAAACCGCAGACCCCCGGAACCGCCCTCCAATTGATTCACCACAACAACAAAAAAGCCGCTACGTAAGGGAGGTGAAAAATGAAAGCATCAAACCGGTCGAGCAGGCCCCCGTGGCCGGGCATCAGGCTCCCGGAATCCTTTACGCCCCGGCTTCGCTTGAGCATGGACTCTACCAGGTCTCCGATGCTACCGAAAATACCCACCAATAAAGCCAGGATGATCCAGGTCCATAGGCCTTCCGAACTGAAAAAGCTGATGATGATGCCGGTGATCAGGGTGATGATGATCCCGCCCAGGGTGCCCTCCCAGGTTTTCTTGGGGGAGATGCGGGGAAGCAAGGGCGTTTTCCCCATGTTGGCTCCTACGGCAAAGGCGCCCGTATCGTTCATCCAGGTTAAAAGCACCAGTCCGAGAACCGTAATGGTATGGAAGGTGCCGTTCTGAAAGGCAATCAGATTTAACAGGCCGAATGGGACTCCTATGTAAATCATCCCCAGCATGAGAAAGGCCACGTTTTGAAAGGGGGTCTCTGATTCGGTGGAAAGCTCAAAAATGAAGGCGGCAAACAGGAAAGGAAAGAGCAAGAGGGCGAAGAAGGCAATGAAGCCTTCGCGCTCGAACAATTCCAACTGAAAGATCACTGCCAGTACCATGGGGATCAATCCCAGGCCCATACCCAGGCCCTGGCGGGTCAGGTCGCGCTGCCTTCTCCGCGGCAGAACCATGTTCAGATACTCCCAAAGACATCCCATCAGTACGATACCGAACAAGGCCAGAAAAGAGTACTGACCGCCAAAGATCCCCCCCAGGACCAATATCACAAAAATGAATCCGGAAGCAAAACGGCTTTTCATCTAGGGATCGATCTGGTTTTCGGGTTCGGTGGGGCGGCGGCGATAAAGGGCATACCCGATGACAGCCAGGGTAGGCAAGGACAGCAGCAGAACGGAAAGGGGTAAGCTCTCCTCGGATTCTACCAGGCTTTCCTGTTGTAAGGGGTCGTAGATGAACTGAATGATCACTTGTCCGGCGTTATTGAAAAAGTGGGCGATGATCGGTACCCAAAGATTGCGGGTCCAAAGTAGAAGATAACCGAGGGAAACCCCAAGGATCAGGCGCGCAAAGAAACCCTCGAATTGAAGGTGAATGGCGCTGAACAGAATGCCGGAGCTCCAAACGGCTAAATGACCACTCCAGCTGGGGGACAGTAGGATCCGACCGGCCTGGTTGCTGCTTTGGGCGTGGCGGCCGAAGAGGCGTTCCAGTTGCCTTTGCACCAGCCCCCGGAAGACCAACTCTTCTCCCAGAGCCGGAAAAACGCCCACGGCAAGAAGGTTGAACAGCAATTCGTCCCACCTTTCCATGATCAAAATGTTCCGGATGAGATCGGTGGACTGATCCTCCATTTCGGTCATCCAATCGGGGAGAGGGAGGTTGCGGTTCCATTCGTAAACGGCTTGGGCCAGCGGAAAAGCCGCTGCGATGAACAGACAACCAAAGATCACCAATTCCAGGGAAGGACTGCGCTTCAGAGCGGTTTCATGGGGCCACTGGGCCTTGAATACATACCGGGCGATGACCAGGGCCGGCAAGGCAAACGTGAAAAAGTGAGCCATCATCTGCAGGACGCGCACCCGGTTGCGTTCGTTGATTGTGCTTTCGACCGACAGGCTCAGGGCGTCCATCAGGGAAATACCGCTCAACTCGGCAATCCCCATGAGTAAAAGGGAGGACAGGAGATTGCCCAGGAACATCGCAAAGATCAGAAGCAGGAGGATAAACGAGGGGGAAGATCGTAATGGAGAAGATTCCGGTTCTATTGGATCAACTGGCTCCATGGGTCTTTTCGGTAAAGGTAGGCCAAATTCCGAAAACCCTGCAGTTTCCAGTAGTACGCCCCGTTTGCAGGCCTGACGGCCGTTGACAGGGGCTAACGCCCCGTTTGCAAGTAGTAAACAAGAGCTGTCTACTGGTTCACGAGGTGCAGAAACTACCTGCTCACAACGGTAATGGGTCAAATTGGTTGATCAAGCTCTTAAAGCGCCAGCAAATTGCCCG
>CAZXIX010000023.1:0-46643 GCA_964640855.1 uncultured Saprospiraceae bacterium
GGGTCGACGAACGCGCCGCAGGCGTTCTCGTCCTCTTCCAGGAGGCGCCGGGCGGGTAAAATTGACCCTGCTTCTGGCGGCTGTTTGTTCGGCCAGAACGAGGCGATCGAAGTCTTGCCCGGTTGCCAAACCTCCCGCCAGGACGCCGATCAGTATGAAAAAACAGGTACGTAGCACAGACCGCTGATTTTCTGCCAAAAGCGTAAAATTTCTTCTTAAAAGTAAACGCGCCGGGGATAAAAGAGTGCGGAATTCGGGATGGAAATGCAGATTATCGCAACTTATCTTACTTTTGAGCCGAATACGGTCGCTCAAGCCTTTAAGGTTTGCGTGTTAAAAGGGAATCCCGTGTAAATCGGGAGCTGTACCCGCAGCTGTAATTTTCCACGCCTCAGGCAACTTTTCATCCAAATACCACTGGATTCTCCGGGAAGGGGGTGAAAAGAGGAAAGGAGCCAGAAGACCTGCCGGATTCGATGATTTCATACTTGTTTTCGGGCTAAAAACAAGGTGAGTAAAGTGCTGTGGATTCCTCCCGGCCTGGTTTCACCGGCCATACTCGGGAGGGAGATATTTCCTGCCAATCAGGTGGCTCTTCTCGCCTTGCCCGATCCAACTCGGGACGCATGCGGTTTGGTTTTTTATTCTGGTTTTTCCTTTTGCTCACTTTTCCGGCCTTCACGCAGAAACCGGATACCACGCTGGTGTTGCCGGGCGTAGAGGTGACGGCTCCCGCCTGGCGACCTCCCGCTCTGGGGCAGACCGTGCAACGTCCGGATTCACTGGCCCGAAGAATTCCGCTGTTGGAAACCGCCTCCGAGGTGCTGGCCAATTCCGGCCTCGTTTACCTGAAGAATTACGGACCGGGCCAGCTAGCCACCCTGAGCCAGGGCGGAGGCAGCGCCAGTCAGACCGCCATACTCTGGAATGGAATTCCGGTGCAGAGTCCTTTGCTGGGGCAGTTTGACCTGAGCCTCCTTCCGGCGGCGGACGGGCTGTTTCTGACCGGTCCCGGAGGAGGCCCGGCTTTGACTTCCGGTGATCTGGCCGGTGCCCTTCACCTGGTTTCGCCGCTGACATTCGGAAAGGGATGGAAACAGGAAATAGCCGGTAGCCTGGGCGATTTTCGTCGCTACGGCCTGGGAGGCAAAACGGTCATTTCCCGGCCCCGATTTGCCAGCCACACTCGATTCCTGTATCAGGACCAGGCGAATAACTTTCCCTTTTTGGACTTGCGCGGTAGGGAAGTCCGGCAAAAAAACGCCCATTTTCGGCAAGGGCATATTTTGCAGGAAAACGCCTGGCAAGCGGGCGAGGGCCACCGGATCGAGAGTCGCTTTTGGTACCAACAGGCCGGGCGGGAGATCCCGCCCCTGATCGGCCAGAGAGAAAGCGAAGCCAACCAGCAAGATCGGGCCTTCCGCGCTCAGTTGGCCTGGGATGCCCAATGGACCGGCTTCCAACTACAAGTAAAAACGGCCTATCTGTGGGAAGAGATCGAATACAACGATATCCTGGCTCGTATCGATTCCCGGAGCAGCGCCTGGAATAGCTGGTCAGAGGCTACCCTTACCCATTCGGTAAATCGCAAGCACGAGTGGGCCGGCGGCTTTCGGCTCAGCGTCCTGGGGGCTCAATCCTCCAACTTTGAAAACAATCCCCTCGAATATCGCCCGGCGGCCTTCCTGTCGTGGACCTATCGTTCCCTCTCGGAGGGCTTTCGATTTCAACTTCGGGTCCGGCAAGAGTGGAGAGACCAGCAGCGGGCCCCCTTGTCACCCTATGCCGGACTGGAATGGCGCCTAACCAAAGGCTTGTTCCTCAACGCTTCCGGGACCTACGCCTACCGATTGCCCACCTTCAATGATCTGTATTGGACGCCCGGAGGAAATCCGGATCTGGTAGCCGAGCAAGGCTGGGCCGTAAACGGGGGCCTGCGATGGGTGAAACGCTGGGGCCAATTCGTTTTTCAACCCAAAATCGGAGGTTTCAGCCGTTGGGTCGACGACTGGATCATATGGCTGCCGGATCGGGGGGTGATCTGGAGTCCGGAAAACATCCGAAAGGTCTGGAGTCGGGGCGCGAATGCCCGCCTGAACACCGCCTGGAGGATCCGCAAGGGGCTGCATTGGGCGGCTACCGTGGGTTATGACTGGGTGCGGTCCACCAATGAAGAGACCTTGCAAAACAGCCAACGCTCCGTTGGACAACAATTGATCTACGTCCCCATCCATCAGGGGCGGATCGGGAGCGCCCTCCACTGGAAGGATTTTACCCTGAGTTACGTCCATCTGTGGGTCGGAAAGGTTTTCGTGCTGGCGGATAACTCCCGGGCGCTACCGGCCTTCGACCTGGGTGAGCTCAGCTTGAGTTATCGGCTGCGGCAGGAATCCTTCAGCCTGCGACTAAACGCCATGCTCCATAACCTTTGGAATCAGGATTACGTAGTGGTGCTCAACCGGCCCATGCCGGGCATTTACTATCAATTTCGCATTCAATTTACTCTTCATAAATCAAGATCATGAAAAGATCCTTTACCCTCCTTTTTGTCCTATTCACCTGTGTTTCCTGGGCGCAGGATACGCTTACGTTTGAAACCTTTGATCTGGAAGCAGACTCCTTTTTAGATCCCGTGATGGTCGACGGGAACGGATTTTCAGCCGGGGACTTTTTTCTCCCCCGGGATACGGGCTTCGGCTTCTGGCTAGGGGGCTGGGCCATTTCCTCCAAAACCGATAGCCTGACTTCGGGGATCGGCAACCAATACAGCGCGCGGCCAGGTGTGGGCGCCAGTGGAAGTGACCAATATGGTGTAGCCACCAGCAGTGCCGTGGTCCGGTACGGTTCAGGTGGTTTTACGCCCCTATCCATGCAAGTGACCAACAGCACCTATGCCCACAACAGCATGCGGGACGGAGATCAGTTCGCCAAGAAGTTTGGCGGAGAAACGGGAGATGAACCGGATTTCTTCCGACTGATCATCCAGAAATATTTGGGCGATTCCCTCTACGCCGACAGCATCGTGTTCTTTCTGGCCGATTTCCGGTTTGAGGACAACGGCCAGGATTTTATCGTCGATAGTTGGGAAACGGTAAACCTGGAATCGCTGGGCGTGGCCGATAGTTTGTTTTTTCGCTTTGAAACCAGCGACGTGGGCGATTTCGGCCCCAATACCCCTCTTTATTTTTGTATGGACAATCTCGTCGTCCGGGAGCAAGTGACGAATACCGTCGAATGGGAGTCCGTCCCCCTGGCAGCTTATCCCAATCCGACGAGGGGAGCGCTGAGACTGGAAATCCCGGAGGCCGGTCAGCTTACCCTATGGCATGCCAGCGGGCAATTGCTTTTCAATCAGAGGGTATGGGTTGGGACCCTGGACCTCTCCTTGCGCAATTACGAGCCCGGGCTGTACCTGCTTCGCTGGACCGACGGTGAGAAAGTCCGGACTGCCAAGATCCAGTTGCGATGAGGTATTCAGTCTTGTGCTTTTACCTGATCCTTCCCGGCCTGCTTTCGGGGCAATTTCCTCCGGGAGCCGGTCTTCCGGGAAGTACAGCTATTCCCGAAGACAGTCCCGGGTTCCAGTCCTGGGCCCGGGAAATAAGCGTAGAAAGGGGTTTTCAGCAAATAAACGATACCACCCTGGGCAAGGCTTCTTTTGGCGCCCCTGAAGAAGGGTTGGGACCTCCCGACCGGAAGGTGGTCAGCCTGGGGGATGCCGGAACGGCCACCTTGTTTTTCGATCCGCCCATTGCCGACGGGGAGGGCTTCGACTTTGCTGTCTTTGAGAACGGCTTCCCGGCAGGAGAGAATTACTTTCTGGAACTGGCTTTTGTGGAAGTGAGTTCGGATGGGGTTTATTTTCAACGATTTCCGGCCGTATCCCTGACGGATACCCTGGTTCAGGTAGGTCCTTTCGATCTGCTGGAGGCTGAAAAGCTGAATCAGCTGGCCGGTAAGTATGAGATCGGCCATGGTACGCCTTTTGACCTGGAAGAACTGCCGGATGATCCCCGTGTTGACAAAAGACATATTTCCCATGTCCGGTTGGTCGATGTGGTGGGCTCGCTGGATTCGGCTTTGGCCAGCCGAGACAGCCAGGGCCGCAAGATCAACGATCCCTGGCCAACCGCCTTTGAATCTTCCGGCTTCGACCTGGATGCGGTGGGAGCGATCCATCTGGCTGCTCCGACCTTTGTCCGGGAGGTCCGGCCGCCGGATTTTCGCATCTTTCCCAATCCGGTTCGGCAAGGGCAAAGGGTACGGATCTCCCCCGGGAACAAAAGAATTCGAATCCATTCTGCGGCAGGAAATGTTGTTTTCTCAGGTCAGGTAGTCGAAGAGTTGGACATTCAATCCTGGCCAACCGGCCTGTACCTGGTTATGGAGGAGGGTTCGAGCGCACGACCCCATAAATTGATGATCGTCCCATAAAGGAGAAAAATGCGGAAGAGTTATTTTATACTGATTTTATTTTGGCTGACGGCCATGGGTTGTCAGCAAGCTTCCGAAGAAGAACAAGGGACGGAAACGGTCTATCGCCCCGGGGAAGGCGTATTTATCCTGAACGAAGGACAATTTCTGGCGGGCAATGCGAGTGTATATTTCCGTTCTTTTGTCGATGGCGAAATCGTATCCGGTGTATTTGAACGAGCAAACGGTTTTCCCGTCGGTGACATTCTACAAAGCTTACTGTTTTATCGGGGGCGCGTTTGGCTGGTCGTCAATAATTCGGGTTTTGTCATCGGGTTGAACCCGGACAACTGGCAAGAGGAAATACTGATCGAAGGGCTCAGGTCTCCCCGATATCTGCTCCCGGTAGGGAACAACAAAGCCTACCTGTCTGACCTTTTTGCTGATGAAATCCATATACTGGACCTGGAGGCTGGTACGAAAACGGGGTCGATTCCGACAAGCGGATGGGTTGAGCAGATGTGTTTAATTAATGGAAAGGTCTATGCGACCGGAGCAGGAACGGATCAGATCTTCGTTTTGGATGCGGACCTGGATGTGATTGTAGATAGCATTCAGGTTGGCTTCGGTCCCAGTCAAATAGATCGGGATTCAGAAGGGTTGCTCTGGATCTATTATACCGGAGAAGAAGCCCGGGATTTGCCTGCGGGCTTGGCCCGAATCGATCCCGTATCGAATGAAATAAAAGCGAATTTTCCTTTTTCTGATCGGGATTTGGGCGGTTGGCCCCGCATGGTATTTAATGCCTCCCGAGACACCCTATTCTACCTAAAGGATGACCTCTATGCCCTGCCGGTGGAGAACAGTTCACTCCCCCTTGAGCCCTTGGTGCCTTCCGGTCAACGCAGCTGGTATGCATTGGGGAAAGACCCGCTTACCGATAATATTTACCTGGGTGATGCAGGGGATTTCCAGCAATCCGGAGAAGTGGTTATTCATAGCCCGGGCGGGACCGCTGTCGATTCTTTTTTGACCGGAGTCATACCCAATGGGTTCTGGTTTTATTAAGGTGCGCCTGGAGGCCGGGATATTATTTCAATTCGGTATCCACCTGATCTTAGTCGATTTAGCAACCGGAGGGCTTTAATGGTTGAAAAGCAGACATTCATTGACGGATTATCCACTTCTTTAGGGCGACACTCATTTTTAGGCGCCAGGTTTCCATTGCCCCCTGGCGTTCAAGTTACAGGCCGGGCCTTTGGCATTTCAGGGCGAACGGGATGGCCCCTCGGTAAGCGGGGGCCTTTCGCGGCCGATATCCGTAGACCAACAAGACGATCATGATCTATTATAAAACCAACCGGAACTGGTTTGGAGATGTCCGCCACCTTTTCCGTTCCTGGACGATGACTCGAATAATAAGGAGTACGGCCATTGTCGGCCTTTACGCTGCCCTGGTTGTACTGGTCATACGATTCTTCGGCCTCCAGCCATTGGTTTCCCTTAACCTTTCGATCTTTTCCCTGCTGGGGGTGATCCTGAGCATTTTCCTGGTCTTCCGGACCAACAGCGCATACGATCGCTGGTGGGAAGCCCGCAAACAATGGGGAGCTCTGGTGAATAATACCCGGAATTTTGCCATCTATGCAGACTGCATGTTCCCGGAGGGCGATCGAGAGGTTCGCCATTTCTTTGCAAAGCACATCAGTAATTTCTGCCTGGCGCTGGTTGAGCACCTGCGGGAGGGAACCCAACTGGAAAAGCTCGTTTACCTGAAAGATGCGGAAGAGCAGGAGTACAACACCAAAGGCCACATTCCGAATCATATTTCCCGGCAACTTTTCGCGCGACTCGCGGAAGCGCATCGGCGGGGCGAGATCAACGAAGGCGATTACATCAACATCAAGGCGCATCACCAGAGTTTGCTCGACATCCTGGGGGCTTGCGAACGGATCAAAAAGACGCCCATCCCCTTTAGCTATGCGGTCTACCTGAAAGTCTTCATTACCGCCTATGCCGGAATACTGCCCTTCGCTCTGGTAACGCAATACGGATTCGGGACGATCCCGCTTACCTTGCTCATTTTTTTCGCTCTCATGGGCATAGAATTGATGGGCGAAGAAATTGAGGACCCCTTTGGTTTGGACTGCAACGACCTTCCCACCGGTGACATCGCACGCACCATCAAGCAAAATGTCTTTGAAATACTGGAGAACCGTTCGAGCAAGGGAAAGGGAAAAGAAAAAGAGCTCTATCAAAAAATTTTCTGATCCATTTAAATCCGGGTTTTTATCCTTGTAAAACGGTATAGGCCTTGACTTTCTCCTGTTTTCTCTCCATATTCCATTATTGACCCAAAAGCTGTGCGCGCCAAGCCTGCAGAAGGGTTCTGTTGCACACCACAAAGTATTATCTCCCTTTCGGAGATAATGAACGTAGTTCCCGATTCTATCTGAAAGACCCTTTTTCCGGCTCAGTTCCTGACTTCCTTAAGCCAGGGTGTGACTTTATGGTAATGCATTATAGGTTAAATCCCAATTTGATCCATGACAATCAGGACAATCATCCCCCATGTGAACTTGTTCTTTCCCTTCAGGTGGGAAAGGGATTTCCGGCTTTTTCCCAAAAAGAATCCGCAGCATGAAAAGGGAGGTCGGGAAATTGAGCGGCTGACCGATCAGCATTTGCGAGGCACAAAGGCCCGCGAGTTTTACCTCCGGATCCGGGAGCTTTTTCAGGATGATCCTCACCAATGCCCCGCCAGGCAGATTCAGGCCATTTTCGATAAGGCTTCCGGTGCCATCACCCGCGAAATGGCCCGTAATCTTTACTTTCTCCTCATCCATGACTCCATGGTCGAAAAAGGCATTCAATCCGACTATTTACTGTGGCTGGAAACGGAGCTCGGCTTGCGAAAAGACTGCGGAAGGGATGACGAACTGCCTTATGGGTTCGGTTCTTTCGGCCGCCAGGCCACCAATCCGATCCCGGTCCAGGGCATAGTCTCCGAAGCGCGTTATCTCAACCGGTTGGTGGATTCCGAAGGCAATCCTTTTTCCTGGAAGAAAATCGGGAAGACCAAGGCGCCCAACGTTCTTCACTTTATTGACGTATTCAAGGGAATTGCCAAGAAAGGAGGTCAGGAGGTGATTTTGCATATCTACCCTCTCAATCAGCGGACCTCGCAGAAGGCTCCGGAAGGCTTTCAATTGATCTGATCACTCTTCTCCCAGGTAGCGGAAAAGGATCTGCTGCCATTTCGGTTCGGAAAGTTTTTCCAGCAGGACGAGATCGATCTCCTCCCGAAGCGGGCTGTTTTCCTGTAGGGCTATGCCCATGTTGTTTTTCAACAGGAGCCTGTTGCTGACGGCAATCTTGGCAAAGTAGGGTCTTTGTCAGTTGTAAAATTGCAGCACGGGAACGTTATTTACGATGCAATCGATTTTTCTCCCCATCAAAGCATCCAGTACCTCTTCCATGGTATCATACCCCATATAGCGGATCTGCTCGCGCTTCAGGAATTCCGCTCCCGAAGAATTCCAGACGGCCCCGACCGTTACCCGCCTGAGATCTTCGACGGTTTCTACATGGGATTCCAACCGTTTGGTGGTGAAAATGGCGCTGGCATTGGCCGTGAACAAGGAGAAAAGGATGATCCCGACAAAGATCCAGATGATGCCAAAAGCTTTGCCCAGACGCGTATGGGGGACCTTGTCGCCATAGCCCACGGTGGTCATCGTAACGGCTGCCCACCAGAACCCGTCCGCCAAACTTCCGATCGAACGATCGGTAGGCTCCGGGTTCTTTTTCCGCTCGACAAGCCAAACCAGGACGGCAGAGAGGAATAGCATGACCAAAACCAGGCCGATCAATTCGAGGAGACTGATGAGTATGGGTTTCCAAACCGCCTGAAACCGGTTTTGCCACGTTCCGGCCAAAACGGCTATCCCGGTCCCGGATGGGTTTACGGCCTGAGTGAAATCCACCCGCTCCTCGCGCGCAGGAGTGATGGAAATGGCTCCCAGAGCCAGGTCATATTGCCGGTTTTCCAAGCCCGACAATAAGCCTTCCATATCGGTCAGGTGGAAGTCGTAGGCGTATTGCAGGTCCTTGGCTATATCCTCCCAGATCTCTACCATAATCCCCCCGTAGGTACTGTCCGGCAACAGAAAACCGAAAGGGGGGGAGTCGTAGACGGCCACCTGAAGCGGACGCTCTACCGTCTGGGCAGAGAGGCAAATGGCCAGGTGCAGCCAGAAAACGATGGCCAGCGTATGCTTCCCGGATGGTGGGATGGGGATAGCGCCTCCCATGGCTTTCGGGTTTTCCTTTTTGGATGAGGCTTTCCGGGGGTAGACCGCGATCAGGCGTTCTTAGGCAATGCGTGCGCTTCCAGATCCGCCAGGCTGACGTATTCCAGGGCTTTGTGGTGGGTGGCTTCCAGATCGACCTTGGGAGCCATTCCAGCCTCCAGAGCTTCTTTCCATCTCAAGGCGCAGAGGCACCAATGATCACCGGGCTTGAGCCCCGGAAATTGAAATTCGGGCCGGGGGGTAATCAGGTCATTTCCCCTCGATCGGCTGAAGGTCAGGAACTCCTCCGTCATTTCTGCGCATACCAGATGGCGGCCTGTATCCTGAGGTCCGGTATGGCAGCAGCCGTCTCGGTAAAAACCGGTCATGGGCTCCTGGCTGCACACCTTCATCAAACCGCCCAATACGTTCTTCGTACTTCCATTTTCCATAAGATCTCCTAACCGTTTTTAATCCATTGAACCGTCCAGCGAAAAACGGTCGACTTCTTCCAGGGTGTCGGGATTCAGTACCTGAACGTCGATCTGTTCGCCTTTTACTTTTACCAGAACCAGGGCATTCTGGGTGGTAAAGCCCTGTACGCGGTCTGTCCAGGGCGTTTGTTGCTGGGCGTAATAGGGAGCTCCGGCAGCTCCATTGTTGATCTGCCAGATGGTGCGGCGGAATTCAAGGACCTCCCCCGGCCATTCCTCCGGGTACATGGCCATGCCCGGGCCGACCTCCGTGCGGGCGTAGTTGTGTTCGTCACCCGTGAGGATAGCCCTCACTTTGGAACTTTGATTGATCAGGAGATCCAGGTATTCATCGCGCCGCTCTATGATCCCTTTCTCCAGGGCTACCCCATTGACGTAGGGGCGATGGGAGTTGTCCCCATTGTACCACATGTCGTCTTCTACGTGGCCACCGTTCGGGAAGGCGGGTGTGTGCTGGGTGACGAAAACATGCTGGATGTCGCGATCATCCTCCAGCTTGGCCAGGGTTTCCTCCAGCCACTGCATTTGCCCGTCCATCAGATAGGCGTGGATGTTGCCCCCGCTGATCCGCACGTTATTGGTAGACGGAGCATAGAAATAATTCGAGTTCAGGACGACCATGGCGATGTTCCCGAAGGTGTAGTAATAGACATTTTCCTTATAGGAAGGGAAATCGATATTATCCGGATCGGGATCATAAGGCATGCCATCTTCGCTTTCCGGGCCATTTTCAGGCAAGGTGAAATGTTTGGCGAAGAGAGCCTCGGCTGATTCGGTCTCAAATGGGAAGCGGTCGATGAGCAGCGTGGTGGCCCGGTCGCTGAAAATGCGCATGATCACCTCGTGGTTGCCCATGCTGACGTAGACGGGCATGTAGTGGGCCCAGGGCTGGATGGCTTTTTTCCAGTTGGCGTATTGAAGCTCCAGATAGCCCGGGGAATTGACGTAGCCGTCGATCAAATCCCCCGAGAATTGCATAAACCGCGACTTTTGTTGATAAGCCAGGGGGAGGATCTTTCCCATGATGTAGGCGTTGGCTCCGGTAAAATTCCGTTCTCCGCCGCCCGCTCCGGAGCGGGAATCGCTGGCATAGGCAAAAATGATCTCTTCTTTAGAGCCGGGCTCGGGGGCCGTGGTGAAAGAGTAGGTCTGGGAATTGCCGCCATACTGAACCGTGTAATCGTAGGTCGTGGAGGGCTCCAGTTTGGTGATCTCGATTTCCTGGATCCGTTCCCTGGATCGTCCCCGGTAGTTTTTGCCGTTAACATTGACGCTACAGCTAGTCGGGCGATTCAACTCGAAGCGAATAATGGCACTTTCGTGGGTGACATGCGCTACAAACGGACCTTCGATGACGGCGTAATCTGCTTCAAAAGGACCGGTGCCCTTGAAACTGACGATACCGTCGTGCACCATATTTCCCAGGCTGTCGATCACCCGGTAGCCAATGGTACCTTTGCCTGAACTTTGCCAGCCGATCATGTCGTAACGGCCGCTCATCCGGGGGTTGATGTTGAGTCGGGCCTTGCCGAATACGATGTTGGAGGACTGGCGAAAATAAACCGGCTTGGGGTGCCTGGAGTCTCCATAGGGGATGAATCCGTAATAGAGCGTACCCCGAAAGCTTTTCTTAAAGTCGAAGATCAGTCCGGATTCGGACCCGGAGGCCGGATCCTGAAACTGATCCAGCGAATAGGGTTCAGCCGGAACAAATTCCGGGATCTTTTTTTCATTGTAGAGGAAAAACAGGCTGTCGTTCTCCTCGTACAGGTTGGAATAAACAGCCGGAAGTTGGGTTTGCGCCCGGGAAGCATAGCTCAGGAACAAAAGGGAAGCAGCCAGGAACAAGAATTTTCCCCTGGATGGGCTTATTGCAAATCGGGTGGTGACTTTGAGGAACAGGCTTTGCATTTTGCAGTTGATTTTCGGGATATACACCTTTCAGATCCAAACGACCTGGCTAATAACTTCGCTCGAAATGTCTAATAAGCCGGGCAGGATCCATTCAAGCAAAGGGTCAAATTTCATGTTTGCCCCAACACTGCCCGGCCCTGGGTGTTGGACTCACGGAACGGACGGGCGGTGCAGGGAACTTCTCCTGTTTGATCCGGTGCTATGGATGGTATTACCATAGGCTTTAAAACTATAAAAAAGATCATTTCTGCCTGCTTAAATTGAGGAAAATAGATTCACGAGTTATGAACTTAGGAGACTTACGCAAAGAATATACCCAACAGGGTCTTTTGGAAGACGACATGGAAAAGGACCCCATTCGGCAATTTGAAAGATGGTTTCAGCAAGCACTGGACGGAGGCATTGAGGAGCCGAATGCCATGTCCCTGGCCACTGTTTCGCCGGAGGGACAACCCTTTCAGCGGACCGTTCTTCTCAAGTTTTTTGATGCCGAGGGGTTCGTGTTCTATACCAATTACGGTAGCCGGAAGAGCAAACAGATTGAGGCGAATGCCCAGGTAAGCCTTTTGTTTTTCTGGAAAGAGTTGCACCGCCAGGTCCACATCACGGGGCGGGCTGAAAAGGTCAGCCGGGTGGAGTCTCTACGTTATTTTGCGAGCCGGCCCCGGGGGAGCCAACTAGGGGCTTGGGTGTCGGCCCAGAGTCAGGTCATTCAATCCCGAAGTTTGCTGATGGCGCAGTTCGAAAAGATCAAGGAGAAATTTGCCCACGGAGAAGTGCCGCTTCCGGATTTTTGGGGCGGATTCCGCATTGTGCCCGCTAGCCTCGAGTTTTGGCAAGGGCGGGCCAACCGTCTCCACGACCGCCTGATCTACAAGATCGATGGGGACCGTTGGGAGCTCAGCCGGATGTCTCCCTGACCGGGTGAAGGATCTGGTTCAGGATCTTGAGGGTGATGAGGTAGGTGGGGTAAACACCCTCTTTCCCTAGACTTCCGCTGGCCAGGGTATTGCCGCTTACCAGCGGATTATCTGAGGCGTAGTAGGCGTATCTCAGCGTGACGTCCTCCCGGATGCTTTTACGGATCTTGCTGGCGGCTTGTATCGCTTTTTGATAATGGGCACCCTCCATCTCCAGGCCGATTGCCTTCCAGGACGAATGCCGGAAAAAAGCCAGGATTTTCCGGTTCTGAAGGCTGGTGCCCAATACGGTGACCATCGGACCGGCTATTACCATGAGGCCTTTGCCCTCGAAGTCTTCGCAACGGAACTGGTTGTCGAGAGGGTAGTTGTCTGCGGTACCTTCAAAGATATGTGCGGTGGGTACCATGATGTCTCCCTTTTCGCCTTCGAGTATGCCCGCTTTTCCCATAATCGATATGGATTCCACTTTCAGCGGAGTGATTTTTCCGTCGTTCAACGGCTTCAGGAGCTCATCCATGATCTCAAAAGCCTGTTCACCGAAAGCGTAATCCATCACGAGCAGCACCGGTTTTCGGCTTTTCAGATAGTCGGGGTCGGGCAGCAGTTCTTCGGGTAAGCGGGCAAGAGGCACCTTTTCCAAATCGAAAAGTTGCACCTGTATGCTGGTGCCGGACGTATCCTCCACCAGGTACATGCCGTGTTTGAGAGCGTAGTCCATCACTTTCTGACCCAAGCCATTGCCCTTATCCAGGCTGAGTTCCTCGGCCAAGGTCATCAGGTCTCCTTCCGGCCGTTGTCGGGCGAGGGCGGCTTTGGCAAACAAGCTGTTCATGACCGAATGCAGGTTGGCGCTGATGATGTGGATCTCTCGCTCGATCAAATGAAGGTCTCGAAGCTTCTCTTTGATATAGCGGGCCCATTCTTCTCCGTATTGATGGTGTCCTACTCGTTCGCGCAGGGCGGAGGAAAAGGTAATTTCCCGGTCCTGGTTTTGTTCGGCCTCTTCTGTGCTCAGTCTTCCCAGCCAGTAAGTGATGCGGAAAATACTGTTCACTTCGGGTTCCTTGCTGAATCGTTTACAGGCCTCAACCGTTTCTTCGTAGGTCCTGCCCAGGAGCGTGCTCAGGTAGGTGAAAGCTACTTCCAGGTTGAAATCCTCCCCGATTTCTTCCTTTTGAATGATCTTCTCCAGCATGTGCCAGTCCCGCTTTTTCCTCCCCTTATGGTCTTCGCTGTTGATCCGGATCTTTTCGGACTCATTGTACATAAAGGTAAGGTGGGTGAGAATGTCGTAGATGTCGCTTCGCCCCCGGGTCATCTCGATGAAGATCTGTTCCGCGTCGATCCGGTAGGCGTGCCGTCGCCGCCGGCTGGCAATGATGGGTTCGAAATCAGACTTTTCAAACCCTTCGCGGGAGATCAAGCGCACGAAACGGCATTCTTCGATTCCTTTGGGTAAGCGCTGAAAAACGTAAAACAGGCCATCCAACTCGACCCGTTCGGGATCGTTGAGGGAGCCATAGATCTCAGGCTGCAAGGTTTGTAATGCCTCGATCATGGATTCTCCCGAAACACCCAGGGGTTTGTAACTGCCACGCATGAACAGGTGGCGCATGGTGATGTACAGCCGTTCGATGGCTGCCCTGGCTTCCTGGGCTTCGGTCCGGTGGATCTTTCGTTTAGGCATTCCGCTCAGATCATTTGGAAAAGAACCCTGTAAAGTAAACAAAAGAAAAGTGGCCATCCCGTAGGACGGCCACTCACAATACAGTAGGAAAATGTAATCCCCGATTACGTCTTTGAATCCTTCATACCCGAGTATCGACGGTCAGGATATTTTCCGGTAGGCCTCTCTGATTTCCCGATGGGGCCTTTTTTCAGTCCAGAGGGATTTCGCAGAGAATATCTCCCGATTCGTCTATTACGAAAATGAAGTATGCGTCTTCATCATCATTGTCCCTCTCTCCGATGGCCCAGTATAGGGTGGCATCCCGAACGAGAAACAGATCATCATCCTCCAGGTCGATCTCTTCGGAGTCCAGTGTTTCTTTGACTCCTTCAGGCAAATCGTCTTCATCCATTTCAAGCGCAATGTCAATGAGTTCGCCATCTGTGGATACGAAGGCCAAGGCATCTTCCTGATCACCCTTCTGGGTTTTTATCTCACCCCAAACGAAGTATCCTTCATTGCCATTACAATCCGAGGCTGCGAAAACCGAATAGTCCACATCCACAAACGTCTCCAGGATGATCTTTTTTACGGCCTCGGGCAGATCTTTAATGGGCGTGAAGTCATCTTCATCCTCATCATCTTCATCCTCATCATCCTCTTCGTCGTCGTCCTCATCGTCGTCCTTCCCGTCGTCGTCCTCATCGTCGTCCTTCCCGTCGTCGTCCTCGTCGTCGTCCTTCCCGTCGTCGTCCTTCCCGTCCTCATTTTGATAAGTGAGCGGGGTCTTGCAAAGCACTTGGCCCTGATCATCGATAGCCAACCAAAAGAGTTGTTCGTCACGATCAGACTCAGCTATTCCCCAAAAGAAGGTGAATAAGGAATCTTTTACCTGAAAGAGGTCGTCGTCTTCCAAGTCGTATCCCTCGTTTTCCAATTGTTCTAGTTTCTCTTTGACGGCTTCCGGCAAGTCGTCTTCATCGATCTCCAACGCCAGGCCGAGCAGTTCGCCATCGTTGGAAATAAAGGCTAGAGCATCCTCCTCGTCATCGTCTTCAAAAGGTACCTCGCCGTAAACCAGGAATCCCTCCGTACTATCGCAGTCTGTAGCAAAATAGATTTCATCAACATCCTCTAAGGTTCCCCGAATGGTTTCCCGCACCGCATCCGGAAGATCTTGCTCTAAATTATCGTCCTCCTCATCATCGTCATCGCGATCATCGACGCAATATCGATCCGGATCCATCAGTTTGATGACCGGTTTGAGCAGGTAGTCTCCATTTCCGAGTTCCTTAATGGATTTGTGGGCATCGAAATCCAGGAGTACTTCGAAGACATCCACTTCCATGGAAAGGTCAATGCAGGCTTTGATTTTCAGCCCGGATGCTCCTCCGGAGGGCGTTCTCAGGCGTATGGTATCTCCGTCGTTCGTTACGACAAAGTTATCGGTACCGAGTACCAAACGGATTTCCCGGACAAGATCAAAGGGCAAGCTATCTATTTCAGCCAGTAAGGTGTCCACACCGTCCTGGAGGTCAAGCAGGTTGTAAACGCCCTGGTTGGTATTCAGCGAAAGCCATTCGCATTTGAGGTCATCGTAATCATCATCGTCTTCTATCTGGCAGGCCTGAATTTGCACTTCCAGAATTTCCACGTTGACTTCAGCCAGATCGGTCGGCGAATCGGTCAGCCAGATCTGAAAAGCCCCGGTTCCGACGGCTTCATTCAGGCTCAGGTCCGGTTCCGGTTCCATGGGTGTGGGCAAGGGTTCCTTGACGCAAGCGGCTATGAGGAGCCCGAGGGTGAAAAATAAAAGGGTTCGAAAGAAATGGTTCATGGTAATATGGATTGATGGTTCAAAGTATTAAAAATGGATCAATGGGCTAGTAGGAATCGCAGGTTTTTGATCTTTTGCCCTCCAACGATTCGGAGGATATAAGGTCCGGCCGGAAAGTCTCCCACAGGCAATGCCAGTCTGCCTTGACCATTTGTGGAAAATTGGGCCCAGGACTTCCCTTGTACGTCCAAGAGTTCGATATAGTCCCAGCGTTCGGCGTTGGGGAATTCTACCGTGATCTCCTGTCGAGCCGGGTTCGGATAGAGTCGAAATGTCTCTTCTATTTCATTTGGCTCCAGGTCGGATGTGACAGCGTGATCGAAGAGGACTCGCGCATTGGGCGGATAGGCCTCAAGCGGTTCGGAAGTGAGTTCAGATCCCCCGACTCGGATATTTTCGAATTGCAACTCGATGGCCTCGGTTACTCCTACGGCTATGTCTTCGATTACGATGGATACATTTCCTATCTCACCAGCGCCGATTATGGGGGCTTGTTCTTCGCGGACGATTCCCAGGCTTACCCTCCCTGCACCGGCCTCAGAGCGGAATACAAAGCTTTTGAGGTCGCTGTCTTCACCTACAGCCCAGTTTTCATTCAGGTCCAGGTTGAAGGCGGCCTGTCCTTCTGACACCAGATCCGGATCAAATACGATATCCAGTATCAAGCCGGCAAAATCGCTGACCGGGCGTTCCTCGTTACCCAGGCGTATGGCCAGTTCAAGTTGCTCCTGGCTACCAATGACTTCCTGGCGAGGTATAATTTCCAGGCTCAAGCCGTTTTGTTCGTCTATCTCAGCAAAGACATCGGGGATGGCACCCGCGCGTTGCTGACCAAAATTTTCCAAAATGACCTCTTCCAGGTCATCATCATCCACCTCGCCGTCACCGTCGCAATCGGCATAGGCCAGATTGGTGCTGTCAGGGAAAAACTGGTCCCAGGGGATGAAAGGAGTGGCCTCCCAATCCGTGTTTTGATCGACCCGTTCAGGACCTGTTTCCTCGACGGCTGAAGCCCAGTATAGGGCGTCAACCCCATTTACTACTCCATTGTCATTGACATCGCCCGGCCAAAGGACCTGGGCAGACATTGCCCAGGGGGCGAGTAGGCCAATAAGGAGGATTATCTGTTTCCGTACACTTTTTTGGGACATGGGAATGAATTGCTTTGCTAAAGTAGGGGGATAAAAAAGTACCATCAACAACACATTTAATCGACTTCCAATTCGTTTACTACTTATAGAGGATGTCTCTTGGCTGGTTTGTTTAGATTAAACTATTGAAAATCAGTATATTAATTCAAGTCAAATTAGTTAAAGCAATATTTGAAATTCGTATTTTTCAAAAGCCAAAATCACCCCAATGCATAAGGTAACTTCTTTGTTGGCAAGTTTGGGGCCTGATGAAAGGGATCGGTTCCGGGATTATTTGAGATCCCCCTATTGGGTGACTCACAGGGGTTTGGTGGATCTGTACCAAGCCTTTGTTCCGTTTCTCGAAGGGGAAAGGGAAAATCCGCCTACCGATCGGGAACTCTTTGCTGCCTGTTTTCAGGGAGAAAAGCTGGACAAAAAGCGTTTGAGTTATCCTTTGCATTACCTGAATGTGGAGCTGGAACGCTTCCTGGGGATCGAATATTACCGGCGGCAGGGGCATCAGAAAGACCTGAACGAACTGAAAGCCCTCAGGGAGAAAGGGCAGGAGAAGCATTTCCGGCATCGCTGGACCCGCCTGGAAAAAGAGCGTTCTCAAAATCAGCAAGCCCGGTCCACCTACTGGGAAGAAGAGCAGGAACTTCAGCAGTTGGCCGCCCTGGAGGCGTTCAAAAAACAGGATGTCGAAACTTACCAGGAGTGTCAGCAAAAAGCTTCGGCCTACCTGGACCAGGCCTACTTTCTGCGTCGGTTGAAAATGAGTTGTGAAAGGCTCAACGAACAGCGGATCTTCACTTCCCATTTCCATCATCCTTTTTCAAAGGAGGTAGTCCTTTTTCTGGAGCAACAGGATCAGCTGGATCCGCTCACGGCCATGTACCTGCACATTTACCATACCCTGGAAGAGGCAGAGGAGGAATCGCACTTTGAAGCTCTGTGTACCTTGATTGATGAACAACAAGACAAGGTAAGTCGTGCCGACATGCGGGAGGTCTATTTGTATGCCCTTAATTACTGCATCCGCAAATTTCGCACCGGGCAGATTTCCATTGCGGAGAAGGCCTTGCATCTCTACCAACAAGGGATTGAGACCCGGATCCTTTTTGACGGGGCCCACCTTCCGAGCCGAACATTTACCAATGCCGTAAAACAAGCTCTTGTCCTTCGGCAGTTCGATTGGATCCGGTCGTTCATCGAGTCCTATCGGGACCATCTGGCGCCGGATAGCCGGCAAGACACCTTATTTTACAATCTGGCTGATTATTACTATCACCTGGAGGAGTATGGAAAGGTCCTGGATCAGCTGAAGCAGTTGCGTTTCAACGATCTGCACTATCATCTGGGAAGTCGGGTCTTGCTGCTGAAGACCTATTACCACATGGAGGAAACCGATGCGCTTTTATCGCTGCTGGCCTCTTTTTCAGTTTATCTTCGTCGGAAGAAGGAACTATCTACACCGCTTCGGAGGACATACCTTAATTTTTGCAGGCTTTTGCACAAGGTGTTGTCGTTGAAGCCGTCTGCTGATCGGGAAAAGATCCGGGAGCAGATCCGGGAAACGAATCCGCTGGCCGAGCGTTCCTGGCTGCTGGCCATTTCGGCAGGGTAGGTATCAGGAAAAGGTCTGGTAAGCGGCAAAGGCGGTTCCGTAGGCCAATAGGGTCATGAAGACCAGCTGGATCAGGGGCCATTTCCAGCTTTTGGTTTCCTTTTTCACTACCGCGAGGGTGCTCATGCATTGCATGGCAAAGACGTAGAAGAGGAGTAAGGACAAAGCGGTGGCGGCGGAATAGACTTTTTCTCCCGTCAGGGGGTTGCGTTCGGCGGCCATCCGATCGCGTATACGGTAGCTGTCCACTTCAGATCCGATGCTGTAGATCGTAGCCATGGTACCTACGAAGACTTCTCTTGCCGCAAAGGAAGTGATCAGGGCGATGCCGATTTTCCAATCGTATCCCAGAGGGCGGATAACGGGTTCTATGAGGTGGCCGAGTTCTCCGGCAAAGGAGGCCTCCAAACGACTGGAGGCTACCAGGTTTTCGGTAGCGGTTTCATCCATCTGCTCTTGCCGGGCTCTTTGCCGGGCTTCCTGTTCGGCCGTTTGCATGGCATCTCCCGGACCAAAATAGGCCAAGACCCAAAGCACGACCGAAACGATGAGAATGACCTGACCGGCTTCTACGGAGAAGGTTTTGACCTTATTCCACACCGTCAGCAAAACATTTTTCATGACCGGTGCCCGGTAAGTGGGGAGTTCCAACACGAGAAAACTTTGTTCCTTGCTTTTCAGGATCCATTTGAATACCAGAGCGGAGAGAAAGGCCCCGATGATTCCCAGCAGGTAGAGCCCCATAAACGCGAGCCCCTGGAGGTTAAAAATACCACCGACCGTCATGGGAGGGACCACAAATCCGATCAGGACGGTGTAGACCGGTATGCGGGCCGAGCAACTGATCAAGGGGGTTACCATGATAGTAATGATCCTTTCCTTCCAATTGCTGATGGTGCGTGTGCTCATGATCGCCGGTATGGCGCAGGCTCCTCCCGAGATGAGCGCGACCACGCTGCGCCCGTTCAGGCCGAAAAACTGCATGAAACGGTCAAAGAGATAAGCCACGCGTGCCATGTAGCCCACTTCTTCAAGCAGGGAGATAAGGAAAAAGAGAATGGCGATCTGGGGAACAAAAACGAGTATGCCCCCCAACCCGGCCAGTAAGCCGTCGGTTAGGAGGTCGGTAAACCAGCCCTCCGGCAAGCTGGTTCGGGTCAGTTGGCCCAGCCATCCGAATAGGTTTTCGATCAGGCTCATCGGGTATTCGGCCCATGCAAAGATGGCCTGAAAAACCAGCAGCATAACCAGGCCGAAAAGGAGTGGCCCTATCACCGGATGCGTCAGGATCTTGTCGAGGCGTTGGCTGAAGCCCTCCCGGATCTGAAATTCTTGCTGGTTGCGCCGGATCAAGGGACCAAAGCGGTCGAATCGTTCGAGGGTTTCATCGACCTGATAGCGCAAAGATTCGAATTCGCTGGTCTCGCCGACCGCATGCAAGAATTGTCGTTCCTGCTCTGAGAGTTGAGGCAGCCAATCGTGGTGGTGGACCAGCAACAAAGCGCGATAGGCATTATCGAGTTTCAGCCGGTCTTTCACCTTGCGGGCCATTTTTTCTTCGCGCCCGTCCAGTTTGTGAAAAGGAGTGTAAGGGTTTCTGTCGACCAGTTGTAGCTGCTTTTCCATTTCTTCCTTCAGTTGGCTGAGCCCCTCCCCGGTTCGGCCGGATATGGAGACGATCGGCACGCCCAGGTCGGCCGAAAGCTGATCCAGGTCTATGTTGACGCCGCTTCTCAGGGCTTCGTCGGCCATATTGAGAGCCAGCACCATCGGGAAATTCAGGTCGGAAAGTTGGGAGAAGAGGAGTAAATGCCGTTCCAGTTTGGTGACATCTGCGATGTAGACGATCAGGTCGGGGAATTCCTCCGGTTTTGGGCCCACCAGGCTCTGGACTACGATCTTCTCGTCCTCGGCATTGGGGTAAAGGCTGTAAGTTCCGGGAAAGTCAATGAGTTCGATCGACTGCTCCCGGGAGATGCGAATAACGGCCTTCTTTTTCTCCACGGTGACCCCCGGGAAGTTCCCTACCTTTTGTTTCAGTCCGGTCAATTGGTTAAAAACGGACGATTTGCCACTATTCGGGTTGCCCAGCAGCCATACCCTTGGGACAGCGAGGGCTGTGGGAAAAGATTCCGAACTCATTTTTCAATGATAATTGCTGCCGCCTCTTCTTTTCGCAAGGCGAAGAAACTGTCGCTCACCTGCACGTAATAGGATCCCGAGAAAGGAAGTCTGCGCACCAAACGAATGAAAGAGCCGGGCAGGATGCCCATGGAAATGAATTTACCGGAAAGCTGCTCGTCGGTGAACCCGGTAATCCGTCCGCAATCCGAAGATTTCAGTTGGGGAAGCAAATCCCAGGAAACGGGCTTAAGCGCAAATGTTGGCTCTATATGTTTGTGTGCACTCATTCAGCTTGCAAATAATCAAAATTGAGCGGGTGGCTCCATGATTTTGGTCACCCGTTAATTGAAAGAGAAAAACCCGTCTGCCTCCAGGGGGTCCGCTTGCATGACCTTTTCGGAGTAGGCTGCCAGGATTTGGGCTTCTCGCTGGTTTCGGCATTTTCGCAAGACCTGCCTCCGGAAAGTCCAGTTTCCCGAAATAGGCTTAACGATCAGATCGACCTGCCATTCTCCGGTGGGAAGCAGAAAGCTCACCGCTTTGGCCAATCGAATGTCCGCACAGGATGGGTAATCGAGCGCCAGATCTGCCTGATGGGCCTGACGCTCATGTCGGCCCACACTTTCTATGTAGCTGGAAAGCAGCTGATGATATGTTGTCCCTTTTTGCATCGAATCCACAAATATAGGCAGTCTGAAATTATTTAGACTGAATAAAAATAGTTTTCTTTAAAACAGTCCGAATAAACGGAGGGTTGAAACAAAAAGGGCGCTCTCAGAGCGCCCTTTTTGTTTTTTGTGGATTCCCTGCAAGATCAGGCCAGGTGAGAGCGAAGCATCCAGGCCATTTTTTCATGTCCTTCCATCATACCGATCAAAAAGTCCTGTGTGCCGGCATCGCCGTACTTGTCCATGGCTTCCTCCTGATCGTTTCTCAGAATCTGGATAATAGCTTCATGGTCGTTGAGCAGGTTTTGAAGCATGACCTGAGCGTTTCCATCGACATGATCGGTTTCGACCAGCCGGGCCATGCTCTTGAAGGCATCCATGGAGCCCGGAGCAAAGAAACCCAAACTGCGAATGCGTTCGGCCGTCTCGTCGATGTATTCGGCCAGATCGTCGTACTGCTCCTCGAAAAGTTCGTGCAGCGATTGGAACTGCATACCGGTTACATTCCAGTGGTAGTTTCGGGTTTTTAGGTATAGAGTGTGCTGGTCTGCCAAAAGTTGGGAGAGCATACCGGCAACTTCGGCTCTGGATTCTACTGTTATCCCGATATCGACCTTGGAATTAGAATTAGTCGTTATGGCATTTTTCTGATGGGCCATCGTTTCGAATTTTTGTTCTGTCAAATAAGATTACAACGCCTTAAGGTAGGATATGTTTCTATTCTTTGGAGTGAGATCCATCACGCCTGTTGCAGGCCATTTGCCCTAGGTCGAGTAAAAAGAGAGGCCCGTCTATTTTGGCAGACGGGCCTGTATCTATTTTTATCAGGTACCTTTACCTTTAGCCTGATTTACTAATGTGATTTTGGGCCGTCTTTTCCATAGGTAGAGGTGGCCCTTTTCCATGTAAGGGTTATCCCTTAGGCTGTAGCCATCTGGCCTTGAACCTGGGATTGACTGGATGCCAGCGTAAAGATGACAAGACCGAAACCGATCTTATTGACGGCATCACCGATGTTGTAAATGATATCCATCGGCAGGCCAAGATCAACCGGCATTCCAAACAAGCCACCTATGGTACCCTGAATGTAACCGATCGGATAGATGGCCCAGCCAACGAGTACGAACCAGGCCAGGATATTGGTCGCCTTGGCTACTTGCGGTCCGGCATTTTGAGCCAGGTTCTTCACCTCTCCAAACATGACAACATACAGGATGTAGAAGTAGAAAAGGCCGGAGATCAATCCCCAGAACCAGGTAGCAAATACGCTCGCATTCGGCCCTACGCCGGTGATACCTTCACCGATGTATCCGGTAACCAGCATACCTACGGCAGCAATGATCAGTCTCCAGAGCAGACCGATATTCGCACCGGCTTTCCGGGTGATCAGGTAGAATTCCACACACATCAAAGGAACCGTAAGAATCCAGTCGATGTAACGGAAAGAAGTCGGAGAGGTCTGGTTTTCAGCCCAGAAATCCCTCATGTAATAGTAGTGGACAGCTGCGATAAAGGTGATAAGGCCTGCTACCAGCATGGAATCCTTCCACTTTTTATCCACTTTTCCGTACTGGAAGAAAAAGAAAACAGTAGCAGCCGCCATGGCCATAGAGCCGATGAAGAAGGTGAACCCAACATAGTCCCCTTCTTGTAGGGTAGCCATGAACAAGGGTTCAAGATTAACTAATGCGTTCATTGTGAATGATTTTGTTAAAATGTGTTAAAGGCAAAGGCTTAACAGAAAGACAAAAAAAAAGTTTATTGGTAAACGACATACGCTCCCTCGAAAGCAGAAAGTTGTCGTGTATTCTTCTTTTCATCGGATCAGGCTCTTTTGCTATGCTTTTTTGAGATGAAAGGATGAGGGGTTCGGTCGGGTCCGTAGCTCGAAAACCAGCTTTGAATCCGCTCCCGAACGGCAGGCAGATATACCCCCGAAATGGCCCGAAGGAACGGACCTATGGGTAATGTGGAAAAAATCCTGGCCTCCTGCACGAGCGATGATTTTTCATTCAGGAAAGTCAGGATACGTTCCATATCGTTGGCGTGGAACAGGCGGCTGAATATGGCTTTTGCCCAATGGCCTTCTCTCGATAAAATATGCAGGAGAAGCCGGTCGTAAAATCGAAAACGATCCGGTCTCTTCTCAACCAGGCCAGGCAGCTCTCCCTTTTTCAGCTGATCGACCAGAAGTTTGGTCTGCCTTTGAATGCGTAGAAAGGCATAGCCGGTCGTCGGTTTTACGGCTCCTCCCCTCGAGCCGAAAGAAATGACCCGCCTCGAATCCGAACGAGGCAATGGGGCATCCGTCATAGGGATGATCCCGGACTCGGTTTCCCGAATCCTGAATTCCGAAATACCCAGCTTTTCCTCCAGGTAGGCATGTAGAGCGGTCTCGTATTCCTCTTTTTCCAGCTTCTGTGGCGAAAAGAGGGTATATTCTACCAGAGCCTTTTTTTCGCTGTAGGGCAGGAGATAGAAAAAACCGGCATATCCGCCTTGATGGACCCGGAAGTCCATCAGGGTGGCTTCATCCGGATCGAAAGAAGGATAGTCCGCTTCGATCACCCAGCCGTGAAAATGTTGCAGTAGGAAAGTGTGTCCGCTCCAACCATAAAGGGATCTTTCCGGAAGAAACCGGGAGTCGAATACGATTTCGGAATGGATGCGCTCACCGTCCAACAGGATATAGGCAGACTTCTCATCTTCCCCCACTTCTTCCACGTTGCCTATGCGTTGTGTAATTTGGTCGGATTCGTCCAATCCGGCGCGAATGTGCCGGTAGTAGTCGATGGCTGAGATTTGCTGATAGGTATATTGAGACAGGTTTTGAACCTTCCTGCCCGTTTCATCTTCAAAGGCCAGCCTGGCCCAGCGGTGATGGACAATGGCATCCCATTCACCCTGACCTTCCATCCAGAAACACCAGGTGCGATCGTTCCTGTCCTTTAGTTCACGATCGACGAGAAGCACCTTTTTGTCCTTTAGCTCAGGACTATGCAGAATTCGCCAGGCCAAACTGAGACCTGCACAGCCGCCTCCGGCAATGATGTAGTGGAATGAATTCAATTTGTTATAGTCTCCGACTAATTTACTAATATCTAATCTTGAGACAACTCAAAAGGCATTTTGTTCAGGATTTCAAGGCAGTATTTTCCTGATTTTTCCCGGTACCCGAAACCTGGGGCCAAATTGTTTTTGGAGATTATTGCATTTTTCGATAAAATCTTCCAGCCCGAAGCTTAGGATGTATTGGATCACGCCGCCCTTTTCTGCGGGGAATCCCCATCCGAAAATACTGCCCAGGTTGGCTTCGGCAATGTTTCGGATGACGCCTTCCTGCAAACACCATACCGCTTCCAGTACCTGGGCGATCAACAGACGGTCAGCCAACTCTTCTTCCCGGAAAACCGCCGGCCTGGGAGCGTATAATGACCCTAATTCAGACCACAGTCCGGTCGGGTTCCCTTGGGGATCATAGTCGAAAAAGCCGGCTTTTTTACTGGCCCCCGACCGCTGATGGGGATCCAGCATGGTTTGTAAAACGTGTACGGCGGGATGTTGAATGTATTTTTTTCCGTAATGAGCTGCAGCTTGATTTTCGTATTTCAGAACGAATTCGAGCCCCGTGCGGTCGGCTGTACGAAGAGGGCCCTCCGGCATCCCGGAAAAAAGGCCTGAATATTCTATTAAAGGGGGCGGGACCCCTTCCTGTATCATGGTGATTCCTTCCAGGAGATAAGTATTCTGGACCCTTGCGGCGAAAAAGCCCCAGTCATCCTTTACAATAATAGGAACCTTGCCGATCTGTTTGACGAAATCGAATGCTTTCGCAACGGTTTCATCTGCGGTCTCGTCGCCCCGAACGATTTCGACCAGGGGAACCCGGTCGGCCGGATGGAAGAAATGTAATCCGATGTATTGCTGAGGTCGGGACATGGCACGGGCCAACTCCGTAATCGGTATGGATATGGTATTGGTGCCGAATAAGGCATAATCGTCCAGGTATTCTTCCGCCTCCCGGGTGACTTTTCGCTTCACGCCCGGATGCTCAAAGACGGCTTCCATGATGATGTCACAGTCTGCGAACTCAGACGCCCGTTCCGTTGTTTTAATGCGTTTCAGTATGTGATTTTGCTGCCGTTCTTCGAGTTCCCCCTGGGCAACGGATCGTTCCAGCCGGGCCTTTACCAGGTCTCTTCCCCGCTCGGCAACCAAAGGGGAGATATCTTTCAGCACTACTTCCATGCCCTGGCGTAAACAGGCCAGCGCAATGCCCGATCCCATTTTACCCGCACCGATGATCCCTATGCGCCGGGGGCGAAAGCGGCCGAATCCTTTCGGCCGGCTGGCCCCCTTCAGCAAAGTTTGGCGATCGAAGTGGAGGGCTCGCAGCAGGTTCTTGGTTTCCCTTTTCACCAGGTTCCCGGTATAATAGCGACTTTCCAGCCGGCAAGCGGTGTCGAATTCCAGTTCGGAACCTTCCTGCAGCAAACGAAGAATGCTTTCGACAGCCGCCCGGGATGGGGTTCGGTCGCCCTGCAGGTAGGAAAGCTGGTGGAGGAAAAAAAGGGGATTGTCTCCCTCGAATGCGGTTCCGCCGGGGATGGAGCAATCGGGCTGATCCCAGGGGCGCCTTCCGTCGGGCCGGGTAGCCAGCCACTGGCGCGCCTTTTCCATCATATCCCTTTGATCTGAAGCCAGTTCGTCGATCAGCCCGATCCGGAGAGCTTCTCCGGGGGGATAGGCCCGGCCACTGCTCAGGATCCGGAAGGCAGCAGAGATGCCCATGAGCCAAAGCAGGCGAATCACCCCGCCGGCACCGGGAATCAGTCCGAAACGGATTTCCGGAAACCCAAGCTGTATTTCCGGCTTATTGATGCCGATCCGATAATGGCAAGCCAGCGCCATTTCAAATCCGGGGCCCAGTGCGGACCCGTTGATCGCAGCTACTACGGGTACGCCTGGCTTTTCCAGTTCCCGCAGGAAACTTTTCAGCTCCTGGGTATTGGCAAAGATCTCTTCCGGGCTTCGGTCTTCCAGGAGCCGGTCAAAATCCCCACCTGAGAGAAAGGTTTTTTTGGCGGAAGTGAAGATGACCCCCTTTAGTTTACCGGCCTCTTTTTCGGATTGTAAACGTTGTAGCACCGGGAGGAAGCTGGTCCACATCTGATGATTGAGGATGTTTTCCTTGTACCCCTCCATATCCAGGGTCAGGGTCACAATGTTGGCGGTATCTTTCTGGTATCGGATCATGTATTATCTATCCATTCGAGCAAACAGGCTCCTCCCTCCCCGGATGTGCTTCCCAGGGCGGCGATGCCCCGTTTCCGGCCCTTTTTTTCCATGACAGCAAGCAGGCGGCAGATCAGGAAGGCAGCGCTGGCCCCTCCCGGGTATCCCAGGAAAAGTTCTCCGCCGGCTTCGTTCAGGCGGGTATCGGGGATATCGAATTTTTGTTGGAACCGAATCCCGTCGGCCGCAAATCCTTCGAAAACGGACCAGCTGTCGATCTCCCGGGCGGACAAGCCGGTTTCCTCCAGGATCTGTTGGGTAGCCTCCACAGCGACTGCCTGGGGGTCGGACAAATGACCCCCGGATTCTACGAATGCCCGGATCCGGGCCACCGGCCTGGGGCCGTCGGCATCTGCATCCGCATTTCCGATCAGCAGAAGGGCAGCTCCGTCGGCCGGAAGCGCCAGATGATAATCGGCATGGGACGATGGGATTTGCTCCAATTCCGGGTAGTGCTTCCGGGCCAGCGCCTTCAGCCCGGCATATTGCTGCCCGGAGGTCAGAAAGGCGTCGGACTCCCTTTCGGCCTCACTCTTCGGATCTTTCGGGGAGGTATGCTCCCGTGCAATAACCAAGCCGTTGGTATCGCAGATGGGGATCAATCGGTGGGAATGAATGCTTTTGCCCCTCCCGGTCCGGGCTTTTTTAATGCTGGACCGGGTGTAGGCATCGAGTTCCGAAGAGGATAAACCCAATCGAGCGGCCAGCAGATCGGCCTGAATTGAGAAAGGGGCGGCGCGACCTGCTCCCAATGGATCGAGGTTAAAGGTCCAGGGGTTACTATGCAGATGTTGCCCGAGTCGGGAAAAACTGTCGACTCCGCCTACGATCTGTAGTTTTTCGGCCGGCCACTGGGGTAAACTTTGGAGAGAAGAGGCCAGCGCACTCCAGCCTATCCCTTCCGTGCCATAGTAATTGTGCCCGACTATGCGGTGGTCGAGGCCTGCTGTGGCGAGTGCCATTCGTGCAAAATTACCGCCCTGGTCCCGGAAAGGGTGCACGCAAGCCATATGCAAAGCTTGCACCCGGTTAGGAACCGTCGGGCCTTCGGTTAGCTTTTGCAGAAGCTGCACGGCAAGGGACAGCGGAGAGACTTCATACAGGCTACCTCCTGCTTTACCGATGGTCAGCGGGCTGTGGACCGCTTCGTAGATCAATGCTTCCGGCATAGAAAGTAGAGCGATAAGATGTGGTTGGCAGATTTAGCTCAAAATACCAAATCTCCCCGGAAGGGCTTTGTCCGATAATTTGCCTTGTAGGTAGAAGTAAAGCGCATTTCCGGATTTCAGCAAGTATCTTTATCCTAAAGAAAAAAATCGCATGGCTCGACGAAGAAGAAAGTTAACCCCATTTGCCCGATTCTTTTTAGTGATGTTGGTGTTGGTACCGGCTGCCTTTATCGGAGCCTCCCTTTTCAACGATGAAGACCCGGGTGATAATTTCCAAAAGATAGTCGATTGGTTCAATCCTTCCGCTTCCGATGCGGAAACCACTCCCTTGCCCGTGGAGGTGCCTCCGCCGGCTCCCCAAGAAAGCCAGCCGGATGCTGTCGAGCCGGATACCCCGCTTAGCCGATCGCCTGAGTCTCAGATCGATCCCCAGGAAGAGAACCGCGTCCGGTATCTTGAGCAGCAACTGGAATCCATGAAACAGCAGATAGAGGATTTGGAAGAACGGATCCGGGCTCTCGAACAAAACTCCAACGACAACCCGGCCGTGAATTGATCCTGCCATCCCGGGCTGGTCAGGCCCGATGAGCAGTCTCCGGATCGCCAAACCCCAAGATTCATTTTATATTCCGGTTAGTATCCTGCGGGGGAACCACGTCTCGCATTGGTCAAAAGGTTGTACATTTCCTGTACAAAACGAAATACCTCTGCATGGATCTCTCTTCTTTTACCAACCTGGTATGGATCTGGATTGCGGTTGCCCTGGTCCTCGTTCCGGTTCAGCTTTTCGTCACCGCTCCCTATGGGCGGCACAATGCCGGCAAAAGCTGGGGGCCGCAGATAGATAACCGGATCGGTTGGATCATAATGGAACTGGTTTCCCCTCTTGTCTTTGCCTGGTTTTTTCTGACGGGGCCAGTGGCCAAGTCTACACCCATGTGGATCTTCTTCGCCCTTTGGATCTTGCACTATACCAACCGGAGCCTCATTTTTCCGTTGCGTATTCGCACCTCGGGGAAAAAGATGCCGCTGGCCATTGTGTTTTCGGCCGCCTTTTTCAATGTCGTCAATGGATTTGTGAACGGCTACGGGCTGGGTCATTTCGGGTTTTGGCTGGACCCCACGCAGGTCCCTTATCCCGAATGGTGGCTGGCAGACCCCCGTTTTTTATTGGGATTTGTGCTGTTCCTCCTGGGGGCATCCATCAATATAGGGTCGGATGAGAAGCTGATGAATCTCCGGAAACCCGGTGAAACGGGCTATAAAATTCCGGAAGGGGGGCTTTTTCGTTGGATTTCCTGCCCTAATCATTTCGGCGAGATCCTGGAATGGACCGGCTTTGCCATTCTTTGCTGGAGTCTGCCGGCCGCGTCATTTGCCATTTGGACGGCGGCCAATCTGATTCCGCGGGCGATTTCCCATCATAAGTGGTATCGCGAAAAATTCGGAGCGGACTATCCGGGAGAAAGAAAAGCCGTGTTGCCCTTTCTCCTCTAAAGAAAAACCCCTGCCTCCTAAAAGGAAACAGGGGTTTTGTTCGGATCCCTATGCAACGATCAAACGGCGAAACTCTCTCCGCATCCGCAGGTGCGGGCGGCATTAGGGTTGTTGAAGTAAAAACCTTTCCCGTTCAAACCACCGGAGAATTCCAGTGTGGTGTTGCACAGGTAGAGGAAACTTTTCAGATCTGTAACGACCTTCACTCCATTATCCTCGAAGATCTGATCATTGGGTTGCTCCTCGTTATCGAAATCCATCTCATAGGTTAGGCCAGAGCAGCCTCCGCTGGTTACGCTTACCCGAATGAAAAAATCTTCACTCAATCCTTCGCCAGATTTGATCTCGCTGATCTTATTCTTGGCACTGTCGGCTACAAATAACATAGTTACAATGCATTTACGTTCGGCAAGACTTGCGTCTTTCCCTTAGGTCATCAGGCCTCGGCCTCAGTTTGAGGCTTGGCCACTTTGCTCTTTTCCTGATAATCCTTGATGGCTCCTTTGATGGCATCTTCGGCCAGAACGGAGCAGTGGATTTTTACAGGAGGCAAAGCCAATTCTTCGACAATGTCCATATTGTCGATCTTGAGCGCTTCGTCGATCGACTTTCCTTTCAGCCACTCGGTGGCCAGTGAGGAAGAAGCGATGGCAGACCCACATCCAAAAGTTTTGAATTTGGCATCTGTGATCACCTTCTTTTCGGGATCTACTTCGATCTGAAGACGCATGACATCACCACACTCGGGGGCACCGACCAGGCCTGTGCCTACGGTTTCTTTGTTTTTGTCTAAAGTTCCCACGTTCCGAGGATTCTTGAAGTGGTCGAGCAGTTTTTCAGAATATGCCATTGCAAACGAGTTTTAATCTTAAAAAAATTAGGTTTATCTGGTTTTAGTGTTCTTGCCATTCTACAGAGTCGAGGTCGACTCCCTCTTTGTACATCTCCCAGATCGGGCTTAGGTCCCGCATGTGTTGGACACCATTGACCAATTTGTCGATCGTCAGGTCGATGTCTTCCTCTGTGGTAAAGCGGCCCAAACTGAATCGGATGGAGGAATGAGCCAAATCGTCTCCTAATCCTAACGCAATCAATACGTAAGATGGTTCCAATGAGGCAGAAGTGCAAGCAGAACCGGAAGAAACGGCAATGTCCTGGTTGAAGGTCATCATCAATCCTTCTCCCTCCACGTGCTTGAAGGAAATGTTGGTCACGTGGGGCATCCGGCTTTCCCGGCTACCGTTCACGTAGACTTCCTCCAGGTTTTCGATCAGGGCTTTTTCCAGTTTATCGCGGAGTTTGCTAAGCCTTTCGGCATCGCTTTCCATCTCATTCATTGCAATCTCGGCTGCTTTGCCGAAGCCAACGATGCCAGGTACGTTGAGCGTACCGGAGCGCATGCCTCTTTCGTGGCCGCCGCCATCCAGTTGGGCGGTCACTTTGACGCGTGGGCTTTTCCGGTTGACGAACAAGGCGCCGACGCCCTTGGGGCCGTACATCTTGTGACCTGTGAACGCCATGAGGTGAACCCCGACTTCCTTGGGATGGGTTTTGATTTTGCCGACGGCCTGCGTCGCATCGCTCTTGAAGAGGACACCGTGCTTGGCGCAAATTTCGCCGATCTCCTTCATTGGCTGGATAACGCCGGTTTCGTTGTTGGCCCACATGATCGACACCAGAATGGTTTCCGGCTTGATAGCGGCTTCCAGTTGGGCCAGATCGACGAGGCCATTTGCCTGAACGTCGAGATAGGTGACTTGGCCTCCCATCTTTTCGATCTTGGCACAAGCATCCAGAACGGCTTTGTGTTCCGTTTTCAGGGTTATGATGTGATTTCCCTTGCGAGAGTACATTTCGAAAACTCCTTTCAGCGCCAGGTTGTCAGATTCGGTAGCTCCGGAGGTAAAAATGATCTCCCGGGAATCCACATCCAGGAGCTTGGCAATCTGCTCGCGTGCATAGTCGACAGCTTCCTCCGCTTCCCATCCGAAAGGGTGGTTTCGGCTGGCTGCATTTCCGGGATGCTCATAGAAATAGGGCAGCATGGCGTCTACGACCCTGGGATCAGTTGGGGTGGTGGAGTTATTATCGAGATAAATCTTGCGTGTGGACATTTCTTATTCTTATTTGGATTTATTCTATCTTCTAATGTTGAATCACAAATATAACGCCTTCCTAAGATTATTGTTTGTGAAAGATTATCAATATTGGAAACAATCGAAATGCCTTACCTTAAGCCTGAAATCTAGTACACGAAATCTTATGTCGTCCTCCGCCAAACTCTCATTCGACTCCTTTGCCCCCATTTCTATTGAGGCCTGGAAGGATCAGGTCGTCCGGGATCTGAAAGGAAAACCATTTGAAGATCTGAAATGGCACCTGAACGAGGAAATTTCCCTGGATCCCTTTTACGGTCCGGAATCGATCGCCTCCGGAGGCCCGCTGCAGGTGCAGGCAGGTTGGAAAATCGGGGAATCGATCAGCGTTCGGGACAGCGAGTCCGGACATTCCCGCTGGCAAGAAGCCCTGGGAGGCGGTGTGGAAGCGGTCATCCTGAGTTTTCAGAACCGGCCGGACCGGAAAGGCTGGTCCGCCGTTTTAGAAGATTACCCGGCCGAACGGGTGATCACGAATCTGGAGGAAAATTTTCCGGGGAGGGATCCCCTTATTTTGCTGGAAAGGTGGGTCAAATGGGTGAGCGATCGGGGGTTGGACAAAAAGCGCCTTACCGGCTCCATCGATTTTGACCCGATCCTGGACTGGACCGAGCCTCCTTTCGGCAAGTTGGCCGAAGCGGTTCGCCTGTGCGAAACGGAGTTGCCCGGTTTTCTATGCATTCAGATCAACGCTCGCATGTTTCACGGGGAGGTATATGCGGTGGACCGGGAACTGGCGCTTACCCTTGCCAAGATGAGCGAATACCTGGCTCAATTACAAAGCTACCGGCTTGATCCCGGGCGCGTTGCCGCTCGCTTGCAACTTTCACTTTCGGTCGGGACCAGTTACTTCCTGGAAATGGCCAAATTGAGAGCGCTGCGGATCCTCTGGTCCAACCTGGCGGAGGCCTACGGAATCGAAGGCGCCCCTTTCCCCAGGCTTATGGCCCATCTCGCATACGAAAGTCAGACCGATGATATCTACCAAAATATGGTTCGGGCCTCGACCCAGGCCATGTCCGCTGTATTGGGAGGGGCAGACCAACTTTACGTAGCCCCGGCAAATGCTTCCCTCAAAGAACAAAGCACACCTTTCACACGCCGGATCGCTCGAAATGTACAGCACATACTCCAGCTGGAGGCCCACATAGGCCAGGTAGCTGACCCGGCCGCAGGTTCGTATTATATCGAAAAGCTGACCCAAGTACTGGCCGAAAAGGCCTGGAGCCATTTCAGGGAGATTGAAGCAGAAGGCGGGTTTATGGAAAGCCGTGTATTTTGAAATTCAGGCTAGGCATAAACGGAGTGTCTGCGGATCAGTCCGCCGAATCCTGGCTCCCGGGTGAGGAATTTTTCAGGAACGCGATGTTCCTTTTGAGGCCTCTGAATTTGGTGCGCTTCACGGCTGACTTTCGAAATAGCTCCTGGAAAACGGCTTCCGTGATCTCCTCCCACTCGGATGCAGACTTGTCCAGCAAGTCCGGATGGGGCTCAAACTCGGGCTCGTCATGTCGTTTGGCGAAGCGATTCCAGGGGCAAACCTCCTGGCAAATATCGCAACCGAACATCCAGTTTTCCATTTTTCCTTCAAACGCTGTCGGGATAGCTTCCTTCAGTTCGATGGTCAAATAAGAAATGCAACGGCTCCCGTCCACGATATATCCCTGAGGGGAGATGGCATCGGTGGGGCAGGCGTCAATGCAGCGGGTGCAGGTACCGCAGTAATCCCGCATGGGTTCATCCGGCGGTAATTCCAGGTCGATGATCAACTCGGCCAGAAAGAAATAGGATCCCGCCTTGGGATGGATCAGCAGGGTATTTTTCCCGATCCAGCCGTTCCCGGCTCTTTTGGCCCATTCCCGCTCCATGACAGGCGCGGAGTCCACAAAGCATCGACCCTGGACCGGGCCCGCTTCATCCTGCAACCAATGGAGCAATTCCCGGAGTTTTTTCTTCAATACAAAATGGTAATCCCGCCCATAGGCATATTGCGAGATTTTAGGCGCCTGGGGGTCCGATTGTTTTTCCGGATTGTGATGGTTGAACAGCAGGCTGACGACGGTCTTGGCTCCGGGGACCAGTTTGCGGGGGTCCAGGCGCTTATCGAAATGGTTTTCCAGGTAGGCCATTTTACCCTGGTATCCACGCGAAAGCCATTCCTCCAGCCTGCGAGCCTCTTTTTCGAGAAAAGTCGCCCGGGCTATGCCGACGAAGGCAAAGCCCAATTCCTCCGCCCGGGTACGAAGGCGGGATTTGAGTTCGGAAGAGTCGGATCGGTTTGAATTCAAGGAATTAGATTTAAGAATAAAAGTCGGGCTTTAAGGGCTGGCTTAAAACAGTATTTTGATAAAAAAGGATTTACCTGATAAATATCACTACCCAATTTGATGTGGGTCACTAAATGAACTGGGCTTTCCGGGTATATTGTCAAATGAACGAAAATCAATTCCCTTACATAAAAAACATACGGTCATGTTCCCCGAACTTAGTTTTTCCAGTACATTCTTACTTTGGTCCCTGGCCGGATTTGCACTTTTTCTGGTTGCCTTAATTTACGGCAGTCGTTTGCTTTTGGCCAGGCGGCAGGAGAAGATCCTGAAAGGGACTTCTCGTCAGGCACCGGGTTTTTCTGCCCGCACCCGTGCCAAATATGCAAATGTAGACATCGAGAAGTGGCACAGCACCCTTCTGACGGCCAGTTTGGCCCTGGTAATGGGGGTCACGGTCATGGCCTTCAACTGGACTACCCAACCGCCTGAAGAAGCTGACGAGGATTGGGTATTGTCTATAGATGAAGACATCGAGATCACGCCTCCCCAGACTGCGGCACCTCCTCCTCCGCCGCCTCCTCCGCCGCCCCCGGTGGTCACGGCTATACCTCAGGAGGTAGACCTGGACATAGAGGATGTGGAATTTGAGGATATGTCGGTTAACGAAGAGACGGTCCTGGAGATTCCTGAAAAATACCAGGAAGAAGCAGCTGCGCCTCCTCCTCCGCCCCCACCCCCTCCGCCCAAAGAGCCGGAAGTAGAGGAAATTTTCCGGATCGCGGAAGAAATGCCCAGATTCCCGGGCTGTGAGAATGAGCCTACCAAGGATGCCAAGACCCAATGTGCGAACATGAAGCTCCTGGAATTCATCTACAGCGAGATCAAGTATCCCGACATCGCCCGCGAAAACGAAGTTGAGGGCACGGTGGTTGTCCAGTTCGTGGTAGGGCGCGACGGGAAGATCCGGGATTCTCAAATCCTGCGGGATATTGGCGGCGGTTGTGGTAAAGAGGCGCTTCGGGTCATAGATATGATGAACGAGAAGGCCGGCCTCTGGATACCCGGTCGACAGCGCGGAAGGCCCGTTCCGGTTATGTTCACCCTGCCGGTGAAATTCAGACTGGAAACAAGGCCCTGACTCAGCCCTGATCCATTAATCCGAGTGGTAACGTTAGACCCCGGCTTCGGTCGGGGTCTCGTTTTTACCCCTCCCTGGGATCCACGATCTGCAGTTTGGCGAATTTCAGCATGATCCGCCGCTCCGGGTTGTCCTCCATTCCCTCAAAATGAATAGTCGCCATTTTGCTGGAAACGCCGCCGTCGACCTTCAATACCTTTCCCTTGCCGAATTTTAAATGGAGGACGTCCATGCCCGCTTCAATATCCCCGGGCGGGCTGGGTTTGAAAGTAGCCGGGTCAATCTGAAAAGCGGGTTGGGAAGGGCTGCGTCTTTTGAAATTCCCCATGACCTTCGCCCCGCTCAAAACGCTTGGCTCCGCATGTCCGAAGCGCGAGCTCCGCTCCAGATGTTCCATCGGGACTTCCTCCAGGAAACGGCTGGCCTCGTTGTAGTTCATCTTCCCATACCGATAGCGGCTGATGGCGTAGGATAAGGTCAGAAACTGCTCCGCTCGGGTAATGGCTACATAAAAAAGACGCCTCTCTTCGTCCAGGCCTTCGATGGAATCCATGGCCATAAAGGACGGGAAAAGCTTTTCTTCCAGTCCCACGATGAAAACACTTTTGAACTCCAAACCCTTGGCGGCGTGCACCGACATCAAAGTGACGAAGTCGGAGGCGCCTTCTTCATTTTCATCCGCATCGGTGAGCAGGGCAATATTCTGCAGGTAAGTGGCCAGGCTTTTATCCGGAAGGGTAGCCGTATCCACGACGGTATCTTCCTCGACAAAAGCCTTAATGCCATCCAGCAAGGCCTCCATATTTTCCAATCGCCCCATGCCCTCGATGGTCGTATCGGCTTTCAAACTGTCGAGCAGACCGGATTTCCGGGCAATGAAGAGGGCCAACTCGTAGGCATTCAGCTTGGTATTTCGGGATTCGAAACTCTGGATCAACTTGGCGAAACCCGATATGGCCTGTTTCGCCTTGCTGGGGAGAGGTACCTGGCCCAGGATGTCCCAGAGAGGCCGTTCTTTTTCGGCTGCATAGGCAGCCAGTTTGTCCAGGCTGGTTTTTCCAATACCGCGCTTAGGCAGGTTGATCACGCGGCGGAGCGCTTCATCGTCCCGGGGGTTGACCGCCAGCCGGAGGTAAGCGATGAGGTCCTTCACTTCTTTGCGCTGATAGAAAGACTGTCCGCCGTAAATGCGGTAAGGGATATTGTATCGTCGGAGGTATTCCTCAAATATCCGGGATTGGGCATTGGTCCGGTAGAGGATGGCGATATCGCTGTTGGACAAGTGATCGCGATTTTTCTGCTCCAGAATGGTGTCCGCGATTCGTTTTCCCTCTTCCGTATCGCTCTGGGCCTTGATCAGCTTGATCAGTCTCCCTTCACCCTTGTCGGACCAAATCTTCTTCTGGATCTGCCGGCGGTTGTAGGTGATCACCGAATTGGCCGCCTCAACGATGTGGCTGGTGGAACGGTAATTCTGCTCCAATTTGAAGGTTTGGATCCCGTATTTCTGAAAATCCTTTTCGAAATCCAGAATATTTTGAATGGTAGCTCCCCGAAAGGCGTAGATGCTCTGGGCGTCGTCGCCCACGACGCATATGTTGCGCGGACTATTCTCGTATTGGACGAGCTTTTTCACAATGGCATACTGCAGGAAGTTGGTGTCCTGGAACTCATCGACCAGCAGATATTGGAATTTCTGCCGGTATTTCCCGGCTACATCGTCGGGATTGGCCTGCAGAAGTTCAAACAGCCTGTAGAGCAGGTCGTCAAAATCCATGGCCCCGGAGCGTTTGCAACGGGCTACATACTGTTGATAAATGTCAACGATCCGCGGACGTTTGGCCATCCGGTCCTGCTCCATGAGCTCTTCATTCTGGGCGTACAGTTTGGGGGTGATCAGGTTACTTTTTGCGGAAGAAATGCGGGATCGGACCGCATTGGGATGGTATTGATTCTTATCCAACCGCATCTCATTGAGGATGGCCGTGATCAGGTTTTTGCTGTCCTCGGTGTCGTATATCGTAAAGTTGGAGGGGTATCCGATCTTTTCGGCTTCTACGCGAAGGATGCGCGCGAAGATGGAGTGAAAAGTACCGGCCCAAACTTTTTCGGCCTGGTCGCCTACCCTTTTACTGATTCGATGCTTCATTTCCCGCGCCGCCTTGTTCGTGAAGGTCAGGGCCAGGATCTGCCAGGGGGGCACTCCCTTGTCGATCAGGTAGGAGATCCGGTAGGTGAGTACCCGGGTTTTGCCGGAGCCCGGGCCGGCTACAACCAGTACGGGGCCTTCGGTCTGAATAACGGCTTGTCGTTGTACCTCATTGAGTTCATCCAAATAAGATGGGGTGCCGGAATTATCGGGCATATCCGTTCGATTTTCCAAAAAAGGTGAGCTGTAATGCCGGTGCTGCCCTGAAAAGGCTCCACGAATTTACGTCAGGGGCCGCAGAGTGGCAAATAATAGCCATCGGGAAGTGGATAGGGAAATTTCGGATGCGCTAGAGGGCTATGCTGCCACGAAATGGCCTTCCAATGAAAACTACCTACAGACCAAGGCTATCTCCGGTAGTCTTTTGTCGGGCCAAGGGGGGGAAAGGGGGCAGGCGCCCTTCCGACAAAAGATTATTGTGCCTCCAGTTCGTCCCAGTATTCTACTGCCCGGCGGGTATGCGGGATGCAGATGGAACCGCCTACCAAATTGGCGATGGCAAATACTTCGAAGACCTCTTCCCGGCTTACACCCAGATCATAGCAGGTGCCCAGGTGATACCGGATGCAATCGTCGCAGCGCAGCACCATGGAGGCTACCAAGCCAAGCAACTCCTTGGTTTTGGTGGAAAGGGCTCCGTCCTGATAGGCATTGGTATCCAGGTTGAAAAAGCGTTTGAGTACTTTATTGTCCTGTGCCAGGATCTTTTCGTTCATTTCAGAACGGTAGGCATTGAATTCCTCGACCATCGACATGAGCATGGAAATTGGTGGTTGAAAAGAGCTCAAAAGTAACCAAATCCTCCGGACCAAATGGTGAGGTCAGGGTTGGGTATTGCCGAGGCTTTCGGTGGAGCTTTGGAGGTTTTCCCTTATCACGATGCGCTGAATATGCTCCATCCGGTTCTGGTTGCAAGGATCGGTGAGGGTCCATTTCCGAAGCACTATTGTATACTCGCCCTTGAGTTGAAGGCGGTCTTCATACGACACCCGGAGGTCGGCGGTATTTTCTGTCAGGGCCTGTTGATCGTGTTTGCTGGCCGGATGGCCGTCCCGGTCCAGAATCGGCCATCCGGTCACGGAGATTGACAGGTCTTCCCGGGAGGTAATTTCCCGATCCGGCGGGAGCAGGATACGGCTGAAATCTACGGCGGAAGAAAGAATTTTTGTCCCGCCGGGTTTCCCATTTTGATCCGGATAAACAGCGACCTGCCGGGCCGAAGTGAGGAATTGCAGGTCTGAGATTCGCAAGCTGCCGGTTTGATCTCCGGGATTGGACAGGGATAGGCGGAAAAATTCCCCTATCCGGACTGCTCCTATGAACATTCCGCCGGTTCCCCTCCAGGGGTTCCTTTCCTGCTGCGTTAGGCTTTGTACGGTCAGATTTTCCTGATCCATAGACCATTGGATCTGCAGATAGCCGTCGGCGGGAATCAGGATCCGGTATTCCACGGATTGATCTGGTGGGACCGTGATCACCGCTTCGTCTCCCGGGAAAGCGCGAAAGGAAGCGTTTTTCCGGCCCTGGGTTTGTGCCAGTATCCAATGCCCGGGATTGAAATATCCGCTGAAGGCGCTACCCACACAACCCAGTTTGAAGACCTGAAAGGAAGCTTCTGTGGGACAGTTTCCGGGTGAATCACAGGCTGCCTGTCCGTGCAATTGACAAAGAGCCATGGAGATGAACATGGCCATGAAGCCCAGAAATTTCGCCGGATGAAGAGGAGATCCGGGTTTCTCAGGAGGGAGGAGAAACCCGGGATCTGATTCGGGATCGGAAGGGGAACCGTTTACAAAACGGAACTTTGTTGGGAGGTTCATGGGAATCGGTTATGGGATTATACAGGTTTTTCAACCATCTGAAACAAATGTATGCCCTCTTTTTCTATGGGTAAATCCCACGATCATGGGGCCTACACCAATAAGAGTGGCTTTTGTATAAAATTCCATAAAATATGAGCGAGAAAAATGCGCTTATACCTCCACCGTCTGCCATTTCCCCTGGCGAAACAGGAAAATGGCAATGATGGCCAATGCCGTTTCGCTTATCGCTATGGCGGCAGCAATGCCCGCAACGCCCCAGCCCAAGAAGACGGCCAGGATGTAGGCCAGCGGAATTTCCAGGGCCCAGAAGCAAAAAAGATTGATGTAAGTGGGCGTTCGGGTATCTCCCGCCCCGTTGAAAGCCTGGCTGATCACCATTCCGTAAGCGAAAAAAATATAACCGGCGCAAATGATTTTCAGGCTGATGACTCCCGTGCGAACCACCTGTTCGTCGGTATTGAAAAACGAAATGACGGATTCGGCCAGAAGGAAAAACAGCAAGCCGATCGCAAACAGGAAGATCATGTTCAGCTTTGCGGCTATCCAAACCGATCTTTCGGCCCGCCCGGGTTTCTTGGCACCCAGATTCTGGCCCACCAGCGTGGCAGCCGCATTGGATAAGCCCCAGGAGGGGAGAATGGTAAACATGATGATCCGGATGGTGATGGTAAATCCGGCCACAGCTTCCGCGCCCATGTGGGTATTGATGATCCGCATCAGGAAGATCCAACTGGAGGAAGCGATGATGAACTGACCGGCACCGGTGGCGGCAATGTTGAAGATCTTTTTCAACACCTCCCATTGGATCCGAAAATGTCGGGCCTTCAAGCGGACGGCTCCCTTTCCGTTGAACAACATGTACAATTGGTAGGCAACTCCTACCGAACGACCGATGATGGTAGCTACTGCGGCACCTGTAAGGCCGAGTTCAGGGAAGGGGCCTATTCCCAGGATCAGCAGAGGGTCGAGAACGATATTCAGTCCATTGGCCAGGATGAGCACTTTCATGGCGATGACCGCATTTCCGGCTCCCCGGAAGACTCCGTTGAGAATGAAAAGGAACATGATGACCCAATTGCTGCCCAGCATGATCCGGGTATAGAGCACCCCTTCCCGGATCAGCTCTTCATCACTCCCCATGAACCGCAAAATATCACCGGCGTAGGAGATACCGGAAATACTGATGATCGAACTCAGCCAAAATGCCATCCACATGGCTTGTGCCGCCCCCACGGCGGCTTGTTCCGGATCGTGTTCGCCGGTACGCCGCGCCACATAGGCCATAGGTGCCATGCTGATGCCCATGGCCAGGGAGTAAATGATGGTCAGTACGGATTCGGTGAGGCCCACGGTGGCCACCGCGTTGATGCTGACCCGCGACACAAAGAAGACATCCACCACGGAAAAAAGGGATTCCATCACCATTTCCAGGATCATGGGCACGGCCAGAAGGAAGATAGCCCTGTTGATGCTCCCCTCGGTATAGTCCTGCTCTTTCCCCCGGATGCTGTCCCGGATCAGCCGAAGCATTTCTTGCATTTGAAAAAGTAAGGTTGGCCCAAAGAATAGCCCGAAGGCTGAATTTCAGGCGGTGGATGCTCCATTCCTGCCAGGAATCCCTATTTTCCCGGTTCTTCGTCCAGGAATAAAATAATGATGAAAAACTACCTGCTGCTTTGGGCTGCTTTCTCGCTGCCCTTCGCCCTATGCGCTCAAAATGGGTCAAAAAAGGCTTTGGATCATTCCGATTTTGCCATTTGGAAGACCCTTTCCTCAATCGCTATCTCTCCCGATGGGAGCTGGGTATGCTACCAGGCGGAACCCGGGGAAGGAGATACGGACCTGCACCTTTATGATGTGGATCAGGACGAAACCCGGATTTTCCCCAGGGGAACTCGGCCTTCCTGGAGTTCCGACAGCCGGTTTCTGGTTTTCCATATTACCCCGGCAGTAGATAGCCTGAAGGCCATGCGCCGGCGAAAGGTGGAAAAAAAGGATTTACCCGGGGATACCTTGGCGATCTATGCCCATCGGGGAGGGTTGGAAAAAATTCCTCATGTCAAATCGTTTGTATTACCGGAAAAATGGCCGGGCTGGCTGGCTTACCACCTGGAACCCATCCGACCGGATTCAACTACCAAAGAGTCCAAAAAAGAAAATGAGGAAAATGGTTCCCCATTGGTGATCCGAAATTTGGAAGAAAAAACGGAGGATACGCTATACTACGTCACGGAGGTGATCGCTTCGGAAGAGGAAGGTGCCTTCGTGGCCATCACCTCCGGAGATGACTCTGCCTTGCAACCCGGCGTCTACTACTACGATCTGGGGCAGGAAAACTTTTTGCCGCTCCTCAGCGGGAAAGGCAAATTCAGTCTTCCGGCAATGGACCTGAAGGGAGAGCAGGTTGCTTTTCTGGCCGATCCGGATACTTCGGAAGCCGAGATTCGTTATCCCCGGCTGGCTTATTGGAAAAAGGGTATGGAAGAAGCTGAAAGGGTAACCGATTCCGAATCGCTTGACCTGGAAGAGGGTTGGCGAATCAGTCCGGACGAAAAGCCCTCTTTTTCCGAGAACGGGGAACGCCTGTTCTTCGGTCTGGGGAAAGTGCCCGTGATACCCGATACCAGTCTGCTGGAGGAAGAAATTGTGGAAGTAGAGGTATGGAACTGGCAGGACAAAGAGCTTTACCCACAACAAAAGGTCCGTGAGAAGGAAGAGCGAAAAAGAGCTTATACCACCGTCTGGGATATCCCGACGCGTACTTTTATCCGCCTGGGCACCGAAGAAATCCCATCTGTTGATCTGGGAGACGAAGGGAATGCTGATGTAGCCCTGGGATACAACGATAGCCCTTACTATCGGGCCATCTCCTGGGAAGGTCCTCCGGTACGGAACGATATTTACGTACTGGACATCCAAAGCGGTGAGTCCAGGCGAATTGCCGAAGCCGTTCGCGCTCGTCCCCGCCTGTCGCCCGCTGCCCAATATGTATCCTATTACGTTCCGGAAGACTCCGCGCACGTTTTCTTCCACATCTCCTCCGGTCGAACGCTTACCCTTCCGGCGGATGAGGACCGCATCTGGTACGATGAGACCAACGACCGGCCGATGGATGCCTCGGGCTATGGCGGCGCCGGCTGGCTGGAAGATGATGCGGCCGTGCTTTTGTATGATCGATACGACATCTGGAAAATATACCCCAGCGGTGAAACCGATCCGCTACGGCTCACCCGGGGGCGGGAGGATAAGGTCACCTATCGGTATATCCGGCTCGATCCGGAAGAACGCTCAATCCGACCCGATCAAAAGCTTTTGCTTCATTTGTTCAATGAGATCACCAAGGGATCCGGTTATGCTGAGCTCGACCTGGCCACCGGCGAAGTAAGGGAACTCGTGCAAAGCCCGGAGCATCTGTATGGCGAAGATGTAAAAAAGGCCCGGGAGGCTGAGCGGTATCTGTTTACCCGGGAAAGCACGACGGAATTCCCTGACCTGCATTTATCCTCCGATATGCGGACGGCCCAAAAGATCAGTCGGGTAAATCCTCAGCAGGACGAGTATAACTGGTGTACCAAAGAACTTTTTGAGTGGGTCGATGTGGATGGGGTCACCCGCCAGGGGCTGGTGGTCAAGCCGGAGAATTTCGATCCGGATAAAAAATACCCCGCCATTGTTTATTTCTACGAGCGCAATGCCGAAAATTTAAACAGGCATTATCATCCCTACCCGCATCGATCCATCATCAATTTCACTTTCTATGCGAGTCGGGGTTATGTCATCTTCATTCCGGATATCTGGTATAAAGAAGGCTATCCCGGGAAAAGCGCCTACGATGCGGTGATGTCCGGTACATTGGCGTTGCTGGAGGAAGGGTATGTGGATCGAGACCGCCTGGGCATACAGGGGCATAGCTGGGGCGGATACCAGGATGCGTACATCATCACCCAGACCGATCTGTTCAAATGCGCCGAATCCGGTGCTCCGGTGGTCAATATGACCTCTGCCTACGGGGGCATTCGCTGGGGATCCGGATTGAGTCGCATGTTTCAGTACGAGCACACCCAGAGCCGGATCGGAGGAACCCTTTGGGAGTACCCTATGCGTTATATTGAGAATTCACCTCTTTTCTATTTGGAAAAGGTCAATACGCCGGTATTGATCCTGCACAACGATGAGGATGGTGCCGTGCCCTGGTACCAGGGGATCGAATTTTTCGTGGCCCTGCGGCGTTTGGGTAAACCGGCCTGGTTGCTGAATTACAACGGGGAGCCTCACTGGCCGGTTAAGCCACAGAACCGGAAGGATTTCCAAAAACGTATGCAACAATTCTTTGACCATTACCTGATGGATGCGCCGAAGCCACGCTGGATGGGAAAAGGGGTTCCGGCTTTGGAAAAAGGAATTCAGCAGGGGTATGAGCTGATGGGCGATAGCCATTGAATTTTCGAAAAAGGAAATGAGGAAAAGGAAAACAAAAGAGTGAAGGAAGCTCTTTTCTTGTCATCAAAACCCAAGCATTATGGCACAAGGCCGTTTCAAGAATCCTTTTGAGGCAGTCATCACCGGAGTTAAGGATTTCCGGGCAAAAAAAGAGAACGTCAGACCTCTCGAAGACCGGGATCGCCTGGACGGGAAAACGGTTCTGGTGACCGGAGCCAATTCCGGAGTCGGGTTTGCCGTTGCCGTCGAGCTTGCCAAGCGCGGAGCCGATCTCATCATGGCCTGTCGGGGGGGGCATCCGGAGGCCGGAGAGCAGGTCAAAAAGCTGAGTGGGTCGGATAAGGTCCGAATGGAAAAACTCGATCTTACGCGTAAGGAATCCATCCATGCGCTGGCGGATAGGCTAAAAGAGCAGGCGGTAAAACTGGATGTGATGATCTGCAATGCAGGTGTGGCACAGGCCAAACCCAGGAAAACGCCCGACGGACTGGAAGAGATGTTTATGGTCAATTTTCTGGCCAAACATGTTCTCCTGAATCGGCTCCTGGTGGACGGGACCCTTCCCAACGCCGTTTACGCCGGCAACAGCCTCCCCGTCGGACAGGACCGCCCCCGGATCATCTTTACCTCATCAGATTCCCATCGTAATGCCGATCCCATTGATTTCGAGGAGTTGGGTATTTATCAGGATTATGGGGTGAATGGGGGGATCAGCCGATACAGCTATTACAAACTGGTGCTGAATACCTATTCATCCGAACTTTCCCGCCGCCTGAATCCCAATGGGCAGGTGGATGTGTCGGTGCAAGCGGCTTGTCCGGGGCCTGTCAACACCAATATTGCCCGCGAGGCGCCCCCTTTTCTAAAGATCTTTTTGAATACCTTTTTCCGCATCTTTTTCCAGTCGCCCGAAAAAGCAGCGCCTCCCTTTGTCTATCTGGCAGCAGCGGCGGAAATGGAAAGCACCAGCAATGAGTACTTCCACATGATGGTTCACCGCCGTATGGACGAAAAATGCTATGACGAGGAAGCGGGGCGCAAACTATGGGACCGGGCTGAATCTCTGGTGGAAAAACACGGACTCCGCCCGGTTTGAAACCGAAAAGAATCACCTAATCAACCGCCGGATAGTGCTGGTTGTGAACCATGCGGACAATATCCAGAGGGGTGATGATCCCGACTACCTCCCGGTTTTGATTGACTATGGGCACGGCATGAAAATAGTTGTACAGGAAGATCTCGGCTGCAGACCCGATCTGATCGTCGGGCGAGAGGGTCCCGACTTTGGTGACCATCACATCCCGGACCTTTACGGACTTATACTCGTCAAAAGGTAGGTTGAGCTTGAAAAGATCGGTCGTTGAGAGAATGCCGATCAATTTTTTGTTTTCTACCACGGGGAGATGGTGAAGTTTGCTGGCGGCCAGATGTTTTCGGACGTCTTCCAGCGTTTCATCGGGATCGAGGGTGATCACCTGGGTAGTCATTATAGTAGAGATCTTTTCTTTCATGGTGATGCTTTGGTTGGTAAGTAAACGGAGAGAATTCTGCCAGACTTGTGGCAGTAATTAAATATAGGATTTGATCCGTTTCAAAATAGTGATGATTACGCCGAAAAATAGTGATTTATTACACATTGGGCTGTATTGCCGTTGTCAAGCTTGAACGGGAAAAACGGCCCATTTATTCCATCCATTCGCGGGCCAGGCGATCCAGTTCGTTTTCGAGATTGCCGAAATGTTGCTGGTAATCCCGGATGCTGGCCCGCATGACATCCCAGGCTTCTCCCTGCCCGTATGTATGCGTGATCTCGCTCTGGATTTCCTCACCAGGGATCTGTTTGTAGGTCAGAAAGTAATGCTGGAGCCGCCGAAGCACTTTGTTAGGTAAGTTGGCCACATCCCGATAATGCCCGTATACGGCATCATTGACCAATACCGAGATGATCTTGTCATCTGCCTCCCCCTTATCGATCATGCGAAACCCTCCGATCGGGATGGCTTGCACGAGCATATCGCCCCGAGGGACTTCCCTTTCGCAGAGTACGAGTATATCGAGCGGGTCTCCGTCCCCTTCGATCCCTTTTCGATCTACCTTTTCCATGCAATAGGCAGCCACTTCTTCCTTGCAGTAGGTTTGAGGAATAAAGCCGTACATGGCCGGTACCAGACTGGAAAACTTCTGCGGACGATCGATCTTCAAAAAGCCGGTGGGTTTGTCCACCTCGTATTTGATGGTATCCGAGGGGACCACTTCAATAAAGGCTGTCACGATCTCAGGGGCCCGCTCACCCGGCGAAATACCATGCCAGGGATGTGGTTTGTATCGAAGATTCAGCAACTCCAGAAGCTTTCGATATTGGGAAGAAGCCATTTTTCAGTGGTTTAGGAGTTAAGAAACACATTAAATCCCGAATACAAAAGGAGAGAAGTTGAACGATCTAACAATCCGGAACTTGGATCGAGATTCACTTTTTCAGGTGAAAACCAGTGATTTCCGAAGAAAGGTCAGACATTTAATGCCCCAGGATCCGACACGTGATATGGCCTTATTGGCTTCCTGCTTCCTTACGTAAGGTTATAAACGGTGCTTTATAATAGGCAATTTGGGGAGTAATCTCAACCCGGTCGCCGGATAGAAAAATGGCCTGGCAAAGCCGACTGATTTCTGTTAAATAAGGGTTATTGTCATTCGATGCTGCCAGCCTTTTATTTGGCAAAGGATTCTTTCCTGAGAAAACAGAAGGCACTTAAATTTGACCCTATGATCCGGACTTTACCTTTTTTGATCCTTCTTTTTGCTTTGGCTTCCTGTTCATCTGGCAGAAAATCGCTTGAAAAAGGCGACTACCAGGGAGCGTTCTATCAATCTGTGAAACGGCTGGGGCAGAGCCCCAACAATCGGCGAGCGGCGGAAACCCTGGCCAGTGCCTACCCGGATGGGGTGACCTACAATCTGGACCGCATCCAACGGTTGATGGAATCCAATGACCCTCTTCGCTGGGAGGAGATAGCCAACTTGTATGCCCAGCTCAATCAAGCGTACGAGGCCGTGCAGCGAAACCCCCGGGCCCGGGAGATCCTGTATGAAACCCGCGATTATACCCGCGAATATGAGGATGCCCGTTCGCGGGCTGCAGAGGCTCGTTATTCCCTTGTGGAATCCCTGATGCAGGCGGCCCGCCAGCGCGATCGGGAAGCGGCCAGGACGGCGCACCAGCATTACCAGAAGGCCGCCGAGTGGGATCCCTACTTTCGGGATGTTCGGCAGAAGTCCGAAGAAGCGCTGTACCTGGCCACGCTTTGGGTACAGGTGAATCCCATTCCCATGCATTCGAGAGCCCTCGAACTAAGCAACGAGTTTTTTCAGAACAAGCTGCTCGAATACCTGCGGGGCCATCGCATCAGCGAGTACGTACGCTTCATCACCCCGGCAGAGAGCGAGTCGATGGAGCAAGAACCCGATCAGTTCCTGAATCTGACCTTCGACGATTTCGTGATCGGCCGCTCGGCCATCCGCGAAACGGTGCACCAGCGCACCGCCGATAGTGTG
>CAZXIX010000024.1:0-46495 GCA_964640855.1 uncultured Saprospiraceae bacterium
GCTACCGGGCTGCGCTACATCCCGAAGCCGACGAAGCCGGCAAGGAAGAGTGAAAGAATGAAGAATGAAAGAGCTTACCTCCTCCGAATCATTCCTTATGCGGAACGACCTTCAAACGGAGGGCAAAGATAGCTATATCTCGAGAAATCTGAAAGCTCCTTTTTTCTTTTTCAGCCCGTGTCAGGTTCCGGATGCCGGTTCGAGGAAAATACTCACATTACCGCATCAGCACATTAAAATGCGCTTTGGCTCACCTTCCGGAAAGTGGCCTGGAACTGATCGTCTTCTTCGCCATCCTTGTCCCAGTCCATCTGGGCGCGGTATTCCGCCAGGCTGCCGGGCTTGTACCGCACCCGATACGGAATGGTTTCCTCCGGTGAGATCAGCATCAAGGTGTCGCCGAAGCTGTTCCAAATGCCTTTGGCGCTGTCTATGGGATTGCCCTGTATGTCCCGGTAGTAGATCCGAAACTGGTTGTCAGCCCGGAAGGCAAATTGGGAAGGTTGGGTCCTGAACACTTTCAGCCAGTCCTGTTCCCGGATCTGCAGCGCGTACACGCTATCCGCAATACCGTCATGGCTGAGCGCCAATACGCTCAGGCTGTTCATCTCCCAGGTGCCGGGAAGGAACTCCTTCATGTCGGGCTTGCCATCCCCTTCGGCTTGTTCCTTCGTACCACCCGTTCCGCAGGCAAAGGCGGCGGCCAGCAGCATAACGATCAGGATTCTATCCATCATTTTCGCTTTGAAAGGCGAAAATAATGCCTTGAAGTCAAAACGTCACCATGTTACATTTCCATTTGGGAAGCGGGACATGGCGACATCGTGGTATGGCGACAGGACCACCACTTTACCTCCCCCGTCTCCGCGGGAAACAATGTCGCCCGAACCACTGACCTTGGTTTGTACCTGAGGGCTACCCCTGTAATAGAAGTCGCCCGAGCCTACGATTTGAGCTTTGAGATTTCCGGTAGTATGGACCTCGCAATCGCCCGATCCGCTGATGCTGATCTGGGTATTGAGCGCTTCCAGGCCATAAGCTCTCACATTTCCGGATCCGCTGATCTTGAGATCGAAGTTGGTTGCTTGACCTTCCAGCTTGATGTCGCCTGATCCGCTGATCTTGGAAGCCAGGTTGGTGGCTTTTACGTCCATTTTCACATTGCCGGACCCGCTGATGCCTACGTAGAATTCTTCCGACTGGTTGAACTGGTTTTCTCCCAGGATGTCCCCGGAGCCACTGAGTGTGACGTAAGAGAGTTTCGGTACCGTGGCATACACAATCACTTCCTTGTGGTTGCCCACATTTTCGGTGAAGCCAATCTTCCAGTGATCGTCGCGGACCTCCGTCCGGATCAGATCCAGGATATTGGCCTGCCCTTCTATCCGGACGGACTGGGGACTCCCCTGTGTCAGGATCAGTTTTCCGCTGGTGGTGAGGGTCACTTTTTCGAAAGCATCCATGTCGAAATCGCGCGAAACGACCGGCCCTTCCCCTTTGACGCGGCTGTTCCAGCTCTGGGCCTGGGCGGAGAGCAGGAAAAGAAGGCTGAGTGCGAATGCGAATACAATTCTCATGTTGGTGTGTTTTCCTGGAAGGACAAGCTGGGTCGGCAAGCGTTGCAAATTATCGGACTCCATTGGGAGATTCGCCGCATTTTTCGAACTTAAGGCGCAGTCAAACCCAAACCCAAAGCCGACATGATCCGATACCTGCCCTTTTTGCTTCTGGCCCTCCTGTGTACAAACTGCGAAACGGCGCCCGACTACGAGTCCATCCCGGCCCGCGAAGGGGAGGCCATCCATGTGGTGGTTGAAATTCCTGCGGGAACCAATGTAAAAATAGAATACGACAAAAACACGCGGCAATTTCGGCCGGATCAGATCGACGGTCAGGACCGGGTGATCCAGTTTTTATCCTATCCGGGCAATTACGGTTTTATCCCCTCCACCCTTATGGATGAGGCCCGGGGCGGAGATGGTGATGCTCTGGACGTTTTGGTATTAGGGCCGGCTCAACCCACCGGAAGTGTGGTGAAGGCTCTTCCCGTAGGGGCGCTGTTGCTGCGCGACCGGGGGGAGATCGATACCAAGATCATAGCCGTCCCCCTTTTGGAGGACGACCGGGTCATGCCGGTAGATGAGTTTCAGGATCTGCTGTTGGAATACGATCCGGTGCGGCGTATTGTAGAGGAGTGGTTTACCCACTACAAAGGATTTCAGCAGGTGGAATTTCTGGGCTGGGAAGATGAAAAGTATGCCTGGAAAGAAGTTGAAAAGTGGGAGGTGGAATGAGATGAAAATATGTAAATAAGAAGATAAGAAGATTCTGTCGGGTTAAGGTCCTATATCTTTCTTCTGTTTTAACAGGAAAGCAATATTCGTTGAAAGTTATTCTTAGCTTAATTAAATATTGATTTTCCACCGTTTATTGAAAAGGAGAGGTAGCAGTGGGTAAAAAAGGGAAGAGAAAAACCCCAACCTCGGGATGGTTTCCCGAAAGTTGAGGGTTTTATGTCTGATCAGGCAGCATTGAACAGGGCTCGAATCACAGCCAGGACCAGAAATACAAGCAATACGTAAAAGGCAATTTTGGCAATGGCTGCAAAGCCGGTGGCCAGTCCTGTGAAGCCGAACACTCCAGCAAGGATGGACAAGATCAGCAAGATGACGATTAAGCGAATCATGGAAATGGTTTTAAGGTATTTAATGGGTTTTTAAAAGGAAATGCCGGCTGAAACAAAGAGTACATTGTTTCTTCCTTTCAATCCTTCTGTGGAGAAAGTATTGGAAAGTCCCCTTTCGTATTTGATGTCGAAGGTGAGGAATTTAAAATCGAAACCTACTCCGAATCCCATTCCAAAAAGGGCATTTCGCAGGCTGACGTCTTCGTTTTCCAGAATGATTTCATCTTCCTTGAACATAAGATTGACGCTCGGGGCTACAAAAACCCGGATGGCCATATCGGTATCGTATTTCAGAAAATCGTATCCTACTTCCAAAGGGATATGTAATCCGCGGGCGGCAATGTTTTCGTCAATTCCTTCCACGAACTCCTCTCCATCCAGACCGGAGTCGATCAGGTAGCGGTTTTTAAATTGGAAATAGTGCAGACCGGGTGAAAAATAAAAAGGATCTCCAATGCGCAGGTTCAGTCCGAGTTGGAATCCGGCGCGGGCATCCACTTTACCAATATCGAAATCTTGCTCGGAAATGCTATTCAGGTTGAATCCGACTTTGGGATTGAATCGAATTTGTCCGGCAAGGGTTATCGAAAAACATAAGAATAGGAGAATCAATAGGGTATCCCGTTTCATGGCTTTTATTTTTGAAACGAGGAGAGCAGAGGGGGTGTTCGGTTTTAAAATGAAGGAATGCAAGAATGAAGAATGAAAAGATTATGCATTGCTCATTCTTAATTATTCATTTCCACAACATACATCTCCACCTCCTCTTTATGCTTGGCTTTGATCTTGCCTGCTTCGGGAACTATTTGTAACCTTACACGTGTTGTTGAAAAAACATTACACGTATGACAAAAAAACTCACCCTTACCCTGGATCCCGAGGTTATCGAGATGGCTAAGCGATATGCTAGTCGAAAGGGAGTCAGTTTATCCAGCCTGGTAGAGCAATATTTCAAGTTCCTCGTTCGGGAAGAGAAAGAAGAGGAACCTCTCAGCCCCTGGGTGGAAAGGCTTGCCGGATCCATTTCTTTGGAGCCCGACTTTGATTACAAAGAAGAACTGAGCGACCTCCTCGAAGAGAAATATAAATGAAACATGTTTTTGCCGATACCGACATCCTGATCGATTTCTTGACCCAACGAGAGCCCTTCGGGAAATCAGCCTTGAAGTTGTTCAATCAAGTAGCTAAGGAAAGATTGAAGCTGAGTGTCTCTTCGCTGAGTCTGGCGAATCTGGCATACGTATTTCGAAGACAAAAAGGAGATATCCGAAAGCAGATCAGAGAGTTGATCTTGCATGTTCATGTGGAGCCTCTAACCAAAGAACATGTTCAAGGGGCCTTGTCCAGCCCATTCACTGATTTCGAGGATGCCCTTCAGCATGCGGTCGCCCAAAGTACACCCGGGATAGAAGCAATCCTTACCCGAAATATCCGCGACTACAAGGAATCCAGCCTGCCCGTCTTTACCCCTTCCGTTTTTTTGGCATTTGATGAGGGAGAGTAATTTTGGTGCATTATGAGCGGGGATTAAATACATGGGAATAACCCGCACCCAATCCCGCCGTACGGGCTCCGGTTGCAAAGCATTTTATCTTGGTTGGAAAGAAAAATAGTATGTCTGAGTTTCAATAATGAAAGCGGCACATCACGGCGATCACTTTCCGGTCTGCTCCCGTACCTTCTACTTTGTAAACCAATCGATGCTCGTGCGTAATGCGGCGCGACCAATAACCTTTTAGTTCATTCCGGAGGGGTTCAGGTTTGCCCAAGCCTTTGAAAGGGTTTCGCATAACCTCATTACCCAAAGTGATGATCTTTTGGGCAATATCCCGATCCTCCCTGACCCAGAATTGAAACTGCTCCCAGGCTTTTTTACTGAAGATGATCTGCATCCGGATCGAAGATTACCGTTTTTTTTCAACCTGCTCAATACCTTCCAGCAGCTCTTTACGGTTGGCTTTCGTACTCAAGAGATACATGGTTTCTTGCCAGGAATTATATTCTTTTAAGGACATGATAACGACCCCGTCATCTTCTCCGGAGCGAGGAATGATAAGGGTCTCAAAATTTGAGGTAACCTGATCCAAATAATATTTGAGCCTGGCTCTTAGATTGGTAACCGTAATGGTTTTCATTGGAATTAAAATGTACATAAAAAATCACGGAAAAGTTCATTAATTCCTGTTTGCCCGACTACTTGACAGGTAGAAGGCAGGGCCTTTAGTTTATTGAAGCGGTTTTGGTCCTGCTGACTAAAGTCACCCTTCTATTTCCGGATTTCCGAGTTAGAACATTTGAGAAACCCGCTCCAGATCTCTGCGCACCCACTGCGGTTGGAGGCTGTTGTACTTTTGTAGATAGGTGACCTGCTCTTCGCTCAGGCCCATGAAATCGGGGTTGTACAGAACAATGGAAAGGTTGTCCGGGCCCAGGCGGCGAAAAGCTACCCGCTGGGGGAAGGAGAGTTGCTCATTGCTGAATACCAACTGAGAGGCGTCCAGCTGCTCCAATTGGAATGAAAGGTAAGACCCGTCTGCCTGCAAGCGCAAATGAAGGGTCGGCTTGCCGGGTTCGTCGATTTGCAGGTACATATCCCGATCGACTTCGATCCCGTTTTCCAGCATCTGGTGCGACCAGGTTCCGTTTTTGTCCCGGGTCCATTTTTCCGATACCTGCGCCCGACCGGCTACCGGCTGCCATTCCCCGGCCAGCCAATCCAGGTCCACCGCAGCCTGATCCGTTGATTTGCTGACCAGTTGCTTGAACACCTGTCCTTCGGGAATGTCTTTAACCACTTGTACCGAAGGAGCGGGCAGCGCAGCTTCCTCCGAAGTTTGTACCTCTTCCCAGCCGGCCTGGGCTACCTCCGAGCCTTCCGGCCTCTGAATCCGAGACACCAAAGCCAGGCTCGTGACGATCAGTATGCCCAGGGCAGCAGCCAGCGTCCAATTGCGCCGAACCAGCCCGCTCTGGCTGTAGCGCCTCCGCGCATCCAGTCGCTGCTCCAGCTTCCGCCAGGTAGCCGGCTTGGGTTGGATGCGAAGGTCTTTACCCTTTTTTGAAAAATCGTCTAAAAAGTTCATGTCTTCGTTCTTTTTGGGATTTGATCGGTTGAGTGATTAAGCAGTTAAGTGGGAAAGTGGTTTAGTGGAAAAATTCGCCTCAACTCTCAACCCTCAACTCTCCAGGTTCGTCTCTGGTCTTCAAAACCAACTCCCGCATTCGCTTCTTGGCCAGGATCAATTGCGATTTCGATGTATTGATGCTGATCCCCAGCATATCGGCGATCTCCCGGTGTTTGTATCCTTCGATCACAAAGAGGTTGAAAACCGTCCGGTACCCATGCGGCAGTTGATCCAGCAGGTCGAGGATATCCTTTTCGGCCAGTTGGGAGACCACGTTGGGCATGGTAGGCATTTCTACCTCTGTAATTTCTACCGTCATGCGAAAGTTGTTTCGCTTGCGGAGAAACATCAGCGCCTCGTTGACAACGATCCGTCGGATCCAGCCCTCGAAACTGCCGTCGCCCCGGAAGCGATCCAGATGGGTGAAAACTTTGTAAAAGGCCTCCAGCAAAACATCCTCCGCATCCTCCAGCACGGGCACGTAGCGCCGGCACAGACCGAGCATCTTGGGGGCATAACGCTCGTATAAGCGGCGTTGTGCCTGCCGGTCGCCTTTTCGGGATGCCCGTATGAGATCCTTTTCCTCCACGCGGAACGGTTTCCTGAGAAGTTAGGTTTTTCTGTTATCTCTTACAAAAGATGCTCCATAAAGTCAATTTGGTGGGATTAGGACGCATATTTTTACCAGAGCCCTTATTTTTGCCCCCTAAATTTTTTCAACATGGAACTACGCGACGATCGATTTTGGCTTTCGGGTCAGGTAGACCCGCTCGAATTGGTGGAGAAGTACGAAGCTCCGCTTTATGTGTACGACAGTGCGGTAATGAAAAGCCAGTATAAACGAATAGTCGAGGCGTTCCAGGTGCCCAGCCTGAAGATCAACTATGCCTGCAAAGCGCTGACTAACATCAGTGTGATGAAGCTCTTCCAGTCCTGGGGCGCCGGGCTGGATGCGGTTTCCATCCAGGAGGTGGAGTTGGGCCTGCGAGCCGGCTTTGATCCCCAGGATATCCTGTTTACGCCCAACGGCGTAAGCCTGGAGGAGATTGAGGAAGCGGCCCAGTTGGGGGTCCGCATCAATATCGACAATACCTCCATTTTGGAGCAATTCGGGCAATTACACCCCCACGTGCCGGTTTGCATCCGGCTGAACCCCCACATCATGGCCGGCGGCACGAATAAGACTTCCGTCGGGCACATCGATTCCAAGTTCGGCATCTCCTTCCACCAGATGCCTCTGGTGCTCCGCATCGTGGAAGCGACCGGCATGAAGGTCGAAGGCTTGCACATGCATACGGGATCGGATATCCTCGATGCCCAGGTCTTCCTGCAAGGGGCTGAGATCCTCCTGCAAGCCGCCAAAGAGTTTCCGGATCTCGACTTCATCGACTTTGGAAGTGGGTTCAAAGTGCCTTACAAAGAAGGGGACTACGAGACGGATATCGAAGAACTGGGCCGGTTGTTGGGCAAGCGTTTCCAGGCTTTCAGCAAAGAATACGGCCGCGACATAACCCTGATGTTCGAGCCGGGCAAATTCCTGGTCAGCCAAGCCGGCTATTTTCTGGCCCGGGTCAATGTGATCAAGCAAACCACATCCACGGTCTTCGCCCATGTGGATTCCGGACTGAATCATCTCATCCGGCCCATGTTCTACAACGCCTGGCATGAGATCTTCAATCTGTCTCGTCCGGAGGGCAAAGCAAGGTTCTACACCGTTGTCGGCTACATTTGCGAGACGGATACCTTTGGCGTGAACCGGCGGATCAACGAGATTCAGGAAGGCGATATTCTGGCCTTCAAAAACGCAGGGGCCTATTGCTTCTCCATGGCCTCCAACTACAATTCCCGCTTCCGACCGGCGGAAATCCTGGTCCACGAGGGGAAAGACTACCTGGTACGAAGAAGGGAAACGATGGAGGATCTTCTGGGAACCCAATTGGAAGTGGAGTTTGTTCCCGAAAAAGCAGAGGTTTGAATACATGAATTCCGAATTTTTGCATTCCCTTCATGTATCGGTTTTTCGAATGTTCCCCATTCATGTATTCTTTGGGGGTGCCCCGATAGGAACCCAAACGGGAATTTTTCCTGAGTATGAAATAAAGCACGGCATAAAATGACGCTATCCACCCGATACAGTCCACAGGAAATTGAAGCCAAATGGTATGCCCACTGGATGGAGAAAGGCTACTTCCATTCCGAACCGGATGAACGGGAGCCCTACACCATCGTGATCCCGCCTCCCAACGTGACCGGCGTGCTGCACATGGGCCACATGCTCGACAATACGATCCAGGATATTCTCATCCGCAAGGCGCGGCTGGACGGGAAAAACGCCTGCTGGGTACCGGGTATGGATCACGCTTCGATCGCCACGGAAGCCAAGGTGGTGAAACTGCTGCGGGAGAAAGGGATCAAGAAATCGGATCTGAGCCGGGAGGAATTTCTCGAGCACGCCTATGCCTGGAAGGAAAAATACGGAGGGATCATCCTGGACCAGTTGAAGAAGATGGGGGCTTCCTGCGATTGGGACCGGACCCGCTTCACCCTGGAGCCCAAAATGTCCCGGGCCGTCCTCTATGTTTTTGTCGATCTGTACAAAAAGGGCAAGATCTACCGGGGACTTCGCATGACCAACTGGGACCCGGAAGCGCAGACCGTTTTATCCAATGAGGAGGTTTTGTACGCCGAAGAAAATGCCCAACTCTTTCACTTGCGTTACGATTTTGAAGATCAACCCGGCAAAGGTATCGTAATCGCTACCCAACGCCCGGAGACGATCATGGCCGATGTGGCCGTAGCCGTGAATCCCAATGACGAGCGCTACAATGATCTGATCGGAAAAAAGGTTCTCGTCCCGTTGATCAACCGCCCCATCCCCATCATCGCCGACGAATACGTAGCTACGGATTTCGGGAGCGGGGCGCTCAAGATCACGCCGGCGCACGATCCCAACGACTACGAGATCGGGCAGAAACACGGGTTGGAGGTGATCGACATACTCGATGCGCAGGGCCGGCTGAATGAAGAGGCCCGTATCCTGGTGGGCGAAGATCGATTCGTTGCACGAAAAATGATCAAAAAGCTCTTGGAGGAATCCGGCAACCTGATCCAGTTGGAGGACTATAAGACCAAGATCGGCCGCTCCGAGCGCACGGGCTCCGTCGTGGAGCCCCGACTCACCCTGCAGTGGTTCGTGGCCATGAAAGACTTCGCTCAAACGGCACTTAAAGCGGTGGATTCGGGAGAAGTCCGGTTTTTCCCGCCGCATTTCTGGAATATGTATTACAGTTGGCTGCGGGAAGAGAACGTCCGGGACTGGTGCATCTCGCGGCAATTGTGGTGGGGCCACCGCATTCCGGCCTGGTTCCTGAAATCGGAGACCTTCGGCGAGGAAACGCAGATCTTTGTGGCCGAAACGGAGGAAGAAGCGCTTGCCCAGGCCCGGGAAGCGATGGGAAATAAAAAATTGACCCTCGACGATCTCCGGCAAGACGAGGACGTGCTGGATACCTGGTTTTCTTCCTGGCTGTGGCCCATTTCGGTTTTCGATGGCTTCGAGACCCAGGAAGAACTCAGATATTACTATCCGACCAATACCCTGGTGACCGGCTGGGACATCATGTTTCTGTGGGTGGCCCGGATGATCATATCCGGTTATGAGTGGTCGGAAGAGCTTTTGGGAAAGGAAGTGGTGGAAGAAAAAGGCCGCCAGCCTTTCGATGCCGTGTACTTTCACGGGATGGTGCGCGATGAAAAGCGCCAGAAAATGAGCAAGTCCAAAGGCAACTCCCCGGATGCCATGGCGCTGATGGAGAAGTACGGAGCCGATGGGGTGCGCTTCAGTATGATGAGCAGCGCCTCCGCCGGGAATGACATCATTTTTGACGCCCCCATCGACCCCCAGACCAAAACCGTCTTGAACGAAAGCAAGCTCTGCGAGCAGGGGCGCAACTTCTGTAACAAAATGTGGAACGCCCTTCGCCTGATCCAAGGCTGGCCCGCTCAAAAAGAGCCACCTTCCGAGGTCAATCGCCTGGCGGTGGAGTGGATGGATCAGCGGATCAAGCAAGAGGTAGCCGAACTGGAAGGGTTGTTCGAGGATTTCCGCTTGTCGGATGCTCAAATGCGGCTTTATAAACTCATCTGGGATGACTTCTGCTCCTGGTATCTCGAAATGATCAAACCGGAATACGGCGAAGCCATTGACCAGACTACGCTCGAAGCTACCCTTGATCTCTATGAACGCCTGATGACTTTGCTGCATCCGTTCATGCCCTTCGTGACCGAGGAGATCTGGCAGCAGCTCCGGGATCGGGCAGAAGGAGAGGATTGCGTGGTAAGCCGCTGGCCGGAGAAAAGCACCTTCAATGAGGAGCTCATCTCTGAGGTGCAGTCCGCTCAAAACCTGGTAAGCGGTATCCGGGAAGTCCGCAACAGCAAAGGGATCAAGAACAAGGAGAAGCTGCGGGTCTTCGCCGAGAAGCATCCGGCCACGACGGCCATGATGAACGAGAAAGGCCTGACCGAACTGGTGATCAAGATGGCCGGCCTGGAGTCTCTGGAAATGGCGAATGGCGAGGTTTCAAACAGCGTTTCTTTTCTTTCGGGCACACAGAAGTTCTATGTGGAACTGAACGAAGCCATCGACACTGCCGCCGAATGCGAGAAGGTCAAAAAGGATCTGGAGTATTATACGGGCTTTGTCCGGTCTGTTCAGAAAAAGTTGAGCAATGAGAAATTCGTCAACGGAGCGCCTGAAGCCGTAGTGAACAAAGAGCGCCAGAAGCTGGCGGATGGCGAAGCCAAGATCAAAAGCCTGACCGAAGCGCTGGAGCAATTGGGGTGTTGAATATCTACCTGTCGGAAGACAGGCATGAATTTCGATGTTTCTGCTACTTCATGTATTTCTTATTCGATTGTACTGACGAAACAAGTTTGTCAGCATCCAAGATTCGAATGTTTATTTGTTCAAACCGATAGCCGGTTTTTAACGAGCTGCTGGTATTCCAATTCCAACTGCTTTTTATTCACCGGTACCACCCCGACGCGCTCGCACACTTGTCCGCCGGCGAGATTGGCAAGTTGCGCTATCTCTTTGAGGGGCCAGCCCAGTGCCATGCCGAGCGAGGCTACGCTTACGACGGTGTCTCCGGCTCCGCAAACGTCGGCGATGTCGCGGGCAAAGGCAGGCAGGAGAAAGTGTTCCTTGTGGTCGGTGATGAAAAGTCCTTTTTCCGAGAGGGTGATGAGGGTATAAACGTTGTCCAGCTTCTGATGGATATAGGCAGCCGCTTCCCTCAGCGATTCGGGATGGGGATCTATGCGCATGGGGATTTGGGCGCGTATCTCGCTCAGGTTGGGTTTGAACAGCCGGACACGCTTGTATTCCCAGAAGTTCTTGTTTTTGGGATCCACTGCCGTGGGGATGTCTCGCTTGACGGCTTCCAGGATGATCTCCCGGATAACGGCTGGGTGGAGCACGCCCTTGTTGTAATCCTGAAACAGGATCAGGTCGATGTCCTTGCTTTCCAGCAGGTTGCGGATGCGTTCCAGGAAGGACCGACTTTCCTCTTCGGTGAGGTCGAAGCGGTCTTCCTCATCCACGCGCATGAGTTGCTGGTTGGAGGCGATCACCCGGGTCTTGATGGTGGTCCGGCGTTGGGGAGAGGCTACGATGCCTTTGTTGGAAAGTCCGGCTTTCGGGAGAAGTTGCGCGAATAACTCCCCGTGCTTATCGTCGCCGGTAACTGAGCACAAGTAAGCTTCCGCCCCCAGGGCTTTCAGGTTGAGGGCGACGTTGGCGGCGCCTCCCAGGCGATTATCCCGGTTGTTTAGCAAAACCACCGGAACGGGGGCCTCCGGGGAGATGCGATCCACTGAGCCGGTCAGGTAGCGGTCGATCATGACATCGCCGACCACCAAAACCTTCAAACGATTGAATTGATCCAGGAGGGATTGTCCTTTTACCACAATGAAATCCGGATTTCCCGCAAAAATAGGGATAAATTTTTCTTCTTCCAGTGCATCGTGTTGTGTACGACGGGTCTAGGTGAGCTACCCCTTCTCTTATGATTTTTGCCCATCCAATCGCTTTAAATTTTTCCGGTAGGATTGGTTTGGACTATGGAAATGGACATTATTGGGAAAAGCGTATTTGATTCCATTGTATTCGAATCTATTGCTACCGGAATTAGAGCGTGTTTTAAACTCGTAAATGATAGCCAAAAAGTGGCGATTTGGGCGCAGAGTATAAATTTGAAACAGGTTCTAGGCAGGCGATTCGGCATTTCTTTTTTCAGACAAGCGGTTGTGGTACAAGGCTTCAACCGGAAAAATCAAGTCATAGTCTCCCCAGTTTAGGTTTCCATCTACGATCTGGAAGGAGGCAAGCAAGGTTTCTACCCGGTACTTAGTGATGTTGGGATTGTCAGTGTCGTACAGATAGTCGGAAAAATCCACGACTGTCATGCTTCCATCGCTGAACCAAACGCGCATGATGTAGTCTCCAACATAGCGAGCGCGGATTACTTTTACCTCCATACCCAGGGGATCAAGATCGAATCGGCGTGTGATTTTCATAACTTCTCAATTCTTTCAAAAGCAATGGATTCTCCGTTTCTCCAGGCAGCGATTTTGTCGATGATCTGTTTGTGGTAGGCAACCACAAATTCTTCAAAATGCTTTTCGTCTTTTGGCTCCAAAGGCCTTTTTCCACCTGATTTACGGAGCTGAATATCAACCAGCTGGTCGGAATCAAAAATGAATTCAGCAACTGTTTCTGACCCTTGTTTTTTGCCATGAACGTGAATAGGCGCATGCTCCAGGGCCCATACGTATAGGATAATTCCCTTGTACTCAAATAATTTCGGCATAATGCTTCATAAAAACCACGTATCCTGTAAAGGAAGGTTATCAGCTACACCATAAATTACAACATTCCAGCTGAAGCAGTGGTTCCTCAGTTTTTTTGAAAGACGGAATCTATTCTTTTACCTGCCTTTCAGTTGTTTTCTTACAGACCTTCATTCCCAGGGATCACCCTTTCTCAGCAAAACCGTTCAGATGACTTTTTTCTCCAGCCAGCCCGACTGCTCCAGATGGTTCAGGATGCGCTTGGTAGCCCCGACATTCTCCCGGATAAAACCGGAGGCTTCCCGGGAGGCTTTTTCCCATCTTTCTTCTTCCGACAGATGGGCGAAGCCTTGCCTGAGTTCTTCGGTGGTCTGTACAGGGAAAGCTGCCTGGCGCCTCGCCATTTCCACCGCTTCTTCGAATTTGGTGTAGTTCGGACCCAGGAAAATGGGAAGGCCGAATACGGCGGGTTCCAGCGTGTTGTGTATGCCGGAGCGTTGGAACCCCCCGCCGATAAAGGCCAATTTGCCGTAGGCATACAAAGAGCTGAGCATCCCGATGTTATCGATGATCAGACAACGGATTTCGGAGGCATCTGCATCCTCCAATCGGGAATACCGGATGCAGGAAAGTGGGGAGAGGCTTTTCTCGGTTTGTTGAAGGGAAGCTTCTCCGATTTCATGGGGCGCTATGATGATCTTCCAGTCGGCCGGCAGGTCCTTTTGCAGGAAGGGGGCCAGGATTTTCAGGTCGGACGGCCAGGTGCTTCCGGCGATGAAAACAGGATTTTTCTCGCTGAAGGACTCGATGAGGGGCAGATCCTTTCGTTTTTCAGCCAATTGGGCGACCCGGTCGATGCGCGTATCGCCATTGACCTCCCAATGCTTCAGTCCGACCCGCAGCAAAAGATCTGCGCTGTTCTGATTTTGGAGGAAAAAGTAGCCGATGCGCCGGAGCATCTTTCGGAAAATGGCGCCATACCATTGGAAGTAAATCTGCTTTTCTCGAAAAAGACCGGAGATCAGAAGGGTGGGGATCTGCCGATGGTGAAGCTCCCGGATGTAAAAATACCAGAGGTCGTATTTCACGAAGACGGCCAGTCGCGGCTGAGAAAGGTCGAGGAAGTCGCGGGCGTTCCGGGGCGTGTCCAGCGGGAGATAGAGGATGTGATCGGCCTGGGGATAATTTTTGCGGATCTCGTAGCCGGATGGAGAGAAGAAAGTCAGCAGGATGGGCTGCTCGGGCATTCTTTCCTTCAGGCCTTCGATCAAAGGCCGGCCCTGCTCGAATTCGCCCAGCGAAGAACAGTGCACCCAAACCCATTGGCCCCGGTGAGCTTGCTTGTTTTGAGGAAGCCGACGGACCTTTTCCCGCCAGTTCTCTCGCCCCTGTATCCACAGTTTTGCCTTGGGGGAAAACCAGGAGGCCAGAAAGACAAACAGTCCGTAAAGTCGGATGCCCAGGTGGTAGAGTACTGTCATGTGCTGAGTACGGTTCCGTGCCGCGCAAAAGTAAGCATAGACTTGAAACAGTTGCTATTCGCTTCCCTCCGGGTGCTGGCTCTCTAGCTCGATAGACAAGCCCAGGTCGCCGATTTTTGGCCTAAAGGCCTTTTATGGAATGTTCGCCACAGGAATCTCTGAATGGCGGTTGAAATTGCCAGTCCTAAAAGGCAGGAAGTGGGTTGAACGACATAAAATCGCGCGAAGCGCCAGAAACGCTGCGAAGCAGCAGGAGCATGACAAGCTGAAAGGATCAAAAGCAACGTTTTACCTTTGCAGATCAAAAAATACCTTCTCCGTGACATATACCCGAAATATCCTCGTCACCGGCGGCGCCGGCTTCATCGGTTCCCATCTGATTCGTTTGTTGGTCAATAAGTACCCTGATTATCAGATCATCAACTACGACCTGCTCACCTATGCCGGCAATCTGGAGAACTTGCGGGACGTGGAGAAGGCCCCGAATTATCGGTTCGTCAAGGGAGATATCCTGGATTTTGATCTATTGAAGGAAGTTTTTCAGACTCATGCCATTGACTCCGTCATCCACCTGGCGGCCGAGTCGCATGTGGATCGGTCCATTGATAATCCGATGGGATTTATTCAAACGAATATTGTTGGTACGGTCAACCTCTTGAATGTGGCTCGAAGCCACTGGACGGACTTCGAGGGCAAGCTATTTTACCATGTTTCCACAGATGAGGTCTTTGGCTCATTGGGCGAGATCGGCTTCTTTACGGAAAAGACCCCTTACGATCCGCGCTCACCTTATTCGGCCTCCAAAGCCTCTTCCGATCACCTGGTGCGGGCCTATTTTCACACCTATGGGTTGCCTGTCCTGATCTCCAACTGTTCGAACAACTACGGTCCCAATCAATTTCCGGAAAAACTGATCCCCTTGATGATCAACAACATCCGCCAGGAAAAACCGCTACCGGTCTATGGCGACGGCTCCAACGTGCGCGACTGGCTCTGGGTGATCGACCACGCTAAAGCCATCGATACGATCTTTCACCGGGGCAGGGTAGGGGAGACCTACAACATCGGCGGGAATAACGAATCACAGAATATTGATCTGGTCGAACGATTGTGCGGTGTGATGGATGAACTATTGGGCCGGGAAGCGGGAACTTCCCGCAAGCTGATCACTTTCGTCAAGGACCGGCCCGGTCATGATCAGCGCTACGCCATCGATTCCAGCAAATTGCAGGATGAACTGGGATGGGCTCCCGAGATCCAGCCCGAAGAAGGCCTCAAGCTGACGGCTCGGTGGTACCTGGAAAACCAGGAGTGGCTGGACCACGTGACTTCCGGAGCCTACCAGGATTATTATGCGGAGCATTACTCCACCCGGTAGCTGAGCCGGTATTCGGCATGCCGGCATCCGTGATTCGAAAGGTCATTGTGGTTTATAACACCTCCGGGCAAGGTTAACATCCACACCTGTAAGGTTGCGTCTTTTGCACTTTCCTCATGTCGAAGTCCGGTGCCTCCGACCAGAGGAGGCACACGACCCGGAGCGGAGACCCCTCCCCGGGAAAAAACCATAGCCCAAAAGATTCGGCGTCTTATTAACCGCCCCCCCTCAGATCCGTGTAGCCAAAAACACCCCGAATGCCTGCAAAAAGATCGTCCCGTCCAGAAAGAAGGAGAAGAACGAATCCGGCCTATCCGTGCGGCTTTGCCAGATCAGCGTGAAGGCGAGGACATAGGAGGGGAGTAGTCCGATGAACACTTTTTGGGAATACCAGCCCAAACCCACTTGCATAGCCAAAGGGATAAGGGAAAGAACCAGGACCACCAGGGCCAGCCGGATGCTTTGCCGAATGCCCAAATAGGCCGGCAAGGTCTTGACCGGCATTTCCCGGTCCAGGTCCAGGTCGCGAATGTCAAAGGGGATCGTGATGGCAAAAAGGAAGAGCAAGCGCTCCGGAAATTGCAGCCAAATGGAAAAATGGGTACCCAGCCCCAATTCCACGGCGCCCCCCGTGCTGGTCAGCATCGTCCAGACCAAAGCGATCAGGAAGATCTTGATAAAAGGAAAATCCCTCAAACGCCTGCCTTTCCATACCGGGAGGACGTAGAGCAGACTCAGGAGTATGGGCAGGATCAGAAACAGCCGGGTCGCTCGAGCCAGTTGAAAGTACAGCCCGGCAGCTCCCAGCGCACTCAGCAGCGTGGTGACGAACAAATAGGTTTCCAGCTTTCGGATGTGGAGGAATCGGCGGGTCAGCAGGTGACCTTTGTGTTTGTACAGGCTGATGAGCCGGTGCGTGCCGTATTGTGCGAGTGTGCCCGCAAAGAGGAATGCCGGATAGGTCCAGGGAATGCCTTCGCCCACCAGCAGATATTGCGTCAGCAGGCCGTGGCCAAAGGCGCATAAGGCTATCCACAGGTTGCCATACAACAGAATCCTGAAAAAAGCCGATTCAAAATGGGAAGCCTTGGCGCTTTCCTGGGTCAAGAAGGATAGTGTCCGTTAGAAATACTTAAAGTTATGCTGGTCTTCGATCCGGAGTAAGCTTTCATAGATCAACCGAATGACGTTCTCCACATCTTCCTTGTGCGCCATCTCTACCGTGGTATGCATATACCGCAACGGGATGGAGATCAGAGCCGAAGGGACTCCGCTGTTGGAATAGGCGAAGGCGTCGGTATCCGTGCCGGTGCGCCGGGAGGCAGCCTCCCGCTGGATGGGGATCTCTTTTTCTTCGGCGGTATCGATGATCAGCTTCAGCAGCTTGTTGTGTACGGCCGGGGCATAGGTGAGCGAAGGGCCTTCCCCGCATTTTACGTCCCCGTGCTTCTGGCTTTTCACCAGGGGTGTGTGGGTGTCGTGCGTGACATCCGTGACGATGGCCACCTGGGGGTCGATGGTGCGGGCGATCATCTCGGCGCCCCGCAGGCCGACTTCTTCCTGTACGGCATTGACGACGTAAAGGGAGTAGGGGAGATCCACCTTGTTCTCGTGGATCAGCCGCGCTACTTCGGCGATGCAAAAGCCGCCCAGGCGGTTGTCCAGGGCGCGACCGGCGTAGAAGCGGTCGTTGAGCACCATCAACTCGTCTTCGTAGGTGATGACGCTGCCGACATGAATGCCCATATCCAGCACCTCTTCCTTGTCCCGGGCGCCGACGTCGATGAAGATATTGTCCACCTCGGGAGCCAGTTTGGCATCCTCTCCGTGACGCATGTGGATGGCCGGCCAGCCGAAAACGCCTTTGACGATGCCCTTGTCGGTGTGGATGTTGACCCGCTTCGAAGGGGCGATCATGTGGTCGGAGCCGCCATTGCGGATCACGTGCAGGAATCCTTTTTCGGAAATGTGATGCACAAACCAGGAGATTTCGTCGGCATGGCCTTCAATCACAACCTTGAAATCCTTGCCGGGATTGATCACTCCATATACTGTGCCGTAATTATCCAGATGCCAATCCTGAATGTAGGGCTTGATGTATTCGAGCCAGATCTGTTGGCCCGGGCTTTCATAACCGGTAGGAGAGGCATTATTGAGGTAGCGAAATAGAAATTCTTCGGATTTGGGAGAAAGGATTGCCATATAAAGCGACTTAAATTTCAGTGAGGTATATTTTTTCCGGTCGGCAAATGTAAGGAATATGAAGATTCCAGGGAACGCTTAGTTGGAATTCGATAAGGGGTTGGGTGGTTGAGTGGGTCCGTTGGGTATCGGGGTATCAGGTATCGGGTCGGAGCGCAGCGGAGATCCTGACAAGCGGGGAAAGCATCCGCATCCGAGAAAAAGTACGATTCGCTTCGTCAGGATATCAGGGCCAGTTCCCGGGATCCTTTCGCCAGGCTTTCAGGGTTTCCAGATCGGCAGGGCGGACGTAATTCAGGCGGGTGGCCTCTTCCAGCAGCGTGGGATAATCCGTGAGGGTGGCAAAGGGGCAGTCAGCTTTTTCGAAAGCTTCGCTGGCCTCTGAAAAACCATAGCTGAATATGGCCAGGACCCCGGCAACTTCCGCACCGGCCTCACGCAAAGCCTCCACGGCCTGGAGGCTGCTCCCTCCTGTGCTGATCAGATCCTCGATCACCAATACCGGGTGAGCCGGGTCCAAACGGCCCTCGATCTGGTTTTGGCGTCCATGCGCCTTGGGCTTCGACCGCACATATAAAAACGGGAGTTCCATCCGATGCGCCAGAAGTGCGCCGTGGGCGATGCCCGCCGTGGCGACTCCGGCCACCTGGCCGAAAGCAGGAAAATCCTTCGCTTTATATTGGAAACCTTCCAGGAGCTCTGTCCGGATAGCCGGGTAAGAAAGCAGGATGCGATTGTCGCAGTAAATGGGAGATCTTCTGCCCGATGCCCAGGTGAAAGGCTTCTCCGGGCTCAGTTGGACTGCCTGCGCCTCCAGCAAGCGTATGGCAATCCGGGAGGCCATATTTTCCATATCAATGCGTTTGGATGACAGGGTGCCTGACTTTGCCTGCTCTTTTTCTATATTCCGAACCTGAATCAATTGTGGGCCGAATGTACAAAATACACATCAACGAGACGCCTCTGATCCTGGTCGACAGCGAAAAGGCCGGAGCATTCATCCCGGCAGACGACCTTCTGGTAGCGCCTTACAAGGGCAAGCGCAAACAGCTGCTCAACTACGTAGATATGCTGGAAAAAAGCAACCGCTTTCAGGCAGTGGTCATTCACAGCGCGGACCTGGCCGGCCTCTGGGCTGATTTTCAATCCCATTTTAAAGTCATCAAGGCCGCCGGGGGCGTCGTGCGAAATCCGGAAGGCAAAGTATTGGTAATCTACAGGCGCGGCTACTGGGACCTGCCCAAAGGCAAGATCGATCCCGGCGAAAGTCCGGAAGAGGCCGGCGTGCGGGAGGTGATGGAAGAAACCGGCATGGAATCCGCCGATCTGCTTTTCTTTTTGATGCCCACCTACCACATCTACCGCGAAAAGGGAAAGCGGGTCCTGAAACATACCCATTGGTTTGCCATGGAAGGAGACCAGCAGGTCCTTTCGCCCGAGGCGGCCGAGAAGATCGACAAAGCGGAATGGCGAGCCTTGTCTCCCTTTTTGCTCGAAAAACCCAAGATGCATGCCAATGTGATGGACCTGCTGGAATTCACTCGCATTAAGGAATTTTTAACCTGAAAGTTTGTGGAAAGGATCGCTTTTGAGCCTCTTTAGGATGTATCGACAAAAAATTACAAAAATGGCAGACCAAACGTCAATAAAACAGATGACATTTGCGTTTCTTGAGCTAAAGGAAAACTTGAGCGCCCGAGCCATTTCTTTTCGGGCCAGAAAACTATCGACCATGAAATCCGGAATCCATTTCTTTCTCCTGCTCTCAGCCCTGCTTCTGAGCACTTCCGCCCTCTCCGCCCAGGATTACCTCATCGGAGAACCCGAGAATGACTCGCCGCAACTATTTTCCGCATCGGAATTTCCGCTCTATGCCGATCAGGACCCGCGTGTCTACTACATCGACTTCGAAACCATTTCCTCCAAGATCGAGGAAGTAGCGATCGTGGATCAGGGAGGCGAAACCCTCTGGACAGCCAATGTTTTTGACCTTCCCTCCAACGCAATCTACGAACTGAGCCTGCACGATCTTTCTTCCGGACAGTATCAGGTAGAACTTCGGATGTTTCACAAAGTGATGAAGCACGACCTCACGCTCTGAGGCCCTCACAGGCTTTTTTCCCCTTCCTTTATTCGAACGTTACTCCCGACAGAAAAGAGGGATAGGTCAGACTCGAATCTATCCGGAAGAGTAGATTGGAGTACGAACTCGTCTCCAGGTAATACATGCCCCTGACCGTATCCCGGTAAAAGCTTACCCATTTCAACTCAGTCTCCGGCAAAAGAAAATCCATTTGCCAAAGAGGAGACGGATCCTCGGGAAAGGGGTAGGGGGCATCCAGGTCCAGATTGTGTAAGGTTCGCGTCCAGGCAGAGAGCGAATCCGGGTTCACCCAGTCGACCCAGGGATCGGATTCGGGGGATTTCAGGCTCCAACTGCTATCTGCCGCATGGACCCGTACCTGGCGGCAGGCGTTCAGGTCAAGGGGGATATCCAGATTCAGGGGAGCGCGATAGTACTCCGGTTGCCGAAGAAGAAGCGGCATGATGTGCGTTCGAATTTCGAACACTTCCGATTCCTCCTTCAGGCGGGCGAAAACGGTATCCGGAAGCACTCCTTCCGCCGGGCAAGGGAAGAACAGGCTTATTTCGGGTCCGGCTTGCTGATGAAGAGTGACCCCCAGGTTATTTTCTTCCTGCAACCCAAACTCCCGCCAGGCCGTCGGCCCCGAACCGGCGATCCCCAACACTTCCATACGGACCAGTTCGTGGACCCATTGCCGGGCCTTTTCGGTCTCTGCCGGTTGGTGAATACCCTGGTAGCCCAGAATCCAGCGGTTGCCTTCCCGGATGAGGCTAAAGGGCTCTTGCCGGCAGGGAAAAACGGAAATCTGGTCGAGTTGGGCGCTATCCAAACGGAAAAGCAGGGGCACCGGGGCGGAGGCCGAGGAGTCAACCCGCCAAAAGTAGTAGGCGATCCCCAATCCACTGAGCAGAGCGACAAAAATGGCTAGACGGTATCGTCTCATGGGCCTGAGCGATGTAGGCGGAAAAAGATGTCCTGCTTAAAGGTAGTCAATAGAGGAGTAAGAGAGGAAAGATTTACTCCCGGGGCGGTGGAAGGGATCGGGTCAGGCCCGGGATCCTCATTTCCGACGCGATGTAGGCCAGTCGGTAAAGGCAGTTTTTAGGTCATCCTGCTCCAGGTCTTTGAGGAGAGCTTGCTTGGATTTGGGGGTGTTTCGCTGGTTCGCTAATACCTGTTTTACCAGATCGCCGGTATCGTTGTTTAACCAAAAGCAAAGCCCCGAAATCTCCTTTATACCTCGCATGGTTCTCTTTTGAAGAGGCCATTTTCTACCTCCTTCTACAAGTTGGAGAAATACAGACAAGCAGACAAGTTTGGGAAAAAGTATGGATTCCCGATTCTTAAATGTGGAACGGATCAAGAGGAATGATCGGGTTCGCGTAGCAGAAGGAATGGCTCAGACTTGCTCCTTCATGAATTCCTTGGGGGTAAGGTTGGTTACCTCTTTGAAGACCTTGTAGAAGGTGCTTTTGTTTTTGAACCCGCATTGGGCAGCCACCCCAAACAGGGTCAGGCGCTCGGAGCCCCCGTCGCGTATGAGCCGTTTCACGGCCTGCACCCGGTAGCTGTTGATGAGTTGCTGAAAGTTGGTACCGGTATAGTGATTGACCACCTGAGACAGATATTTGGTATTGGTAGACAGTTTGTCGGCCAGGGCTTTGAGGGTAAGGTTAGGGTCCAGATAGAGTTTTTCTGATTCCACGATGTCTTTGAGGCGGAAATAGAGTTTCATTTCCTCGGTGCCTTTCAGACTGCTGGAGCTGTATTTTTCGGAAAGTTTCAGAATGGGAATTTCGGTTCCGCTCAAGTCCTCCTCGTCAGCCTCGAAAGCAATGAAATTGATCAGGCTCTGGCTTTCGTTGAATATCGGATGGATGACCAGCCGGCACTGGTAGTCTTCTCCGCTCTTCCGGTAATTGGTGATCGTCTCTTTAACCGGGATCCGGTTTTCCAATCCTTTCCGTATGCGCTGGATAACCTCCGATTCGGACTTCGGGCCCTGGAGAATACTCGGTTTTTGCCCCATGACTTCTCCCAGAGAATAACCGGTCAGGAAAGTGAAATCTTCGTTTACCCAAATAATCCTTCGGTGAGGATCAGTGAGGATAACGGCAATGCGTGGAGTGACCATTAGAATGCTTGTTTAGGCCTCGTTGAAAATGAGAAGCCAAATCTTAGAACCTTGATTTTTAAAGGGATGTGTTCAGTTCTGCACCATGGCAGAATACCTTAATGCCGTTGAAAATATCCTTCTTCTTCCTATTCAAAAATACCTTGTTTAACCGGTTTTCCAAAATTTTACAACAATATTTGCCCGTGTTGGATTCAAAATATAAGCATCAGGCTTAATCTTGTTAGGAGAGTCGCGCCGCCTTCTTTCCCGGGATCCAGCCGGCGGGTTTTAGTCCAAATCCGCCAAACAAGGAATTAGGAGTTGACCCGAAGGCGATTTGTTGTTAAATTCGAGTTAATCCTCCCTTTTGCGTGCAGATTTCGGGTCGTTCCGGGGTCTACTTGTTAGAATATTCTTGATCGGCTATCAAACCACCAACACAAAACAGGTCGAAACTCAACCTGTACAATCTTGGTAATCAAGGTCTTGCTACGGCTTGACCCCTCAACGAGGAAGTATGATAAAGCGGTATGTTCTGTTTTCTTTTGCCCTGCTCCTTTCGGGCGTTTTGGCTATGGTGGCCTGGCCATCCCGTAGCCCCGTACCGCCTTTTCTCAAGCTGGCCGATCGCAAGCTGGCCCCGGATTGGGAAGAAACCGGGTTGGCCAACCTGCTCAATCAACTGATATGGGTCGAAGGCCGTGCCCGGGATTTCGGATCCCCCTCGGCCGTCCAGTCGTTCCTTCGTCGCCATCGTCCCGGAGGAATACTGTTATCGGACATGTCCGAATCCGAATGGCAGCAGTTGGGCGAGTTGGCCGGAACTTCGTCCGAAGAGCGGGCGATTGCAGGCGCACAGGCATTTCCCTTTCTCCCGGCTTCCGGTCCGGACGTGCCCCTTCTGCCCAGGGCGGTGCTGCAGGAGGTGGGCCATCCCGGGCTGTTGAAGGAATGGAATGAAAGGGCCCTACTGCAAAGTCAACGCTCCGGTCTGGGCTACCGGGTGATACCGGCCGGCCAACTGGATCCCGAATTCTGGAATGAGAACGGCATCCTGGCTTTTGCCGACCTATCGGCAGGTTTGTGGTCCGATACTCTTCAGGCCCTGGATGCGATCGAAGCCCAATTGGCTCCGCTCGTCCGACGCGGTCTGGCGGGGATTCGCCTAGACCCGGCCCTCTACGCCCGGGTGCCCGTTCAGCCGGATACCTGGAAACGCCTTTTCCGGGATCAACTGAAGTTTCGCGGGTTGATCTTGGCCACCTATCCGGCTCCGCCAGGCCTGAAAAGCCAGCTCAGATCCGGCGTAGACCTTTGGGCGGTCTCTCCGGAGAATATCTCCCGTTTCCAGTCGGCCTTGAAACCCCTGGCGCTGGAGCCCGGCAGCGCAGCCGCCTGGGCCGAGCGATTCGAACGCATACTGAAGGCTAAAACCTGGGTTACCCGGCAACGCGAGGAACGGGTATTGCCCGATCCTCCACCTCCTACAGAGGAACCTACGCGGGAGGAGGTGCTTGTGATTCCCGCATCCTACGAAGGGGAAACAGCAGATGCGGACCATCGTTTGTCGCATCTTTCCTGGTCATGGATCCGCTCTTCCCTTGTTTTACTTGCCAATCCCCGGCACATGCTGCCCTTGGAGGAGATCGGCCAAAGGCAATTCCACATCTGGCATTTATCCCGGGAACCTTTTTCCTCCTTTGAAGAAGCCTTCGGCAAATATGCCGATATGAAGGTGCATTACATCGATACGGAACGATTGCCCCTGAGGCCTTTTGACGTTCAGCAAACGCCGGAAGATATCCATATTGTTTTGCTGGATCAGGAAGATTATCCCGAATCTACCCACGGTGACTTCATTCGCTCACTTCGGCATTATGCCCGGCATAATCCCATGATCCTCGTCCATTTTGGAGGGGTGGATCAAATCCGCCATTGGGGCGAAGAGGCTGCGCTCATTCACGCTGCCCGGCGAGCTCCGGATGCAGAAACGCTGGCCGCAGATCTCCTATTCGGGGCTTTTGCTCCGCAAGGGAGAATCCCCTATGCCTTGAATTCGTTTTTCCCGGCCGGCCACGGTCTTACCTTCGAAAAAGTCAGGCTTCAGCGCGTACCTACCCAGGTTTTGGAGGTGCTGCCTGAAAAACTGGTAGGCATCGATGCCATCGTGAATACCGCCATCGATAAAAAAGCCTTTCCCGGATGCCAGGTCGTCGTGGCCTACCGGGGCGATATTCTTTATTCCAAGGCTTTTGGCCACCACACTTACGCGAACGATGCGCCGGTCGTACAGAAAGACGATCTCTACGATCTGGCTTCCCTGACCAAGGTGTCCGCCACTACGCTCATGGCCATGCACCTCCACAACAAGGGGATACTGGATCTGCACAAACCCATCGGAAGATACCTGGATTTGCCGGACCGCAGCCGGATGGCCGGTATTCCGGTTTCCCGCCTGCTGACCCACCAGTCTGGCCTGCGCGCCAATTTTCCGATCGTCAGTTACGTGCGCAGCAAGAAGAAAACCAAGGTGGATTGCATGTCGATTTATTGCGATCAGGAGAAGGACGACTTTTCCATTGCGATCACCGACCATCTGTTTTTCTCGGAAAAGCATAAGGCCCTTATCGAGGAGAAGATCCGGCATTACGATCCCAAATACGGGAAACGGTACCGCTACAGCGATCTGAATTTCTTTTTGCTGCAGAAAATCCTGGAAAACCAAAGCGGCCAGAGCCTGGACCAATGGGTGGATCAATATCTGAGGGGGGAAATGGGACTCCGCAACCTCACTTTTCGGCCGAACGAACGCTTTCCGCTCTCCAGACTGGTGCCTACGGAGAAGGATGAGAAATGGCGAAAGCAACTGGTACACGGGTATGTCCACGATGAAGCCGCGTCTCTCTTCGGGGGGGTCAGCGGGCACGCCGGGCTATTTGCCAACGCCGAAGACCTTGCTGCTCTGTTTCAACTCCTGCTCAATGAAGGCACCTACGGGCGGTCCACTCTGTTCGGCCCGCCGACGGCCAGGCTTTTTACGGAGCCTTATGGGAATTCGCATCGTGGGCTGGGCTTTGACAAACCCTCTTTTGCCAACACCAGCAGCCGTTCTTCCCGGATCAGTGAACAGGGATTCGGCCATACCGGATTTACCGGAACCTGCGTTTGGGTGGACCCGGAAAAAGAGCTGGTCTTCGTATTTCTTTCGAATCGGATCCATCCCGATAAAAAGAACCGGAAATTACAGGAATTACAGATTCGCCGGCGGATTCACGATGTGGTGTATCAGGCTTTGGGAAGCGTGAAGGAGGATGAAGTCCTTGAGGATGCCCTGGTCAGCCAGGCTATTGTGGAGTAAGCTATTTGCGGAGCCCCTCGAATAACCATTCCGCCACCAGTTGGCGATTCTTTTCCAGCAAAATGCGTTGCAAGTCTACCGGGTGGCGGATGTTTCCCAATTCGATGTAAACGGTGCTGGGTTTACAGTTCTCGATCATGAATAAGTCCCGGTATTTGACCTCGCCCTTGTAAGGTCGATTGGGTTGGTACTTCTGGTAACTCGCCCGAAAGGATTGCATCAGGTCCCGGGCGATCGACTTGCTGTCGTTGTTTCCCTTTTGGTGATAAAAGAAAACGTCTACCCGCTGATTGGTAGCCCGGGAATCTACATGAATGATAACCACACGCTGGTTCGCTTCCGAAATACCCTGGTCTAAATGGGATTGGTACAACCCGTTGATGATGTCGGAGCGTTGAGTAAGCCTTGTTTTCTGATCCGGATGGATGGCACCGTCGCCCCAGTGTTTTTCGTCGGTATCGCAGGGGAGTATTTTACCCGAGCGGATGCCGTCATCCGGATCGCGGGTGATGACGTATACGTTAGCCCCGTCTTTGATCAGCAGGCGAGCCAGTCGCAGGGTGACATCATAGGCGTACTCATCTTCGCAGAGCGTGGATCGACCGAATTTTCCGATGGCTCCGGGATCCGGTCCTCCATGCCCGCCGACCAGATAATAGACCCGTCCGGTTTGCCGGGGATTGCTCAGGTAGGGGACCCGCGCGTAGGGTTCGCCGAAAATGGGAAAATAGCCCTCGGATACGCCTCTTGGCTTGACCTCCTCCGGTTGGGGCGTCTGCGCGCTTAGGGGTTCCGGAGGCGGAATGTTCAAATCCTTTACCGGACAATTTAGCTCGTGGTGGGGGACCCAGAGAATCCGGTCTTCCTGGAAGGGAAGGGGTCGGAGGTTCTGGGCGAGCATGCGCTCGTTGTAGTCCTGTATGCGTTTGCGGGTTTCCCAATCCGAAATGCCCAGGGTGGAGCCGATGGAGCGCCCGTTGTATTGGTGAATGTGGATGGGCAGCAGGTATTCCCGGCCCAACTGCAGGTAGGCATTACGTTCGAGTCGGTTGATCTGGTAAAAATGCTCCAGGTTGCAGGAGTATCCGTCCAGTTCGTATTTCCTCAGCAGGGCCAGTACGCCATCTCCCGGACCCGCTTTCACACGAACGTAATCCTCTGCTTGCAGCAACGAAACTGAGACCAAAAAAAATAGAAAAAGCATCAGGGGTATACGGGAAAAAACCATAATGGCTGGCATTCTAGTATAGCTGGGGAGAAAGGAGTCGAAGTTATCCGGGGCTCACATGTTAAGAAACCTCTACCGGTAAAAGGAAACCCCGATCCTATTCTCGCCGGCTGGCTCTTCCAACAAAGAAAAGCAAAAAAAGCGGGTCAACTTAGGCCAACCCCTTATTTTTGCAGGATGAAATTCTGGGCTGAAGTAGCATTGCTGTTCAAAAAAGAGGTCCTGACGGAATGGCGCAGTAAGTACGGCCTCAGCGCAATTCTGTTGTATGTACTGGCCACTGTTTTCGTGGTTTTTCTCTCCTTCCAAAAGCTGGAACCGGAAACCTGGAATGCCATGTTCTGGATCATCCTGTTGTTTGCCGGTATCAGTGCCGTGCTGAAAAGTTTTGTCCAGGAGAACAGTGCCCGGCAGTTGTATTATTACACCCTGGTGAATCCGATCGCCCTGCTCTTGGCCAAGTGGGCCTACAATGCTCTTTTACTCATGGTGTTGGGCCTTCTTTGTTGGCTGGGTTTGGCTTTTGTGGCGGGCAATCCGGTTACGGATCCCGGCGGGTTTATCCTCGCGATCGTCATGGCCGGGCTGGGATTTTCTACAGCCTTTACCTTTTTATCCGGTATAGCCATCAAAGCAGCCCAGGCCGCTACACTTATGACCCTCTTGTGTTTTCCGGTTATCATTCCGGTGATACTTTTGCTCATTCGTTTGTCCTCTTATGCGATCGGGTTGCAGGAAGCGGACGAGTTAGCCGGCGATCTCACCCTTTTGTTGGCCATTGATCTGTTGCTCTTGGCACTTGCCCTGGTTATGTATCCGTTATTGTGGCGCGATTGACTAAAAACTGAAGTTGAAAATGAAGGGAATCTGGTGGAAAGCTCTGTCTGTACTCATTCTGATCTACGTCATCATTGCCGGCATGTGCGTCCCGTTGAAGCCGGGCATTGTCCGCGTTGCTCCGGACACGGCCGCCAGCGGAGACACCCTCCTGCTTTCCGTGACGGGCTACAATTCCTTTTACAGCCGGGCCGATAGTCTGCGCGCCTGGCTCAAAACGGAGGAAGAATTCCAGATTGACGATCCGCTTTTTCTGGCCGCCTCCCGGATCCGTGTGCGCGACGACCGCCGGCTGGACCTTCGTTTCGACATTCCCGAATTTCTGCCCAGCAGTTCGGCTTTCCAGGGGTTTACCCTGGTGCTGGACAGCGAGGTGGATGGCCCATCGGTGCTGCCCGGAGCGGTTTTCCTGCGGCAGGATTCCATCCAACGGGCAGCGGGCATCGCTTCCTGGAGCCAGGATACCCCCGGATCCTTTCATCTCCAGGAAGGTTTTACCTTTCCTTTCCGCAATATTCTGGCCGAAAGCATCCGGAATACCTATTTCCACGTTCCGCTTTGGTTTGCCATGCTGTTTATCCTGCTGGCTTCCGTCATTTTCAGCGTTCGCTATCTGATCAACAAAAACCCGGTGGAGGATCTGAAAGCCATTTCCCTGGCCCGGGTCGGAGTCTGGTTTGGGATTCTGGGGTTGGTCACGGGAGCGATCTGGGCCAAGAACACCTGGGGGGCCTACTGGAGTTTTGATGTCAAACAGAACATGACGGCGGTGGCCTTGCTTATTTACCTGGCGTATTTCATTCTGCGGGCTGCCTTTGAAGATCGTGAGCAAAAGGCCCGCCTTTCCGCGGTATACAATCTGTTTGCTTTTGCTGCTCTGATCCCTTTGTTGTACGTTATTCCGCGCATGACAGATAGCCTGCACCCCGGTGCCGGGGGAAATCCGGCCCTGGGGGGAGAAGATCTGGATAATACCATGCGCATGGTTTTCTATCCTGCCATCATCGGGTGGACCTTGCTGGGGGTTTGGATGGCCCAGCTCCATTTCCGAACCGTTCGGCTGGAGGCCTGGTTGAGTGGGGAAGAGGATGAGGATTTTGCTATTGGTTGATTAAAAAATAAAACCGACTTTTGGCCCGAATTTTTTCCTATGAAAAAGCGATTCTTCCAATTATTGCTCGGTTTGCTTGGCGGATTCCCCACCCTTGCCTTTGCCCAGGCTTCTAAGGTGGATTTCATGCGGATCAGCGGTAAGATCTATGTGGTCGTAGCGGTAATCGCCGCGGTTTTCATAGGCATAATCGCTTACATGGTCTATGTAGACCGACGCCTAACCAAATTGGAAAACCAAACAAAAGAACATGACCCAACCTAGGACCAGTTTCCTGGACAGCGTTAATATTTACTATGATCGGGCTGCCGAACACACGGGCCTCAGCCGCGGCTTGCTCCACCAGATCAAAGTCTGCAATTCGGTTTACAAGATGCAGTTCCCGGTGGAGATCGGAAACGAGGTCAAGGTGATCGAGGCCTATCGGGTTCAGCACAGCCACCACCGCCTGCCCACCAAGGGCGGCATCCGGTACAGCAATCACGTCAACCAGGATGAGGTGATGGCGCTGGCCACTCTGATGACCTACAAGTGTGCCATCGTGGATGTCCCTTTCGGCGGCGCCAAGGGAGGGGTGAAGATCAACCCCTGGGAATACACGCCCGGCCAGTTGGAAAAGATCACCCGGCGGTACACTTTCGAGCTGATCAACCGAAACTTCATCGGGCCTTCCATCGATGTGCCTGCTCCGGATTACGGAACCGGGGCGCGGGAAATGGCCTGGATCTACGATACCTACCGCACCGTGCGGGGGGAAGAGTTGAACGCCGCCGGTTGCGTAACCGGCAAACCCGTTAACCAAAACGGCATCCGCGGACGTACCGAAGCTACGGGCCGGGGCGTCTTTTACGGAATTAAAGAAGCTTGCGATGTAGGGGAGGATATGAAAGCCCTGGGGCTGGCACCGGGCCTGCAAGGCAAGACCATGGTCGTGCAGGGTTTGGGAAATGTGGGCTCGTATACCGCTACCATTTCACAGGATGAAGGAGGAGCGGTCATCGTCGGCGTCAGCGAAGTAGAAGGTGCCATTTACAAAAAGGAAGGCTTCGACATACACGACCTGATCCGGTATCGAAAGGAAACGGGCTCCATACTCGGATATCCCGGGGCGGAAAGTTTTGATAAAAAGGACCGGGACCGGGTAGTGGAGTTTGACTGCGATATCCTGGTACCCGCCGCATTGGAAAATGTGATCACGGAATTCAACGCCGGCAAGATCAAGGCCAAGATCATAGCCGAAGCAGCCAACGGGCCGATCACAGCCGGAGCGGAAAAGATCCTCGTAGATGCCGGCAAGTTGATCATTCCCGATCTGTATCTCAATGCGGGCGGGGTCACGGTTTCTTACTTCGAATGGCTGAAGAATCTGTCTCATATGCGCTTCGGCCGCATGGAGAAGCGATTCAACCAAAATGCTTTTGACCGGCTGGTCAGTACGGTGGAGCGCCTGACCGGACAAACCATTTCCGAACGGGAGCGTTCCATGCTGACAAAAGGGGCCGAAGAGATAGATCTGGTTCGGTCCGGGCTGGAAGAAACCATGATCAACGCCTACCATCAGATCCGGGAAATCCAAATGCACAACCCGAAGATCCGGGATCTGCGGACCGCTGCTTTTGTCAACGCCATCACCAAGATCAGCAACGATTACATCTCTCTGGGCATCTTCCCCTGATGGATAAATCGATTGTTTCCGAAAGCAGTATCTTCCGGTTGAGGGACTCAGCCGGAAGAAAACGGAGGGAGACGACCTGGGCTGAATTTCTTGCAATGAAATTTTGAAAAACGGTTTTCTTTGAAATTTTTTAGGGTGATCAGGCCTAACGTTTGTCGTTTGTTTTTCATTGCTTATTTTCACCCGTAGATTTATGCAATTACTACCTACTACCGCTATGCCCGAGAAACTGGACAAAATTGACCTGAAAATCCTCAGGATCCTCCAGGAAAACAGCAAGATTACTAACCTGGACCTCTCCAAAAAAATCGGTCTTTCGCCGGCGCCTACTCTGGAAAGGGTAAAAAAGCTGGAAAATAACGAAGTCATTTCGAGCTATCATGCCATCGTCAATCCACAGGCTATGGGGTTGAACGTCAAGACTTTCGTGTTGGTTTCCCTGGCCTGGCAAAAGGAGAATGCCCTCAACCATTTCCTCGATAAGATCAAGGAGATACCGGAAATCGTGGAATGCTATATCATCACCGGTGAGGCCGATTTTCTGATCAAGATCGTGTGCAAGGATATCCCAACCTATGAGCAATTGCTATTCAAAACCTTGTCTCAGATTGAGGAGATCGAGCGTCTCAAAACCCTGATGACGCTTTCCACGGTCAAGGACACCAAGGTTCTCCCCTACAAATACGACTGAGGCCCTCTTCGGATCGTCCTCCCTTTTCATGTCGAAGAAAAAACAGGAGTCGCCACTCTGGCAATTGGATGTGCCGGGGGCATTCAGCCCCTCTTTTTTGTTCGGGACCATGCACGTTAGGGACGAACGGGCCTATGGCTGGTTCGATCGGGTGGAAGCCTGCATGGAGCGATGCGAATGCCTTGCCCTGGAAATTGATCTGCAGCAAATGCCCGATCCGGAAAGCCTACATGCATTCCAATTACCGGATGGAATGAGTCTGCGGGAGCTGATAGGTGAAAAGGCTTTTTCACGAGGGCGGTCGCGCCTGCAAAAAGTGTTGGATATCGATCTGCTTCCGTTTCAGCACATGCGCCCCTTGCTGGCGGTACAGGCCATAGATTCCCAGATCCTGAAAGGGGACCGTCCATTGGCCCTGGATGAGGCTTTGTTTCAACTTGCTCTTGAAAAAGAGATACCCGTGCTGGGTCTGGAGAGCGTGCAAAGCCAGATAGAGCTGATGAAACGCATTCCCCTCGATCATCAGGCCCGGCAGCTGAAAAGGATCTTGCGATCCCTGGCCAGCCACCGAAAATCGCTATCCCGTTTCGCCGACTGGTATGCGGAAGGCCGTATTCATCAGATCTACAAAGTAGCGCGAAGAGGAGCGGGACCCTCACGGCGAGCCATGATCTATGAGCGAAACGAACACATGACCCAGAAATTGATGGAGCTTATGGCCGACCGGGCGGTATTTGCAGCGGTCGGAGTAGGCCACCTACCGGGAAAGGAAGGCATGCTTCGCAAGCTCAAAAGCAGGGGCGTGAAATTGGAACCACTGGGAAAATGAATGCCCGAACGCCCCGTTGGCGAGAGATCGGGCTTGATCTCACTTTCGGATCAGCCGGAGGTCATCTCTATTCGAGGCTCACAGGCCCCGAAATTTCATCCAGCTTCAGGGCGGTGTCATAAATTGCCGGTTCGGGATGACCTATTCCCGCCTTCATTCGTTCTATAGCGACAATGAAAGGGGTACCGACAATACCCTATGCCGGCGCACTCCCTTTGAAGGTCATTTCGTATCGGCATTGGGATATACTTTTGGACCTTCCAAATCGTTTGCATGCGTTCCTTTATCCTTTTTTTCTCTTTCTTCTTCGTTTTCTCCTGGTCCCATGCCCAGCCCAATTTCACCCTGAGCGGATACCTCCGGGACAGCTTGAGCGGAGAGACGCTGGTCAGCGCCAACATCTACGTAGCCGAAAACCCAGGCCAGGGCACCGTCACCAATGCCTACGGCTTTTATTCCCTGAGTTTGCCCGAAGGCGCGTACACGATCGTATATTCCTATTTGGGCTACCAGGAAAAAAGGGTCCGGGTGGAGTTGAATCAGGAGATTCGGCTCAATGTATCCCTGACGGAGGGGATTGCCTTGCAGGAGGTGATCGTAAGCGGGGAAGCGGGGGACCGAAATGTGGAAAGTACCGATATGGGCCGGGTAGATCTTTCTGTGGAGCAAATCAAAACGTTGCCGGCCATTTTCGGGGAGGTGGATGTGCTGAAAACCATACAGCTTCTCCCCGGTGTACAGTCGGCAGGAGAAGGAAATGCAGGTTTTTATGTGCGGGGAGGCGGGCCGGATCAAAACCTGATCCTGCTGGATGAGGCCATCGTCTACAATTCGGGACACTTGTTGGGCTTTTTCTCCGTGTTCAATGCCGATGCGCTGAAGAGCACTTCTTTGATCAAGGGAGGCATGCCGGCCAATTATGGCGGGCGTTTATCCAGTGTGGTCGATATCCAAATGAAGGAGGGCAACGATCAGCAATACGGACTGACGGGGGGGATCGGATTGATTTCTTCGCGGCTGACGGCCGAGGGGCCCATCGTACGAGGACGGAGTTCGTTCATTGTTTCGGGGCGGCGAACCTATGCCGCCGAATTGGCGCAGCCGCTTATCCGGGGAACGGATTTTGCCGGGACCAACTATTTCTTTTACGATCTCAATGCCAAGGTCAACTACCGCTTTTCGGATCGCGATCGGGTGTATCTGAGCGCCTACTTTGGTCGCGATTTCCTGAAATTCCGTCAACCCGGGCGGGACTTCTTCTTCGACCTGCCTTACGGAAACGGAACGGCGACATTGCGCTGGAACCACCTGTTCAGTAGCAAGCATTTCATGAACTTCTCGGCGATTTACAACAACTACGATTTCAGTCTATCCGGCGGCCAGGCCGATTTTTCGGCCAATGTTTTTTCCGGCGTGCGGGATTACAATGGCAAGCTGGATTTCCAGTGGATTCCCAATCCGAAGCACTCCGTCGAATACGGCCTGAACTACACCTACCACAAACTCACCCCCAATACAGCTACCGCGGTGACGGCCGATGCGAATTTCAGTAACGATCTGGAGCCCAAGTTTGCACACGAGGCTGCTTTTTATTTATTGGATGAGATCAAATTCGGTCCCTGGCTGAGCGTAAATGCCGGCTTTCGATTTTCGCTTTTCACGCAACTGGGGCCCTATGTTTCGCCGGCCGACGGCCAGGTTTTTGCCAGGAATGAGCCTGTAAAAACGTATGTGGGATGGGAGCCTCGCCTGAGTGCCCGCTTCCGGCTGAGTCGCAACACTTCCTTCAAGGCCGGTTTTACCCGCACCTACCAGTACCTTCACCTGGTCAGCAACAGCACTTCTACCTTGCCGACGGACATATGGGTGCCTTCTTCCCAGGTTGTGCGGCCTCAGATCGCTTTGCAGTACGCTTTGGGCTGGTTCCAGAATTTTGCCCGGGATCAATTCGAAGCTTCCGTGGAGGTGTATTACAAAGATCTGCAGAATCAGATCGACTACCCCGAAAGTTACGTCAACGATATTTCCACCGAACTGGAAGACGTATTTGTCTTTGGAAAGGGAAGAGCCTATGGCGCGGAATTTTTCCTGAAAAAGCGAAAGGGGAAACTGACAGGCTGGATCGGATACACGCTCGCACGCACGGAGCGGGAGTTTCCGGATATCAACGACGGCGCGGTCTTTCCAACGGTTTACGACCGGAGGCACGATCTATCGGTAGTGTTGAGCTACCAACTGAAACCGAAATGGGAATTCGGCGCCACCTTTGTGTTCGGGAGCGGAAATGCTTTTACGCCGGTCAACAGCCTGTATTTCGTCGAGCAGGATTTTGTGGTGAACTATGGAGATCGGAATTCTGCCCGTTTGCCGGATTACCACAGGCTGGATCTGGCGGCTACTTTCACCCCGCGTCCGGATTCGGAAAAGCGCTTCCAGTCGTTCTGGACCTTCTCCGTTTACAACCTTTACAACCGGCAAAACCCCTTCTTTATTTATTACGATTTGGATACCAATGTGGAAGCCGGAACTTCCCGGGCCCGGGCCGTGCAGGTTTCCCTTTTTCCGATCATTCCCTCCGTGACCTGGAATTTCAAGTGGAAAAGCAAAAGGAAGGATTGATTGCAGGATGTCGCGATGATGTGATGTCACGATGATGTGATGTCATGATGTCGCGATGATGTGATGTCATCGCCTTCGGCGGCGATCGGCATATTCCTGCATGAAAAAACCGATGTCGGAAGGCAGGACCAAATACTGGTCTTTTTCGGGGATGGGTTCTGCTCTTTTTCCTTGCCGGAATTCGAGATAGGCTTCTTTGATCCTTTTGTAATTCGGCTTCGTTTCGGCGCGATTGGAGAACATATCGTCCCGCTCGATGATCCGGAGTTTGTTCAGTAAGCGGGCCAGGACGATAAACACGTCGTCCTTTTCTTTCGGTTCGAAATCCAGATTGATAAAGCCGTAGTATTCGGAAAGGAATCCGATCAGGGATTCGATATCCTGGTAAAAGGCATCGGGACAGCCGTTGTCTCTTTCGCATTCGGACTGAAGGAGTTCGTATTGGGAACGAAGGTCGTTGACCTGGGTATTGATCTTTTCATATTCTGCGCTGCGTTCGAAATGCCCTTCCAGCCAGTTTTCCAGGGCATCCAATTCAGCGGGTACGGCACCCATGAGACCGGCCCGGTCTGCCACGCGGGCGTGGTTGACCCCCTCTTGGCTGATGTAGCTTTGCCACATAAAGGCCAGGATGAAGCCGACCACTTCCAGGATCAGCAGCCGATAAAGCGGTTTGAGGTATTTCTCCTCCATTTTCAGCCATCCGGCGATGCCGGCCAGGGTCAGTAAGGCCGTAATGGCAAAAACTCCGATGAAAATGTACATCAGGATCTGGGTCTCCATAGGGACGAGTATAGGTGATCGAATCCGGGAGCGGTAAAATAGATTTTTTTTCGGCAAACGGATGGCCGACGGTCCGGGGAGGACTTTTTAAGCGGGGGTGAATCCAGAAGATTAGGGGGGCAGTACCTCTGTCATAGCGTAAAGGCCAGACCGTACTCCCATTTCTTTAAAGCCTCCTTCAGGAAAAAGAGGCCCTTTGGGCTGATCTTTTTACCCAAATCCCAGCGTTCTCCGGGTATCAGGAGTTCAAAAGCGATGGGTGCTTTGCCGTACAACTCCCGGCACAAGTGAAGAACCGCCGAAGGCTCGAGCCGATGCGTGGAGTAAGAAGCGTGGGCGGAAGGATAGCACTCCCGCAAGACGCTCTCCTTTGGCTCCGGCTCCATCCAGGCATCCACAAAGACGACTATTTCGGCATCCTTTATCCGATCGGCATCCTCGATCTGCAACTGATACCGGTAGAGGATCTCGCCGTCGAATCCCTGTTCTTCCAGCCTTCGGGCAAAGGCCCATCCCAGGCCATCGTCTCCCCGTCCGGAATTACCGATGGCGAACAGGATAAGTTTGTTGTGGTTATTCTCATTATGCAACATGGTGGCTTTTTTTGATGTCATGCGCTTTTCGTGGCTGGGTATAAAACCTTCGATTTCAGGGAAAACCCTTTGGAAAAGAAGTTTACCCGGAAATCAGGCTTCAGAGAACGGAGATGTTGGGCTGGGCATCATCCCTTCCTTTTCTCTTCCAGCAATTGGCCCTTGTGATCGTACAGCTCTACGCGCAAGGGCATTTGTCCGATGGCGTGCGTGGCACAACTCAGGCAGGGATCGTAGGCCCGAATGGCCACTTCCACTCCATTGAGCATACCCTCTGTGATCTTGCTCTGCTGATCCAGGGTTTTTTGAGCCACGTCCTTGACCGCTTCATTCATCGCCTGGTTGTTGTGGGTGGTAGAAACGATCAGGTTGCAGCGGGTGATCTTTCCCTTTTCGTCTGCCTCATAATGATGGATCAGCGTGCCTCGGGGCGCTTCCAGCACGCCGATGCCTTCGGAGCGCCTTTGTCCCTGGCGAACCAGATCTCCGCTCAGGATCTCCGGATCCGTGAGGAGGTCTTTCGCGACTTCGGCGCAATGCAGCAACTCGATCAGTCGCGCCCAATGGTAATAGAGGGATCGGTTGCAGGGGCTTGAGTCGCCGCAGAATTCGAAGAAGGCCTGTCGTTCCTTTTCCGCAAGGGGGGTAGGAATGTGGTCGCAGACATTGATCCGGGCAAGCGGGCCTACCCGGTTCCAGCCCTTTTCACGTCCCAGGTGGGTCAGGAAAGGGAATTTGAGATAAGTCCAGCGTTCGACCCCTTCTGAAAAGTAGCGCCTGTAGTGCTCGTCGGGAATGTCGTTCAGCACGCGATGGCCTTTAGCGTTCAGGGCCCTCAAGCGGCCGTCGTACAATTCGAGTCCTCCCTGGGGATCGACCAGTCCGAGGTGGCCGGAGGGGTATTCGGCGAAGTCGTCCAACCAGGAACGGTTTTCCCCGAAGTAGTTTTTGATCAGATCGAGGGATTCCAGCGACCATTGGATCATGGTATCTACGTTGCCTGACTCCTCGCCAATGAGGAAGGAATCCCGTTCCTGAGCGGTGAAAGTCCGGAAAACCCCGCCGGGTACGGCGGCCATACCGTGAATTCGTTTACCGGCTATAGCCTCGATGATGCGCTGACCGAATTTCCGCATGAGCACCCCTTTTCGGGCCAGTGGTTTATTGTTGAAGATCACCGCTGCCACATTGCGCAAAGCGGGATCCGCATCCGCGCCGAAAAGCAGATCGGGCGCCGCCAGGTAAAAGAAGTGCAGGGCGTGGGACTGAAAGACCTGACCGTAGTGCAAAAGACGGCGGATCTTGTTGGCTGCGGGAGAAAGGTCGGAAGGCTCCATTCCCTCCAGCCGGTCTACGGCTTTGGCGGCGGCCAAATGGTGACTGACCGGGCAGATACCGCACAGCCGCTGCACCAGGCCGGGCACTTCCCAATAGGGGTGCCCCTGTATGAAGCGTTCGAATCCCCGGAATTCCACGATGTGGAAACGGCTTTCGCTCACCCGCCCTTCATCGTCGAGGTGTATGGTGACCCGACCGTGACCTTCCACGCGGGTGACAGGGTCAATGACTATTTTTTTGCTCATTTCTTCACGGTTTCAGAGTTTCACGGGTTCAGGGTATCGGGTATACAGCTCTCAACTCTCCTCAATCGTATTTGATCTCCGACTCGATGATGGAGTACTCTTCACCGAAGAGGACATGCTGGAGCACCTTCCACATGTAGTGGGCATCCGGCGGGCAGCCGGGAACGAAGTAGTCGATCTTGACCAATTCGTTGCAGCCGTAAACCCGGTCCAGCAGCTTGGGCAGATCTTCGTGATAGGGGATGACCTTGCCCATCTCCTGGCTTGAGGTCGCGTAACCGTAGGCCTCGTCCAGGCATTCTTCGATGGGGATCATATTTCGCATGGCCGGCAGGCCGCCCCAGATGGCACATTCGCCTACGGCGATCAGCACATCGCAATTAGCCCGGAAAGCTTCCAGCACCTCGATGTTCTCGTCGTTGCAGCACCCACCCTCGATGATGCCGACGTCGCAGCGGCGCGTAAAGGTTTTGATGTCTGTGAGGGGCGATTTATCGAACTCGATGAACTCCAGGGCCTCCATGACCTCCTCGTCTATATCCAACAGCGACATATGGCATCCAAAACAGCCGGCCAGGGAGGTGGTGGCGATGACTTTTTTCTTTTCGTTGGGAGTTCGAGCGGGCCATTTCAGTTTGGCAGGGGCCTGTTTTTTATCTTTTTCGTTCAGATCGTATTTGCGTTCGCCGCGAGGCCGGGCATGGCTTTTTCCCCGGACCAGGATGGCTCCCGTGGGGCAGATGTGCATAGCCTGCACCGCTTCTTTTTCCGTCAATTTGGCTTCCTGGTTGTAGTCGAGCCGGACCTCGGTTTTGCCGCCCCGGTTGAGGAAGCTGAATACCGGGAAACCGTCTTGGGTGAGTACCTCTTCCACGCAACGCCGGCAGAGAATGCAGCGGTTGTGCTCGATCACCATACGCTGCGGCCGGTAATCGATCATGCGGTTAAGGAAAAAATGGGGAAAGCGGGATATCTGAACGCCGAGTTGGTACCCCAGGCCCTGCAGGTCGCAGTCGCCGCTTTTTTCACAGGCGGGGCAGAAATGATTTCCTTCGGCGAAAAGGAGTTCGACCATGGCCTTGCGCATATCCCGCAGCCATTCGGAATCGAACTGGATGTCCATGCCTTCGCGGACTTCCAGCGTACAGGCGGATGTGGGCTTTCCGTTCTCTTTGACCATGCACACGCGGCAGGTGCCGAGCGGCGGATCAATGTGCTCGTAGTAGCAGAGAGAAGGAATCTGAACGCCGTTGGCGGCCGCTGCCTGCACGAGATTGTCGCCTTCCCGCGCCTGGCAGCTTTTGCCATCTATGGTGAATGTGACTTTCTTTCTCATATGAAGGCGTTTGAGAGTCCACGGCCCGCGGCCAACGAGAGGGCGCGGCTGGTGAACGCATATATTATCTAATTACCGTTCCGCACCGCCTGATGGTAGGGATCCAGTGCCTCGGCCAGGTTGATGCGTGCTCCCGTGCTGTTTTTTCGGAGCTGATTCTGGAAATAGCCCGGAAAGCCTTGCATGCATTGGATCAGAGCGTTGGGGGCTGTTTTACCCAATCCGCAGCGACTGGCTGCCTGCATGATCCGACCCCAGTCTTTGATCTCCTCCAGGTCTTCCGGACTGGCCAGTCCTTTTTGCAGTTTTTCCAGTTTGCGCAGCAGCAGATAGTTGCCGGCCCGACAAGGGGTGCAGATGCCGCAGGACTCATCCACGAAGAACTGAGCGTAATTCCGGAGAATATGGAGGAGGTCCCTTTGGCTGTTAAAGATCATGACGGAGCCTCCGCAGATGAGATCTTCGGCGCAGATGGAGCGGTGGCGATCGGAAGCCGGCACGGCTTGGCCGGCCGGACCGCTCAATTGGACCAGGTAGGGATCCGTGGCGCCGCAGCGCTCCAGGAGTTCGTCCAGGCTGATGCCCCATTCGACTTCATAGACTCCGGGGAAGCTGCAGTCGCCTGCGATGCTGAGCAGCTTAGTGCCCGGACTTTTCGGCGTGCCCAGACTCAGGTAGGTAGGCACACCCAGTTCCAGTATGCGGGCGGCTGCGCAAAGGGTTTCCACGTTATTCACGGAAGTGGGTTGATCCCAGTATCCCTTTTCGACCGGGAAATAGACCTTGGGGCCGGGTTCGCCTCTTTTGCCCATCAGCGAGTTCAGCAGGGCGGTCTCTTCTCCGCACACGTAGGCGCCGGCGCCGATCTGGATGTGGATCTCGAACTGGAAGCGGTTTTTGGTTGGGGCCCGGGTGCCCAGCCAGCCCATGCGCCGGTAGAGAGCGATTGCTTTTTCGAGGGTAGGCAGGAGGTAGCGGTACTCGGCCCGCAGGTAAATGATCCCTTCGTCCGCTCCGATGGCGTAGCCGGCGATGATCATGCCTTCGATCAGCAGCTCGGGATAGCGGTGCAGGAGCAGCCGGTCTTTGAAGGTACCGGGTTCGCCTTCATCGGCGTTGCAGACCAGAAAATGCCGTTTGCCGGGATTGTTCCGGCAGAGTTCCCATTTTTTGCCCGTCGGGAAGAAGGCGCCGCCCATGCCGGTCAGGCGGGATCGTTTGATCGCCTCGATCACGGCCTTCGGTCGGTTTTTGCTCAGGAATTCCAGCGCCTTTCCGGGTTGGTGCGGGCGCAGGTAGATCAGCTTATCCGTGGGCAGGAGGGGATATTCGCGGGTATCGAGCCGATCGGCCAGATCACGAGGGTTGGCGCCGGACCGCAGCGCTTTGATGATTTGCGCTACCTTTTGGGGAGTGAGTTGAGTGAAGGGGTAAAAATTGATCAGCGCCGCCGGTTCCTGGTCGCTGAGACCGATGCAGGCCGTATCGAACAGCCCGAAGGTGCCGGTAGGATCTATGCCGCCCCAGGGTGCCCGGGTGGCTCTTTCGAAGGCTTTTTTGATCTCTGCGTAACCTGCCAATTCGGACAGGATGCTGTTGTTGAGGTAGATGGTGAACTTCCCGGCCGGTTTTTTATGGAAGAAATGGTAGAAGGAAGCCACCCCTTCGAGCTCGATCTCGGAAATGTCGAGTTCTCCGGCGATCCGGGTTATATCATCGGAGGCGATATAACCGCGGGAGTCCTGCGAAGCCCAGAGCTTATCGAGCAAGGGCGAGTGGTTAAACTTTTGTGCCATGGTAAAAGGATTGGAGCCGGACTCCCCTTCGGGCGGCGGTTTGAAATAAGGTGTGTTGTTTGGAGGAAATATGGTAGAGCAAGTGCCGGTGGGGGAGTATGATTTTTGTCATGCGGGGTAAGACCCACGGCCAGGGGGAGCGGTTGGAAAGGGGGAAACGAATTTAGGCGGAATGGCCTTTATAATGCTGGGCTTAAAATTTATCTTTGCACCCGCTTAAAACCGCAGAAGGCGGTTTTTGATAAGAAGATGTGGGTTGAGAAGATCCGGGGATATGACCCGGCGAAGCGGGGTTTCGAAAAGAGTAGAATTGCGACATCGCGACATCGAAAGATCGCGACATTGATATACGGAGGAGTGGCAGAGCGGTTGAATGCACCGGTCTTGAAAACCGGCGTACCGAGAGGTACCGGGGGTTCGAATCCCTCCTCCTCCGCCAAAGCCAGGCCAAAGGCCACCTGCAAGGGTGGCCTTTTTTTGTTTCCGGGCTGGGCGAAAAGCTTGTTTTTAGATTCAGCCCGGAAACAAAGAACAGCTCGAAGAGCTGCTTTGGCCTGGCTTTGAAGCCTCCCTCGGGAATCATGTTTCAATAAACCATCCCCCTTGCAGTCATTCCCCATTCCGATGCCACCATTCCGCGATCTCCCTTTCGGTCAGTTCCTGGCCCCGGCGGTTGATCGATTGATACGGAAGCGCATTTCGTTCGAGCACTTTTTGAATGGAAGCGGTGGGCACGAGTTTGCGCTCGTGAAGCAGGATGGTGTGGCAAATAGTGGCTATCAACGGAAGTTCACCCTCCGCCAAAACCAGCCGGATGGCTCGATAATAGTCCAGAATATGATCTTCCCAGCGCGAATCGATCTGGCAGGGGGCGATCTCTTCAAATGCCCGGGGCGGAGCATCCGGACGGGTAGGGGCTTCCCCCTCTCGCGGGGGATAAAGGTTTGCAGAACGAGAATCGACAGCGAGCTTCGTACGTGGCATGTTTTCCGGTTTTCCTTTTTAGATCCGGCGATGGGGAAAAGGGAATAGACTTCTGAAGCGGAAGTTTTTCCGCCGAATGCGGTGAGAAAAGGGAACTACTTATACAACGGAGAGACGAATTCGAAATTGGCCGTGCCTTCTTTTTTGGCATGTTAAAATGGAATCTCTCGACATAGGGGCCAACCTTGGGTCCCTCTTCTCCAAAACCGCTATCTTTTATCCGAAAAAAATCCCATGCGATCCCTCCTTCTTTTCCTGTTTCTGATGGCCTGCTCCGGCTATACCCAGGCTCAAAACGCCGTCCCCCTTGTCCGCAATGTTACGGTTGAGGTCAATCCCGACCAACGACAGGTCACCTGGTCTTTCGATCTGCAGGATGCCGAGGAGGCTGAGGTGGAGGTCTGGGTGCAGATCTCTGCCGACAGCGGAAAAACTTTTCAGCCCCTCACCGAAAACCTGAGTGGCGATGTGGGTCCCGACGTGTCGGTAGGCCCCAACAAGCAGATCACCTGGTCCTATCCCGATACGTTGGCCGATCGGGACAGCACCTCTTTTTTCGTAGCGCGCATCCTTGCAGATGACGGCTTCGAGATCGACATTCAGGATTTGGTCGATCAGGTAAACTCCGCCCGGCTATGGGCCGACCTCCAGTGGCTGGAAGGCATTCGCCATTCCACAGCCGGGCTCGATCATTTGCAAGCAGTTCAGGATTCCCTGGAAAACCGCTTCCTTCGCTACGGTTTGCAGGCCCGTCGCCATCCTTTTTCGGTGGGCAGCTATGCAGCTGCCAATATCATCGGCGATCAGCCGGGCCAGCGGGAGAACTGGAACGTTTACATCGTCGATGCCCATTTCGATACAGTATCCGACAGTCCCGGTGCCGATGACAACGGCAGTGGGGTTGTGGGGGTGCTGGAGGCCGGCCGCATTTTGTCGGGCTATGATTTTGGAAAAAGCCTTCGCTTCATCGGTTTTGATCAGGAAGAAGTAGGGCTGCTGGGCAGCATTCGCTATGTGACCGAGGAGATTCCGGAAAAAGAGCAGATCGAAGGCGTGCTCAACCTGGAGATGATCGGCTATTATTGCGAGGAAATCCTCTGCCAATCCATTCCCGTCGGGTTTGATCTGTTATTTCCGGAGGCGATAGCGGCTCTGACCGAGATCCAATTCCGGGGCATCTTCCTGTCCAATGTGGCCAATGCTGCGTCTTCCGGCCTGGGCCAGCTGTTTGACACCGCGGCCGCTACCTACGTTCCGGAACTGATGGTCATACCGCTCGTTGTACCCGGGAATGGCGAATTGGCACCCGATCTGCAGCGCAGCGATCACTCCCCCTTCTGGTTTGCCGACTGGCCTGCCCTGATGCTGACCGACGGGTCGGAATTCCGCAACCCCAACTACCACGAGCCGACCGATACGATAGAGTCTCTGGATACGATTTTTCTTACTCAGGTGGTAAAGGCCGTGGTCGCTACCCTGGCGGAAGGGGCACAACCCCTGCATGTGGGGAAGGGGACAAGCCCTTCTTTTCAGCTGGCCAACCTCACCTCGGTAGCGGAGCCCCCAGCCCGGGTGGGGCCTATACGAATTTTTCCGAATCCGGCTCGTGAGCAAATATCCGTTCGGCTTTCTCTGGCAGCCCGGTCACAGGTCCGGCTGGAGGTGTTTGATGCCTACGGAAGGCGTATCCACACGCTGGGAACGTACGATTGGTCCAGCGGCGATCACCAACTTGAATGGACTCCGGAAGGCCGAATGGAAGCGGGGATGTATGTGGTTCGGATTCAATCCCTATCCCCCGGCCGAAAGCCTGAGTTTCAGGAAAAGAAATTCATCTGGCTGCAGGAGCATCGGCATTAAGGCCCTGAACAGGGCAGAAGTAAGGGTCATAAAAGCCCTTTTCAGGGGCCTTTATGACTCAAAAAACGATTGGGAGAGATCCTAAATCCGTTCGAAAACCATTTTACCTTCCGGGCCGCTTCGACCTTCGCAATCGTCTGAAATCAGGGTCAACGTCAGAGTGTTTTCTTCGACCTTCCAGTTGTAGTTCCCTTTTTCGTTGCAATCGCCGTCTGTAGTCCAGAAAATGACCTGGTCGCCTTCCGACTCGTATTGGCCGTTGAACTCGATTTGGCCATCCGCTTCGTAGTCAAGCTGATAGGTGCCGTCGGCTTTGATGATGGAGTGCATGATTACCATACCGCCATTTTGATCCGGTACCATCATCTTCCAGGTGCCTACTATGTCCTGGGAAAAAAGAAACAGAGGAGAAATAAAAAGGAAGCTGAAAAGCAACAGACTTTTCATAAGAAATGGGTTTTGGTGATGCTTGCAAGGTAGTCTGTTGGGGGGTAGAACACAAGGGATAGGATCTAACGGATTTCTTTGCCCGCCCTCCTTTTTGCAAGGCCTCAGGGCCCGGAGTACATTTCCCGGTATCGTATTAAGTTTTCCTTTCCACAAAATACATATCGATCGCACCCTTGTTTTTGGCTTCGATCTGGCCGCGATATTCAAATGCAAAATGGTCTTTGCAGTGGTTGTAAATGGCTCCCGAGACGTTGATCTTGCCGGGCAGGCTACCGGCTTCCATACGAGCCGCCGTATTGACGGTATCGCCCCAGATGTCGTAGGAAAATTTCTTCAGTCCCACGACCCCGGCGACCAGAGGACCGGCATGAATGCCGATCCGAATGGAGAGGTAGCCCCGCATTTCAGGTGGTGCCTCGGCAGCATAATGGGCCACCAGATCCCGGATGTCCAGGGCGGCTTGCAACACATCCGCCGGTTTCACGCCCGGTACGGGCAGCCCTCCGGTGCACAGATAAGCGTCTCCTATGGTTTTGATCTTTTCAAGTCCGTATTTCATGATGATCCGGTCGAATCCCCGGAAATAGGTATCCAGTTCGGCGACGAGATCGGAAGGGGAGAGGAGCTCGGCAAATTGGGTGAAGTTGACGAAATCAGCGAACATGACGGTGACTTCATCGAAGTGCTTGGCCTTGGCGCTGCCGAAGGTCTTGAGTTCTTCGGCGGTTTCGGCCGGCAGAATGTTGAGCAGAAGTTCGTCGGTCCGTTTTTGTTCCTGGGCCAGTTCCCGGTTCCGATTTTCCAGGTCCAGGGTTCGGGCCTGGACGCGAGCCTCCAGTTCGCGGTTGCTGGCTTCGAGTGCGGCATTGGCTTTCTCGAGGCTTTCGTACAGGAGGGCATTGGAAATACCGGCCTCGATGAAACCCGCAATGGCTTTGAAGGTATCTACATCGCCTTTGTCCAGCGGCGGATAGAAAGGCCAGGCTTCCTTGTCACGGCCGGATAGCAACCAACCGATGATCCGGTTGTGGGAACGGATGGGCACCCCCAGGAAAAAGCGGAAGGACAATTCGGCCCGTATTTGTTTCACGCTTCCCTCCACTTTTGTCTTGCGATTTGCCAGGATAAACTGCTGTTGGCTTTCCAGTAGATCCGACAGGTCGAGCCGTCGTTCCGCCAGGGGTTTCCGTTCGGCCGAGGAATAGCCCAGATAGGAGTAGGGTTCGAACCAACCGGGCTGGTCCTGCACTTCCCAAAGCACGAGGCTTCGATCCATTTTCAGGGTGGTATTGATCCGTTCCAGGGTGCTGTCGAGGAGTTTTTCCGTTTCGATCCGGGAGCCGAACACATCGTGCAGGGCCGAGAGGATGGAGAAGCCGTCTTGTTTCTGGTTCAGGGCCCGTTTGAGCAGAGAGGTTTTCGAATCGGCCCGGATGTTGTAACCCGCGACTTCGTCCGATAACCGCTTGTAGTATTGAACTGCGGCCTGCAGTTCCTCCCGGCTTTGGGGCTCATTGGTCTCCCTTCCCGAATTTCCCTTTTCCTCACTCATGATGTTGGCATCATAGTTCGCTGAAAATACACAATATCCCGGTCCAATCGAGCACTTCCAGTTCGCGTTTGATCATGGCCAGCTCGCCGGCCTCATAGATGCCGATCAAGGGGAATTCATTATCAATGGCCTGCTGGACGAATCGGACGTCCTCATCGGTATTATTGGAATAGGCTGCTGCCCGTCCGGCGCAGTTGAAATAGGTCGCGAAAAGGGGTTTTCGGCTTTCGAAGCGGATCTTTTCGATGAGGGATTTGGTCTGATCGAAAATGTAACCCATTTCGAATCCCCGCCGCATAAGCTGGATCTCCGTTCCCACATCAAAATCCCTTTCCGCCATCCGGAGGCCGCCGCGCTTTTCGTCAATGCCCACACACATGCGGTTGATGTAGTTATCGGGGCGATAATCCGACCATTTTTCGCCGGCGTTGCGTCCCACGGTTACAAAAAACTTGATCTCGTTCAGGTTGCCCGACACCTCGGGGCCCAGGATCTCGCTCACGAACTGAAGCGCCGGCCGGTGATCGATTTCGAGTATGGTGGCCCCTTTGACAGCGGTGACGGTATGGTAGGCGCTGGCCGGAGTACAGCCGTGCATGACGATGTAGTCCATGGTGATCTCACCGGACAGGGCCAAAGCAAGGGCCGCGTTCTGGATCATCTGGTCGCCCAACCACTGATAGGTGGGTCTGAATTTCATGTCGCCCATGAGGCGGGCACCGGCGGTTATGGGCCAGCGCTTCATTTCTTCGTTCATACCCTGGATGAAGGGCGTCCCGTAATTCATGCGGAATCGGCCCTCCAGCCGGTTCACCGCATCGAAAAGCAGGATGAGGTAGGGATGCTCCTGGCCCGATTCCGCGATCTGGCGGGCCAGGGCCTTGCCGGTCTCGAATTCATTGAAGGCGATGCCCTCCTGGACGAACAGGTCGACCTCGATGGTGTCGGAACGGAGCAGCCCGACCACGGTTTGGTAACCGTCGTAGCCCATATGGTCGTTGGTGAGCGTACCATTGGCAAAACCCCCGAAAAAAGGAACAGCGCCGGTTTCGGAACGCACGCCGGCCTCGAATTCGCGGGGATCGTGCCGGGAGGTGCAGAAAAGAAGGCACAGATCCGCTTCCCCTTTCGGAATGCCGGAGTTTTTTTTCGCTTCGTGGGCTGCCATTTTTCCGGCCTCGAAAGAGTGGGTATGCTCGCTGAATCCAGAGCCAAATTGGGACATGGTGGGTGGCGGTTGGCGGTATGCGGTCGGCGAAAGGCCGGTGACTGGTCCGGGGATCG